>NZ_JBFAPI010000022.1:0-91288 GCF_040676615.1 Asanoa sp. NPDC049573
GGCACGCCCGCGGTGACCGCGGCGACCGGTCCGATCGCCCGGCCCGGGGCAGCGCCGCGCCGCGCGACACGAGCGCGCCACTTCGCTTCCTCGCGTGTGCAGGGTTCGGGTCAGCTCGGGTAGTCGCCACGGTTTGCGGTTTTCCGTCTTGGTCTGGGTGGGACAAGGACTTGTGAGGTTGGTCTTCCCTGGGTGGGCGCCGCGTTCGCTTGTCTTTCGCAGGGGTCGCATCGCCGTTCTGGACAGCGCCGGCGTCGGTCGGCGCCTGCGGCGCCGGAGAACGGTTACGCGCCACGATCGTCGCGCCCAGAGGTGCGGAGGACCCGGGCTGGTCACTCCCACCGGGAGTTGCTGGCTAGTGGTCGGGCTTGCTCCGGGCCGCTGGTCGATCTGGACTGGGGGTTGCTGCCTGGGCGTGAGGGCTGGCTGCCGGGCGCGCTGGTCGATCTGGACTGGGGGTTGCTGCCTGGCGGTGGAAAGGGGCTGCCGGGCGCGCTGGTCGATCTGGACTGGGGGTTGCTGCCTGGCCGTGGGGGCTGGCTGTTGGGCGCGCTGGTCGATCTGGACTGGGGGTTGCTGCCTGGCGGTGGAAAGGGGCTGCCGGGCGCGCTGGTCGATCCGGGCTGGGGTTGCTGCCTGGCCGTCGGCGCTGGCTGCGGGGCGGCGCCGGTCGACCGGGCGATGGTGGCCCGGTTAGCCGGCGGATCAAGACACCGAAGGTGTCCCGGCCGCGCCTGAGGGACTGCGCATACCCGAGGGCCGCGCGCATCGTGACGGCGGCGAACCCGGCGCCAACCAACGGCGACGTTCGACGGCCGTGGCGGGCCGGCCGGTTAGCGCCTCGCGGCGACGGCATCCAGGATCAGGGTACCGGTGTAGCCCTCCGCGGTCGGGAACCAGGAGAGGCCCGCCTCACCGGCCGCGTAGAGCGCCGTCGCATAGGCGTCGGCGACCGCCAGGTCTGGGCCCATCACCGTTGCGGCGCGGATCTCCTCGACCGGTGTGGCGCGGTGTGGGTCGACCACGTGGCCGCGGCGGCCGGTTACGCCCGACGTGCCTATCGCGCCGGCCGTCAGTTCCAGGAGGACCGGCTTGCGGCGGGCCTCGTACGGGTGATGCACCGCGATCCGCCACGGACCGCCATGTGGGGCGTTGCCGCGGACGGTCAGGTCGCCGCCGCTGGCCACGGCGTAGTCGCTGATGCCGGCCGCCCGTACCCTCGCTGCCGCTCTTTCCATCGCCCAGCCCTTGACGAGCGCGCTCGGGTCGAAGCCGCCGGGTGCCGACCACGCGTCGAACCAGCCATCCGTGGCCGCGCGCATGGCGTCGCAGCGGGCGACCAGGTCGGCCAGGGGTGCGTAGGCGTCCGGTGCTACTTCGCCGCGGCGGAGGCGGGCGACCAGGCTGGACTCGCGGATCGGGCTGTATGCGAAGTCGACCGCCCGGAGTTCGGCGACCGCGTCGGCGATGGTGGCGGCGAGTGTGCGGCGGCTCATCCACGCGGGGCTGACCAGGGTCAGCGTGAAGCCGGCCGTGGAGGTCTGCACGGTGTGGTGTGCGACCAGGCCACCGTTGGCGGCGGCGGGATGGGCGAGCGTGCTGGCCGGGCCGCCGCCGAGGCGTAGGTCTGGGCGCATCGGGCCCCCTTCCGGCTGTGACTGCGTTAAACCTAGGATTTGCGGGTGACGGGGGCATGAGCGCCAGCTGAGAGTTTCCTGGGGCATTCTGCCCGATTCCGCATAGTGGGAGCGGCATACCGGTTGTCGGGACGATGCCTTAACGTTTGTTAGACCGTTTCGTTGGCGAAGGAGCTTTGACGTGTCTGTGGCGCGGATCGCGGTGGTGGCCGGTGACGGCATCGGTCCCGAAGTGATCGACCAGGCGCGCAAGGTGCTCGACGCGGTGCTCCCGGGCGTCGAGGCGACCGAATACGACCTTGGCGCGGCGCGCTACCACCGCACCGGTGAGGTGCTGCCCGACTCGGTGCTCGACGAGCTGCGCGGCCACGACGCGATCCTGCTCGGCGCCGTCGGCGACCCGACCGTGCCGCCGGGTGTGCTCGAGCGGGGGCTGCTGCTCAAGCTCCGGTTCGCCTTCGACCAATACGTCAACCTGCGCCCCTCACGTCTCTTCCCGGGCGTGGTCAGCCCGCTGGCCGGGGTCAAGCCCGGCGAGATCGACATGATCGTGGTGCGCGAGGGCACCGAGGGTCTCTACGCCGGCGCCGGCGGCGGCCTCCACCGGGGCACGCCCGCCGAGATCGCGACCGAGGAGAGTCTCAACACCCGGCACGGTGTCGAACGGGTGATCCGTGACGCGTTCGCGCGCGCAGAGCGCCGGCCCCGCCGCAAGGTCACCCTCGTGCACAAGACCAACGTGCTCACCCACGCCGGCTCGTTGTGGGCCCGCACCTTCGAGACCGTCGCCGCCGAGCACCCCGACGTGGCGACCGAATACCAGCACGTCGACGCCGCCGCGATGTTCCTCGTGACCCAGCCGCAGCGTTACGACGTCATCGTCACCGACAACCTCTTCGGTGACATCCTCACCGACATCGCCGCCGCCGTGACCGGTGGCATCGGCATGGCCGCCAGCGGGTGCATCAACCCGGAGCGGGTCCACCCGTCGATGTTCGAGCCGGTGCACGGCTCGGCACCCGACATCGCCGGCAAGGGCGTGGCCGACCCGGCCGCCGCCGTGCTGTCGGTCTCGCTGCTGCTCGACCACCTCGGGCACGCCGACGCCGCACACCGAGTAGCCGAGGCGGTCGCCGCCGAGCTGGCCGGGCGCAACTCCGGCACGCCGCTGCGCACCGCCGAGATCGGCGACCGGCTCGCCACCGCCGCTGTCGGCTGAGTGGTTTCGCCGGGCTCCCCCTCCCCCATGAACGACCGTTCGGGGTAAGTTTTCTTCGCAGCCCTTACTGAGCGTTGCCGGCGCGGCCCGCCGGATTACTGGAGGTCCAACGCGATGAGCGGTGGTGACAAGCTCGACTTCGAGATTCGTCCGAATCCTCAGCCGGTAGACCCGGCCGAGCGCGCCGCGCTCATGGTCGACCCGGGATTCGGCCGGGTATTCACCGACCACATGGTGACCGCCCGTTACGCCGAGGGCAAAGGCTGGTACGAGGCCCGGGTCGAGGCTCGCGCGCCGATCCAGATGGACCCGGCCAGCGCGGTCCTGCACTACGCGCAGGAGATCTTCGAAGGCCTCAAGGCCTACCGCAACGCCGACGGCACGGTGACCATGTTCCGCCCGGACGCCAACGCCGCCCGGTTCTCCACGTCGGCCACCCGCCTGGCGATGCCCCACCTGCCCGAGGGCGCCTTCGTCGACTCGCTGCGCCGTTTGATCAGCATCGACCGCGACTGGATCCCCACCAACGGCGAAGACAGCCTCTACCTGCGCCCGTTCATGTTCGCCAACGAGGTCTTCCTGGGCGTGCGCCCGGCGATGGAATACCTCTACGTGGTGATCGCGTCGCCGGTCGGCTCCTACTTCAAGAACGGCATCAAGCCGGTCAACGTGTGGGTGAGCCCCGACTACACGCGGGCCGCACCGGGCGGCACCGGCGCGGCGAAGTGCGGCGGCAACTACGCCGCCTCGCTGCTGCCCCAGCAACAGGCCGCGGCCAACGGCTGCGACCAGGTCGTCTTCCTCGACGCGGTCGAGCAGCGCTGGATAGACGAACTGGGCGGCATGAACATCTTCTTCGTCTACGACGACGGCACCCTCGTCACCCCGCCACTCGGCACGATCCTGCCCGGCATCACCCGCGAGGCCGTGATGCGCCTGGCCACCGACGCCGGCCACGCCGTGATCGAGCGCCCGGTGGCGTTCGACGAGTGGCAGGCCGACGCCGAGAGCGGCCGCATCCGCGAGGCCTTCGCCTGCGGCACCGCGGCGGTCATCACCCCGATCGGCGAGGTCCGCTACGAAGGCGGCTCCTTCAAAATGGGCGACGGCGGCTTCGGCGAGCAGACAATGGCGCTGCGCAAGCAACTGGTCGACATCCAGCGCGGCCGCGCCACCGATCCTTACGGTTGGGTCCACAAGGTCCTTTAAGGACAGAGCTCGATGATGGCCCGGGTCCGTCGGGGGCGCGACCGTTGCTCCCGCCGGACTCGGCCTTCGCGTCTGGTTGCGCCGCAACCAAATCAAGCGCCGGCTGATGCCGGAATTGTTGGCTGCAAATCAAGCGCCTGATTCGGGCCTCGCAGCCGCGCGGTGGGACCCGTCCGCGGCCAAGGGGCTGGAGGACTCGGGCGGCGTTCAGCGCCAAGACCCTCGTCTGGTCGCCGTCCCTGCGGCGCCACTCGGTGCGGCGGGAGACGCGCGGCCCCGATCGGGCTCGGAGCCGACCTAGCGAGAGCTCCGTCTGACCTTTATGGACTGTCCGAAGTGGTGCCCGCCTTCTGGCGTGGCATGGTGTGGCGCGGACCGAGACCGCACCAGGCCCGCGCGCAATAGGCCGGCAGTGCGCTCGGTGCGGCGCGGTCAACGCCCGCTGGTTGTCGGTTGCCTTGAACGGTCAACGGGCGTTGCCTGGCGTTGCCAGTCAACGGTCAACAGCGGTTTGGGCGTTGGCGGTCAATGGTCAACGGTCTGGTCGGCAATCAACGGCCGTTGTTGGCCACGCAGATGTCAACGGTCAGGGGCGTCCGTCGTCTGTTGCTGGCGGTTGCTTGCACTGGTCATCGCGCGCTGGTTGACCTTTGCCAGTCAACAGCTGCGCGGCGCTTGGTGAGGCCGATCAACAGAGGGCAGGGCGATGGGTGCCCTGTAACGGTCAACGGTCAACGGGCGCTGGTTGTGGCGGGCCGGTGTCGACGGTCGAGAGGCGATTGCTGGCAGCCGTCGGCGCGCGCTCGTTGACTTCTGCCGATGACGGTCAACGCGCCCTTGTTGACCGTCGGCGGTCAACGGTCGGCGCTGGCGTTGACGGGCCGTGGCAACGGTCAACGGGCCGATCGACGCGTGCGGGTCGAACGGGTCAACGCGAGCGACCAGCACGCGCACGGTCAATTCGGGATGCCCGACACGGCGCGTGACGATCCTCTGCGGCCGCCGGGTAGACCTCCTCGTTCAGTCGGCGCGGGTCGCTCGGGCTCGCATGGCTTTGAGCGAGGGGGAGCGGGGCAACGGCGGAGGCTCTGCTGGCTTACCGTTCCGTTCAGAGTTCCACCCCGAGAGGAAGACCGTGTCCGACCAGACCATGAACCCGACCGCGGCTCAGCCGGCAGACGAGATAGCTGCAGTTCCGAAGCCGCTGACGGGCGAGGTGGGGGCGCGTCGCGAGAGGCAGGTTGCTGTTCGTAGGGGGCTCATCGCCGTTGGTGCGGTGGTCGCGCTCGTTGTCGCCGGCACGGTTTGGACGGCCACGATCGGTGGTGGGATCGCCGCCCAGGACGGTGACTGCCTGGTTGGTCAGGACGGCGAGGCCATGACGGTTGTCGGCTGTGGGGATGCCGACGCCGCGTGGAAGGTTGCCGGGCGGGTCGAGGGCGTGCGCCAGGCCGACTTCAACGCCGCGGGCGGTGACTACGCCGGGTGCGGCGGCCACCCGACGGCGACTGCGTGGTACTGGTCGGGGACCGAGGGTGGCACCGGTTACGTGCTCTGCCTCGAGCCGGTCAAGTAACCGGCGAAAACCATTGTGGATAGTCGCTAGGCAGATGGATGGCCGGGGCAGCGCGCGGCGCATCGATGATCTATCTTCGCGGACGGAGTTTGATCTTCGAGAGGAACATCGTGTCCGAGCAGCCCATGACCCCGCCGCAGCAGCCGCCGGCCGGGGTGCCCACCACGCCTAGCGGCGTGCCTCTGCCGCCCTTCACGCCGCCGCCGGCCAGTCACTTTCCCGCCGGTGGGCCGACGATGATCGACCCGGCCAGGATGAGCAACAAGAGCATCGCCCTGCGCAAGCTCGCGGGCGGCGCGATCGGGATCGTCCTGCTGATCGTCGTGGGCACGATCTGGTCGGTCATGACCGGCGACCCGAGTATCGCCAGCACCGGCGACTGCCTGATCGGCCAGAGTTCCGAGGACATCAAGGTCGTCGACTGCGACGACGCCTCCGCCGAGTGGACGGTGCTCGACGAGGTCGAAGACGTCCGCGACGACGACTTCGACGCCGCGGGCGAGAACTACACCGGGTGCGCCGCCCACCCGACGGTCGAGGCCTGGTTCTGGTCGGGCGAGGGCCACAACGGCGACGTGCTCTGCCTCGAACCCATCAAGAAGTAACCGGCGGAGGCCGGGGAGCGCCTAGCGCTCTCCGGCCCCGGACGTCAGCAGATGTGAGCGCAGCGCGGCCAGGTCGTCGTCGGTCAGGCCGGCGTGCCGGGCGTAGTGTCGTCGACCGAGCCGTGCTCCGCGCGCAACTCCGACAAGAACAGGTGCATCGCCGCGGCGGGCGAGGCCATGAACGGGGCCGGCGGCTCCTTGGCCGACGGCAGTGACGACCGCAGCCACGCCGAGAAGCGTTCCGATGCCGCCGTGCTCAGCGCATAGTCGGCCGCGACGTCGTCGTCGCTGACGCCGACCAGTGACAGGGTGAGCGCACAGACCACGCCCGTGCGGTCCTTGCCGGCCACGCAGTGCACGACCACCGGCGCCGCCGACGGGTCCGCGATGACCTTGAGCGCCGCGCCGATGCCGGCGCTGCCGATCGACGCCAGTTCCCGGTAGCGGTCGGCGATGAAGCGCTCCATCGTCTCGCCCTCCGCGGCCAAGCCCCATTCCGGGTGCTCCGGATGGATGTGCCGATAGTCGAGGCCCGGATAGTCGACAACCCGGCCGTCGCGGGAAACCTCGCGCGGGCGGCGCAGGTCGATGACCGTGCGCACGCCCAGGCCGGGCAGTGAGGCGGGCGCGACCCGGTGCACCGAGTCGGACCGGAACACCCGGCCCCAGCGCACGGTGCGGCCGTCGAGCCCGGCATAGCCGCCGATGTCGCGGAAGTTGAAGACGCCGTCAAAGGAATAGGACCGCTCCATGCCCAACACCGTAGCGCACCGCTGATCCTCCACTATGGACATAGGCCGGCGCCCGCCAGGTGAATGGCGGGCGCCGGGGTCGACCGAACTACAAGCGCGGCCGGGCGGGGTCGTACGTTTCGCCGTAGTAACCGCCGAGCTTGTCCCGGTAGGCCGGATCGGTGTGCGTCTCCGCGTCGTACTCCGGGGCGTTCTTGATCTGTTCCTTGCTCCGGTCGACGTAGACCTTCTGGTCGTCGTGGTCTACCTGGTTGACGACGCCGGCGGGAAGCATGACCTTCTTGCCGAAGATCCACGCGCCGGTGTCGACCACCAGGTGGCTGGCGTCGACTTCGTAGCTGGCCGCATCGATCTTGCCGATGTGGCCGTCGGTCGCCTCCACCTTGTAGCCGACCAGTTCCGAGCCGGTCACACCAGCCTCGTCGCGGAACGACCACGGGTCGAACGTGCCCTTCGGCACGCCGCCGTGTGCCGCGGGAGGCATGGCCTTGGGTGTCGTCTGAGGGTCGAGCCGGTCCATGGGAACCTTCACTCCTCGTATCGACTGTCTTACTCGGTCATGAAACTTCCTACCCCGCGCAGGGCGGCGGAAACCCACCAACGGGTGATCCCGACATGTGGTCAAGGAGTTGGCGTCACGGCCCGACCGTGGCAAAGTACGGAGCGTGACGCACCTCGCCACCCTCATTATTGGCAGCTAGCGCGCCGGCAACCCACACCGCCGAGCGCGCAGACCTCCCGCATTTCGCGGGGGGTCTTTTTGTTGCGGCGCAACGCCCCATCGCTCCCGTGAAAGGACGACAGGATCATGCCCTACCAGGTGTACGACACCACGCTGCGCGACGGGGCACAGCGCGAGGGGATCAGCTATTCGGTGGTCGACAAGCTCGCCGTCGCCCGCCTGCTCGACGAGTTCGGCGTGGGTTTCATCGAGGGCGGCTGGCCCGGCGCGATGCCCAAGGACACGGAGTTCTTCAAGCGCGCCCAGAAGGAACTCGACCTGCGACATGCCCAACTCGTCGCGTTTGGCGCCACCCGCAAGGCCGGCGTCGCCGTCAACGAAGACCCGCAGGTGCGCGCGCTGCTCGACGCCGAGACGCCCGCCGTCTGCCTGGTCGCGAAGTCCGACATCCGGCACGTGGAGCGGGCGCTGCGTACGACCGGCGCGGAGAACCTGGCGATGGTGCGGGACACGGTCGCGCATTTCGTCGCCAACGACCGCCGCGTCTTCCTCGACTGCGAGCACTTCTTCGACGGCTTCCGCCACGACCCCGCCTACACCGCGTCGGTGGTGCAGGCCGCGCTGGAGGCCGGCGCCGAGGTCGTGGTGATGTGTGACACCAACGGCGGCATGCTTCCGTCGCGGATCACCGCCGCGATCACCGACCTCACCGGCCGGCTCGGCGTCGCCGCCAACCGGCTCGGCATCCACTGCCAGAACGACACCTCGTGCGCGGTGGCCAACACCGTCGCCGCGGTCGAGGCCGGCGTCGAGCACTTCCAGTGCACCGCCAACGGCTACGGCGAGCGGCCCGGCAACGCCGACCTGTTCGCCGTCGTCGCCAATCTTGCGCTCAAGTTGGAGCTGCCCGTCCTACCGGACGGGTGCCTCGAACAGGCGATGCGGGTCTCGCACTCGATCGCCGAGATCGCCAACATCGCCCCCGACACCCATCAGGCGTACGTGGGAGCTGCCGCATTCGCTCACAAGGCGGGGCTGCACGCGAGTGCGATCAAAGTGGATCCCCTGCTCTACAACCACGTCGAGCCCTCGGTCGTCGGCAACGACATGCGGATCCTGGTCACCGAGATGGCCGGCCGGGCCAGCATCGAGCTCAAGAGCCGCGAGCTCGGCATCGACCTGGCCGGCCATCCCGCCGAACTCTCCCGCGTCACCCAGCGGGTCAAGGACCTCGAGGCCGGCGGCTGGTCGTTCGAGGCCGCGGACGCGAGCTTCGAACTGCTGGTCCGCGGCGAGCTGGGCGAGGTGACCCGCCCGTTCGCGCTGGAGTCCTACCGGGTGCTGGTGGAGCACCGTGAAGACGGCGCGGTGGTCTCCGAGGCGACCGCCAAGGTCCGGGTCCGCGGCGAGCGGGTGATCGCGACCGCCGAGGGCAACGGTCCGGTCAACGCGCTCGACGAGGCACTGCGGTTGGCACTTTCGAAGCACTACCCGGAGCTGACCTCGTTCGTGCTGGCCGACTACAAGGTGCGCATCCTGGAGGGCTCGCACGGCTCCGGTGCGGTCACCCGGGTGCTGGTGGAGACCAACGACGGCCGGGGCCGCGACTTCACCACCGTGGGCGTCCACGAGAACGTGGTGGAGGCGAGCTGGCACGCACTGGTCGACGCGCTCACCTACGGCCTCGACCGGGAACCCGTGGTCAGCTAGGCGGCAAGGAGACTTCGGCGAAGACGGCGCTGTGGTCGCTGCCGGGCAGCGGCCACACCGCGAACCTGCGCACCGCCACCCGCCGGTCGATCAGGATGTGGTCGATCGCGATCGGCGGCAGGGTGTAGGCCCGGTCGATCGGGCGCCACGTGCCGTGCCAACCGTGCCCGGTCCTGGCCGCCGCGTCGTCGTATCCGGTGGCCAGCAAGGCCCGCAGCGGAGCGTGGTCCACTGTGGCGTTGAAGTCACCCATCAACAGCCTGATCGCACCGTCCGGTGTGGCCGGTGACTGGCCGCGCAGCCCGGCGAACCAGCAGGGCACGTCGGCGACGGTCAGCGGCGCGCACGAGTGCACCGACTCGATCGACAGGGGTGCGGCGCCGTCGAGCGTCACCGTCGCGTACGCCTGGGTGAAACCCGACTCGTCCTGGTGGATGCCGCCCCCGGTGAGCGGAAAGCGGGAGTAGAGGCCGCCGTTGACGTAGACCGCCGGGTCGTCGACGATCCGGTGCGCCAGCAACTCGCCGATGCCGGCCTTGTCGAGCGCCGCGATGAAGTCGGCGTTGAGTTCCTGCACCGCGAGCACGTCGACGTCGTGCTCGCGGACCAGCCGCACCAGCGCGTCGGGGTCGGCCTCGCCGTGCTTGATGTTGGCGGTGAGCACCCGCAGCCGGGGCCCGCCGGCGTCGGCAGCACCACCCGGCATGGTCCGCGGGAGCACCACACCCGCCAGCGCGACCAGCGAGAGCGCCGCGACCGCCGCCGCGCGCCAGCGCCGCAGGGCCAGCGCGCCGATCAACGGCAGCACGGCCAGGCCGGCCGCGTAGGGCGTGTAGGCCATCAGTTGCACCAGCGGCCCGCGTTCCCAGCCGCCGAGCCGGACCGCGGTCCAGGCCGCGCCCGGCGCGACGGCGAGCCAACAGGCCGCCGTCGTCGCGACCGACCGCCCCCGCTGGTCGGGCGCGACGTCACCGGTCCGTTGGCGCGCCGTCCGCATGAGAAGAACGCTAGAGCGCGGGTGTGAAGGATTGGTGCGCTTCCGGCGAAGATCCACCCGACGTATGGTCACCGGATGGCCATCGACGCCCCGGCCGTCTGCGCCGCCTTCGGGCTGCCGGAGCGCGGCGCCACGCTGGAGCCGTACGCCTGGTCGAGCGCCCGGACCTGGCGGCTGACCACCGGCGACGGCGGGCGGTTCATCGTCAAGCGGGTGCCGCCCGGGAGAGAGACCGAGTTGGCCGCCGCGATGGCGTTCGAGCAGGACGCGATCGCCGCCGGCATCCCCGCGCCCAGCCCGGTCCGGCCGCCGGATCCCGCGGTCGGGTGTGCCGCGCGGCTGGCGGACGGAACCCTGGGAAGGGTCTCCGAGTGGGTCGACGGCCGGCCGATCGGGCCCGGCGACGACCTGGCCGACTGGCTCGGCGCCACGCTGGCCCGGCTGCATCGGCTGCGCCCGCTGGCGACCGCCGAGCCCGACGTCTACGGCATCTTCCGGCCGGCCGACTGGGCCGGGTGGCACGACGAGGGCCGGACGCAGGGACGGCCCTGGGCCGGCGTGCTGGGCGAGCGCCTCGCCGACCTGGCCGCGGCGACGGAATGGGTCGCCGGGGCCTTCGCCCGCGCCGGCGACTACGTGTTCACCCATCGCGATCTCGAGCCGTAAAACGTGCTGGTCACCCCGGCCGGTCCGGTGATCGTGGACTGGGACGGCGCCGGCCCCGACAGCGCCGGCCTGGTCGCCGCGCACGCCGCGTACGCCTTCGGTGGTGGTATGGAGGCCTATGCGGCGCACGGCGGGCACCTGCCGCCCACAGCGGACCGCCTCGCCCGCCGCGCCGGCCTGATGCTCAGCCGTCTCGCCTGGCGGATCCGGGCGACCCTGGGCCGCGATGATCCGGGCCCCTACCCGCTGGCGGAGTTGGACCGGACGGCCACCGACCGGCTCCATGATCTGCCGGTGTTCGTCGCTGACCTGCGCGAACCTAGATGATCATAAGAATAGTCGCCACAAATTGGGCTAAATAGCCCCCAATTCCGTGACCAACCGGGACGCTCGACTTCATGACGCCCAGTTTGCCGCCACCGTCCGAGTTCGACTTCGCGGAGGAGACCCCCGACGAGGCCTACGCGGCCGGCTCGGACCCGGCCGCCGCGCGGCGCACCGGTGCGGTCCTCGAGGAAGTCCTCTTCGAGGTCAAACGGGTCATCGTCGGGCAGGACAAGCTGGTCGAGCGGCTGGTCGTCGCCCTGCTGGCCAACGGACACTGCCTGCTGGAGGGCGTGCCCGGCGTGGCCAAGACGCTCGCCGCGCAGACCCTGGCCGAGACCGTCGGCGGCAGCTTCGCCCGGATCCAGTTCACCCCTGACCTGGTGCCCTCCGACATCGTCGGCACCCGGATCTATCGGGCGTCGACCGAGTCGTTCGACGTCGAGCTCGGGCCGGTGATGGCCAACCTGGTGCTGGCCGACGAGATCAACCGCGCACCGGCCAAGGTCCAGTCGGCGCTGCTGGAGGCGATGGCCGAGCGCCAGGTCTCGATCGGCGGCCGATCCTGGCCGGTGCCGGAGCCGTTCCTTGTGCTGGCCACCCAGAACCCCATCGAGTCCGAGGGCGTCTACCACCTCCCCGAGGCCCAGCGGGACCGGTTCCTGATGCGGGTCGTGGTCGGCTATCCGACCGACGAGGAGGAGCTGGGCATCCTCTACCGGATGAGCGGCGACCGGCCCACCCCACGGCAGGTGCTCGATCCGGCCCGGCTGCGCGAGTTGCAGCAGCTCAACCGCAAGGTCTTCGTGCATCACGCGATCGCCGAGTACGTCGTCCGCCTCGTGCTGGCCACCCGCGAGCCGGCCCGGTTCGGCCTGGTGGAGGTGGCCAAGCAGCTCGCGTACGGGGCCAGCCCGCGGGCCACGCTCGGCCTGGTCGCCGCCGCCCGCGGCCTGGCCGTGCTGCGCGGCCGCGACTACGTGGTGCCCGACGACGTCCGGGAACTGGCCGGCGAAGTGATCTCGCACCGGCTGGTGCTCTCCTTCGACGCGGTCGCCGACGGCGTGTCGGCCGAGTCGGTCGTGGAGAAGCTGGTCGACGCCGTCCCGCCGCCCCACCTGGCGGCGGAGCCGGACGCGGAGCTTCGGGGACTGGCGGCGGCATGAGCCGCCGGGCGCCCGAGGTGACCGTCCGGCAGCTCGCGCCGGAGGAACGCCTGCGCCGGCTGGAGCTGATGGTCACCCGGCGCCTGGACGGCATGTTGCAGGGCCAGTATCTCGGCCTGCTGCCCGGCCCCGGGTCGGAGTTCTCCGGCTCCCGGGAATACCGGCCGGGCGAAGACGAGGTGCGCTGGATGGACTGGGCGGTCACCGCCCGCACCAACGTGCCGCACGTCCGCGAGGTCGACGCCGACCGGGAGCTGACCACCTGGGTGCTGGTCGACGGGTCGGCCAGCATGGATTTCGGCACCGCCGAGGTGGAGAAGCGCGAATTGGCGGTCGCCGCGGTCGCCGCCGTCGGGTTCCTCACCGCCGGCACCGGCAACCGGCTCGGCGCGCACGTGCTGCGCCGCGACGGCACCCGGCGGGTGCCGGCGCGCACCGGCCGGGTGCACCTGCAGGCGTTGCTGCGCGAGCTGCTCGGCGCCGACCGCGACGGGGAAGGCGCGGACGGCGAGGATCTGGCCACCGCGATCGACGGAATGCAGCGCTCCGCGGTCCACCGGGGACTGGTGGTGGTCATCTCGGATTTCCTGGACGACGGCCTCGACCGGGGAGAGCCCGGCTGGGAGCGGCCGCTCAAGCGGTTGGCGGCCCGGCACCAGGTGCTCGCCGTGGAGGTGACCGACCCGCGTGAGCTGGAGTTGCCGGACGTCGGCCTGATCACCTTCGTCGACCCGGAGACCGGCCGGCGGCGCGAGGTCGCGACCGGAAACCGCAAGCTGCGCGAGCGGTACGCGTCGGCCGCACGGCAGGAACGCGAAGCGGTGGCCGCCGCTCTGCGCCGCGCCGGCGCCAGCCACCTTCCACTGCGGACGGACCGGGACTGGGTCGCCGACATCGTGCGCTACGTGCTCCACCAGCGCCGGCGGGCCGCGGCGGCGCCGGCCAGGCGGCGACCCATGGGAGGCACGAGGTGAACGGGATGCCGGACGTCGCCTTCCTCAATCCGGCGCGGCTCTGGCTGCTGGTCGGCGTCGCGGTGGTGGCGATCGCCTACGTGCTGATGCAGCGGCGGCGCAGCCGCTACGCCGTGCGGTTCACCAATCTGCGCCTGCTCGACAAGGTCGCGCCGAACCGCCCGGCCTGGCGGCGGCACGTGCCGGCCGCGCTGTTCCTGGCCATGCTGGCGCTGTTGGTGGTCGGCTTCGCCCGGCCGACCGACGAGGTCCGGGTGCCCAAGGAACGGGCGACCGTGATGATCGCGGTCGACGTGTCGGCGTCGATGCTGGCCACCGACGTGCGGCCGGACCGCCTGCGCGCGGCCAAGGAGGCGGCGCGGGACTTCGCCGACGAACTGCCCGACCACTTCAACGTCGGCCTGGTCGCGTTCGCCGGCAACGCCACCGTCGTGGTGCCGCCCGGCACCGACCGCGACGTGCTCAAGGCGGGCGTCGACCGGCTCTCCGAGACCACCGCCGGCCTGGGCGGCACGGCGATCGGCGAGGCGATCACCACCTCGCTGGCCGCGATCCGCAGTGTCGACCCGCGGGCCGACAAGGACCCGCCGCCGGCCCGCATCGTGCTGCTCTCCGACGGTGCCAACACCTCCGGCCGGGATCCCGACGAGGCGGCCGGCGAGGCCAACACGATGAACGTGCCGGTCGACACCATCTCGTTCGGCACCACGGCCGGGGAGATCGCCCGGCGCGGCGGTGTCGCGATGTCGGTGCCGGTCGACGGCGACACGCTGCGCGGGGTGGCCGAGAAGACCAAAGGCGGCTATCACGAGGCCGATTCCAAAGAGGAACTTCAGGCGGTGTACGCCGACATCGGCAGCTCCGTCGGCTATGTGAAGGAGCGCGCGGACGTCTCGTCGCGGTTCATCGGCCTGGCCCTGATCATCGCGATGGCCGCCGCCCTGGCGTCGATGTTCTGGTTCTCCAGGATCCCGTGAGTGAGAAGGGGGACGAGCCGATGACGACCACACCGACGATGCCACCGGGCCTCGGTGAGCCGCGCGGTCCCGAGTATGTCTCCCCGGACCTCGAACTGCTGGGCAGCGACGGGCGCCCGCCGGCGACCGGCAAGCGCCGCTCCTTCTCCACCGCCGGCTGGCGCCGCGCCGCGCTGGCCGCCGCCGCGGTGATCGTGGTCGCCGCGGTCTCCGGCGGCCTCGCCGGTGGTTTCGTGGCCCGCGAGCGGACCAAGGTCGGCGCGCAGCCATCCCCGTCGGCGAGCGCGGGCGCCGGTGGCGCCGGGTCGGCCGACCTGATCGCCGCCGCGGGCAACACGTTGCAGGGCGTGGTCTCGATCGAGGTGCTCAACGCCGACGGCAGCGCGTCGACCGGGTCCGGGTTCGCGATCGACACCAACCAGAACGTCATCACCAACGACCACACGCTCGGCACCGGCGAGCCCCGCTCGGTCTACCTGGAGACGCCGAAGGGGCAGCGGATACCAGCCACGCTGGTCGGTCGCGACCCCGACCGCGACATCGCGGTGTTGAAGGTGCCGTCGACCACCGGCCTGCGGCCGTTGCCGCTGGCCAAGTCCGGCACCACCCGGGTCGGCGAGCCGGTGCTCGCGGTGGGCAGCCCGCTGGGCCTGTCGGGAACGGTGACCGCCGGCATCGTCAGCGCGCTCGACCGCGAGGTGCAACTGCCCAAGGGCCGGCGCCAGACGGCGATCCAGACCGACGCCTCCATCAACCCCGGCAACTCCGGCGGCCCGCTGGTCAACGCCCGCGGCGAGGTGGTCGGCGTCAACACGGCGATCGCGTCGCTGGAGGGTGGCGGCTCGATCGGGATCGGCTTCGCGATCCCGATCGAGCAGGCGTCCCTGGCGGCCGACCGGATCATCGCCGGCGGCGGCTGAGTCGGGTCAACGCCCCAGGTGCGCGCTGAGCCAGGCCTCGCGGTCGGCGCGGGCGGCCGCGTCGAGCTCGTGGCCGGCGTCGGGGTAGAGGTGGTAGTCCTTGGGCTCCGCCGCGAGTGAGACGAGCGTGCGGCGGGTCGAGTCGGGCACGAAGAAGTCGGGCTCGGCGAACTGGAAGAGCAGCGGCACGCCGCGCCGGTCGGCGACGAAGCGGATCGGGTCCACCCGCTCGAACAGCTTCTCGTAGGCGATCGTGGCGTCGCCGGAGAGGCCGAGGAAGAACGTCGCGAACCAGTTGCTGAAGGTGGCGTCGACGTTCATCGCCACCGCGGCGCTGACCCGGCTCTGGTCGACGGACGCGAGCAGCAGCCCGTACATGCCGCCGTAGTCGTGGCCGACCACCGCGACCCGCGCCACGCCGGCGCGCGCGGTGAGCAGGTCGAGCCCGCGGCGCAGCCGGACCGTCTGTGCCACCACGTTGGCGACGTCGCGCTGGTCACCGACCACGTCGATCGACCAGGGAAAGGTGAGGTCGGGCAGCAGCGCCACGGCGCCCTGCCGGGCCCGGGCCACCGCCTCGTCGAGGAACTCCAGGCGGCTGCTGGTCGGATTCGGGGGCTCGAACCAGTGCAGGTAGAGGACGGCCGGGTAGTGGCCCTTGCGGACCGGCTCGACCAGGTAGGCGCGCACGGGGTCGCCGTCGCGGGCGGCGTAGGTGATGTCGCGGACCAGCACGCCGTCGCGGTTCTCCACGCCGTGCTGGGTGATGGTGACCGGCCCGCGCCGGTAGGCGAAGGGGTCGGTGCCGGCCGAAGCGGCCGGCACGGCTGTGCCGTCCAACGGCGCTGCGAGCGCCGCCGATCCCGTCAGCAGTGCCGCCGCGAGGAGCCCGGTGGCGGACAGGGTGCGAAGCGAGCGCATGGTCCTCCTAACGAGCGTGACATCGAATACATGTTAGGGACGGTATGGCGTCGGTGTTTAACGCGTCAAGGGCCTTAGACTCATTAGGGTGTTGAGCGTCGAACTCCGCCCGGCGCGCCCGGTCGCGCACGCCCTCGGCGGCCGGCTCTCGCTGGCCCTGGTCAACAGCGTGCTGTGGCGACGGTCGGCCGACCCGATCGAGCGGATCACCGACTACCCGTCGCTGGCCGGCTACGTGCGCGACGCGGGCGGCATCGACGACACCGCCCTGTCGGCCCTGGAGACCGAGGCCGCCGCCGACCCGGCGGCCGCCCAGGCCGCCCTCGGCCGCGCCCTGGCCCTGCGGGAGGCGCTGTTCCGGCTGTTCTCCGCGGTCGCCGCCGGCGAGGAGCCCGAGGGCGCCGACCTGGCCGTGCTCGACCGGGCTTTCCGCGCCGGGATGCGGCAACTGCGGGTCGGCGTGGGCAGCGGGCGCGGCTATCGCCCCGGCTGGACCGGCCTCGACGTGCCGGCCTGGGAGTCGGCCGCCGACGCGGTCGCGGTGCTCGGCTCACCCGACGTGCCACCGCTCAAGCAGTGCCCGGGCGAGTCCTGCGGCTGGGTGTTCGTCGACGAGAGCCGCAACCACAGTAGACAGTGGTGTGACAGCCGGATGTGCGGCAACCGGGCCCGGGCCCGCCGGCACTACCAGAAGAAAAAAGCCTAGATCGCGGCCAGCAGGCGTTCCCGCAGCGGCGCGGCACGGTCGGCGAACTCGCGCTGTGCGGCGGCGTATTCGGCCCGGCCGGGCGCGGTCTCGATCCGTACCGGTGGATAGCCCAGGGCCGCGAGGTCGTAGGGGCTGGCCCGCATGTCGAGCGTGCGGATGTCGCGGGCGAGCGCGAAGCAGTCGGCCACCAGCTCGCTGGGCACCAGCGGGGAGAGCTTGTAGGCCCACTTGTAGAGGTCCATGTTCGCGTGCAGGCAGCCGGGCTGTTCGAGCTCGTGCTGGCGCTCCCGGGTCGGTGTCAGCACGTTGAGCGGCCGGGCCGGCGCGGTGAAGAACCGGTAGGCGTCGAAGTGGCTGCAGCGCACGCCGCGCTCCTCGACCACGGCCGCGGTGTCGGCCGGCGAGAGACGCAGGGGCCAGGCGTCGTGGCGTACCTCCTGCTGGGTCTGGCGGTAGACCATCGCCCACTCGTGCATGCCGAAGCAGCCCAGCTGGGCCGGGCGGGCGGCGGTGCGGGTCAGCAGGGTGCGGATCCAGTCGATGGAGGTGGCGCGGCGGGCCCGCACGGCGGCGGCGTCGACGGTGACACCGGCGGGCTCGGCGCGGTAGTCGCGACCCAACTCGTCGACGGAGGCGCCGGCCAGGACCACCCCGGCGCCGGGATGCCAGCGGCGCAACTGGGCCGGCCGGTGGGAGTAGTAGGTGAACAGGAAGTCTTCGACGGGGTGGCGCTCACCGGCCCGGCGGCGGGCCAGATGCGGCTCGACCCAGCCGTCGACCCGCCGCTCGTGCGCGAGCCGGCGGGCCCGCCAGGCATCGGGCGCGAGAACCTCCACCCGCCCAGGGTAGCCAGCGGTGGCGCCGCGCCCTCCGCGCGTGCGGCGCCACCGCCGGCCTCAGGTCAGGAACCCAGTGCGGAGCGGATCTTGTTGATCATGGCCATTTCGTTGTCGCTGACCCCACCCTGAGCCTTCGCGACCTGGTCGCAGGCGCTCATGATGGTGTTGCGGAAGTTCTGCAGGTCCTGCGGGTCCTTCGACAGGATCTGCTGCGACTGCTGCAGCATCGACATGACGTTGTTCTCCATGTCGGCCGACGAGCCCTTCGGCATCTTCGGCATGCCGCCGCTGCCCTTGAAGATCTCCTGCATGTCGGGAGACGCGCTCTTGAGGGCCTTCGAGCCCGCGAACATCTCCTTGATCGTGCCCATGATCCCCGGATCGGACTTCGAGACGAGCATCATCGCGCCCATCGCCGCGTTGCGCAGGGTGTCGCGCTCCTGGTCGGTGTAGCGCATGGTTTTGTCTGTCATGCCCAGATCCTGGCCCGGCCGGACGCCCGTGGGTGCGAAAACCGAGCAAGGTCTATGCCCCGGTTTTCCGGCCCAGCCCGGCGTACCAGCCGGCCGCCCGTGGCTGCGCCGGTGGCGGCGCCGAGGGCTCCCAGCACGGCGCGGCCACCAGGCCGGGGCCGACGAGCGCGAACCGGTCGAACAGGGCCGCGATCTCGGACCGGCTGCGCGGGCGCAGCGGGATCCCGGCGGCGGCGTAGAGGCCGGCGACCCGGGCCACGCGGTCGGGTGCGTCGTCGGCGCTGCCGTGGCTGATCGCCAGGTAACTGCCCGGGGCGACATGGTCGTAGATCGACGCGATGCCGGTCGCCGGCTCTTCGGCGTCGGGCACGAAGTGGTAGACCGCCAGGGCCAGCACGGCGACCGGGCGGCGGAAGTCGATGTAGTGCCGCACGTCACGATGGCGCAGCACGAGTTCGGGGTCGCGCAGGTCGGCCTGCACGACCGTCACGTCGGGGTTGCCGACGACGCCGATCCGGTTGTGCAGCACGGCCATCGGGTCGGTGTCGACGTAGACCACCCGGCTGCCACAGGCCATCTGGTGGGTGTTGCGGTCGGTCGGCAGGCCGGCGCCCAGGTCGAGGAACTGCCGGACGCCGACGCCGACCAGGTGGGCCAGAACGCGGGCGAGGAAGGCCCGGTTGGCCTGGGCGGCCCGGGGAAGCTCGGGGCACGCCGTCGTGACCGCGTCGGCCAGCCGCCGGTCGGCCGGCCCGGCACGGTCGCCGCCCTGGTGGTAATCCCACATGCGGGCCACGTTGGGCCGATCGTCGGCGGTCACCGGAGACCTCCCGTCATGAACTCAGCATGTCAACCGGACTGCCCGATCGGGGGACAGGCTGTGCGACGGCTAGATTTGGGGCGTGCGTATCGCTCTGTTCGCCCATTCCAACGGGCAGTCGTTCGGCGTCGTCGAGGGTGAGACCGGCGCGGGGGCTGACGCGTTGACCGTCGCCGAGATCGAGGGACTCCCGTTCGGCGAGATCAAGTTCACCAACCGGCGCTGGGCGCTGGCCGACGTGCGGCTGCTGCCGCCGATGCTGCCCCGCAAAATCATCGCGGTCGGCCGCAACTACGTCGAGCACGCCTCCGAGCTGGGCAACCAGGTGCCGAAGGAGCCGCTGCTGTTCCTCAAGCCGCCGTCGTCGGTGATCGGGCCGGGCGACGCGATCGAGCTGCCGATCCAGTCCAAGCAGGTGGAGCACGAGGCCGAGTTGGCCGTCGTGATCGGCCTGCAGGGCGCCCGCCGGGTCGACCGGGCCGGTGCCGAGCGGGCCATCTTCGGCTACACCGCCGCCAACGACGTGACCGCGCGCGACCTGCAGCACAGCGACGGCCAGTGGACCCGGGCCAAGGGCTTCGACACGTTCTGCCCGATCGGCCCGTGGATCGTCACCGACCTCGACGTCAGCAACCTCGAGGTGCGCTGTGAGGTCGGCCGCCCGCCGGAGGAACTCGAGGTGCGGCAACTGGGCAACACCCGTGACATGGTCTTCGACATCCCGACGATCGTGTCCTACATCTCGCACGTGATGACGCTGGGCCCGGGCGACGTGATCCTGACCGGCACGCCCGCCGGGGTCAGCCCGATCCTGGCCGGCGAGACGGTCTCGGTGCGGATCGAGGGCATCGGCGAGCTGGTCAACCCGGTCACGGCCATCGAGTGACGTTGAGCCGGGGGGTGGCGGATTTGGCGGCCGACCACCCCTCCGGTAAAGTTCTCACTCGGCGCTTCAAGCGCCATTGGGGTATGGGGTAATTGGCAGCCCAACTGATTCTGGTTCAGTTAGTCTAGGTTCGAGTCCTGGTACCCCAGCAACGATGCCGAGATGGCAGCGGTGTTGGACTCTGATAGAGTTCCGCTCCGTCGCCACCGCGACATCGTAGAAGTCCTGGCCCCGTCGTCTAGCGGCCTAGGACGCCGCCCTCTCAAGGCGGTAGCGTGGGTTCGAATCCCATCGGGGCTACAGAGCACCCCTCGAGATCTCTCGGGGGGTTTTGCTTTATCCAGAGATCAAAATCTGGCTTTCCCGGGGTCCGCGGTGGTGCGGACCGTTGCTCCCGCCGGGGGCTCCGCTTCGCTGCTCTTACTGACTTTGGTCCTTTCCCGGGCCCGCGGTGGTGCGGACCGTTGCTCCCGCCGGGGGCTCCGCTTCGCTGCTCTTACTGACATTGGCCTTTTCCCGGGTCCGCGGTGGTGCGGACCGTTGCTCCCGCCGGGGATCGCTCCGCTTCGCTGCGCTTGCCAGGTCCGCGGTCGGTTGCGGATCTGTCCACTGTGGGTTGGGTCAGAGGCCGGAAAGGCGTTGGCCGGCGCGGACTACGGCCATGGCGTGGCGGTCGCCGGGGCGGCGGCCGAGGCGCTCGATCGGGCCTGAGACGCTGATCGAGGCGATGACCCGGCCGGTGCGGTCGCGGATCGGGGCCGAGACGCTGGCCACGCCGGGCTCGCGCTCGGCGACGCTCTGGGCCCAGCCGCGACGCCTGACCTCGGCCAGCGTGCGGCCGGTAAACTTGCAGCGTGGCAGCAGGGGCATGACCGCCTCCGGCGGCTCCCAGGCGAGCAGGATCTGGGCGGCCGAGCCGGCCGTCATCGGCAGCACCGAACCGACCGGCACCGTGTCGCGCAGGCCACTGGCGCGTTCCGCGGCGGCGACGCAGATTCGTTCGTCGGCACGGCGCAGATAGAGCTGGGCGCTCTCGCCGGTCGCGTCCCGCAATGCGGACAACAGCGGCTCGGCGGCGGTGAGCAGCACATCGGGCGCCGCGTTGGCCAGCTCGCCCAGGCGCGGGCCGGGGCGCCAGCGCCCCTGTGTGTCGCGCACCAGCAAGCGATGGATCTCCAACGCCTGTGCCAGGCGGTGCGCGGTGGCCCTCGGCAACCGGGTCCGCTCCACCAATTCGGCCAGGCTGGCGCCGTCGACACAGGCCGCGAGGATCACCACCGCCTTGTCCAGGACGCCGACACCGCTCATACTGTGTCCCACAAGCCGAAACATACCTCCCAGAATTTAGGATGTCCAGATGGTGGGAGTCACTCCGAAGCCAACGTCACCGAGGACCCTGGCCGAGAAGGTCTGGGACGCGCACGTGGTGCGGTCCGCCGAGGGTGAGCCAGATCTGCTCTTCATCGACCTGCACCTGCTGCACGAGGTGACCAGCCCGCAGGCGTTCGACGGTCTGCGCGCCGCCGGCCGGCCCGTGCGGCGCACCGATCTGACGCTCGCGACCGAGGATCACAACACGCCAACGGGTTACAGCAACCCCGCGTTCAACCTCCGCCGCGGTGATCCGCTGACGATCGCCGACCCGACGTCGCGCACCCAGATCGAGACGCTGCGCCGCAACTGCACCGAGTTCGGCATCCGCCTTCTCCCACTGGGCGACGACAACCAGGGCATCGTGCACGTGATCGGGCCGCAGCTCGGCGTCACCCAGCCCGGCTTGACGATCGTGTGCGGCGACTCACACACCGCCACCCACGGCGCTTTCGGCGCGCTGGCCTTCGGCATCGGCACCAGTGAGGTCGAGCACGTGCTGGCCACCCAGACGCTGCCGCAGTCGCGCCCGAAGACCATGGCCGTCAACGTGGTGGGCGACCTGGCTCCCGGCGTCACCGCCAAAGACCTTGTGCTGGCGCTGATCGCTCAGGTCGGCACCGGCGGTGGCCGCGGCCACATCGTCGAATACCGCGGCGAGGCGATCCGCAACCTCTCGATGGAGGGGCGGATGACGATCGCGAATATGTCGATCGAATGGGGCGCCAAGGCCGGCATGATCGCGCCGGACGAGACCACCTACGCCTATCTGAAGGGCCGGCCCAACGCGCCGCAGGGCGACGCCTGGGACGCCGCCCTCGATTACTGGCGCAGCCTGCCGACCGACGAGGGCGCGGTCTTCGACACCGAGGTGACCCTCGACGCGACCCGGATCAGCCCGTTCGTCACCTGGGGCACCAACCCCGGCCAGGGCGTCGCGCTCGACGGCACGGTGCCGGCACCGGAAGACTTCGCCCTCGAGGGCGAGCGCACCGCTGCGACCCGGGCGCTGGAATACATGGCGCTGACGCCCGGCACGCCGCTGCGCGACATCGCGGTCGACGTGGTCTTCGTCGGCTCCTGCACCAACGGCCGGCTGGAAGACCTGCGCGCGGCCGCCGACGTGATCCGCGGCCACCGGGTCGCCGAGGGCGTGCGGATGCTCGTCGTGCCCGGTTCCGCGGCCGTCCGCGAGGCGGCCGAGATGGAGGGTCTCGACAAGGTCTTCGCCGACGCCGGCGCCGAGTGGCGGTTCGCCGGCTGCTCCATGTGTCTGGGCATGAACCCCGACACGCTGTCGCCCGGCCAGCGCTGCGCGTCCACCTCCAACCGCAACTTCGAGGGCCGCCAGGGTCGTGGCGGGCGTACCCACCTCGTCTCGCCGCCCGTCGCCGCAGCCACCGCCGTGCGCGGCCGGCTGGCGTCGCCGGCGGACCTGTGACGTCGGCGACACCAGGGAGAGAAGAAACGATGGACAAGTTCACCGTGCACACCGGCACCGCGGTCCCGCTGCGGCGGTCCAACGTGGATACCGACCAGATCATCCCGGCGGTGTACCTCAAGAGGGTGACCCGCACCGGCTTCCAGGACGGCCTGTTCAGCGCCTGGCGCGAAGACCCGTCGTTCGTGCTCAACGACCCCAGCTACGGGGGCGCGACGGTGCTCGTCGCCGGTCCCGAGTTCGGCACCGGGTCATCGCGGGAGCACGCCGTGTGGGCCTTGCGGGACTACGGTTTCCGCGCCGTCGTCTCGCCCCGGTTCGGCGACATCTTCCGTGGCAACGCGCTCAAGGAGGGCCTGCTGCCGGTCGAGCTCGAACTGCCGGCTGTGGAGGAGCTGTGGACTCTGGTCGAGGGTGACCCCACCACCGCGGTCACGGTCGACCTGGAAAAGCGGGAACTCCGTGCGGGTGACCATGTCTGGTCGTTCCCGCTCGACGACTTCAGCCGTTGGCGCCTGCTGGAAGGGCTCGACGACATCGGCCTGACGTTGCGCCATGAGGCTGAAATCACGGAGTATGAGCAGCGTCGACCGGCTTTCCTGCCGGCTATCGGCTAGCCCTTTATCGGCCACACAGCCGGCCGCAGCCTCGAATTCGCCCCCTCCGGGTCATCCGGAGGGGGCGAATCCGTTGAGACACAACGACTTTTTTCGGCGATATGTTTGTGTACCGATGACAATGGGCATACGGTGCGCGCAGAATGGCTCGCGTTGAGGCCATGCAAACATCGGAGGGAAGTTGTGAACAAAGCCGAGCTCATCGAGGCGCTCGCCGCTCGCCTGGGGGACCGGAAGACGGCGACGGCGGCGCTCGACGCGGTCCTCGCCGAGGTCCAGCAAGCGGTCACCAAGGGAGACCGGGTTGCCATCACCGGCTTCGGTGTCTTCGAAAAGCGCGTGCGCGGCGCCCGAACAGCCCGCAACCCGCGCACCGGCGAAGCGGTGAAGGTCAAGAAGACGTCCGTCCCGGCGTTCCGCGCAGGCGCGGGCTTCCGGGAGATGGTCGCCAGCGGTCGGGTGCCCAAGGTCGCCGCGGCCAAGAAGACCACTGCCAAGGCGACGACCGCCAAGGCCACCGGCACCAAGGCCACCACCGCCACGAAGGCGGCGGCCGCCAAGAAGACCGCCACCGCGACGAAGAAGGCCGCTCCCGCCAAGACGGCCGCCAAGTCGACCGCGGCGAAGACCACCACCGCCCGCAAGGCGGCCGTTGCCAAGAAGACCAGCAGCGCGGCTGCCAAGAAGACCACCACGGCACGCACCACCGCCGCGGCCAAGAAGGCTCCCGCCCGGAAGGCGCCCGCCAAGAAGGCACGCTGACCTGACGAGACGCCGAAGGCGCCCACCGGTACCCGGTGGGCGCCTTCGGCCGTAAAGGTCCGCTGTGGACCTCACGGTCAGCGCTGTCGAGCCAACCGAACGTAGACGAGGCCGCCGCCGGCGGCTGAGAATCTCTCGGGTGCGCCGCACCTATCTGACCGCCGCCGGGATCGCGCTCGGTGTCGCCTTGCTGACCGACGTGCTCCGCGTCTGGCTGCCTTCGATCATCACCATCTTCGGGCAGGCCGCGTCGACACCGGCCGAGCTGATGGGCGGCTTCGCGCTGTTGTGGTTCGTCGGCGCGTTCGCCGTCGTTCCGTTGGTGCGCCCCCTCGGTCCGCGCGGTGTGGCGTCGGTCGCGGGCATCGCGCTCGCCGCCTGCCGGCTCGGGTTGCTCGCCACCGACGGCGGGCAGGCTCAGCTCTACCTCTCCAGCGCCGGTCTGCTGGCCGGTCTGGTGTGGCTCGCCGCGACCGCGGTCATCGGTGCCGAACCGGTTCCCGGCCTCGTTCTCGGCCTCGCGCTGGGCACCGCGACGCACGCCGCGGTCGGCACATTCGACCTCACCTGGCGCGGCGGCGCGATCGCGTGGACGGTGACAGCGCTGCAGTGCCTGGCATTCGGCGCTCTGCTGCCCGCCGTGACCAACCACACAACCAGATCCGTGCCCGGTCCGGCAGCCTGGTTCGTCGCCGGACCGGTCCTGCTGTTGTGGACGATGGTCGCCGGCTCGCCCGCGCTCGCGAACACCGCCGTCTCCTACGCGTCCGGCGAGGAGGCCGGGATCGCCGGTCCGGGCCTGGGTTCGGGGTTGCCGGCCGCCGCGCTGGTCGCCGTGTCGGTCGGGTTACTGGCGGCCGGTGCCCTGCTGCCGAGGCCGACCGTGCCCGTGGCCGGCGCGGGTCTGGTGACCCTCGTCGGCGGCACCATCGCCTTCACCCGGTCGTGGGGATCCGGCCTGACCCTGGCGATGCCGGTTACCGCGTTGGGCCTAGGGCTGGTGTTGTGCGCGACCGGATTCCGCACCGGCCGGCCGGACCCTGCGGTCGGCGCTGTGCGGCGTGGCTTCGCGGCGGTCGGCGGCCTGACCCTGTTCGCGGTCGCCGCGGTGCTCTACTACGCCTCATATGACATCGGCTACCCCAACGAGTGGGTGCCGCCCGCGGTCGCGGCCGTCGTCGCGGTTGTGGCCGGGCGACCGCCGTACCCCCGAATGGATGTCGGTCGTTCCTTGTCCTGGACCGCTGTTCCGCTGGCCGTCATCGTCGCGTTCGCGGCGGCGCTGGTGTTGCCGCGTCCGGTGCCGGGCGACGGGCGCGCGCCGGCGCCCGGCGTGCTGCGGGTGGTGGCCTACAACATCCGGATGGGCTTCGGCCTCGACGGCCGCCTCGACCTGGCCGGCCTCACGACGGCGATCGCCGCGCAGCGGCCCGATGTCGTGCTGCTCAGCGAGGTCGACCGGGCCTGGCTGCTCAACGGCGGCCACGACACGCTCGCGCTGCTCGCCGACCGGCTCGGGATGCCCTACCGGTTCGCGCCGGCGGCCGACGCGGTCTGGGGCGACGCGGTGCTGACCCGGCTGCCGGTGGTCTACACGGCGACGGTCCGATTGCGCGCGGCCGGCGCACCGACCGGCGCACAGGCGCTCGGTGTCGTGCTCGACGCCGGCGGTGCCGAGATCGCGGTCGTCTCCACCCACCTGCAGCCACCGCCCGACGGTGGCCCGGTGAGCCAGGCGGGTGAGGTCGCGGCGTTCGCCCGCGGCTTCGCGGCCGGGCGCCCGCTGGTCGTCGGCGGCGACCTCAACACCCAGCCGGGCGACCCGGCGTTCGCGGCGTTCACCGGCGCCGGGCTGCTCGACGGCTTCGCCGCCGCCCGGCCGCTTTTCACCTCGCCGGCCGACGCGCCCCGCGAGCAGATCGACCATCTACTGGTGTCACCGGAGATCACCGTGACCGAGGTCGTCGCGCCGCGCACCGAGGCGTCCGACCACCTCCCGGTCGCCGCGACGCTGACCGTAGCCTGAGACCCCCGCCGCGCCCGCTGAGATCGCCGAGGAGCCGACAGCCGCCGGCCGGGGTGGTCCAGGAGGGGCTCAGAGCCGGTCGGCCGCGACGGCGCGCTCGCCGGAGAAGGCCAGGAGCCAGCCGCCGCCCTTGGGGGTGCGGTAGTCGTCGACGGCCTCCGTGCCCAGCAACCGGGCCAGCGCGCCGGGCATCACCTTGCCCTGGCTGCAGGCCACGAAGTCGGCGCCGGCGGCGGCCAGTTCGGTCAGCCGGCCGGCCGCGGCCAGCGCCTTCTCCTGCGGGTCCTGGCCCGGCTTGGGCTCGTCGAGCGCCGAGTCGGCCACGATCGGCAGGTCGAGCGCCTCGGCCAGCGGTTCGAGGGTCTGCACGCAGCGCCGGGGCGTGGCCGAGACCAGGTGGGCCGGGCGCACCAGCGCGAGCAGGGCCGCCAGTTCGGTGGCCTGGGCCCGGCCAGCCTTGTCGAGTGGCCGGGCGGTGTCGGGGCCGGACCAGTTGCCGCGCTTGCCGGCGTGGGCGTGCCGGGCCAGGCCGCAGACGGCGGTGACCGGCGGCAGGGCGGCGAAGTCGCGTACGACCTGGATGTCATGGCTGTAGCTGAGCAGCCGCGACGCCTCGTCGACGGGCAGCCAGCGGATCGCGTTGACCTCGTCGGACTCGGCCACCAGCCGCGGATCGTCGCTGACGTAGCGCATCGACCAGTAGTCGACCGTCTTCGGGAACCCCTCGCGCACGGTGTAGCGGACGCCCGGGAGGCGCACCTGCGGCACGGCGGCCACACCGGTTTCCTCGGAGACCTCGCGCACCGCCGCGGCCAGCGGATGCTCGCCGGCCTCGAGCTTGCCCTTGGGCAGCGACCAGTCGTCGTAGCGCTCGCGGTGCACGAGACAGATCTCGACGCCGTCGCCGGCCGGCCGCCACACCACTCCGCCGGCGGCGCGGATCAGGGTAGCCATCGCGTCCGGGTCGGCTCGGCGGCCACCGCCCAGGCCTCCGGGAAGGCGGCCCGGACGGCCCGGATCGCGGTGCGCTCCCGCTCGTAGAGCCGGCCGGCGACCAGCGCGAGCGCGGTGTCGTCGGGCGACTCGGCGGCCAGCGAGACCCAGGTGTCGGCGGCGACCGCGGCGTCCTGGTGCTCGCCGAGCAGGTTCTGCACCCGGCCGAGCGCCTTGGCCAGCTTGGCCGCCGGGCCGCCGATGACGGAGGCGACCGCGTCGACGGCGTAGCGGGCCCGCTTGCCGTTGATCCGCACCGCGTGCCAGCGCTCGTCGGCGGCCAGCGGGTCGAGGTCGGCGGCGCCGTCGACACCCTTGGCGCCGTAGGCCAACCGCCGCCAGGGCCGGGCCACCATCCGCGGCAGCAGCCGCTGTGCCGGCTGTGCGGCGCTCGCCAGCACCTTCGGCTCGCGGGCCGCGGCGATCAGCAGGTCGAGCATCGCGTGGTAACGCGGGCTGCGCAGGGCCTCCTCCACGGTCGTCAGCGCCTGCCGTTGCCGGGCGTCGAGGGCCGCGTCGAGGCGGGCCACCGCGTCGCCGTCGACCGGGCAGAGCGGGTCGGCGTTGGCGGTGTGCTGCAGCCGTTCGCGAAGCACCTCGGCGTCGCGGGCCTCGCCCAGCACACCGGCGATCCAGCGCAACTCGTCGCGCAGCCGGTCGGCCCAGGCGCGGTCCAGCAACGCGCCGAACGTACGCAGGTCGCTGCGCAACCGCCGGCAGCCGACCCGCATCTGGTGCACGGCGGTGTCGCCGTCGTCGAGCGGCTGGCCGAGCCGGACCAGCGGGTCGTGCGCGAAGATCCGGCCGATCCCGGACCGCACCGCGGCCGCCACCACCTCGGCCGCCGACGGCTGCTCGGGCAGGTTGCCCGGTGGTGTCAGGTCGGGCGGCAACGCGGCCGCGGCGCCCAGGGCCCGCACGTGCTTG
Organism: Asanoa sp. NPDC049573; assembly: GCF_040676615.1. Classification (NCBI taxonomy): domain Bacteria; kingdom Bacillati; phylum Actinomycetota; class Actinomycetes; order Micromonosporales; family Micromonosporaceae; genus Asanoa; species Asanoa sp. NPDC049573. Next base: position 28,200 of record NZ_JBFAPI010000022.1, read on the forward strand.
GGTGTGAACTCGCCCTCGACCGCGCCGGCCCCGGTGAGCGCGCCGGCCACCGCGTCGAGCACCTCGCGCCCGCCGTCCTTGCGCTCCACCTCGATCTCGCGGAACGCCATCCGCACGGCCTTGCCGTCGAAGACGGTGACCGCGTCGTCGGCGAGTTCGGCCAGCACGGTGCCCTCGGCGTCGTGCAGTTCGTAGGCCTGGCGCACGCTGCGGATCCGGGCCGCCGGGGCCAGCGCCGCACCGCGCGACCAGGCGGTCACCAGCGCCACCAGGTCGGCCGGCGGGTTGCCGGGCCGGCCCTTACGGGAGATCTCGTGGCGCAGCCCGGGAACCGCCGCGGGCAGCTTCACCGTCCACGGCAGGTCGTCGCCCTTGCGGTGGCGCAACGACACCCCGGACCGGGCCAGTCGCAGGTCAGGGGTGTCGTAGTAGGTGGCCGTGAGGGTCACCGGCGGTGCCTGGACGACGGTGCCGCCGGTCGGGAGCCGGTCGGTCAGGTCCGGCAGCCGGAACGCGTCGTCGGCCCCGAACTTGCGTTCCTCTTCAAGCATGCCGGCCAGCCTAACCGTGGTCGCTCAACCCGCGGTGCCGACGAAGCGGCGCAGCAGGCGACTCTGCACGTGCTCCAGTGGCCGGTCCAAAGTGGAGGCGCGGCGGATCCAGCTGCCGTCGCCCTGCAGCACGAACGCGTCGATGTCGTCGCTCATCGAGTCGGTCAGCACGCTGTTCAGCTCGGCCCGGGCGACCTGGTCGGTGACCAGCACCAACGCCTCGACCCGGCGGTCGAGGTTGCGGTGCATCATGTCGGCCGAGCCGATCCAGAACTCGGTCGCCGGGTCGTCGGGGTCGACGCCGAACCGGAAGACCCGGGAGTGTTCGAGGAACCGGCCGAGGATCGAGTGCACCCGGATGTTGTCGGACAGGCCGGGCACGCCCGGCCGCAGCGTGCACATGCCCCGGATGATGAGGTCGACGTCGACGCCGGCCTGCGAGGCCCGGTAGAGCGCGTCGATGATCTCCTCGTCGACCAGGCCGTTGGCCTTCATCTGGACCAGGCCCGCGCCGCCCAGCCGGACCTTGTCGATCTCGCGGTCGATCCGCTCGATCAGGCCGCTGCGGATGCCGTGCGGCGCCACCAGCAGCCGGCGGTAGGCGGTCTGCCGGCTGTAGCCGGTCAGCACGTTGAACAGGTCCGTCAGGTCGGCGCCGACCTCCGGGTCGGCGGTCAGCATGCCGAAGTCCTCGTAGAGCCGCGCGGTCTTCGGGTGGTAGTTGCCGGTGCCGATGTGGCAGTAGCGGCGGATCTGGTTGCCCTCCTGGCGTACGACCAAAGCGGTCTTGCAGTGGGTCTTGAGCCCCACCAGGCCGTAGACCACGTGACAGCCGGCGCGTTCCAGCATCCGGGCCCACCCGATGTTGGCCACCTCGTCGAACCGGGCCTTCACCTCGACCAGCACCACGACCTGCTTGCCGGCGGTCGCGGCGTCGATCAGCGCGTCGACGATCGGCGAATCGCCACTGGTGCGGTAGAGCGTCTGCTTGATGGCCAGCACGTTGGGATCGGCCGCGGCCTGCTCGATGAAGCGCTGCACGCTGGTCGAGAACGAGTGGTAGGGGTGGTGCACCAGCACGTCGCCGTCGCGCAGCACCGAGAAGACGCTGCGCGGCACCTCGCCCTCGACCAGCCGCGGGTGGGTGGCCGGCACGAACGGCTTGTCCTTGAGGTCGGGCCGGTCGACGTCGCCGTAGACCTGCCAGAGCGAGGCCAGGTCGAGCAGGCCGCGCACCCGCAGCACGTCGCTGGCCTCCATGTCGAGCTCGCGGACCAGCAGGTCGAGCACGTGGTCCGAGATGGAGGCGGCGACCTCGAGCCGCACCGGCGGGCCGAACCGGCGCCGCGCCAGCTCCCGTTCGAGCGCCTGGAGCAGGTCTTCGTCGCGGTCTTCGTCGACCTCGACGTCGGCGTTGCGGGTCACCCGGAACAGATGGCACTCGACCACCTGCATGCCCGAGAAGAGCTGGCTGAGGTGGGTCGAGATGAGCTCCTCGACCGGCAGGAACCGGTTGGTGCGGCCGATCCGGACGAACCGCGGCACGTTGTTGGGCACCTTGACCCGAGCGAACAGCACCTGGCCGCCGTCGGGATCGCGGACCGAGACGGCCAGGCTCAGCGAGCGGTTGGAGATGTAGGGGAACGGGTGGGCCGGGTCGACCGCGAGCGGGGTCAGCACCGGGAACACGTGGTCCCGGAAGTAGGTGCGCATCTGCTCGCGCTCGTCGGCGGCCAGGTCGTCCCACTGGAGCAGCTCGATGCCCTCGGCGCTCAGCTTGGGCAGCACCTCGTCGACGAAACAGGCGGCCTGCCGGGCGACCAGGTCGGTGGTCTTCTCGGCGACCAACTCGAGCTGGGTGCGCAACGGCATCTGGTCGCCGCCGCGGACCGGGAGACCGGCCTGCAGGCGGCGCTTGAGGCCGGCGACCCGCACCATGTAGAACTCGTCGAGGTTGCTGGCGAAGATCGCGAGGAACTTGGCCCGCTCCAGCAACGGCGTCGACGGGTCCTCGGCGAGGGCGAGAACCCGGGCGTTGAAGTCGAGCCACGACAGCTCGCGGTTGAGAAACCGGTCCTCCGGCAGCGGATCCGAGCCGAGCGGCGGGATGTCGTCGGGTGGCGGCGAGTCGGCGTTGTCGTTGGCGGTCGGCGGCGGCGGGTTCTCCGGCGCGGGGCCGTGGCCGGCGGACGGGGTGCCGCGGCCGCTCGGCGTCGGCGGGTCGCGGGTCTCGGTCGGCCCGCCGACCGGCACCAGCTCCGAAACCGAGGACACCAGCGCGCCATGATCGTCGGACGTCGTTTTGAGGAACCGTCCGTCGGTTCCTCTGCGGCGTGGGTGTGGCAGGCGTCGGCCGGGTGTATCGGTCACCCCATCATCATTACCCGACCGAGCTGAACGTGAAATGCACTTGGGTCGACTGGTGACAGCTCAGGGGAAGGTGGGGATGGTGAGGCGAGTCACCGTGCCGGTGGCGTCCTGGTCGATCCGTACCCGCTGGCCGAGCCTGAGCAGCCGCAGCCCCGAGGCATCGAAGGCGGTCGCGGGATAGGCGAGTTCGCTGCCGTCGTCGAGCAGCACGGTGCCTGACCGGCTCGCCGGGTCGTAGGTCGCCACGGTGCCCTGCATATCAGCACCGTAGCCCAGAAGGCGCGCCGTGTGCGGACCCAGACCGAGCGCGGCCGCCGCGGCGAGATCGGCCGCCGTGTCCACGTCGCGGCGCAGGGTCGGCCAGGGTCCGTCCAGGGGCACGGCACCCGACGCGGCGTGCGCCGACGCGGAATCAACACCGAAACGCGGATCCAGGGGTACGCCCGGGGGCGCGGTCAACAGCACGGTGCCGGTCCCGGGTGCGTCTGCGGCGTACCGGCGTACCCCCGTCGTCGAGGCGATCGCCAACGCGGCGGTGAGTTCGCTGCTGGCCAGCGCCGGCAGGTCGGCCTGGAGGGCGGCGACGGGCCGGCCGTCCGTGGCGTTCGCGGCGCCCCGCGCGAACGCCGGGTTGAGCCCGCCGCCGGCCGGCTCCGGCACGGCTCGTGCGCCCAGGGCCGCCAGCGCCGCGGCCGCGCCGGGGTCGTCGGTGACCGCGATCACCTCGGCGACCTCGCTGGAGGCCAGCGCCGCCGTCGCCGTGTCGAGGGCGAGGGCCAGCGCGAGCCGCTCATGGGCCACTCCGGGCAGCGCGCCACGCAGCCGGCTCTTGCCGGCCGCCGGCGGTTTGACCGGCAGCACGACCGCCCAGTTCCCACGCACCCGCATATCGTGCCAGGCCCGCACGCACCCTCCGGGTGGCCCTCGGCCGGCCCGAGCAGGCATGATTTCGCTGCGGGCCGCGCTGGCGGGCGCGGTTGGCGGGTGGCCGGAGGAGGCAGGGTGGCACGGCGGAGGCTGGGTTTCTGGCGGCGGTTCGTGGTCGTCCTCGTCAAGCCGGTGCTGACCGGCTGGACCAAGCGCACCTGGACCGGGATGGAGCACATCCCGGCGACCGGCGGCGCGATCATCGTGGCCAACCACCTCTCGCACGCCGATCCGGTGGTCGTCGGTCACTACCTCTACGACGCCGGCCGGTGGCCGAGCTTCCTGGCCAAGGCCAGCGTGTTCCGGGCGCCGGTGGTCGGCTACATCATCTCGCGGTGCCAGCAGATCGCGGTCGAGCGCGGCACGGTCGACGCCGCGCGGTCGCTGGACTCGCTGGTCACGGCCGTCAAAGACGGCAGCTCGGTGATCATCTACCCCGAGGGCACCACCACCAAGGAACCCGACCTGTGGCCGATGAAGGGCAAGACCGGTGCCGCCCGGCTGGCCCTGACCACCGGCGCGCCGGTGATCCCGATCGTGATGGACGGGCCGCAGGCGATGTTCGACCCGCGTACCCACAAGGTCGGCCTGCGGCCGCGGATCCCGGTGCGGGTCAACGCCGGCCCGCCGGTCGACCTGACCAGGTGGGCCGGCGCGGCGCCGACCCGGCCGACGCTCGACGCCATGACCGAGGAGATCATGCTGCGCCTGCGCGACATGCTGGCCGAGATGCGCGGCGTGACCGACCCGCCGCCGCTCTGGTCGCCGCCGCGCAAGTCCAACGGCGCCGCACCCGTCGTGCCCAACGGGGAGCCGGTATGAGCCACGTGGCCGTACTCGGCGCGGGCTCGTGGGGCACGGCGTTCGCCAAGATCCTCGGTGAGGCTGGTCGTGACGTGACGATCTGGTCCCGCCGCGAGGCGGTGGCCACCGGCATCCGCGAGACGGGCCGCAACCCCGACTACTTCCCGGACGTACGCCTGCCCGAGCGGGTCACCGCGACCGCCGACGCCGGCAAGGCGCTCGACGGTGCCGAGATCGTCGTGCTCGCCGTGCCGTCCCAGACGTTGCGCGGCAACCTGGCCGACTGGCGGGGCGCGATCGACTCCGACGCGACCCTGGTATCGCTGATGAAGGGCATCGAACTCGGCACCACCAAGCGGATGAGCGAGGTGGTGATCGAGGCGGCCCAGGTGCCGGCCGACCGGGTGGTGGTGGTCTCCGGGCCCAACCTGGCGCCGGAGATCGCCCTCGGGCAGCCCGCGGCGACCGTGGTGGCCGGCACCGACATCCGGCGCGCGACGCTGGTGCAGAACGCGATCACCACGCCCTACATGCGGCCCTACACCAACGACGACGTGGTCGGCGCGGAGTTGGGTGGCGCGGTGAAGAACGTGATCGCGCTGGCCTACGGCATCGCCGAGGCGATGCGGCTCGGCGACAACATCAAGGCCACGCTGATCACCCGCGGCCTCGCCGAGACGGCCCGGCTGGGCGTCGCGCTCGGCGCCGACCCGCTCACCTTCGCCGGCCTCTCCGGCCTGGGCGACCTCGTCGGCACCTGCCACTCGCCGTTCTCCCGCAACCGCACGTTCGGCGAGCGGCTCGGCCGGGGCGAGACGCTGGAGCAGGCGCAGGCCGCCGTGGGGCAGACCGCCGAGGGCGTCAAGAGCTGCCTCGCGATCCGCGACCTGGCCCGCAAGAACGACGTGGAGATGCCGATCACCGAACAGGTCGAGCGGGTCTGCCACGAGGGCGCCGACCCTCGCGAGGCGCTGACGATCCTGATGACCCGCACCACGAAAGCCGAGTGAATTGAGCGAGTACGGCGACGGCACCCGATCCGTGCACGCGGGCCTGCCGCCCGCGGTTCCGGGTGAGCCCTTCCTGCCCGGCCCGGTGTTCGCGGCCCCCTACCACCTCGACCCCGTGGCCGGCCCGGCCGCGACGCCCAACGGCTACGGGCGGCCCGACAACCGCACCCGGCGGCTGCTGGAGGCGGCGATCGGCGAACTGGAGGGCGGTTCGGCGCTGGCCTTCGCGAGCGGCCAGGCGGCGGTGTCCGCGGTGCTGCTGTCGATCCTGCGGCCCGGCGACCACGTGGTGCTGCCCACCGACGGCTACTACCCGGTCCGCGGCTTCGCCACGTCGGCGCTCTCGGAGCTGGGGGTCAAGGTCTCGTTCGCACCCACCGCCGGGCCGCACCCGTCCTACGCGGGCGTGCGGTTGGTGCTGCTGGAGACGCCGGCCAACCCGGGCCTCGACGTGTGTGACATCGCCTCGCTGGCCTCGGAGGCGCACGCGGCCGGTGCGTTGGTCGCGGTCGACAACACCACCGCGACGCCGCTCGGTCAGCGCCCGCTGGACCTCGGGGCCGACATCTCGCTGGCGTCCGGGACCAAGGCGCTGACCGGACATTCAGACCTGCTGCTGGGGTACGTGACGACCCGCTCGACGGCGCTGCTGGAGTCGCTGACCTCGTGGCGCACCCTCACCGGCTCGATTCCGGGCGCCTTCGACGCGTGGCTGGCGCACCGGTCGCTGCTGACGCTCGACGTGCGGCTGGCCCGCCAGTCGTCCAACGCGGCCGCGGTGGTGGCGGCGCTGGCGGCGCGCCCCGACGTCACCGGGCTGCGGTGGCCGGGGCTGCCGAGCGATCCGTCGTACGCCGTCGCGTCGCGGCAGATGCGCCGGATTCCCGGTGTCGTCGCGTTCGACCTCGGTTCGGCGGAGCGGGTGGCCCGGTTCCTGTCGGCGTCGCGGTTGGTCGCGGCCGCGACCTCGTTCGGCGGCGTGCACACCAGCGCCGACCGGCGGGAGCAGTGGGGCGACGACACGGCGCCGGGCTTCGTGCGGCTCTCGTGCGGCATCGAGGACGCGGCCGACCTGGTCGCCGACATCACCGCGGCATTGGACGCCTGAGTCCTATTCGCGCGGCCGTCGGACGCCGCGGCCGCCGGAGCCGAGGCGGGCCCGTTGCGCGGGCACGGCGATCGGGCGTTTCAGGTGGTAGCGGTGCAGTTCGTTGATGCCTTCCATGCTCGGGTCCTCGCTCACCGACACCAGGTCCCAGCCCTCGCGGCCGGCGTTGTTGAGGTGGGTCAGGGCGGTGTCACCGAGCGGCGTGACGTCGAGCATCGAGCCGTCCGGCCCGTACCAGTGGAAGGTGACCTCCCAGCCGGCAGCGTCGATCCGCGCCGCCCGCCGGCGGATCAGCAGCGCGTACTCCCACATCGTCATGGGCGCAACGTTCCCCGGCGTGCGCTTCGGAAAACTGCGCACACGCAGCGTGATCGGCGGAGCAGCCGGTCTCGCGCGCTCCGGCAGAGTAGGGTCCTGACCTGTGACGAGACCTAACAAGATCCGCGTCGCGGTCGTGTTCGGCGGCCGCAGCACCGAGCACGCGATTTCGGCCGTCAGCGCGGGCAGCATTCTGCGGGTCCTGGACCCCGACCAATACGAGGTGATCCCGGTCGGGATCACCCGCGAAGGTCAGTGGGTGCTCACCGACGGTGATCCCAGCGCGCTGGCGATCGAAGGTGCGCGGCTGCCCGAGGTCACGGCGAGCGCCGGCACCGCGGTCGTGCTGCCCGGCGACCCGACCTCGCACGGGCTGATGGTGGTCGAGCCGTCCCGCGGGCTCAGCGCGCTCGGCGACGTCGACGTGGTCTTCCCGGCGCTGCACGGCGCCTACGGCGAGGACGGCACCATCCAGGGCCTGCTGGAGATGGCCGGCATTCCCTACGTGGGCGCCAACGTGTTCGCCAGCGCGGCGGCCATGGACAAGGAGTTCACCAAGAAGCTGGCAGCGGCCGAGGGCATCCCGACCGGGCCGTACGCGGTGCTGCGCAACGGTGTCTCGCTGAGCGAGGCCGACAAGGAGCGGCTCGGCCTGCCGGTGTTCGTCAAGCCGTCGCGGGCCGGTTCGTCGTACGGCATCACCCGGGTCACCGACTGGGCCGACCTCGACGCGGCGATCGCCACCGCGCGCCAGATCGACCCGAAGGTGCTGGTCGAGTCGGCGATCGTGGGCCGCGAGATCGAGTGCGGAGTGCTCGAGGCCGAGGCCGGCGGCACCGCGGAGGCGTCGCTGCTGGCCGAGATCCGGGTGACCGGCGGCGGCCACGACTTCTACGACTTCGAGGCCAAATACCTCGGCGAAGACTGCGAATACGACATCCCGGCCGGGTTGCCGGAAAGCCTGACCCGCACGGTGCAGGACTACGCGGTGCGCACCTTCGCCGCCCTCGACTGCGCCGGCCTGGCTCGCGTCGACTTCTTCGTCACCGACGCCGGCGAGGTCCTGCTCAACGAGATAAACACGATGCCCGGCTTCACCGCGACGTCGATGTTCCCGCGCATGTGGGCGGCCAGCGGCCTGGAATACCCGAAGCTGGTCGACCGCCTGATCCGCACCGCCCTCCGCCGCGGCAGCGGCCTGCACTAGGCCCTAGACCGCGGTGAAGTAGGGCCGCAGCCGATCGACCAGGGCGGCGATCTCCGGATCGCCGCCCCGCGGCGCCTCCGGCCACCCGTTGCTGGCATACCAGGGCGTCTCGGCGGGCGTGCCCCGGTAGCGCGGGAACACGTGCTGGTGGAAGTGCGGCACGGCGCTGCCGATGATGGCGGAGAAGATGTGTTCGGCGTCGAGTTCGGCGCGCAGCCCGATCGCCGCCCGCCGCGCGGCGCTGCCCACGGCAGAAGCCTCCACGTCGGTCAGGTCGTCGAGATGGGGCGCGTGCCGCAGCGGCTCGACGAACAGATAGCCCAGCAGCACCGGCCCCTCACGGGCCGGCAGGTGCGAGACCGCGACGATGTCGTCGCGCCAGATTTCGGGCCCGAACAGCGGCCCTTCACCGCGATGCTTGGCACAGACAGGGCACTCATCCATGGCACCGCAGCCTAGGCCGGGTCCGCCCCGTTGTCGCGGCGTGCGCCGGCCGAAGCCACCGCCCGCCCACGACCCGGCCGCTGCGGCGTGCGGGCAGCGCGGCCCGGTGTTCTTGGCCCTGGCACCACGCGGCCTGGTCGGTCGCTAGCCCTTCTCCAGGTATTCGGCGCGTTCCTCGTCGACCAGGAGGGCGATCGAGCGGGCCAGCGCGGGGTGCGCGGTCAGTTCCGGGTCGTCGTCGGTCAGCGCGATCGCCTCCAGGCGGGCCTCGCCGATCAGTTGCGCGTCTTTGCGGAGCGAGAGCAGGCGCAGGTGGGAGCGGCGGCCGGACTGGGTGGCGCCGAGCACGTCGCCCTCGTGGCGTTGCTCCAGGTCGAGTTCGGCCAACTTGAAGCCGTCGGTGGTCGAGGCGACCGCGTCGAGCCGTTCGCGGGCGGCGGAGCCCTCGACCGCCTCGGTCACCAGCAGGCACAGGCCCGCGGCCGAGCCACGGCCGACGCGGCCGCGGAGTTGGTGCAGTTGGGACACGCCGAAGCGGTCGGCGTCGAGCACGATCATCACCGTCGCGTTGGGTACGTCGACGCCGACCTCGACCACCGTGGTGGCCACCAGCACGTCGAGGTCGCCGGCCGCGTAGGAGCGCATGACCGCGTCTTTCTCGTCGGCCGGCAGGCGCCCGTGCAGGACGCCGATCCGCAGGCCGTGCAACGGGCCCTCGGCCAGCAGCGGCGCCACCTCGGTCACGGCCAGCGGTGGGCGGCGGGCCGAGCCGTCGTCGTCGGGCGGTGGCTCCTCGCTGTCGGTCGCGGAGCCGTCGCCGATCCGCGGGCAGACCACGTAGGCCTGGTGACCGGCCTCGACCTCTTCGCGCAGCCGGCGCCAGGCCCGGTCGAGGAACGCGGGCTTGTCGGCCGCGGGGACGACGTGGGACGCGATCGGCGATCTGCCGCCGGGCAGTTGGGAGAGGGTCGATACCTCGAGGTCGCCGTAGACCGTCATGGCCACCGTGCGCGGGATCGGCGTCGCCGTCATCACCAGCGTGTGCGGCGGCTGGTCGGCCTTGGCCCGCAGGGCGTCGCGCTGCTCGACGCCGAACCGGTGCTGCTCGTCGACCACGACCAGGCCGAGGTCGTTGAACTCGACACCCTCGTAGAGCAGGGCGTGGGTGCCGATGACCAGGCCCGCGGTGCCGGTGGAGACGTCGGCCGCGGCGGCCCGGCGGGCGGCCGCGCCCTGCGAGCCGGTCACCAGCGTGACCCGGGTGCCGGCCGGGTCGCCGTCGAGTTCGCCGGCGCGGCCCAGCGGGCCGAGCAGGGCCGAGATGCCGCGGAAGTGCTGGGCGGCCAGGACCTCGGTGGGCGCCAGCAGGGCGGCCTGCCCGCCGGCGTCGACCACCTGCAGCATCGCCCGCAGCGCGCAGACCGTCTTGCCGGAGCCGACCTCGCCCTGCAGCAGCCGGTGCATGGGGTGTGCGGTGGCCAGGTCGGCGGCGATCTCGACGCCGACCCGCCGCTGGCCCTCGGTCAGTTCGTAGGGCAGCCGGCTGTCGAACGTCGACAGCAGGCCGTCGGGGGTCGCCGGGCGCGGCCGGGCCGGCAGCGCCGACGACCGGCGCTTGCGCTGCACCAGGGTGAGTTGCACGGCGAAGGCCTCGTCCCACTTGAGCCGGCGGCGGGCCTTGGCCAGGTCTTCTCGGGAGCCGGGGCGGTGGATCTCGCGCAGCGCGGCGTCGAGGGGCAGCAGGTGGCGGGTCGCCCGCACGGTCGCCGGCAGCACGTCGTCGACCGGCGCCAGGGTGTCGAGCACGACCCGCACGCAGCGGGCGATCGTCCAGGTCGGCACGGCGCCGGCGGCCGGGTAGACCGGGATCAGCGCGCCGGCGAACTCTTCGATCTCGTCGGAGACCTCGCCCTCGTCGCCGAGCAGCATGTAGTCGGGGCCGTTGAGCTGGCGCTTGCCGCGGAACTCGGTGACCTTGCCGGCGAACAGGCCCCACCGCCCCGGCCGCAGGTCGCGCTCGCGCCAGGCCTGGTTGAAGAAGGTCAGCGTGAGCACGCCGCCCGCGCCGTCTTCGACCAGCACCTCGAGCAGCTTGCCGCTGCGCTGGCGCATCGGCCGGGTGGTGGCCCGGCGCACCTGGCCGAGCACCGTGACGTCTTCGCCGACCGACAGCGAGCGGATGTCGGTGTGCTCGCCGCGCTCGTCGTAGCGGCGCGGGAAGTGGTAGATCAGGTCGCCGACGGTGCGCAGGTCGAGGTGCTTGTCGAGGGCCTTGGCGGTCTTGTCGCCGAGCACCTTCTTGAGCGGATCGTCCAGAGTGGTCATTCGACGCCCACCAGCAGCGGATAGTGCGGGTGCCCCCCGGTGTAGGTGTGCACCTCGACGAACGGCCAGTGCGCGGCGGCGTGCGCGCGCAGCGCATCGGCCAGCCCGGCCGGCGCACCCGCGCCGGTGAGCAGGGTGACCAGCTCGCCGCCGCCGCCGAGCAGCCGGTCGAGCAGCTCACGGCAGGTCTCGGCCAGGTCGGTGCCGATCAGGTGGACCTCGCCCTCGACGAGCGCGAGCACGTCGCCGCGCCGGCACGGGCCCGCGACGGTCAGCGCGTCGCGGCTGGCGTAGCAGACCTCGGCGTAGCGGCAGGCGCCGGCCGCCTTGGCCATCTCGATCACGTCGTCGTCGAACTCGCGCGCCGGGTCGCGCACCGCCAGCGCGGCCAGCGCCTGCACGGGCGAGCGGGTGGGCAGCACCCGGACCGCCGCCGTCGCCTCGCGCGCGGCGGCCGCGGCCACCGGCTGGGTGTTGGGGTCGTTGGGCAGCACCACGACGTGGGCGGCACCGGTGGCGGTGATCGCCGCGAGCAGCTCGCGGGTCGACGGGTTGGCGGCCACCACGGCCGCGCCCTCGGCGGCGAAGAGCGCGGCGATGCCGTCGCCGGCGGCGACCACGACGACCGCGCGGTCGGGCCCGTCGGGGACGGCCTGGTCGGCGAAGCGGGTCACGGTGATGCGGTGCGGGCGGCCCGCCTCGACGCCGACCTCGAGCGCGGCGCCGACGTCGTTGACGTGGACGTGCACGTTCCAGGTGGACTCGTCGCCCTCGCCGGTGCCGACCACGACGAGCGAGTCGCCGAGCTCGGCGAGCCGGGAACGGAGTTTCTCGACGGCCGGCTCGGCGGCGTCGAGCAGGAACTGCACCTCGTAGTCGAACTCGGCCGAGCCACTCTCCCGGGCCGCGACCAGCGGCCGGTTGGTGCGCGGCCGGGGCGCCGGCAGCGGCTCGACCCGGGCCTCGCCGGTGACCACCTCGACCAGGGCGTCGAGCAGCACACAGAGCCCGCGCCCGCCGGCGTCGACCACCCCGGCCCGGGCCAGGGCGGGCAACTGTTCCGGGGTCCTGGCCAGCGCCGCGGCCGCGGCGCCGGACGCCGCCCGGGCCACCTCGGCCAGCGAGCCGGCCCTGATGGGCAAGCCGACGGCCGTGACTCGGGCGGCGGCCGAGAGGCGCGTGTCCTCGATCGGGTTGGCGGTGGTGGTCGGGTCGGTCGCCGAGTCGGCGGCCTGCTCGGCGGCTGTCGCCGCCGCGGCGGCGACCGAGAGGATCGTGCCCTCGACCGGGTTGGCGACGGCGCCGTAGGCGGCCTCGGCGCCGGCGCGCAGGCCACGGGCCAGTGCCGGCCCGTCGACCACCGGCACCGCCGAGGTGGCGTCGGCCAGCCCGCGCAGCACCTGCGAGATGATCACGCCGGAGTTGCCGCGGGCGCCCAGCAGCGCGCCGCGGGCCATCAGCCGCAGCACCTGGCCGTGTGGGGTCGGGTCACCCTCGGCGGCCGGGTCGAAGATCAGGGCCTCGTTGGCCGAGGTCAGCGTCAGCACGAGGTTGGTGCCGGTGTCGCCGTCGGGCACCGGGTAGACGTTGAGCGCGTCGATCTCGCCCTGATGGCGGCGCAGGGCCGCCAACGCACCCGCGCACCAGCGGCGCAGCGCCGCGGCGTCGAGGCTCTCCAACACGCACCGAGCCTATCGGTTGCCCCCGACAACCCCGTCGATCCCGGCGGGGCGGTGCGCACTGCCGGTTCGGGGACATCACGCGTGGTGGCGAAGACCTAGCATGTCGATTGATCTCCTATCGGAGGCGACACGATGGTCGGTAACGGAATGCCCGGTTGCGGGTCGGGGGCAATCCTGGCCAGGATCCCCGACCACCAGCCGTTCGCATTCGCGATGAACGTTTACCGGCTCGGCCTCGCCTGGGCGGTCACCTGGGTCGCCGTGGTCGGCTCGGAGGTGCTGCTGGCCGGCAGCACCCTGGTGTTGCCGGTGGCCGCCGTCAGCGTGGGTGCCGCGTTCGCCCTTCTCGTTCGCCTCGTGCAGCACCGCCGCCGTGGTCCGATCCTCGCGCTCAACGCGCAGGGCATCTGGGTCAGCACCCGGGTCCGGGGACAACGCGCTGTGGTTCCGCAGTTCGCCGCCGATCTGCTGCCGTGGTCGTCGATCGAGCGGGTCTATTGCCGGCGGATCGGGATCGACAAGCGGGTCTGCGTGAAGGCGCGGTTTCCGCGGTCGGTGGGACTCGCCGGCTCGGCACCCGCCGACATTCTGCAACTTCTCTACGGCACGCCATACAACGCGTCGCTCACCTTCGGCGACCGGCCGGCGGCGGATGTCCTGGAGGCCATCACGCGGTATGGCGGCGGCAAGACGACGATCGATCTCTGAGCACGGAGGTCAGAGCGTTCACCGTGTCTGACCTACGGCCGGTCAGGCGGTGGCCACCAACCGCAGGCCCTGCTTGTAGTCGACCACCGCCGGCGACCAGCCCAGCTCGTGCTGGGCCCGTTCGTTGGAGACCCGCATCGACGTGGTCATGGCCGTGTAGCCGTAGGGCGCGGCAAAGCGCAGCACCTGGGGCGGCAGCCGCAGCGGCGGCTTGGCGTCGACCAGGGTGGCCATCTCGTCGAGCAACTCACCCCAGGTGACGGGGACGCCATCGACGATGTTGTACGCGCTACCCGGCGCACCCTTCTCCAGCGCCGCCACCGTGGCCGCCGCCGCGTCGTCGAGGTGGATCAGGTTCGCCTCCCCGCCGCCGCCCTTGATCACCGGCAGGCGGCGCTTGCGTACCGCGTCGATCATCCGTTTTGTCCCGGGATCGCCGCCGTAGAACAGGCCGTAGCGCAGCGCCACGCCCTCCAGCCCGGCGGTCTCGCACGCCTGGGCCTCGGTCTCGTGGAACGCGTCCATGATCGGCCCGACCGGGCCGTCCACCGGGACACCGAACGGGTCGCTCTCGGTCAGCACCCGGGTGCCGTGGTCGCCGTACCCGTACCCGTACACGATCGATTGGGTCAGGAAGCGGTGCGCGCCCATCTGCTTCGCGGCCGCGATGAGGTTGACGGTGCCCGTCTTGCGCAACTCGTTGGTCTTGTCCATGTCGTGGAAGCGCAGCGGCGGCTTGGTCAGCGCGGTGCACTCGTTGATCACGGCGTCGGCCTTCATCCCGGAGACCGCCCGGAGCAGGCCCTCGCGGTCCAGCACGTCAGCGACCAGCGGCTCGGCGCCGAACGCCTCCAGTCGCCGGGTGTTGGCCAGCAGCCGGGTGATGCCGATGACCTCGTGGCCGAAGGCGACCAGCCGCTGGATCAGCGGCGTACCGATGGCGCCCGTGGCGCCGGCGAGCAGTACCCTCATACCACCCAGTGAACCCCGCCACGCGCTGCGGCGGGAGGCGATTCGCTGGCTGCGCCCGGCGTCGGGTAATCTAGTCAGGTTGCCCGGTCGGCGTCGTCGCATCGGCAACCCCCAAAGCAATCAATCCCAGGAGTAACCCGTGGCTAGCGTGTGCGACGTCTGTGGCAAGGGGCCGGGCTTCGGCCACAACGTTTCCCACTCGCACCGGCGGACCAACCGCCGCTGGAACCCCAACATCCAGACGGTGCGCACCCCGGCCGGTGGTGGCAACACCCGCAAGATGCAGGTCTGCACCTCCTGCATCAAGGCGGGCAAGGTCACGCGCGCCTGAGGCGCGACCGAGACGAGTCGTTCAGCCGCCGGGTCCGCGTGGACCCGGCGGCTTCTCGTGTTCAGAGCGTACGGCCGAACGACCGCACGTCCGGGTAACCCTTGTAATAGCCGAAGTCCGGGATCCGCTCGTACCCGTTGGCGGTGTAGAAGGCAATCGCCTCGGGCTGCTTCGTGCCGCACTCCAGGATCAGCCGCTTGCGGCCGTGTTCTCGCGCGGAGTCCTCGACGGCCGTCAGGACCGCCCGGGCCACGCCCCGCCGGCGCCCGGCCGGGGCGGTATACATCCGCTTGAGCTCCGCTTCCGAGCCGTCGGTGCCGTGGCTGCGCCAGCCCGCACAGCCGACCGGACGGCCGTCGAGGAACGCGACCAGGAACGCCCCGTTGGGCGGGTCGAACTCGCTGGCGTCGACGGGGGTGTCGTCGCCCGAACTGTTGTAGCGGGCGCCGAGGTCGGCCAACAGGTCGGTGACGAGCCCCACCGACTCGGGGGCGGTGAACGGCAACTGCCGGATCTCCAGATGCTCCACGGACACGACGGTACGGCGGCGGCCGGTGTCGAACCGGCCCCCGCCGCTGTCGCGACGATCACGTCCTAGCGCTCGCCGGCCGTCCCGACGATCTTGTGGGTCCAGAGGACCTGGTAGTCGACGGTGTCGCCGCTGCCCGACGCCCGCCCGACGGCCCGCCCCGTGGCCGGGTCGAAGAGCAACTCGTCGAAGCGGGCCTGCTCGGTCTGCCGGATCGCCCAGATCCGCTTGCCGTCGAAGACCGTCTCCCGGGCCGACAGGCCCGTCCAGTTCTTGATCGACTTGAGCATCGCCACCCGGACGCCGGCCGGCACCAGCGTCTCGGAGCTGACCAGCAGCTCACCGATCTCCTTGGCCAGCAGGTGGTCGTCGCTCCACTTGGCGTTGTCGCCCATACCGGCCAGCAGTTCGGCCTTCAGCGCCGCCGGCTGGGTCGGCAGGCCGGCCAGCCAGGCCGGCGTCGGCTGCCAGATCGACGGGTGGTCGACCGGCCCGGTCGGTGCGGCTACGGACTGGTCCTGGACGCCGTTGCGGGTGATCGCGGCGGCCGTCATGCCCTCCGGCGTGAACCAGATCTCGGTTTCGTCGCTGACCATTTGGCCGGCGTTGTCGCCCGAGATCACGCCGTACATCCGGGTGTAGACGAACTGGCCGGGCCGGACGGTCTGGGTCGGGGAGCCCGCGGCCTTCGCGGCGAGCCGGTCCAGCGACTGCCGGGCGTTGATCGGCGTGCTCTCGCCCATCGCCGGCGGCGGACCGAGGGGTGGCGCCTCGATCTTGCCGCCGCCGGCCGACGGCCCGACGCCGGTCGGACCGCCGCCCTTGGGATTCGCCGGGGTCGCGGGCCCGCCGGCGACCGGGACGCCCGGGCCGGCGCCGCCGCCGGGTAGGACCAGCACCCCGGCCGTGGCCAGGCCGGCGACCACCACCGCGGCGGCGACCGGCACCCAGCGGCGGAACCGGGTCCGGGCCGGCGGTGCCTGCAGCCGGGTCAGGGTGTGCCAGGTGCGGGAGACCGACTCGTCGGTGGGCTCGGTGAGGCCGGGCGGCAGGTCGTGCACGGCGACGATGTCCGGGTCAGCGCGGTTCACGGCGTTTCTCCTTCAAGGGTGAGGGCGGCGCGGACCTTCGCGCGCGCCCGGTGCAGGGCCGACCGGACCGTCCCGGGTGGGATGTCGAGCGCCATGGCGATCTCGGCGTAGTCGAGTTCCGCCACCGCGAAGAGCAGCAGCACGTCGCGCTGCCGCTGGGGGAGCGCGGCGAGCACGGCGGCCAGCGTGCGCACGGTGCGCTCGGCGTCGATCCGGTCCCCGGCCGCGTCCAGGCCGGGTTCGGTGTCGGCGAGCGCCCGCAGCGCGCGGACCTCGCGGCGGCGATGCCGCCGCAGCAGGTTGGTGGCGATGCCGTAGAGCCAGGGCAACAGCCCACCCCGGGTGGGGTCATAGCGGAACCGCTGCTCGTACGCGACGAGAAACGTTTCCGCCACGACGTCTTCGGCGACCTGCTCGCCCACCCGGCGGGTGCAGTAGCGCAGCAATTCCCGCCCGTAGGCGGTGAACATGCCGGCCAGATCCGCCGGGTCGGCGCCGGTGTCGGCTCCCGTGGTCGTCGTGGTCATACCCCTTCTTGCCACGACGCCCGATCGAGGTTCCCCGCTACTGCGAGAAGTGGTCCCAGCCGAGCGGACCCTTGGGCGGCCGGCCGTCGACCGTCACGCCCGTACCCTCGCTGACCCTGCCGATCTCGTGCCAGCCTTCCGGGAGGCTCCGATCTCTCGGGAACGTGGCGGCCAGGGCGTGGTCGTCGCCGCCCGCGAGCACCCAGTGATAGGGATCGACGCCGAGGGCCTGTGCCGCGTCGCGCATCTGCGGTGGCACCTCGAACGCGCCGCGGTCGATGTCGATGGCCACCTTGCTGGCCTTCGCCACGTGCCCGAGGTCCTGCAGCAGGCCGTCGGAGACGTCGAGCATCGCGGTGGCCCCGGCCCGGGCGGCGGCCGGCCCGGCGGCGTAGGGCACCCGCGGCCGCCGGTAGGCGTCGACCAGCAGCACCGGGGTGCGGAAGCCGCGGCTGAGCACCGTGTAGCCGGCGGCTGCGTAGCCCACCCGGCCGCACAGGGCGACGACGTCGCCGGCCCGGGCGCCGTCGCGGGTCACCGGGCGCCGGCCGCCCAGGTCGCCGAGCGCGGTCACCGCGATGGTCAGCGTCGGGCTGCCGGCCATGTCGCCGCCGACCACGGCGGCGCCGACCGTGGCCGCCTCGGCCGCCAGCCCGTCGGCCAGGTCTTCGGCCCAGCGTGCGTCCAGCCCGGGCGGGGCGCAGAGCGCGACCAGCAGCGCCGTGGGGGTGGCGCCCATCGCGGCGATGTCGGCCAGGTTGGCCGCCGCGGCGCGGTGCCCGATTTCGACGCCGCTGGCCCAGTCGCGCCGGAAGTGCCGTCCTTCGACCAGGGCGTCGGTGGACGCGACCACCCGACCGTCCGGCGCGGAGACGATCGCGGCGTCGTCGCCGGGACCGAGCAGGGTGCTGGCCCCGGGCTGGAGCCGGGCGGTGACCCGGGCGATCAGCCCGAACTCGCCCGCGCGCGCCACACTCACCAGTAACCTCCGGGTTCGGTACCTGCTCCGTTGCGGTAGTTTCACTTCTCGTGCCGTTGGCGGCGATTGGAGACGGGTCGTGGTCCAGGCGTACATCCTTATCCAGACCGAGGTCGGAAAGGCGCGTGACGTGGCCGCGTCAATCTCGGATATTCCGGGCGTCGTCCGGGTGGACGCCGTCACCGGACCATACGAGGTGATCGCCTTGACCGAGGCGCACACCCTCGACGAGCTCGGGAAGATGATCGTTTCCCGGGTGCAGCTCGTGCCCGGCATTACCCGCACGATCACCTGTTCGGTGGTGCATCTCTGAGTGGACCGTTCGACCCGCCAGGCCGCGCTGATCGCGACCGCGGTAGCCCTACCGCTCGCCCTGATCGTCGTTTTGTTGTCGGTCTGGCGATTCTCGCCCGACGACCCGAAGGCCGCACCGGCGACCCCCAGCCCGGCCCCACAGGCGACCACACCCGTGACGATGGCGGCTCCGGCGCTGTCGCCGCGGGCCGCGACGCTGTGCCGCGCGTTGCTGTCGCAACTGCCCCAGACCCTGCGCGACCGGCCGCA
Organism: Asanoa sp. NPDC049573; assembly: GCF_040676615.1. Classification (NCBI taxonomy): domain Bacteria; kingdom Bacillati; phylum Actinomycetota; class Actinomycetes; order Micromonosporales; family Micromonosporaceae; genus Asanoa; species Asanoa sp. NPDC049573. The sequence continues at coordinate 46,647 of NZ_JBFAPI010000022.1, forward strand.
GCGCCCGGTGACCGCCGGCACGGAGCAGAACGCCGCCTACGGCGACCCGGCGATCACGCTGGCGTGCGGCATCCCGGCGCCCACGTTCCCGCCGACCGACCTGGTCAACCTGCTCGACAAGGTCTGCTGGCACTCGGCCGAGACGGCCGACGCCACCGTGCTGACCACCGTCGACCGCGAGGTCTCGATCCAGGTCACGGTGCCGAAGGCGTACGAGGCGGCCGGCCAGTGGGCGATCGTGTTCTCCAACCCCGTGATCGAGACGGTGCCCAAGATGGCGACGCCACCGGCCGGCTGCGCGGGTTCCCGCTGACGAATCGAAATATGTCAGTTACACGGCAAGGCCGCTGAGGAAATCTGACCCTTACAGACTGCGCGTCATGATGATCTTCCCGAAGGGGGACGCATGACGCAGCAGCCGATCCCGCCCGCCGTCAGCCGCCGAGGATTCCTTCGCGCCGTGGGTCTGAGTGGGGGCGCCGGCGCGATGTTCGCGACCATGGGCGCCCTGGGCCTCGCACCGACCGCCGCCGCGGCGGCCGCGCCCGCCTACCGGGCACCCAACCCCGGCGACTTCCACCTGACCGGGCGCGGCCGAGCCGCCGTGCTGGTCCTCGGCGGCGGCATCGCCGGCCTGGCCACCGCGTACGAGCTGGGCAAGGCCGGTTACGACTGCACCGTGCTGGAGGCCCGCGACATCGTCGGCGGCCGCAACTTCACCGTCCGCGGCGGCACCACCCAGACCGACCTCGACGGGCACACCCAGAAATCGCGGTTCGGCGACGGCGTCTACCTCAACGCGGGGCCCGGCCGGCTGGCCCAGTGGATGGTCACTCTCGACTACTGCCGCGAGCTGGGCGTGCCGATCGAGGTGTTCACGAACGCCAACGCCGACGCGCTGATCTACAACGAGTCGGCCGGGATGACCGCGCCGGTGCGCTACCGCACCGCCAAGGCAGACGTCTTCGGCTACGTCTCGGAACTGCTGGCCAAGGCCACCGACCAGGGTGCGCTGGACGCGGCACTGACCGCGGCGGACAAGGAGCGGCTGACCACGTTCCTGCGCGGTTTCGGGTCGCTCGGTGCGACTTTGGGCTATTCGGGCGGCAGCCGGCGCGGGTTCGCGAGCTACCCAGGAGCCGGAAACGACGAGGGTACGCCGCTCGGCGCACCGCCGGCCCTGTCCGACGTGTTCGCCAGCAACGTCGGCCGCTACTTCTCCTTCGAGCTCGGCTATGACCAGGCGATGCTGATGTTCCAGCCGGTCGGCGGGATGGACCAGATCCCGCGGGCGCTGGCGAAGGCCGTCGGCCACCACCGGATCAAGGTCGGTGCCGAGGTGACCGACGTGACCGACGACGGCTCCGGTGTCGCGGTGACCTACCGGCAGGGAAACGCCACCCGGGTGGTGCGGGCCGACTACTGCGTGGCGACGCTGCCGCCGCACCTGATGGCACGGATCCCGCACAACCTGGGCACGCCGGTCACCGCGGCGCTGTCCGAGTTCGGGGTCACCGCCGCCGGGAAGATCGGGCTCGAATACCGGCGCCGCTGGTGGGAGGAGGACGACCGGATCTACGGCGGGATCACCGAGACCGACCTCGACCTGCAGCACATCTGGTATCCGTCGTACGGCTTCCACGGGCGCCGTGGTCTGGTCGTCGGCTACTACAACACCGGCGCCGCGGCCCGCACCTACAGCGCCCTACCGCACGCCGAGCGGGAAGCGCGGGCGGTGGCACAGGGCGTGAAGATCCATGGCGAGAAATACCGGAGCGAGTTGGCGTCGTCGTGGTCGCAGGCCTGGGACCGGACCAGATACCTGGAGGGCGCCTGGACCTCGCCCCGCTATACGTCTCCGGGCTATCAGCTGCTGCTGCGCCCCTCCGGCCGGGTCTACTTCGCCGGCGACTGGCTGAGCCACGAGGTCGCCTGGCAGCACGGCGCGTTCGTCTCGGCACGGTCCGTGGTCACCGCCATCCACCAGCGGGTGCTGGCCGGCTAGGCGCGCAGCGCCTCGCCCGCGATCTCGATGTGGACGGTCTTGCCGACCAGGACGCCGCCGCTTTCCAGGGTGACGTTCCAGAGCAGGCCGTAGTCTTCGCGCTCGATCTCGGCGCTCGCGCTGAAGCCGAAGATGTCCTGGCCGTAGGGGTCGCGGCGGGCGCCGCCGAACTCGACCTGCAGGTCGACGGGGCGGGTGACGTCGCGCACCGTCAGGTGGCCGTGCAGCGTGAAACGGACCGGGCCGCGGGCCGGTTCCGGCACGGCCGCCCGGCGGTTGAGCTTGTTGTTGCGCAGCCGGGCCCACTGGAAGATCGGGTCGTCGGCGCCCTTCCAGGTCATCCCGTTGCTGCGGTATTCCATCGTCGGAAAGTGCACCACATCGAGGAAGTCCGGGCTGGTCAGGTGGACGTCGCGGTCCGGGTTGTGTGTCGTCAGGCTGGCCGTTTGGATGGTCGCGCTGACCGATGACGCGAGCGGGTCGTCGGCGACGTGGATCTGCGCGCTCGCCTCGCGGAACTCACCGCGGACCGGGCTGACCATCATGTGCCGGGCCAGGAATCCGACCCGCTTGTGCGCCTGGTCGAGCCGGTAGAGGCCCGGGGCCGGGATGGTCATGCCTTCCCAGGTTCTGGTTGGCATTGTGGACACCGCTGTTCGCTCCCCCCGGTCGGACGCGGCCAGCATAGGAAACGGCACCGGTGGGGAAGCTGTGAGCCGACGTCAACGTGGCAGCGAACACAAAAAGACGCGCCACCCCGCTACGGGGTGGCGCGTCTTGGCGTTACCGGCGGTCAGGCGGTGAACCGAAGGCGACGACGGCGGGCGATGAGGAACAGGCCCGCGCCGATGACCAGCAGGCCACCCGCGCCACCGGCGATCGCGCCGGTGTTGGCGCCGGTCTTCGGCAGCGTCGGGGTGGCTTCGCAGCTGGCCGGCTTCGTCCAGGCGATCGGCTCGAGTTCGTCTTCGCCGACGCTCGGCGTGACGACCAGGCCCTCGGACGCGTCGAAGGTGACCTTCGCGGTCTTGCCCTTCTCCACCTTCATGGTCTGCGGCTCGCCGGTGTTCGGCGTGAAGACCAGGTCGAACTCGAGACCGTTCGGCGGGTTGATGACCGTGATGCCGAGCGTGTCGCAGGTCTGCTCGATCTCGATGTCGGGGACACAGCCACCCTCGGGCTCGGTCCAGCTGTGCTTGCCGATCTCCTTGCCGTGACTCACCACGGTGATGACGGGAGGCGTGTCGCCCTCGCCGGCCGGCACCACGATCGGCTCGGACGACTTGCCGATCTCGACGACGCCCTTGGCGACGGACTTGCCGTCGACCTGCACGGCGTAGCGCAGCTTCCCGGTCGCCTCGGTGCCGTTGGAGACCACCACGGTGACGTCGCCGGTGCAGTCGTCGGTGAAGGTCACGCCCGGCTTCGCGGTGCGGCAGCCACCCCGCGGCACCGTGACGGTCGCCGACTTGGTCGCGTTGATGTTCTTGCCATTGCGCAGCCAGTGCGCGCTGACGCTCAGGGTGGCCTCGGTGACGCTGACGTCGAGGGTCTGCGTTGTCTTCAGCACGGCGTCGTTACCGGTGTACGCGGGGAGCACCGCGCCCACCTTGACGGTCTCGCTCGTCGCGGTCGGCGTGAAGGTCACGCCCGTGATGTCGCCGGCGAGGTCCTTTTCGCTGTTGGCGACGGTCCAGTCGACCTGCCATTTGCCCTCGACACACGAGGCGGTGCCGGAAACCACTGGGTGGTGCGCGCTGGCCGGCGAACCGAGGACGACCGCCGCCGCGAGGCCGACGACCGCGGCCCCCGCGACGGCGAGCGGTCGCCGCAGCGCGGTTGGGATCTGGAACACGCGTACTCCTGACAGGAAGGGGCGTTTCAGGGCACAGTCGAAGCACCCGCGGCCACTGTCGACTTAGGTCTGTTGCGGCTCGGAAAGGGGCTTCGCCACGTTTCGCCGGCTGGGCGGCAGCCGGCATAGGCGCAGACCTTAGTGGTTTCTGAATGGAACGCGCCGCTATCAGCCGGACCTAAGAATGGTGATACCGATTCGAGACCGTTGATATACCGCTCGTCACTGTGCGCTCCCCGGCGGTGACTCGCGCTGACAGGTAGCGTTCACTCTCATGGGTAGGCAGTCATGACCCGGATCGTCGCCGGGACGCTCGGTGGGCGCCGGCTTACGGCGCCGCCGGGTGCGGGGACCAGACCGACGTCCGATCGGGTACGCGAGGCGCTGTTCAGCAGCATCGAGTCGATGCTGGACCTCGACGGGGCCCGGTTCGCCGACCTTTATGCCGGCTCGGGCGCGGTCGGCATCGAGGCTCTGTCCCGGGGCGCCGCACACGTGCTGCTGGTCGAGTCCGATCCGCGGGCCGCCCGGATCATCCGGGCCAACCTGGCCTCCCTCGACACCGGGCCGGCCGCCCGGCTGGTCACCGACCGGGTCGCCGCGGTCCTCGACCGGGGGCCCGAGGGCGGGTCCTACGACGTGGTGTTCGCGGACCCCCCGTACGCCATGGAAGATCTGGAGATCGGCGAGATGATGGCCGCACTGGTTCGCGGCGGTTGGCTCGCGACCGACGCCGTGCTGGTCGTCGAGCGCGCCACCCGGGGCGGGGCGATCCCGCAGGTGGAGGGGGTCACGTCCGAGCGCAGCCGACGCTACGGGGAGACGACGCTTTGGTACGGTCGCCGATCATGAGGCGTGCGGTGTGTCCCGGGTCGTTCGACCCGGTCACCAATGGTCACCTGGACATCATCGGCCGGACCAGCCGGCTGTTCGACGAGGTGATCGTCGGGGTGCTGATCAACCAGTCGAAGACCGGGCTGTTCGACATCGACGAGCGGATCGCGATGCTGCGCGAGGCCACCGGCGGCTACGGCAACGTGCGGATCGAGTCGTTCCAGGGGCTGCTGGTCGATTTCTGCCGCACCGTGCAGGCCGGCGTGGTGGTCAAGGGTCTGCGGGCGGTGAGCGACTTCGACTACGAGCTCAAGATGGCGCAGATGAACATCGGCCTGGCCGGCGTCGAGACATTGTTCATGCCCACCAACCCGCTCTATTCGTTCCTCTCGTCGAGCCTGGTCAAAGAGGTCGCGAAATGGGGCGGCGACGTGTCGGCCCACGTCCCCGACCATGTCTTGGCCGCGCTGCGTGAGCGACTGCCCGGCAACGGGACGATCTGACTTTCGGTTGGTCGGTCGCCGACCTATCGTCATGGTTCTATACCGGGTGCGTGGCCGCCGATACGCTCGGCGACGCGCCGACCCGGATTGGGCCGGGTGTCGCTTCCTGGCCGCATCATGGATGAAGCAGCAGACCGGCTGCCGGTCGACGATGACAGGAGAGTGCGGTGGATCCGTTCGAGCAGATCGACGAGATCATCGCGATGGTGGAAAACGCCCGCGCCGTCCCGATGTCGCGGGCCAACGCCATGATCGATCGCGGCCCGATGATCGCCAAGCTCGACGAGCTCCGTGCCGACCTGCCCAGCGAGCTGCGGCGGGCGGCGGCCCTGCTCGACGAGCGCGACAAGATCATGGACGCGGGCAAGCGCGAGGCGGACCGGATCATCAGCGAGGGTGAGGCCGAACACGCCCGCCTGGTCTCGGTCAACGAGATCACCGTGAGCGCCGAACACGAGGGTGCCCGGATCATCGCCGAGGCCCGCGCCGAGGCGCAGCGCCTCCGGGAAGAGGTCGACGACTACGTCGACACCGCGCTGGCCAACTTCGAGCAGTTCCTGACCAGGGCGCTGGCCTCGATCGAGCGTGGGCGCGACAAGATGCACGCCCTGCGGGAGATCGGCACGTTCGTCGGTGAGGAAAGCGAACGCCCACTGCCGTTCTGACCGGTTCACCTGGGCCGGGCCGGTTCGACGCCGCCGGGGCGCCTCGGGTAACCTGGCGTGTCGGCCTCGCTAGGCCGGAGTCTGACTATGCCAAAAAACACGCAAAGCTTCCTCGACGCCCGGTCGCCGCTGGTCCTCGATACCCGAGAGCTACCACGGCGCCCTGGTGCCATGCGCACTGTCGAACGCGTCGTCCCGGCACCGTCCGACCTCGGCCTCGAGCTGATCGGTGTGCCGGAAGGCGCCGACCTGCGTCTTGATCTGCGACTCGAGTCGGTGTCCGAGGGTGTGCTCGTCTCCGGGACGGTCAGCGTCCCGATCTCCGGCGAGTGCGGCCGCTGCCTGCGCCCGATCGACGACTCGGTGGATGTCACGATCCAGGAGCTGTACGCCTACGAGCACAGCACCACGGACGAGACGACCGAAGAAGACGAGATTGGTCGGCTGCAGGGCGATCTGATCGACCTTGAGCCGGCGGTCCGGGACGCGGTGGTGCTCGAACTGCCGCCCAACCCGGTGTGCCGTGCCGACTGCCCCGGGCTGTGCCCCGACTGCGGGGGGCTGCTCGACGACCTGCCCGCTGATCACCATCATGACGAGGTCGACCCGCGGTGGGCGGCGCTGTCGCAACTTAACCGAGAAGGAGAGTGACAACCGTGGCTGTTCCCAAGCGCAAGATGTCGCGGAGCAACACCCGGTCCCGTCGGGCCAACTGGAAGAGCACGGCCGTCGCGACCGTGGCCTGCCCCCAGTGCAAGTCGCCGAAGCTGCCGCACGCCGCGTGCAGTGTCTGCGGCACCTACAACGGCCGTCAGGTCATCGAGGTCTGACCTCGGCGTGACGCACCCGACCTTCGGTCGGGCAGCGTCGACGCCCGGCGCGCCGGTTCCCGCACCACTCACGGAACCGGTCGCCGTGCGGATCGCCGTTGACCTCCTCGGCGGGGACGGAGCTCCCGCCGTCGTGGTTGACGGCGCTCTGCGAGCGCTCGATGCTGATCCCGACGTGCGCCTCCTGCTCGTTGGCCCGAACGACGTGGCCGACGAGCTGATCGCTGCGCTGGCGGCCGCCGAGCGCCACCGCGTCTCGGTCCGGCCGCTGGCCGGCGCCGTGAGCATGGCCGACCCGCCGCAGCGGGGCGGGCGGTTCGACACGACGGTCCGCGGCGCAGCCCTGGCCGTCGCCGAGGGCGCCGCCGACGCGCTGGTCTCGGCCGGCTCCACCGGGGCGACCGTCACCGCGGCCGTGCTCAGCCTGGGCCGCTGGCCCGGCATCCGCCGGCCGGCACTGCTCGCCACCATCCCGGCCATCGCCGGCCCGGTGGCGCTGCTCGACGTCGGCGGCTCGCTCGAGCCCCGGCCGATCACGCTGGCCGGCCACGCCCTGCTCGGCGCGGCCTACGCCACCGTCGTGCACGACATCGCCCGGCCAAGGGTCGGGCTGCTCTCCATCGGCCACGAGCCGGGCAAGGGCGACCGCGCCCGGCGCACCGCCGACCCGCTGCTGGCCGGCCTCAAGCTCGGCGGCGACGCGCACTACGTCGGTTTCGTCGAGGGCTACGACGTCTCGTCCGGCGAACGGGCCGACGTCGTGGTGACCGACGGCTTCACCGGCAACATCCTTCTCAAGGGCATCGAGGGCGCCTACGCCATGGCCGGCGGTCCACCGCCCGGCGGCGCCGCGCCGCGGGCCGCCGCCCTGCTCGGCGTCGCCGGCACCGTCGTGGTCTGCCACGGCGGCGCGACCGGCGACGACCTCGCGTCGGGCATCGCCCTCGCCGCCCACCTGCACCGACGCCGCGCGATCGCCCGCATCGCGACGGCGCTTGCCGACCTGATCGAGGTGTCCACATGAGCAACGACAAGCGCCGGCGACCGCCGGTCGCACACCTGGAGGCCGCGTTCGGCATCGGCTTCGACGTCGACCTCCTCGAACGGGCGCTGACCCACCGGTCCTACGCCTACGAGAACGGCGGCCTGCCGACCAACGAGCGCCTCGAGTTCCTCGGCGACTCGGTGCTCGGGGTGGTGATCACCACCGCTCTCTTCAACAACCACCCCGACCTGCCCGAGGGTCAACTCGCCAAGCTGCGGGCCAGCGTCGTCAACATGCGCGCGCTGGCCGACGTCGCCCGCCGGCTCGGCCCCGCCGGGCTCGGGCCATACCTGCTGCTGGGCAAGGGCGAGGAGACCACCGGCGGCCGCGACAAGAACAGCATCCTGGCCGACACGCTCGAGGCCCTGCTCGGCGCGATCTACCTGCAATACGGCCTCGACACCGCCGCCATGGTGATCCACCGGCTGTTCGACCCGCTGATGGAGGAGTCCGCCGGCCGCGGCGCCGCGCTCGACTGGAAGACCAGCCTCCAGGAGCTGACCGCGACGCTGAGCCTTGGCGTTCCGGAATACCGCATCGACGAGGCCGGCCCCGACCACGCCAAGACGTTCACCGCCTGGGTGGTGGTGGCCGGCAAGCGCTACGGCGGCGCCGACGGGCGGAGCAAGAAGGAGGCCGAGCAGCGGGCCGCCGAGACCGCGTGGCGGGAGCTGTCCGATCGGGTGACCGAGAAGGTGGCCGCGCCGACCGCCGCCGAATAGGTTTACCCGGTGCCCGAGCTACCCGAGGTCGAGACCGTCCGCGCCGGCCTGGCCAAGCATGTCGCCGGCCGCCGGATCGCGTCCGTCGAGGTGTCCCACCCGCGCGCCGTCCGCCGCCACCTGCCCGGGCCGCTCGACTTCGCCGGCCAACTCGCCGGCCGCCGGGTCGTCGACGTGCGCCGCCGGGGCAAATACCTGTGGCTCCCGCTCGACAGCGGCGACGCGGTCATCGGGCATCTGGGCATGTCGGGCCAGATGCTGCTGCAACCGGCCGCCGCGCCCGACGAGACCCACCTGCGCATCCGGTTCCGCTTCGACGACGGCGACCCCGAGTTGCGCTTCGTCGACCAGCGCACGTTCGGCGGCCTGTCGGTCTCCGCGGGCGGCGCCGACCTGCCGGCCGAGATCGTACACATCGCCCGCGACCCGATCGACCCGGAGTTCTCGGACCAAGGATTCGTGGCCAACCTGCGCCGCCGCCGCACCGAGGTCAAGCGCGCTCTGCTCGACCAGAGCCTGATCTCCGGCGTCGGCAACATCTACGCCGACGAGGCGCTCTGGCGGGCACAACTGCACGGCACACGCCCGACCGACCGGCTGACCAAACCCGCGGCGCTGCGGCTGCTCGGCCACGTGCGCGACGTGCTCGGCGAGGCGATCGACGCGGGCGGCACGAGCTTCGACGCGCTCTATGTCGACGTCAACGGCGAGAGCGGTTATTTCGAGCGGGGCCTCAACGCGTACGGCCGGGAAGGCTTGCCCTGCAACCGCTGCGGCACCCCGATCCGCCGCGAGGCGTTCATGAACCGCTCGTCGTTCTCCTGCCCGAAGTGCCAGCCCCGGCCGCGGGTTCGCTGACCATCGTCGTCAGGGCGCGGCGCGATCAGCCCGATGCATCGTCGGTGAGATCCGGCAGCGAGCGGGCGCCGTCCACGTCGACGTGCGCATGGTGAGGTGGGTGATGGGCGGCGCCTTGCGGCGGTCCTCGTCGTAGGTTCGCGGGCCCGGCGGCGGAATCCACCGGCGGCTAGGCGCCGGGAGGCCTGGCGCGTCCTTTCGGACATCGGCCGATTCCGACATCTGTCCGAGATGCGTCCTTGATCCAACAGGGGCGACATGAAGATCAACGAGGGGGTACCTTCCTGCGGGGCCAACGGGGGCCCAGGAGGAGCGTGCACGGGGACATGGCGCCTGACGAAGGCCAACCTCCGGCGCCGGCATGGTCGCCGCCGCCACAGTTCGATCCGCGTATCGCGGAGCAATCACCGGGACGCCTCCCGGCACCCACCTCGGCCCCAACCGCAACGCCCCCGGGGCCCACCGCGCCGGTCGCGGGCCTCGCGCCAACCCCGGGTCCTCCATTCGCAGCGCCCGCGCCGCAGCCTGTGCCTGCCGCGACGGCCGGGTCGGGGTCGGTTGGTGCGTTCGCGCCATCCGCGCCGCCGGCCGCGCCGTATGGGTTTGCCGGGTCGGGGTCGGTTGGTGCGTTCGCGGCGTCCGCGCCCCAGGCGACACCCGCCGGGACGGCCGGGTCGGTGCCGGGTGAGGCTTTCGCGGCAGCCGCGCTGCCGGCTGCGCCTTCCGGGTCGGTGGGGGCGTCGCCGTGGGTGGTGCCGCCGGTCGCTTCCGCGGCTGTGCCGAGGTCCGTGACGTCGCGGGGGCGGCGCGGGAGGAATGTCGTTGTCGCGCTCGTCGCGGTGCTGGCCCTGGTGGCGGCCGCCGAGGCGGTCTGGGTGCGGCAGTTGTCCGGCCGGCTCGGGACCGCCGAGCGGGCGTTGCGCGACGACCGCGCCCGTCTCGACCGGCTCGAAGGCCGCGCCGACGCCGTCGAGGACCGGGTCGGCGGCGCGTTCGACGCGCAGGCGATCGCGGCGGCCGCGCTGCCGAGCGTGTTCCGGGTCGCCGCCGGCCCGGTCACCGGCACGGCGTGGGCGGTCGGTGCGCCGGCCGCCGGCGGTGGCACCAACCTGATCACCAACTTCCACGTGGTCGAAGACGTCTACGGCGACGGCGGTCGTGAGGTCTACCTGGAACGCAAGGACGCGCGTTGGCCGGCCACCATCGTCAAGGTCGACAAGGACAACGACCTGGCCGAACTTACGACCAAGGCCACGTTCGACGGTCTGAAGACGGCTAGCGGACCGGTGCAGACCGGGCAGCAGATCGCCGTCGTCGGGGCGCCGCTGGGCCTGATCGATTCCGTGACCACCGGCGTGGTCAGCGCCATGCGTCCGATGGACGACTCGCCCGGCCCGCTGATCCAGTTCAGCGCGCCCATCAACCCCGGGAACTCCGGCGGTCCGGTCATCAACTCGGCCAAGCAGGTCGTCGGTGTCGCCACCGCCAAGGCTGTGGACGCCGAAGGCATCGGCCTGGCCGTGCCGGTCGACGTCGTCTGCCGGCTCTTCCCCGTCTGCTGATCTTCCGTACTGCCTCGCGCGCGTGTCCGCACGCGCCCGCGGGGTCGGCGCTTGCCAAAACCCCCTCCGGAGAAGACCTCCGGCGCACCTGGAGTGAACGATGACGCAAACCCCCGAACCCGACCACCAGCCGGCCGCTCCCGCACCGGCCGAGCCGCCGACCGCCGCCATGCCGCAGCAGGGCGCGCACCACACGGCCCCCGGGGCGCAGTCGGCCCGATCCGTGGAACAGCCCGCTTCTCCTTACCCGGCCCCGGATGCGTGGCCGACGCCGCCGGCCTCGCCCTACGCCGCCCCGAGCACGCCGGCGCCGCCCAACTCCGCCTCCGAAGCGCCGGCGCCGACGGCTTCGCCTTACGGCGCCCCGGGTGCGCAGCCGGCACAGCCCGCGTCGCCTTACGCCGCCCCGGGTGCGCAGCCGAGCCAGCCCGCGTCGCCTTACGCCGCCGCGGGTGCGCAGCCGAGCCAGCCCGCGTCGCCTTACGCCGCCCCCGGTGTGCCGGCAGCGCCGCCCGCCTCGCCCTACGCGACCCCTGGCACACAACCCGCTTCCCCTTACGGCACAGCGCCGACCCAGGCGCAGCCGGTCTCGAGCCAGCCGGCCTACGGCGCTCCGCCGGTCCAGGGCCAACCCGTCTCGAGCCAGCCGGCCTACGGCGCTCCGCCGGCCCAGGGCCAACCCGTCTCGAGCCAGCCCGCCTACGGCACCCCGCCGACCCTGGGCCAGCCGGTCTCGAGCCAGCCCGCCTTCGGCTACCCGTACACCGAGCAGCCCTTGTCCGCACCGCCCTATGGCATGGCGCCGGCCCAACCGGCCAAGCCCCGTCGCACCGGGCTGATCGCTCTGGCCGTCGTCGCGGCGCTGCTGTTCGTCAGCGCAGGAGTGCTGGGCGGTCTGCTGGTCGCGCAGCGCGGTGAGACCGACCGCGCCCGGCAGGAGATCGCCGCGCACAAGCAGACGATCGCCGACCACGAGGCCGAGATCGACAAGCTGAAGGTCAACCTCGACTCGGTCAACGCCAAGAACCAGTCGATCCAGCAGGAGTTGGACGGCTCCAAGAACGACCGCGAGGAGCAGGAGCGCCAGAAGAAGGTTGTCAGCAAGTGCCTCGACCTCCTGGTGGAAGCCTTCTCCGCGACGAGCGAATCGCAGTTCGACAAGCGGATCGACGCCGCGGAGAAGACCTGCGACGAGGCCGACCGCTACCGCTGACGAAAAGGACGAAAAGAAGGACGGACGCCGGCTCCGGAAACGGGGCCGGCGCTCAGCCCGGCACGACCGCCAGCGGCCGCGGCGAATCAGACGGCAGGCCCTGCCACGGGTTCGGCATCCACCGGTCGGTGACCACGCCGAAACCCGCGCCGCGCCAGGCCATCACCCGTCGCGCGTGCTCGAGTTGCCACGGCGGCACGCTGTGGATCAGGTGGCCGTCGCCGGGCAGCGCGCCCTCGCCGTCCCATTCCTGGTACTCGTCCCAGCCGCCCTCGAACACGCAGATCGGCACGCCGAGGTCGCGATAGACCGGGTCGGTCGGCGTGCCGGGGTTGAGCACCGCCGCGAACAGGCCGGCCCGCCGGGCGACCCGCACCGCGAGAGCCACCGGCCCGAGACCGAAGGCGCCCGTCGGTGACTGATCGAGGAACACACCCGACATCGGGTACGCGGCCCAGCGGTTGACGTCTTCGAGGATGTCGGCGATCGGCCGTGCGGAGTGGCCGAGGTCCACGTACCCCAGCATCGGCACCCTGGCGGCGGCCAGCCGCGAGGTCGCCAGCACGTAGTCCTCGTCGACGACCGAGCCCGGTCCATCGTGGACGTTCACGATGACCGTGGCGCCGTCGAGCGCCTCCGGTTCCCAGGCCTGCGGATCCTCGAGCGGGTGCACGTAGAGCGGCACGAGCCGGGTCGGCGCCGGCACGGTGGTGGAGGCGCCGGGTACCCGGCGCGGCAGCTCGGTCATCGGTAGCTCCCGGGATGGAAGACGGTGTGCGCGGTGGCGGCCAGGCCGAGCACCGCGGTCGCGGCGAGGCCGGCCACCGTCGCGGGCAACAACACCTGGATCAACGAGTCGACGCCGCCGCCCGGCACGGCCACGAGCCAACCGGCGACCGGTATCGCCGCGAAGGCGACCGGCGCGAGCGCCAGAAACGCCGCGAGCAGCAGCCGGCCGCGGGTCGCCAGCAGCAGCGTCGCCGCCCAGCCGCCGGCCAGCAGCACACCGGCCGCGGCCGCGAGCACCAGCGCCCGCGCGTCCGGGTGGCGGGACAGCTCGTAGGGCAGCCGGAACGCGGCCACCATCAGCGCCGCGCCGATCGCGAGCGGCGGCAGCAGCGCCGCGAGGGTCACCGTGCCGAGGCCGCGCAGATGCCGGCGATAGGCGGCCACGTCGTCGTAGGTGTCCAGGCCGCCGGCCGCACCGGCCGCGTGCCAACCGACGAACACCTCGATCAGGGGTACGGCCAGCAGCAGCGGGACGGTCGCCGGCGGGGGTGCACCGCCGGCACCCGGCACCAGCCGCCAGACGAGCAGGAACGCCCCCGCCTGGCCGGCACCGATGGCCAGGTAGGCCAGCACGGCGGCCAACGGCGTGCGGGCCGGCGTCCGGAGCCGGTCGCGGCGCAGCGCCGGCACGAACGCGCGCACGGCGGCCAGCGCGACCGCGGCGCCGAGCAGCCAGCCGTAGCGGGCCGGCAGCAGACCGGCCAGCCCCGCCAGACTGACCAGCCAGGCCGGCACCGACCAGCGGAGCACCGCGCCGACCCGGTCGCCGACCAGCGCGGCGGCGGTGCCGGCGAAGGCGACCAGTTCGACACCGCAGACGGCGTACGCCACCGTCCGCTCGCCGACCATCCCGGGCGGGCCGAACGCGACCGCCGCCGCGCACACTCCCGCGCCGAGCAGCAGCCCGGCGACGATCCGCCGCACACCCGCACCGGTCGCGCCGTGCGACGCGCGGGCATACCCCGCGCAGGCCAGCGCCTGACCGCCCGACCAGCCGAGCAGCAGCGTCGCCGCGAGCAGCGGCCAGCCGACCCGGGCCAGCGTCGCGTCCGCGGCGACCGCGGCCAGGGCCGGCGTGAGGAACAGCGCCGCCCGGGCCAGCGCGGCCCGCGCGAACGGCGGCGCGGCCGGCCGGAGCGGCGCCGCACCCGGCCGGTGCCGCTGCGCCCAGAGCCGGGCCAGCACCGCCTCACCGAGCGCGAACACCGTCGGCACGCCGTACCTCACCTGCGCCTGCCGGTCGCTGATCCCGGCCGCCTCGATCGCCGCCACGAGTTCGTCGACGTCGACCACGACCGCGCTGCCGGCCGCGAACCGTTCCGCGAGGTCGGCAATGGACCGTGGCGGGGGACCGGCCGGTGGAAACGGCCCGAGGCGCCGCGGCGCGCTCATGCGGCGACCGCCCCGGCACCGGCGCGCACGTCGGCGTAGAGCTGGCGGTAGGCGGCGAGCATCCGGTCGACGGTGAAGTGCGCGAGCGCGCGTTCGCGGCCGAGGGCGCCGAGCGACCGCCGCCGGTGCGGGTCGCCGAGCAGCGCCAGGCAGGCGTGGCCCAGCGCGACCGGATCGCCCGGCGGCACGATCAGCCCGGCCGGGCCGACCACCTCGGCCACCCCGCCAACGTCGGTGCTGACTGTCGGCCGGCCGCACATCATCGCCTCGATGATCGTGTAGGGCAGGCCTTCCGAGATGCTGGACAGGGCGACCACGTGACCGTCCGCGAACGCCTGGCGGCTGCTGGTCACCGGCCCGGACAGGTCGACCGCCGCGCGCAGGCCGAGCCGCTCGATCAGCGCGAGGCAACTGGCCGCGTACTCCCGGCCGGTCTCCGGAACCGGACCCGCGAGCCGCAGCCGGGCCAGCGGTTCGGCGTCGCGGATGGTGCGCATCGCCCGGATCAGCGTGTGCAGGTCCTTGAGCGGGTCGATCCGGCCGACCCAGGCGATCGTCGGGACCGTCGGCTCGGTCGCCAGCGGCGGGTAGCGCAGCGGCTCGACCCCGTTGGGCACCACGACGACCTTGGCCGGATGCGCGCCGTGCCGCAGTTCCCAGCGCTGGTTGAAACGGCTGACCGCGGCCACCAGCTCGGCCTCGGCGTATCCGAGCCGGGCCAGCGCGCGATAGAAGCGCAGCAGCACCGTCTTGACCGCGACAGGCACCACGGCGCCGTACTCCAGATAACGTTCGCGCAGGTAGACGCCGTGTTCGGTGAGCAGGAACGGAGTTCCGGCGCGCCACTTGGCGGCCAGCGCGACCAGCACCGGCAGGCCCGCGGCGGCCGGGTGGGACAGGTCGACCCGGGGCATGCGGTAGGCCAGCGGGCGCACCGCGTGCTCGATCAGCGACGCGGCGGCGCGGGCGTCGCGCAGCGAGAGCCGGGGCAGTGGTGGCCGGCCGGCCGACGGGCCAGCCGACGCCTGCCACGCGTCCAGCAGCACCTCGGGGAGTTCCGTACCGAACAACGGGTGTGATCCGTCGCCGCACAACTCGGTCAGCCGGCGCAGCCCGTCGGCGAACATGCCGGCGCTGTGCGGGTCGTCACCGAGCAGGCCGCGGCAGAGCAGCACGGCCGCGGCCGACGCGGCACGGCGGCGCCGGTGCCGAGCGACCCGGCCGGAGACGCTGATGGGACGGTCCCGGACCGGGTACGTGTCGACGGCGGTCACCGAGGCGGGCACCGGGTAGACCGGTTCCCGCGAGCCGCCATGGCCGGTCACCGTGACGACGTGGAACGCGTGTCCCTCGAGGCCGTTCAGGATCTGGTGACACCAGGTGCCGACGCCTCCGGGCGCGTACGGGTAGGTGCCTTCGTTGATCAGTGCGACGCGCACGATGGGACTCCGTGCGCCGCGGCGGCGGCGGTCTGGGTCATGCAGAAGGCAACGACCCAGCGCCGCGCCGAAAGGCACGATGTCCAATAAGCGACAAATGCCTACGCGGCCGTGCTGACCGCGTGGCTCGAGGTCAGGCCACTGATCCGAACATCTGCGTCCAGTACGGGCTGCCGTCACTCGCCTTCGCGAGCCCGACGCCGATCGCCTTGGCCGAGCAGTTGAGGATGTTGGCGCGGTGGCCCGGGCTGTTCATCCAGCCGTCCATCACCGCGGCGGCGTCGCGGTAGCCCATTGCCACGTTCTCGCCGATGGCGTTGTCGTAGCCGGCCGCCTTCGACCGGTCCCACGGCGTGCTGCCGTCGCTGCCGTCGTGCGACATCGTGTTGTGCTGCGCCTGGTCGACGCTGTGCGACTGGGCCGCCTTGGTCAGCTTGGCGTTGACCGTCACCGGGCCGCACCCGTTCATCGCCCGCTGCCGGTTGGTCTCGGCGACCACCTTGGCCTGTTCGGTGCCGCCGGCGCCGCTGGTCGAGACCGTGCTGCCGCTGCTGGTGGAGCGCTTGGCCGGCGACGACATGGTGCGCTTCGGCGCGGTGGTCGTCCGGCGGGCGGTCGGCTTGGGCTTCGCGGTGGCGGTCGGCGACGCGACCGGCGGGGTTGGCGACGGCTCGGACAGCGTCTCGTCGGGGTAGGCACCGCTGTCCGGGCCGTCTTCGACACCGCTGGAGTCGGTGTCGAAGGCACCGTCGCCCGGGCCGGCGATGGCGCCCTGTGTGGAGGTCTTCGCGGCGCCCACGAAGCTGGAGGGCAGGAATGCCGCTCCGGCGCCCAGGCCGCCAAGAATGATCATTACTACGAACGCCAGGCCCAGGGGCCCGAACGTACGCCGCGGGTCGCGGTGCTTTCCCGTGCCGGCGTGCTCGGTGTCCTGCACCCGGGTCCCTCCTAACGCGACCCCTTTGGGTCGAACCTGTTGCATCAAGCCGCTCGGGACGCTATACGTGACCTGCTGAATCGGGCAATCTGCCTAAGGAATTCCTAAGGCTTTCTTGTTGCGCTTGACGAACGCGGGTCGCAGGCGGAACATGGAGGTGTCGCCAGTCGCGCCCGATCGTGCCCACTTGTGCCCGTGGGCAGACGTCGCGAGGCATTGGGCGCGCGTTGGCCGGCCATTTCCGGCTGCGCATTACAAGGAGACGATATGGCGAAGGCCCTCTACGGCCACGTGGGTGCGGCGCCAGACCGGCGCCTGCTCGACGAGGTCACCCGACTGCGTGCCCGGGTTCAGGCACTTGAGTTCGAGATCACGAGGTTGCGTGCCGAAAACGACCGGCTCGCGGCGGCGGCGGCTGAGGCAGACGGCCTGCTCCGGCTCCCCGAACCCGCACTGACCTGATCTTGACGGCCGGAAGACATCCGGCCTGCTGACCCACACGCACCATCAGAAGCGCGCCGCCACCCAGGTGTCGGCGCGCAGCTTTTTGCCCTTCGGCGTGTCGCCCGCATCACCCGCCGGCCGCACCCATACTGCCGGGAAGTCCCGCTGCCGGGCCCGCCCCCTGCTGCCGGGATAGGCTTCAGGCTGGACACCACCACGTGAGCCCCGGCGGCGGGCCGTCGGACGAGGATCGATTAGGTGCATCTCAAGAGCTTGACCGTGAAGGGCTTCAAGTCCTTCGCATCCGCGACCACGTTGCGGCTGGAGCCGGGCATCACCTGTGTCGTGGGGCCCAACGGCTCCGGCAAGTCCAACGTGGTCGACGCCATCTCCTGGGTGCTGGGCGAGCAGGGCGCCAAGGCGCTGCGCGGCGGCAAGATGGAAGACGTGATCTTCGCCGGCACCGCCGGCCGCGCGCCGCTCGGGCGCGCCGAGGTCACTCTCACGATCGACAACCAGGACGGCGCGTTGCCGATCGACTACACCGAAGTGTCGATCACCCGCCGGATGTTCCGGTCCGGCGAAAGCGAATACGAGATCAACGGCAACTCGTGCCGCTTGCTCGATATTCAAGAACTGCTCAGCGATTCCGGCATCGGTCGCGAAATGCACGTGATCGTCGGTCAAGGTCAGCTCGACGCCGTTCTGCACGCCAAACCGGAAGATCGGCGCGCATTCATCGAAGAGGCGGCCGGCGTCCTCAAGCACCGCAAGCGCAAGGAAAAGGCGCTGCGCAAGCTCGACGCGATGCAGACCAACCTCAACCGGCTCACCGACCTGACCGCCGAGCTGCGCCGCCAGCTCAAGCCGCTGGGCAAGCAGGCCGAGGTGGCCCGGCGCGCCGCGGGCATCCAGTCCGACCTGCGCGACGCCCGGCTCCGGCTGCTCGCCGACGATCTCTACACATTGCGTACGACGCTCGACAAGGAGATCGCCGACGAGGCGGCGCTGCGCGAGCGGCGCGAGTATGTCGAAGACGAGCACGAGCAGGTGCAGCGCCGGCTGGCCCAACTGGAAGCCGCCCTTGCGGAAGACGCGCCGCTGCTGGCCGCGGCACAGGACGCCTGGTACAAGCTCTCCGCCCTGCAGGAGCGCTTTCGATCCACCGAGCAGCTGGCCAGCGAGCGGCTGCGGCACCTGAGCGCCACCCCCGACGACGAGCGACCGGGGCGCGACCCCGACGAGCTGGCCGCCGAGTCCGAGCGCGTCCGCGAGCAGGAAGACCGGCTGCGCGCCGCCCTCAAGGACGACCAGGCCCACCTGGCCGAGGCGGTGGAGGCCCGGCAGGGCCTCGAACGCCAGCTCGCCGCGGCCGAGCAGGCGCTGCGCGCCGCCGCCAAGGCGATCGCCGACCGCCGCGAGGGCCTGGCCAAGCTCACCGGCCAGGTCAACGCCGCCCGCGCCCGCAGCACCAGCGGCAGCGAGGAGATCGAGCGCCTCGCCGTCGCACACGCCGACGCGCAGGCCCGGGCCCAGCGGGCCCAGGCCGAGGTCGACGCCGTCGCCGCCGAGTCGTCGGAGGCCGACCTGGCCGACGCCGACCTCGACGCCCGCCACGACGAGGCGGTCGCCGCACACGAGGAGGCCGCGGCCGAGGTCCGTGAGCTGACCAACCGCGAGCGGGTCGCCGAGAAGGACGCCGCGACCTGGAAGGCCCGCGAGGAGGCGCTCTCCCTCGGCCTGCGCCGCAAGGACGGCGCCGGGGCCCTGCTGGCCCGCGCCGACCAGGTGCCCGGCCTGCTGGGCAGCCTGGCCGGCATGTTGACCGTCGAGCCCGGCCACGAGGCCGCGCTGGCCGCCGCCCTCGGCGTGCTCGCCGACGCGGTCGCCGTCGCCGGGGTCGACGAGGCGGCCGAGGCGATGCGTTTCCTCAAGATCCAGGACGCCGGCCGGGCCGCGCTGCTGGTCGGCACGCCCGCCGGCCCCGGCATGATCGGCTCGCCCGACGCGCTGCGCCCGGCGCTGCCCGACGGCGCCCGCTGGGCGCCCGACGTGGTGCGCTGCGACGACCGGATCCGCCCGGCGGTGCACTGGGCGCTGCGCGACGTGATCCTCACCGACGGCCTGTCGTCGGCCACCCGGGCGGTCGCGGCCAACCCGCAGCTGCGGGCGGTCACCCCCGACGGCGACGTGGTCGGTGCCTACACCGCCGCCGGCGGGTCGGCCAAGGCACAGAGCTTCATCGAGCTGCAGGCCGCCGTCGACGAGGCGGCCGCCAACCGGGCCCGCGCCGAGGAGCTGATCGAGCAGCTCCGCACCCAGCTGGCCGCCGCCCGGGCCGCGGTCGCCAGCCGCAAGGAGGTCGTGCAGGTCACCGAGCGGGAGAAGCGCGCGGCCGAGGGGCAGCGCAACGCCGCCGCCCGCCGGCTCGCCGAACTCGGCGCGGCCGCGCGTTCCGCCGCGGCGGAGACCGAGCGGCTGGGCGCCTCCCGGGCCCGCGCCGAAGAGGCCCGCGACCGCGACCTGACCGCGCTGGCCGAGCTGGAGGAGCGGCTGTCGCTCGCCGAGACCACCCCGATCGACGAGGAACCGTCCACCGAGGAGCGCGACCAGTTCGCCGCCATGGTGCCCCAGGCACGGCAGAACGAGATGGAGGTGCGGCTCGCCGTCCGCACCGCCGAGGAACGGGTGGCGTCGATCGCCGGCCGGGCCGAGTCGCTGGCGCGCCAGGCCGCCGCCGAGCGCGCCGCCCGCGAGCGGGCCGCCGCCCGGCGGGCCGCCCGGGTGCGCGGTGCCGGCATCGCCCGGGCCGTCGAGATCGGTGCCCGCGAGGCGCTCGCCCGGGTCGCCGTCTCGCTCGCGGCCGCGGAAGAGACCCGCGACGCCGTCGCCAAGGCGCGGTCCGCGCGGGAGGCCGAGTTCCAGGAGGTACGCGCGGCGGCCAAGCGGCTGACCGCCGACCTGGAGCGGCTGACCAGCGAGGTGCACCGCGACGAGGTGGCCCGGGCCGAACAGCGGATGCGGATCGAACAGCTCGAGGTCAAGGCGGCCGAAGACTTCTCGCTCGACGTCGAGACCCTGGTGGCCGAATACGGGCCGGCCCAGCCCGTACCCCCGACGCAGGTCGCTCTGGCCGCGGCTGCCGCGGCCGGTGAACCGGAGCCCGAAGCGCTGCCCTACGACCGGCCGACCCAGGAGAAGCGGGCGGCGAAGGCCGAGCGCGAACTGGCCCTGCTCGGCAAGGTCAACCCGTTGGCGCTGGAGGAGTTCGCGGCCCTCGAAGAGCGCTTCAAGTTCCTCTCCGACCAGCTCGAAGACCTGAAGAACACCCGGCGCGACCTGCTCACCGTCGTCAAAGACGTCGACGACCGGATTCTCGAGGTGTTCACCAGTGCCTACCACGACACGGCGCGCGAGTTCGAGAAGGTCTTCACGGTGCTGTTCCCGGGCGGCGAGGGCCGCCTGGTGCTGACCGACCCGGAAGACATGCTGACCACGGGCGTCGAGGTCGAGGCCCGCCCGCCGGGCAAGAAGATCAAGCGGCTCTCGCTGCTCTCCGGCGGCGAGCGCTCGCTGACCGCGGTCGCGATGCTGGTCGCGATCTTCCGCGCGCGGCCCAGCCCGTTCTACATCATGGACGAGGTCGAGGCGGCGCTCGACGACGTCAACCTGGGCCGGCTCATCACGCTGATGGCCCAGCTCAGGGAGAAGAGCCAGCTCATCATCATCACGCACCAGAAGCGCACGATGGAGGTCGCCGACGCGCTCTACGGCGTGACCATGCGCAACGGCGTCACCGAAGTGATCAGCCAGCGGCTCGGTGGCGAGGAGGACTGATGCGCCCCAAGCCGACCGCGTTGCTGATCGACCTCGACGGCACGCTGCGCCGCTGGGACCCGGCCGTGATCCACGGCATCGAGGTCGCACACGGCCTGCCGCCCGGCACCCTGCACACGGCGGCGATCGACTGGTCAAGGCTGATGCCAGTGATCATCGGAGACCTCACCCACGACGAGTGGGCCGAGGTGATCATCGCCGACCTGACCGACCAGACCGGCGACGAGGACCAGGCCCGGGCCGCGGTCAAGGAGTGGGAGAGCTACCGCGGCACCGTCGAACCTGGGCTGTTGGAGTTGATCCGCGCCGCCCGCGCCGCCGGCATCAAGGTCGGCCTGGCCACCAACGGCACCGACCTGCTCCAGGCCGACCTGCGCGCCCTGGGCCTGACCGACGAGTTCGACGCGGTGATCAACTCCTCGGAGCTGCACATCCCGAAGCCGGCACCCGAATACTTCGGCGCCGCCTGCCAGGCGTTGGACACGCCGCCCGGCCAGGTGCTGTTCGTCGACGACAGCGACCGCTTCGTCCGCGGCGCCCGCGCGGTCGGCCTCGCCGCCTACCGCTGGACGGGCCCGGACGACCTTCCCTACCTGCGGGCCGCGCTGGGGCTCTGACGCCGACGATCGCCATGCCTCCCCAACCTCGCGCTGGTCGGCCCGCTGACCACCAGCGATCGGGGAGTGCCCAACCACGCCGCGGTACGCTCCGACGCCGCGCGCCCGGCCCTGAAAAAGGTCAGTCGCCGGTTACGCCGTCCAGGCGTTCGCGGATCAGGTCGGCGTGGCCGTTGTGGCGGGCGTACTCCTCGATCATGTGGGTGTAGACCCAGCGGACGCTGATCTCGTTGCCGCGGCTGCTGATGAACGTGGCGTCGAGAGTGAGGTCGGCCAGCACCTCGTCGGCCTTGGCGCACTCGGCGCGGAAGGTCTCGAAGTCGGCCTCGGCCGACTCGGGCACGCCGTCGTGCAGGTCGCCGTCGGGGTTGTCGTCGGTGTAGAAGATCCCCTTGAACTCGATGCCCGCCGCGCGGTGTGACCAGCTGCGCTCGACGTCGGCCATGTGCCGGACCAGGCCGAGCAGGCTCAGCGTCGCCGGCTCGACGGTCCGCTTGACCAGTTGGTCGCCGGTCAGGCCCCGGCACTTCCAGAGCAACGTGTCGCGGTGCCAGTCGAGCCAGCCCTGCAGCATCTCGCGTTCGCCGGCCACGAACGGCTCGCTTCGCCGGTTGATATCAGGTGCGACCCAGGTCATGCCGGCATCATGCCGGTTCGCCGGCGCGGACGCCGCCCGGTTCCGGCTGGGCCGGCGCGGGTGGGGCCGCCGCCGCGGGCTCGGTCAGCGGCAGCGACGCGACCCGGGCCAGCGTGCCGTCGCGGAGCGTGCCCTCGATCGTCACCGCCGCCATCGCGCCCGCCAGCGACAGCGTGCTGACCGCGTTGCCGAAGTAGGGGCCGGCCAGCTTGCGCCAGCGGACGCCCGGCTTGCGTACCCCGGCCGCCTTGGCCATCGCCCGCACCAGCGACGACGGGCCCCGCCACCAGCCGAGGGTCATCACCGGGCGCATCACCGCCGGGACCTGGTTGTGTATCGGCGAGCAGGTCAGCTGGTGCACCGGCGTGCTCACCGCAGGATCGCGGAAGCGCACCCGGGCGACATACGAATGGTGTACGTCGCCGGAGAGCACGCTGATCGACGCGGGCGCCGGGTAGGCCGGGCCGGCGCCGACCCGCTCGCCACCCGCGGTGCGCGGCCCGGAGCCGAGCCGGGCGAACAGCGTGCCGAGGTCTTCGAAGGAGCGCTGGAACGCGGCCCAGTGCTCCAGGTCGACCGCCCGCCGGATCCGCTCGGCGAAACCGGCGACCGGGCCCCGCGGCGAGGCCGCCAGCCGCTCGTTCCAGGCTTCCAGGTGGTGGACGCCGTGCGGCAGCAGCCAGGGCAGCGAGGAGCCGACCACCAGGTGGTCGTAGTCGCCGTGCGCCTGGTCGAGGAACCAGGCCCACTCGCCGGGCGGCAGCATCGCCCGGCTGGCCGGGTCGAGCACCCGGCTGCACCGGTTGTCGAGCACCACCAGCCGGGTGCGACCGATGTCGACCCGGTAGGACCACTGATATTGGGTGGCCCGCCAGCGCTCCGTGTCGTGCGCGGCGTCGGCCTCGAGGTCGACCCGCTGGCCGAACTCGCGCAGGACCTCGGTCGCGTCGCCGGCGGCGGTCACCTTCGGGTAGAGCGCGTCGCTCGCGAGCTCGTCGGGGTGCAGGTTGCCCAGGTGCTGGTAGACCCAGTAGGAGGCGAGCCCGCTGGTGATCCGCTCGTTCCACCAGGGCTGTTCCTTGGCGGCGACCCGCCACGACGCCGACGAGTTCCAGTCGTCGATGATCTCGTGGTCATCGAAGATCATCACACTGGGTATGGTCGACAGCAGCCAGCGGACCTCCGGGTCGCGCCACGACTCCAGGTAGAGCTGGGTGTATTCGTGGAACGAGACGACCTGGTGGGGCGGTGGGTCGGTGAGCTTGGCCTTGCGCCGCTTGCGGTGCTTGCGCAGGAACCGGCGTACCTCCTGGGAGGTCATGTCGGCGTAGACCTGGTCGCCGAGCAGCACCATCAGGTCGGGCCGGGCCCCTTCGTCGGCCATCAGCCGGCGGGCGAACGCGTCGAGCGCGTCCGGGGGCAGTTTGTGACCCATCGACTTCGGGGTCGCCTCGCGACACGACCCGAAGATCAATTTCACCGGCTGGCCGCTGTCGTCGCCGAGCCGGGTGCGGATCACGCTCCGGGGGTACGCCGACTCGGGCTCGGGCCAGACCTTCTCGTCGTCGACGAACACCTCATAAGGGGTCACCGCGTCGGCAGGCAGCCCTTCGACGACGACAAGCGCATAGTGATGGTCGTACGCGGTGAAGGTCGGCGCACTACCTCGTGCGCCTCCCTCGGCACGCACGGTGACGACCGCGGGCGCCGCCGTCTCGACCCAGATCGTGGCCCGGGTGTCGACGACCCGGCGGAGCACCGGACCGATCAGCAGACGTGCGCCCGACATGCGTTTCAACCTCCACGACGGCAACGGAACGGGACCATCCTTTCTACCCGGGGGCCCAGGCGCCATAGCCGGACAGCGCGACACCTCACACCGGCCGCTGCGTGAGTCTGCGGCGGGCATGTCAGGATTTCGGTATGGAATTTGTGATCCTCGGAATCGTCCTGGCCGGCGTGCTGCTGCTGGCCGGGCTCGGCCTGCTCGTGCCCCGGATCCGTCGCCGGGCCGTGCCGCCGGCCCCGCCGCGCCCCACCGGACCGACCGAGGAGCCGGCCGAGGAGGCCGGGGTGGGGATCCTCGCCCCGGAACGACCGGCCGAGGCGCCTCCCGCGCCCACCATCGAGACCCCGGCCCCGACGGCCGGGCGGCTGATCCGGCTGCGCGGGAGGCTGTCCCGGTCGCAGAACGTGTTCGGCAAGGGCCTGCTCGCGGTGCTGGCCCGGGACCGGCTCGACGAAGACGCCTGGGAAGAGATCGAAGACAGCCTGATCGGCGCCGACGTGGGCGTCGAGGCGACCCGGGAGATCGTCGACCGGCTTCGCGAGCGCACCAAGGTGCTCGGCACCCGCAGCCCCACCGAACTGCGCGGGCTGCTCACCGCCGAACTCGTCGAGGCGCTCGACCCCAGCCTCGACCGCTCGCTCAAGGTCACCGGCAAGCCCTCGGTGCTGTTGGTCGTCGGCGTCAACGGCTCCGGCAAGACCACCACCTGCGGCAAGATCGCCCGGGTGCTGATCGCCGACGGTCACACCGTGCTGCTCGGCGCCGCCGACACGTTCCGCGCCGCCGCGGCCGAGCAACTGGCCACCTGGGGCGGCCGGGTGGGCGCCGAGGTGGTGCGCGGCCCAGAGGGCGCCGACCCGGCCAGCGTCGCGTTCGACGCGGTCAAGAAGGGCATCGACACGGGCGTCGACACCGTGCTCGTCGACACCGCCGGCCGGTTGCAGAACAAGGTCGGCCTGATGGACGAGCTGAGCAAGGTCAAGCGGGTGGTCGAGAAGCACGGCCCGGTCGACGAGACGCTGCTCGTGCTCGACGCCACCACCGGCCAGAACGGCCTGGAGCAGGCGCGGGTGTTCACCGAGGTGGTCGACGTGACCGGGGTGGTGCTGACCAAGCTCGACGGCACCGCGAAGGGCGGCATCGTGATCGCCGTACAGCGCAAATTGGGCATTCCGGTCAAGCTCGTCGGTCTCGGCGAGGGGCCGGACGACCTCGCGCCGTTCGAGCCGGCGGCGTTCGTCGACGCGCTTGTTGGCACGGACGCGTAACCTCGGGTGACCTACCAGCCGCAGGCCTCCGGACTCGGGAGACCGTACGTGACGCAACAGGAAGTTCCCCTGCGCGGGGGGAACGTCAGCACGGTGGTTCGCGTCGGCGACACCGTCCGGCGCAATGCCGGGCCGTGGACGCCCTCGGTGCACGCGCTGTTGCGCCATCTGGAATATGTCGGCTTCACCGGTTCGCCCAGGGTGCTCGGGATGGACGAGCGCAACCGTGAGGTGCTGTCCTACCTCGAAGGGGAGTGCGGCGAATATCCGCTGGCGCCGCACTGGGTCACCGACGAGGCGCTGATCACCGTCGCCACCATGCTGCGGATGTTCCACGACGCGCAATACGGGTTCGCGCCGCCGCCGACCGCGGTCTGGCGCTCGTTCGGGCCGCCACCGCCCGACACCGAGGTGGTCTGCCACCACGACGCGGCGCCACACAACGTGATCTGGCGGCCCGACGGCACCCTGGCGCTGATCGACTTCGACCTGGCCTCGCCGGGTGCCCGGATCTACGACGTCGCCTACGCGGCATGGACCTGGGTGCCGCTGTTCTCCGACCGGGACTCCTACACGCTCGGCTGGAAGCGGCCCAACCGGCCGCAGCGGCTGCGGATGTTCGCCGATGCCTACGGGCTGATCCCGCGTGACCGGCACCGGTTGGTGCGGACGATCCGCAAGCGGATCGTCGACCACGTCGAGGGCATCCGCCGGATGGCGGCCGCCGGCGACCCGGCGTTCGTCCGGATCGTGCACAAGGGTCACCTTCGGCGGCCGATGCGCGATCTCCGCCTGCTCGACTACGAACGTCACACGCTGGAATACGCCCTTCGCTGAGGGCGGGTTTCTTCACACGTACGAAACAACCCGTCACGACGCGGTAACCGACTCGCGACCTTGCGCGAAACAGCGGCCCGGGAGGCTTCCCCCCGAACCGGCTGTCGGGCGACGCTGCTCTGCCTGCCGGAGGGAGGAACCTACCGAGAGGAGGCAGCGTGGAGATCGACACCGGGAACACCGCCTGGCTACTTCTGTCGTCCGCGCTCGTGCTGCTCATGACGCCGGGTTTGGCGCTGTTCTACGGCGGCCTCAACCGGTCCAAGGGCGTACTGAACATGATGATGATGAGCTTCAGCTCCATCGGGCTCATCTCAGTACTTTGGGTCATCTACGGCTTCACTCTGTCATTCGGCTCCAACGGCAACTCCGGGGTCAACAACATCCTCGGCAGCTTCACCCAGTACCTCGGCACCGAGACGAACTTCCTCGGTGACATCTGGGGCACGACCGGCATTCCGGTGTACGTGTTCCTCGTCTTCCAGATGATGTTCGCCATCATCACCGTGGCGCTGATCAGTGGCGCGGCATCCGACCGGATGAAGTTCGCCGGCTGGCTGCTGTTCGCCGGCGCCTGGTTCACGCTGGTCTACATCCCGGTCGCGCACTGGGTCTGGGGTGGCGGGTTCATCGGCGCCAAGATCCACGCACTCGACTTCGCGGGTGGCACCGCCGTACACATCAACGCCGGCGCGGCGGCACTGGGTCTGGTGCTGGTCCTCGGCAAGCGGATCGGCTGGCCCCGGGAGAGCACCAAGCCGCACAACGTGCCGCTGGTCGCCCTCGGCGCCGGCCTGCTGTGGTTCGGCTGGTTCGGGTTCAACGCCGGCTCCGAGCTGACCGTCGACGGCACCACGGCCGTCGCGTTCCTCAACACCCAGGTGGCCACTGCCGCCGGTGTGCTCGGCTGGATCATCGTCGAGTGGATCCGGGGCGGTAAGCCGACCCTGGTCGGTGCGTCGTCCGGTGCCATCGCCGGCCTGGTCGCGATCACCCCGGCCTGCGGCTTCATCGCGCCGATCCCGGCCGTCATCGTCGGCGCCATCGCCGGTGCGGTCTGCGCGCTGGCCGTCGGCTTGAAATACAAGCTGGGCTTCGACGACTCGCTCGACGTGGTCGGCGTCCACTTCGTCGGTGGTTGGATCGGCTCGCTGTCGATCGGCTTCTTCGCCACCACCCAGGTCAACTCGGCGATCGGCGACGTGCTGGGCGCGAACGAGGGCCTCTTCTACGGCGGCGGTGCGACGCAGCTCGGCCGCCAGTTCCTCGGTAGCCTGATCGTCACGGTCTACTCCCTGGTGCTCGCGATGGGCATCGCGTGGGTGGTCAAGAAGACGATCGGTCTGCGCACCTCGCCGGAGGCCGAGATCGAGGGCATCGACGTGGCGGAGCACGCCGAGTCGGGCTACGACCTGTCGACCGCCGGCGGCAGCGCGGGCGCGTTCCAGCTCGCCGGCATCGGCACCACCGCGCCGAAGCCGGACAGCAACGCCCCAGATGAGAAACCTGTCAGCGAGAAGGTCGCCGGCTAAGTTATCTAGCGATGGAGGGGTTGGATATGAAGCTGGTGACCGCGGTCATCAAGCCCTACCAGCTGGACGCGGTCAAGGACGCCCTGCACGCCCTCGGGGTGGCCGGGCTGACCGTGAGCGAGGTGCAGGGCTACGGCCGCCAGAAGGGGCACACCGAGGTCTACCGGGGTGCCGAATACACGGTGGAGTTCCTGCCGAAGATCCGGGTCGAGGTGCTGACCGACGAGATCGACGTCGACAAGGTGGTCGACGCGGTGGTCACGGCGGCGCGCACGGGCAAGATCGGTGACGGCAAGGTCTGGGTGACGCCGGTCGAAGACGTCGTCCGGGTCCGCACCGGCGAGCGCGGCCTCGACGCGCTCTGAGAGAACGATCATGACCAGGGGATCGACGCGGGCGGACGCCGCCGGCGCCGATCCCCTGGTCGTTCCGGCCACCGTCCGCGACGGCATCGGTGGGCCGTTCCGAGCCGCCCGGGCCGACGCGCTCGACACGTGGCTGCGCGATCTCTTTCCGGCCGGCACCGCGGGCGTGGCGCTGGTCGCGGTCGGCGGCCTCGGCCGCCGCGAGTGCGCCCCGTTCGGCGACCTCGATCTGGTGCTGCTGCACGCCGGCGTGCCGGGGATGGACGAGCTGGCCGCCTCGCTCTGGTACCCCGTCTGGGACGCCCGGCTCGGCCTCGACCACTCGGTGCGCACATTGCCCGAGGCCCTGTCGGTCGCGCACGACGACGTCAAGGTCGCGCTCGGCCTGCTCGACGCCCGGCACGTGGCCGGCGACCCGACGCTGGCCGCCCAGCTCGCCGAGGCGGCTTCAGACCAGTGGCGGCGCACGGCGATCCGCCAGTTGCCGGCGCTGCGGGAGGTCACCACGGCCCGCTGGGCGGCGCACGGCGAACTGGCGTTCCTGCTGGAGGGCGACCTCAAGGAGGCGGCCGGCGGGCTGCGCGACGTCGGCGTGCTGCGTGGCATCGCGCGCTCCGGCGTCACCGACGCGCTGCGCCCGGCCGTCCGGGCCGCGCACCTGCGGCTGCTCGACACGCGCGACGCCCTGCACGTCGCGGTGGGCCGCCGGGTCGACCGGCTGGTGGCGCAGGAGCGGTCGGCCGTCGCCGGGCTGCTCGGGCTCGACGACGGTGACGCGCTGCTGCGGCGGGTGGCCAGCGACGCGCGTACGGTCGCCAACGCCCTCGACGACGCCTGGCGCGCCGCCGACCGGGTCCGGGTGATCCGCCGGCGCGGTGCCGACGGCAAGCCGGCCCGCCGGCCCGTCGCCCGCGACGTGGTGGAGCAGGACGGCGAACTCGTGCTGGCCCGCACCGCGATCGGTGCCCGCCCGGACCCGTCCCTGTCGTTGCGGGTCGCCGCGGCCGCCGCGACCACCCGGCTGCCGATCTCGCGGGCCACCTGCGAGTGGCTCGCCGCCTACTGCCCGCCGCTGCCGTCGCCCTGGCCGCCGGCCGCGCTGGCCGCGCTGGTCACCCTGCTCGGTTCCGGCCCCGGCCTGGTGCCGGCCTGGGAGACCTGCGACCGCTACGGCCTGGTCGACGGCTGGCTGCCGGAGTGGGCCCGGATGCGCAGCCTGCCGCAACACAACCCGGTGCACCGGTTCACCCTGGACCGGCACCTGGTGCAGGCGGCGGCCGAAGCGACCGGCTTCGCCCGCGAGGTCGACCGGCCCGACCTGCTGCTGCTCGCCGCTTTCCTGCACGACGTCGGCAAAGGCCTGCCGGGCGACCACAGCACGGCCGGCGCGCCGGTCGCGGCCGCGGTCGCCGGCCGGATCGGGCTGCCGCCGGCCGACGTCGCGCTGGTCGAGAAGCTGGTCCGGCTGCACCTGCTGCTGCCCGAGGTGGCCACCCGGCGGGACCTCTCCGACCCGAAGACGATCGCCGGTGTCGCGGC
Source organism: Asanoa sp. NPDC049573 (assembly GCF_040676615.1). NCBI lineage: Bacteria > Bacillati > Actinomycetota > Actinomycetes > Micromonosporales > Micromonosporaceae > Asanoa > Asanoa sp. NPDC049573. The sequence continues at coordinate 76,161 of NZ_JBFAPI010000022.1, forward strand.
CGCGGTGGGCGACGCCACCACCCTCGACCTGTTGCACGGCCTGGCCCGCGCCGACGCTCGCGCCACCGGCCCGGCCGCGTGGTCCGACTGGAAGGGCCGGCTGATCGCCGAGCTGGTCCGGCGCACCCACACCGCGCTCGACACCGGCGTGCTGCCGGCGCTACCGACGCCCGACCCGGGGCTGGTGGCCGGGCCGTTGCCGGCCATCCACCTCGACGGCGACCGGGTCGCCGTCGCCGCGGCCGACCGGCGCGGCCTGCTCGCCGCGGTGGCCGGTTGCCTGGCCCTGCACCGGCTCGACGTGCTCGGCGCCGACGTGTCCACGGTGGAGGGACGGGCGCTGGTCGAGTTCCTGGTGCAACCGCGCTTCGGGGCCGCGCCCGACCCGATCGCGCTCTCGGCCGACCTGCGGCGGGCGGTGACCGGCGACGTGTCGGTGACGCAACGGCTGCGCGGGCGTGGTGGGCGCTCGACCGGCTCCGGTGCACCGCCGCGGGTGGTCTGGCACCGGGAGGCGGCGACCGACGCGGTCGTGCTCGAACTGCGGGCCGCCGACTCGCCGGCGCTGCTCTACCGGGTGGCCAGCGCGCTCGACGAGGCCGGCGCCACGGTGCGGGCGGCCCGGATCTCCACGCTGGGCGGCGACGTCGTCGACGCGTTCTACCTGGTCGGCGCCGGGGCCGGTGAGGAAGCGGTCGAGGCCGCGGTGCTGAGCGCCGCCCGGTCCTGAGGGCCCCGACTACGCTTCGTCGCCCGCTCTTCTACGCAGTCGGGCGTACACGGGATGCCGCTTGGGCTCGGACGCTCTTTGGTTCTCCGCCGGGCACCGTATGGGGCATGGAACCGGTGGTGTGCGAAAAGCTGACGAAACGGTACGGCGAGGTGGTCGCCGTCCAAGACCTCGACCTGACGGTCCGGGCCGGCGAGGTGTACGGCTTCCTGGGCCCCAACGGCGCCGGGAAGACCACCACGCTGCGGATGCTGCTCGGGCTGATCAGGCCGAGCGGCGGGCGGGTGCTGCTGCACGGCCAGCCGCCCGGCGACCTGAGCGGCGTGGGCGCGATGATCGAGGGCCCGGCCTTCTATCCCTACCTGAGCGGGCGCGACAACCTGCGGGTGCTGACCCGCTACGCGGGCGTCGACGACCGGCGGATCGACGTCGTCCTCGACCTGGTCGACCTGGGCGGGCGGGCCAAGCACAAGTTCGGCACCTACTCGCTGGGCATGAAGCAGCGCCTCGGCGTGGCCGCGGCCCTGCTCAAGGACCCGCAGTTGCTGATCCTCGACGAGCCGACCAACGGGCTCGACCCCGCCGGCATGGCGGACATGCGCGCGCTGATCCGCCGGCTCGGGGCGGCCGGATCGACCGTGCTGATCTCCAGCCACCTGCTCGGCGAGGTCGAGCAGATCTGCGACCGGGTCGGCATCATCGCGCGCGGCGCGCTGGTCGCCGAGAACACCGTCGCCGAGTTGCGCAGCGGTGCGGGGCTGCGGATCCAGGCGGCGCCGCTGGACAACGCGGCCGCCTGGCTGCGGCTGGTGCTCGGTGCCGGCGCGGTCTCCGTCGTCGACGGGGCGCTCGACGTGACGGTCGAGCCCTCGCGGGCCGCCGAGCTCAACGAGTCACTGGTCAAAGCGGGGATCTCGGTCAGCGAACTGCGTACCCGCGAACGTGATCTGGAGCAGGTCTTCCTCGAGCTCACCGGAGGCGAGAGCAATGGTCGGTAGTTTCCGCGCAGAGCTGATCAAGCTCAACAAGCGCCCGGCGACGTGGCTGCTGCTCGGGATCGCGCTGGTCCTGGGCGCCCTGTTCGCCTACGTGATCCCCTACCTCGGTGCGACCACCGGCACCACCGGTGCCACCGCCGACCGCGGCCTCGCCGCGACCCTGCCGGCCAACGTGGTCGGCAACACGCTGGGCGGCTATCCGGTCTTCCTCGGCGCCCTGCTCGTGGTGCTGGGCGTGCTGTTCGTCGGCGGGGAGTACGGCTGGGGATCCTGGAAGACGGTGCTCACCCAGGGCCCGTCGCGAACGTCGGTGCTGGCCGGCAAGTTCGCCGTGCTCGCCGTCGCCGCGCTCGGCTTCGTTCTCGCGATCTTCGCGATGGGTTCGATCGCCAGCGTGCTGATCGCGGCCGCCGAGAACGAGTCGATGGCGTTCCCGTCGGCGTTCGACATCGTCCGCGGCATCGGCGCGGGCTGGCTGATCGCGACGATGTGGACGGTGTTCGGCGCGGTGCTGGGCATCCTGCTGCGCGGCGTCGCGCTCGCGGTCGGGCTCGGCCTGGTCTGGATGCTGGCCGTGCAGAACCTGATCTCGTCGCTGGCCGCGCCGCTGCTGCCTTGGGTCGACTCGGCGCAGCGCGGCCTGCCCGGCCCCGGCGCCGGTGCGCTGGTGGCGTCGCTCGGCGCGCCGACCGGCACGCCGGGCGTGGACTCCCTGATGGGTGGCGGCCCGGCGGCGTTGGTGGTCGCGGCCTACCTGGTCGGTTTCGTCGCGCTCGGCACGGTGGTCCTGCGCCGCCGTGACATTCTCTAGGACGTGGAGGCTGTGATGAGCTCGGCCAGGCGCCGCGGTGGTTCTCACCGCTGGCTCGTGGACGGGCTCATCACGGCGTTTCTGCTGTTCATCGGCGGGGGCGGGTCGCATTTCGCGCAGGAGAACCAGGCCGCGACCGGCACGCTGCGAGCCCCTCTCGACGTCCTCGGCTACGCGCTGATCCTGGGCGCCGCCGGCGCGACGATCGCCCGGCGGCGCTGGCCGCTGTCGACGCTGGCGGTGGTCGCCGGGCTCACCGCCGCCTATTTGATCATCGGTTATCCGTACGGGCCGATCCTGATCAGCTTCGCGGTGGTGATCTACACGGTGGCCGCAGGGCTGACGTTGCGCCAGGCGGCCTGGGCCGGCGCGGTCGCGTTCGTACTCCTGGCGCTGCATGCGTTTTTCCCGATCAGCGACCTCACCAACACCCACTTCAACGGCCTGCTGCCGTCGGCGGCGTTCGTGGCGGTGCCGTTCGCGATCGGGGTGACGGTGCGGGTGAGCCGGGAGGCGGTGCAGCGGTCGCGGGCCGACGAGGCCCGGCGGATCGCCGACGACGAGCGGCTGCGGGTCGCGCAGGAGGTGCACGACGTGGTCGGCCACGGGCTGGCCGCGATCAACATGCAGGCCGAGATCGCGCTGCACCTGCTGCCCCGCAAGCCGGAGGAGGCGGAGGCCGCGCTGACCCGGATCAGCCGCAGCAGCAAGGCGGCGCTCGACGAGTTGCGGGTCACCCTGGCGGTGCTGCGCCAGCGCGGCGAGCGGGCGCCGGCGCCGGGCCTGGCCCAGGTGCCCGCGCTGCGGGACCGGCTGGCCGAGTCGGGGCTGCCGGTGCACCTCGCGGTCGTCGGCGACGAGGTGGAGTTGCCGCTGGCGGTCGACCTGGCCGCCTACCGGGTGGTGCAGGAGTCGCTGACCAACGTGCTGCGCCACGCCGGCGCGGCGACGGCCGCCGTGGTGATCACCTATGCCCCTGAGTCCGTGATGGTCGAGGTGACCGACACCGGCCGGGGTGGGATCGGGCCGCTGCCCGAGCCCGGGCACGGGCTATCCGGCATGCGGGAGCGGGTGACCGCCCTCGGCGGCACGCTGTCGGCCGGCCCGCGCCCCGACGGCGCCGGCTGGCGGGTGCGGGCCGAACTGCCGGTGGCGCCGGGCAACGGCGAGAGCTGGTGAGGCGTGGCGGAGCTGCCGGGCAACGGCGAGAGCTGGTGAGGCGTGGTGCCGGTGACGACGAGGGATGGTGACGACCGTGACTGACGAGATCGGTGTGCTGATCGCCGATGACCAGGATCTGGTCCGGATCGGGTTGCGGTCGCTCGTCGAGAGCGAAGACGGCATGCGCGTGGTGGGTGAGGCCGCCGACGGCCTCGAGGTGGTCGCGCGGGCGGCGGAGACGGCCCCGGAGATCGTGCTGATGGACGTGCGGATGCCCGGCATCGACGGCATCGAGGCGACCCGGCGGATCGTGGCCGACCCGGCCCTCGAACGCACCCGGGTGATCGTCTTGACGACCTTCGAACTCGACGAGTACGTCTTCGACGCGTTGCGGCACGGCGCCAGCGGCTTCCTGACCAAGGACACCAAGCCGGCCGAGTTGCTGCGGGCGATCCGCCTGGTGGCGGCCGGCGAGGCGCTGCTGTCGCCGTCGGTCACCCGGCGGGTGGTGCGCGAGTTTTCGACGCGGCCGTCGCGCACCTTGAAGCCGCACCCGCACCTGGGCACGCTGACCGACCGCGAGCGCGAGATCGTCGGCCTGGTGGGTGAGGGGCTGTCCAACGAGGAGATCGCGGCCCGGCTGGTGGTCTCGCCGGCCACGGCCCGCACCCACGTCAGCCGAGCGATGATCAAGCTGGGCGCCCGGGACCGGGCGCAGCTGGTGGTCTTCGCGTATCAGTCGGGGTTGGTCGCGCTCTGAGCCCAGGCGAGCACGCGGCCGGCGCGTAGCGTGTTCCACCGGCTGGGCTGGCCGTCGCCCGGCTCCAGCGAGAAGAAGACGAGCCCGGGGTGGGTGTTTTCCAGCAGCCAGGTGCCGTCGGGCCGCCGTTTCGACTCGACCAGCGCGACGGCTTCGCGGACACGCGGGTCGGGCGGGTCACCCGCCGCGCGGAAGTAGTCGAGGGCGCGCAGCACGTCGTAGTGCCAGCGGAACGGGAACGAGAAGGCCAGCCAGTCTTCGTCGACCACGGCGCCGGTCGACTTACGCCGGAAGAGGGCGCGCTCCAGCAGGTATTCCTCGCCGCGGCGCCGGGCCGCCGCCACGTCGGCCGTGCCGCCGGCCCGCTGGTAAGTGAGCAGCCCGTCGAGCACGTTGATGGTGCTGTGGAACGAGGAGACCTTGGCGCCGTTTTCGAGCTCGCAGTTCCAGCCGCCGTCGTCGTATTGCTCGCGCAGCAACCGGTCGACGATCCCGTCGACGGGCTGACCGAAGTAGGACCCGATCCGCACGGTGCGCCCGTTGATGCAGGCCTCGACCTCGCCGTCGAAGAACGGCAGGGAGTCGTATTCCCATCGGACGGTGTCGCGCACGGCCGCGACGGCCTGTCGGACCTGCTCGTCCTGGGGGTCGATGCCGAACTCGACCAGCAGGTCGAGCGTCGGCAGGGTGGAGACCCAGGGCTGACCGTCTTCGCCGTCGGGCGGTGGCTCGTGGTCGGGGCCGGTGTGCCGGTAGCCCCGGCCGGGGAAGCACGCTCCGCCGGCCCAGCCGCCACCGTCGTCTCGTAGGGCGAGCAACCGCGCACCCCACCCTTCGCGGGCCACCCGGGCCCGCTCGGCCGCGACCACGTCGTCGGGCGCCCCGGCAAGATCCCGCAGCACCTGCCAGCGCACGGCAGGGTCGGAGTCGAGCAACCAATCCATCACCGTCATCGCCCGAGGCTAACCGACCCCACCGACGAACACCGGCCCCAGCGGTTACGTCGGGGCGCCTTGATCACGGGGTGAGTCGGACCGGCGGCGGGCCTGGCAAGCGACGCGTCAGCGAGCGGTCCCCGGCGGGAGCGACGGTCGCGCCCACCGCGAACCCGGGTATTGCCCGTTCGTGTTCGAGGTGGCGGTCGGTTCGACGTCCGGCGGATCGGCTGTCGCGCAGTTGGCCGGATACCCTAACGGGGGTCCTTCCGGCCTGCTTCGCCCTTGGAACTATGACAAACGGGATGTTTACGTGTTCGACACCCTGAGCGACCGCCTCAACGGGATCTTCACCAAGCTCCGTGGCAAGGGGCGGCTCACCGACGCCGACATCGACGCGACGGCGCGGGAGATTCGGCTGGCGCTGCTCGAGGCCGATGTCGCGTTGCCCGTCGTGCGCGCGTTCATCGCACGGGTCAAGGAGCGCGCGCGCGGCGTCGAGGTCTCGCAGGCGCTCAACCCCGCGCAGCAGGTCATCAAGATCGTGCACGAAGAGCTGGTCAACGTGCTCGGTGGCGACACCCGGCGGCTCCAGCTGGCCAAGCAGCCGCCGACCGTGATCATGCTGGCCGGCCTGCAGGGTTCCGGTAAGACGACGCTCGCCGGCAAGCTGGCGCGCTTCCTCAAGGGGCAGGGGCACCAGCCGTTGCTCGTCGCCGCCGACCTGCAGCGGCCCAATGCGGTCACCCAGCTTCAGGTGCTCGGCGAGCGGGCCGGGGTCGAGGTCTTCGCGCCCGAGCCGGGCAACGGGGTCGGCGACCCCGTCGACGTGGCGCGGGCGTCGATCGACCACGCCAAGCGGGTGGCCCGCGACGTGGTCATCGTCGACACCGCCGGCCGGCTGGGTGTCGACGCCGAGATGATGGCGCAGGCCGCCAACATCCGCGACGCGGTCGACCCCGACGAGGTGCTGTTCGTCGTCGACGCGATGGTCGGCCAGGACGCGGTCAACACCGCGCAGGCGTTCCGCGACGGGGTCGGCATCAGCGGCGTCGTGCTGTCCAAGCTCGACGGTGACGCGCGCGGCGGTGCGGCGCTGTCCGTCCGCGAGGTGACCGGGCAGCCGATCCTGTTCGCGTCGACCGGCGAGAAGCTGGAGGACTTCGACGTCTTCCACCCCGACCGGATGGCGAGCCGGATCCTCGGCATGGGCGACGTTCTCACGCTGATCGAGCAGGCCGAGCAGGCCTTCGACGCCGATCAGAAAGAGAAGATGACCGCCAAGCTGATGGGCGGCGAGCAGTTCACGCTCGAAGACTTCCTCGACCAGATGGTCGCGATGCGGCGGATGGGCCCGATCGCCAACGTGCTGGCCATGATGCCGGGCATGGGCCAGGTCAAGGACCAGTTGGCGGATCTCGACGACAAGCACTTCGACCGGGTCACGGCGATCATCCGGTCGATGACACCGGGCGAGCGGGTCAACCCGAAGATCATCAACGGCTCGCGGCGGGCCCGGATCGCGAGCGGGTCCGGCGTCACGGTGATGGACGTCAACCAGTTGCTCAACCGGTTCGCCGAAGCGCAGAAGATGATGAAGCAGATGGGCGGGATGATGGGCCTGCCCGGGTCCCGCCGCAAGGCCACCAAGAGCCCGAAGAACAAGCGCAAGGGTACGAAGGGCGGCTCGCGGCCGCGTCCGGGCGCCGGGTTCCCGGGCGGGATGCCGGGGCTTCCGCCCGGCCTGCCGCCGGGCTTCGACCCGTCGGCGCTGCAGGGCGACGGCGCGCAGGGGATGCCGCCGGGCTTCAAGCTGCCGAAGATCGACTTCAACAAGCTGCGCCGGCAGGAAGGCAACGAGCAGTAGTCGTGTTTCGGGACAGCGGGCGATCATAGGAACACCTAGGTGACGGGCGACCACTCCGAGGAGGAGCCCATGACCGCGGCACCGACCCTGCCCGAGCGGCCGGAGTGGACGGTCGACGACCTCGGCGAACTGCCCAGGGACCTCCGCTACGAACTGATCAACGGAAGGTTGATCGTGGCGTCGCCCACTTACCCCCATCAGGACCTCGGCGTCCGCATCCTGCTCGCTCTGGAAGCCAACTGTCCCGAAGACCAGTTACTACGTCAGTCTCGACACCTCGCTACGCGTCGACCGGCGCAGCGAGCCGCGTCCCGACATCGCCGTGATCGTGCCCGACCACAACACGACCAGCCCCATCCCGATCGAAGACGCGCTCCTCGCGATCGAGGTCATCGCTCCTGACTCGACGTTCCGCGACCTCTACGACAAGGTGCGGCTCTACGGCCGCGCCGGTGTGCAGCGCTACTGGGTCTTCGACCCGCAGCACGACGACATCACCCTGACCGAGTTCGTGCTGTCGCCGGCCGGCGAGTTGGTCCCTTCGACGCACACCGCCGAGGTCTTCACGACCGAGTGGCCGTGGAAGGTCACGATCGACCTGCCCGCGCTCACCTCGCGCTGGAAATCCAAGGTCGCGCGCGACGTCCGTCACCGCGCTTAGCGACGGCGGGCCTGCCGGGTTGTCGGTGGGCCCGCCTAAAATCACCGGATGGCTTACGAGTTTCAGGTGGTTGTCGACTGCGCCGAGCCGCACGTGTTGGCCGACTGGTGGGCCGACGCGCTCGGGTGGAGCGTCGAACCGCAGGACGAGGCCTTCATCCGGAAGATGGTCGACGAGGGGCACGCGACCGAGGCGGAGACCACCCGGCACCGGGGTGCGCTGGTGTGGAAGACCGGCGCAGCCATCCGCCACCCCGACGGGCTGGAGCGCGCGCCTCGGGTGCTCTTTCAAGAGGTTCCCGAGCCCAAGACGGTGAAGAACCGGGTGCACCTTGACGTGCGCACCGGCGACGAGCGCGACGCCGTCGTGGCCCGGCTGCTCAGCAAGGGCGCGACCCACCTGCACGACGGGCGGCAGGGCCCGTTCACCTGGGTCACGCTCGCCGACCCGGAAGGCAACGAGCTGTGCGTGAGCTGACCCCACTGCACGTGCGGGGAGTGCTGCTCCCCGACGACACCACCCGCGACCTCTGGCTGGTCGGCGACCGGGTGACGTTCGAGCCGGTGGCCGGCGCCGAGACGATCAGCGAGGGCGGGTTCGTGCTGCCCGGCCTGGTCGACGCGCACTGCCACATCGGCATCGCGGCCGGCGGCGGGCCGATCACCACCATCGACCAGGCGCTGGCCGCCGCGGTGATCGACCGTGACGCCGGCACGCTGGCGATCCGCGACGCGGGCTCGCCGTTCCCCTACCCGGAGCTCGACGACCACCCTGACATGCCCCGGCTGTCGCGGGCCGGCCGGCACCTGGCCGCGCCGAAGACCCACCTCAAGGGCATCCCGATCGAGTGCTCGCCCGACGAGCTGCCGGGTGCGGCGGCCGAGCAGGCCCGGGCCGGCAACGGCTGGATCAAGCTGGTCGGCGACTGGCTCGACCGGTCGACCGCCGATCTGGGCCCGACCTTCGAGCCCGACGTGCTGGCCGCGGCGATCGACGCCGCGCACGCCGCCGGTGCCCGGGTGGCCGTGCACACGTTCAGCGAGACCGCCGTGTCCACATTGGTGCGTGCCGGGGTCGACTCGGTGGAGCACGGCACCGGGCTGTCGCTGGAAGACATCGACGAGATGGCCCGCCGCGGCACGGTCCTGGTGCCCACGATGATCAACATCGAGACGTTCGACGACATCGCGACCCGGGCCGAGGGCAAGTTCCCCGGGTACGCGGCCCACATGCGCGCCCTGCACGCCGGCTTCCCCGAGGTGGTCCGCGCGGCCCACGAGGCCGGCGTCCCGATCGTGGTCGGCACCGACGCCGGCGGCGCCATCGCGCACGGCACCTGCGCCGACGAGATGCTGATGCTGCACGAGAAGGCCGGCATGCCCGCGGCCGACGTGCTGGCCGCGGCCTCCTGGGCGGCGCGCGCCTGGCTCGGTTTCCCGGGCCTGGTCGAGGGTGGTCTGGCCGATCTGGTCGTCTATGCCGCCGACCCCCGCGAAGACCTACGGGTGGTGCGGGCCCCGAGCCGCATCGTCCTGCGCGGCCGCGTGATCCAGTGAGGGGTGACCGTCGCTGAGGCGCGGCCGCTCAGCTGTCCGGGTCTTCGGCGAAGACGGTGAGGGCGGTCTGGTAGGAGTCGAAGGCGCGGGCGGCGCCCGCGTAGGCCTCCAGGTGGATGAAGAGTTCCACGATCTCGGCCTTGGTCACGCCGTTGCGCAGGGCGATCCGCACCTGGCCGCGCAGCGGTTCCTGGGTGCCCAGCGTCGCGGCGATCGTCACCGAGATCAGGGCGCGGCTGCGGTCGTCGAGGCCGGGCCGGCTCCAGGAGTCACCGAAGGTGTGCTCGGTGGCCAACCGCCGGAACTCGGCGCCCACCGACGGCTCGCCCGGGCCCAACGGCAGAAGCAGCGGATGGCCGAGCAGGCGCGCGGCGGTGTCGAGCGCGGCAGAATCGGTCATAAGCGTAGTTTACGGGGTTTTACGCCACCGCGGACCCGGCAGGGCCGGCCGACTTGTGGGGCAGTGGCGCGGTCGCGGTGATCAAAACGCCTCTCGCTAGGATTCCCGGTTATGGCTCGCGTGCTTACTCCCCGTGCGGAGGACTTTCCCCGCTGGTACCAGGATCTGATCGCCAAGGCCCAGCTCGCCGACAACGGGCCGGTGCGCGGGACGATGGTGATCCGACCGGCCGGGTACTCGATCTGGGAGCGCATGCAGGCCGAGATGGATGCGCGGATCAAGATCGCGGGCGCGGAGAACGCCTACTTCCCGCTGTTCATCCCGGAGAGTTACCTCAAGCGCGAGGCCGACCACGTCGAGGGGTTCTCGCCTGAGCTCGCGGTCGTCACCCACGGTGGTGGCAAGCAACTCGCCGAGCCGGTCATCGTCCGGCCGACCAGCGAGACCGTGATCGGCGAGTTCATGGCCAAGTGGGTCGACTCCTACCGCGACCTGCCGCTGCTGCTCAACCAGTGGGCCAACGTCGTGCGCTGGGAACTGCGCCCGCGGATCTTCCTGCGCACCAGCGAGTTCCTCTGGCAGGAGGGGCACACCGCGCACGCCACCGAGGCCGACGCGCGTGACTACGCCCGCAAGATCCTGCACGAGGTCTACGAAGACTTCATGGTCGGCGTGCTCGGCATCCCGGTCGTGGTCGGCCGCAAGACCAACCGTGAGCGGTTCGCCGGCGCGACCAGCACCTACACGCTCGAGGGCATGATGGGCGACGGCAAGGCGCTGCAGATGGGCACCTCGCACGAGCTCGGCCAGAACTTCGCCAAGGCGTTCGACATCAGTTACTCCGCGGCCAGCGGCGGCGTCGAGCATGCCTGGACCACCTCGTGGGGCACGTCGACCCGGATGCTGGGTGGCCTGATCATGAGCCACGGCGACGACAACGGGCTGCGGGTGCCGCCACGGCTCGCGCCGATCCAGGCCTACGTCATGGTCGTCAAGGACGGTGACGGGGTGACCGCGGCGGCGACGAAGCTGCGCGACGCGCTCCGCGACGCCGGGGTGCGGGTCGCGCTCGACGACCGGGTCGACACCGCGTTCGGGCGGCGGGCCGTGGACGCCGAGCTCAAGGGCTACCCGGTGCGGGTCGAGGTCGGCCCCCGCGACCTGACCGCCGGCAACGCCGTCGTCGTGCGCCGCTTCGACGGCAGCAAGACCGCCGTGCCGGTGGCCGACGTCGTCGGTCGGGTGCTGGCCGTGCTCGACGAAGACCAGCAGAAGTTGTACGACCAGGCGTTGGAGTTCCGCGAGTCCCGCACAGTGTCTGTGCCTACGTTGGCCGACGCGATCGCCGCGACCGCGACCGGTTGGGCCCGGGTTCCGTGGTCGGCGGTCGGCGTCGACGGCGAGGCCGAGGCCAACGGCCAGGGCGTGACCGTGCGCTGCCTGGTCCGGGCCGACGGCTCGGTGCCCGACTCGCAGGAGGAGCCGGACCTGGTCGCGATCCTCGGCCGTTCCTACTGATGGGGTTCGCCACCGGCCGTCTGATCGTCCACCGCAACGTCCGCCACGACCGCCTGGGCTGGGTCCGCCCCGCCCGGGTGGTCAGCGACGACGAGCGCGGCCTGCTGGTCTGGATCGAGCGCGGCACCGTGGTGGCATCCGAGGTCTCCGCCGACGGGCGCGGGATGCGCTCGATGCCGTTCGCCGAGTGGATCAGCCTGTCCTACGGCCTGCGCGAGCACCCGTGGGCCGGTCCGGGGGTGCTGAAGTTCCACCCGGTCGGCGCCGACCACTCCGTCTGGTGGTTCCACGACGCGGCCGGCCGTTTCGCCAACTGGTACGTCAACCTCGAGGAGCGCGCCGTCCGCTGGGACGACGGTGATCTCGCCGGGATCGACGTGGTCGACCAGGACCTCGACATCGTGGTCGACCCGGACCGCACGTGGCGCTGGAAAGACGAAGACGAGTTCACCGAGCGACTGGCCTTTCCAGATCATTACTGGGTACGCGACGAGAGCGCCGTCCGTGACGAGGGCTGGCGGGTGGTCAAGCAGATCGAAGCGGGGGAGTTCCCGTTCGACGGCACCTGGACCGACTTCCGGCCGGATCCCGCGTGGGAGACGCCGACGACGTTGCCGGCGGGGTGGAACCGGCCGGCCGCGGCCCGCGTTTCTCCGTAGGCTGTGTCTCCATGGGTTTTGAGGCGGGCCGCACGGTGGTGCGGCGGTACTGGCGCGGTGGACGGATCAGCTTCGTCGGCTCGTTCGTGGTGGTCGCCGACGACGAGCGGGGCCTGCGTCTCTGGCAGCCGGCCGGGGTCAGCTACTGGCGGTTGATGACGGCGGACGGACGTACCCACCACGACGGCACGATCGACGAACTCGGGCCGACCGAGTTGACCGTCCAGCGCTGGATCGGCGGTCCGATCATGCCGTTCCACCCGGCCGACGGTTCGCCCTGGTCGGTCTGGTGGTTCTTCGACCAGCACACGGGCGAGTTCGACGGCTGGTACGTGAACCTCGAAGATCCGTTCCGGCGGTGGGACGACGGTGGGCTGGCCGGGATCGACACGTCCGACCACGCGCTCGACATCGTGGTCGACCCGGACCGGTCGTGGCGGTGGAAGGACGAGGACGAGTTCGCCGCGAAGACCGGCAGCCCGAGTTACTGGGACGTGGCCGGCGCCGAGACGATCCGCGCGAACGGTCTCGCGGTGATCGAGTTGATCGAGGCGGGGAAGTTCCCGTTCGACGGGACCTGGTGCGAGTTCCGGCCGGATCCGACCTGGTCGGTGTCGGACGCTCGGCCGCCCGGTTGGGATCGTCCCCAGGCGGTTTGACCGGTTTGTCTCTGACGGCGCCCCCGACGAACCCGGGACCGCGTCCCGCCTTCGGTGCGACCCGGCGGATACGTCTCAAAACCGTCTGGCAGAATGGTTGGTTGGTATCCGGCATGCACTCGGCGCCCTCTACCCCGGGTGCGTTGCCAGTCCACGAACGGTCATCGGCTCAAACCCCACTGCGTCGGCCGACCGATCACCCACGTATCGCAACAGGAGCGAACAGACTGTGGCCGTAAAGATCCGGCTTCTGCGGATGGGCAAGATCCGCAACCCGCAATACCGCATCGTCGTCGCCGACTCGCGCACCAAGCGTGACGGCCGGGCGATCGAGTACGTCGGCATCTACCACCCTAAGGAAGAGCCGTCGCTGATCGAGGTCAAGTCCGACCGGGTGCAGTACTGGCTGTCGGTGGGTGCGCAGCCGAGCGAGGCTGTGCAGCGGATCCTCGAGCGCACCGGCGACTGGCAGCAGTTCAAGAACCTCCCGGCTCCGCCGCCGCTGAAGGTCGCCGCTCCGCGCGTCGACCGGCGCGAGGCCTACGAGGTCGAGGCGCGGGCCGCCGCCGGGCTCAACGAGGCTCCGGCGCCGACCAAGGCCACGAAGAAGGCGGCGAAGGCCGCGGAGCCGAAGGCCGACGCGCCGGCGGCTGAGGCACCCAAGTCCGAGGAGCAGGCGGTTGCGGACTCAGGCGAGCAGGCCTGACGTGGCACTCCGGCCGGCGCTGGAGCACCTCGTCAAGGGCATCGTCGACCACCCGGACGACGTGCGCGTCCGGCTGGTCGACTCGCGCCGCGGCAAGCGGCTCGAAGTGCGTGTCAACCCGGAAGACCTGGGCACGGTGATCGGCCGCGGCGGGCGCACCGCCAAGGCGCTGCGCCAGGTCATCGGTTCGATCGGCGGCCGGGGCGTCCGGGTCGACATCGTCGACGCCTACTGATGCTTCTCGTCGTCGGCCGGATCGGCCGGCCTCACGGCGTCCGTGGTGAGGTCACCGTCGAGGTTCGGACCGACGAACCCGAACAGCGGTTCGCCGTCGGGTCGGTGTTACGCACCGACCCGACGGCGTCCACCGCGGCGGCCGTCGTGCCCGACACCTTGACGGTCGAAGAGGTCCGCTTCCATCAGGGCCGACCGCTGGTGCTGTTCGACGGTTACTACGAGCGCGACCTCGTGGAAAATCTCCGTAATGTGCTGCTCCTCGTCGACTCCGACGACCTGGACATGCCGGACGATCCGGATGAGTTCCACGACCAGCAGTTGCTCGGCCTGTCCGCGGTGAGCCCCGCCGGCGAGGTGCTGGGCACGGTTTCCCGGATCGACCACGCGGCGTCATCCGACCTGCTGGTGCTGACGTTGCCCGGCGGCCGTTCGGCTCTGGTGCCGTTCGTGAAGGCGATCGTGCCCGAGGTCGACCTGGCCGGCGGCAGGATCGTGGTCGACGCCCCGGCGGGCCTGCTGGACCTGTGATGCGGGTCGACGTAGTCACGATCTTCCCGGAATACCTGGCGCCGCTGTCGTTGTCCTTGATCGGCAAGGCGCAGTCTTCCGGGCTGCTGTCCGTGGGCGTCCACGACCTGCGCACCTGGACCTCGGACGTGCACCGCACGGTGGACGACACGCCCTACGGCGGCGGCCCCGGCATGGTGATGCGACCGGAGCCGTGGGGTCAGGCATTGGACGCATTGGCCACGCCGCAGGCGCGGTTGGTCGTGCCGACCCCGGTCGGTGCGCCGTTCGTTCAGCGGACTGCGCACGAACTGGCCGAAGCATCCCACCTGATCTTCGCGTGCGGCCGCTACGAGGGCATCGACCAGCGAGTCATCGACCACGCCGCAACCCGCATGCCGGTCACCGAGGTCTCGCTCGGCGACTACGTCCTCTTCGGCGGCGAGGTGGCCGTCCTGGTCATCATGGAAGCCGTCGTGCGTCTGTTGCCGGGAGTGCTCGGCAATGCCGACTCGCTGGCCGAGGAGTCGCACGCGGCCGGCTTGCTGGAAGCACCGGTCTACACGAAGCCCCCGGTGTGGCGAGACCTGGCCGTGCCCGACATCCTCCGCTCAGGCGACCACGGCCGAATCGCCCGCTGGCGCCGCGACGAGTCGCTCCGCCGCACCGCGCTCCGGCGACCAGACATGCTCGACGGCCCCGACGGGCCCGAACTGGACAAGGCCGACCGCGCCGTCCTGGACGACCTCGCCGACAACTGACCGGAATCCCGTTCGCAGCGCCTGCCGGCCGCTATGGCCGTGCTGGCTCGGTATGTCGTGTCGGGCTGTCTGGCTGCTGTGGGCGTGCTGGTTCGGCAGGTCATGTGGGGCTGTCTGGCTGCTGTGGGCGTGCTGGTTCGGCAGGTCATGTGGGGCTGTCTGGCTGCTGTGGGCGTGCTGGTTCGGCAGGTCATGTGGGGCT
>NZ_JBFAPI010000022.1:91386-108511 GCF_040676615.1 Asanoa sp. NPDC049573
CTGTCTGGCTGCTGTGGGCGTGCCCACTCGGTAGGCATGTGGGGCTGTCTGGGCGCTGTGGCCGTGCTGGCTCGGTAGGCATGTGGGGCTGTCTGGGCGCTGTGGCCGTGCTGGCCCGGTAGGTCTGGTCGGCTGCCTGGTTGCTGTGACCGCGCTGGCCCGGTATGCCGGGTCCGGCCACCCGCCCGGCGGGGTGGCGGCGCACCGCGGCGGCCAGCAGGGCGACGGCGACCCGGGGCCAGCCTCCACATAGGTCGAAGCGGGAAAAACAGAAAACCCTTTCGGCAACGCTTGGGCGGGTGGGTGTCTTCGGGGCGTACATGTTTTGTCGTGTGCGTACATGCGAGAACATGTGGCTCGGCAGCACGACACCTATCCTGGCCGCCTCCGGGTCGGTCCCTTGATCATGCGTTGGGGCCGGGCTGTAAGGGAGTCGGCCGATTCTCGTGCGCCAGATCCTGGGCGACTCGCCGCCGCGATCGTCCAGCGGCACCTCAACCAAAGGTGGCGTGCGCCGGCAATCGACCCTGGCCGGCTGGTGCGGACGCGGTCCCGAGCAGCTCGCCGCGCGTCGGGGTCCGGCCCGCCGGCGCCGCGATCGGCCGTCCCGTGCTTGACCATCCAAAGATCTGGCGGCGGCGCGGGAGGTCAGGCGGGTTGTGGGTTGGCGCGACGGTGTTGGAGGGCACGTGGGTCGGGCTATTTCGGCATCGAGCCGGTGGGGTTGCGGGCGGACGATGACGAGAGCTCTGGCGGTTTGGGGTGGTTTTGGGGTGAGGGTGACCGGCGGCGGTGAAATAGTCCGGCGGGAGCAACGGTGCGGGCGCCCGGCGGGCCCGGGACGACCGGATCTTGAATCTTGGGTTCTTGTGGGTGGGTGATTTCCGGGGGCGGGGGTCGATATGGCAAAGTAGTGGGGTTGCTTGCCGTAGCCGCCACGCCGTGGTGGGCTGCGAGGATCTTCTGGGGTTGTGGGAGATCAGGAACACCCGTCGCACGCCGGGATCGGTGTGCCGTCATAGCCGAAGGATGAGCGATGAACACCCTGGACGCCCTCGACGCCCAGTCGCAGCGGACCGACCTTCCCGATTTTCGTGCTGGTGACACCGTCAAGGTGCACGCGCGGGTCGTCGAGGGCAACCGGTCCCGTGTGCAGATCTTCCAGGGCGTGGTCATTCGCCGCCAGGGCGCGGGTCTGCGTGAGACGTTCACCGTCCGCAAGATGAGCTTTGGTGTCGGTGTCGAGCGCACCTACCCGATCAACAGCCCGGCCATCGACCGGATCGAGGTCGTGACCCGTGGTGACGTGCGGCGGGCCAAGCTCTACTACCTGCGTGAGCTGCGCGGCAAGAAGGCCAAGATCAAGGAGAAGCGCGAGAAGCAGCCCAGCTGACAATCGTCACTCCTGTGCCACGGCCTCGTGCGGTTAGGCTAACGCCCACGAGGCCTTCTCGATCGGGATCCGCCTCGGGCTGCGCTCCCTCGGGGGCGCTTGGCTGACCTGGGGAGAGGCACGGCGTGGATCGAGGTGACACCAGCCAGGAACGGCGGCGCCGGTTTCCTCGGCGCAAGGTGCAGATGCCGCTCTGGCAAGAACTGCCCCTGCTGCTGATCGTGGCTTTCTGCCTGGCCGTGCTGATCCGTAGCTTCCTGCTGCAGGCCTTCTTCATTCCTTCGGGGTCGATGGAGAACACGCTGCTGGTCGGCGACCGGGTGCTGGTCAACAAGATCGTTTATGACGTACGGGACCCCAAGCGCGGCGAGGTCGTCGTGTTCCGGGGTCCCGAGGCCTGGGCGCCGCAGCCGGTCGACGACGGCAACACCGGGCTGTTCAGCAAGGTCGGCCGGACGCTCGGCGACCTCGTCGGGATCAGCCGGCCGGGCGCCAAAGACTTCATCAAGCGGGTGATCGCCGTCGGTGGCGACCACATCAAGTGCTGCGACGACCAGGGTCGCGTGATGGTCAACGGCAAGGGCCTTGACGAGCCCTACATCTACGACAACTCGCCGCTCGACGTGGCGCCCGTGCCGGGCGAGTGCCGGTCCCGGGAGTTCCCCGAGGTGGTCGTGCCGCCCGGGCAGATCTTCGTGATGGGCGACCACCGCGGCGTCTCGCAGGACGCCCGATGTCAGGGGCCGGTGCCCGTCGACAACGTGGTCGGGCGCGCGTTCATCGTGGTCTGGCCGCAGGACCGGTGGGCCAACCTCTCCGTGCCTGACACGTTCGCCGGAATTCCACCGCCGGACAATGGTGGCGAGGGTGGTGGCACGGGCACGCCGGTACCCGGGCAAGAGGTCCCAATGCCTGGAAAGGGAGACATTGTCGTCACAATGCCAATCTTCGCGTCCGTCCTTTTTCTGGCGCGTTCCCGACGCGGACTCCCAGACCGGCAACGTAGGCTCCGTCCGTGATTGAGGAACAGGCCCCCCAGAAGCCGCCGCGGAGCAGCTCGTCCTTCTGGAAAGAACTGCCGATCCTGCTCGGCGTCGCGATCCTCGTCGCCGTGCTGGTGCGGGCGTTCCTCTTGCAGACCTTCTACATCCCGTCGCCGTCGATGGAGCACACCCTCGACATCAACGACCGTGTGCTGGTCAACAAGGTCGTCTACAACTTCCGCTCACCCGAGCGCGGCGAGATCATCGTGTTCCGCGCGCCGTCCGAGTGGCGCAGCGGCCTCGACGACGAAGACTTCATCAAGCGCGTGATCGCCGTCGGCGGTGACCGGGTCGAGTGCTGTGACGAGCAGAAGCGGCTGCGGGTCAACGGGCACTCGATCGACGAGCCCTACCTGTTCAACGAGAACGGCATCAGCGACCCGGCGGCCGACCAGCCGTTCGACTTCACCGTGCCGAAGGGCCGCCTGTGGGTGATGGGCGACCACCGCGCGGCCTCCGGTGACTCGCTGGAGCACTGGAAGCAGAGCGACGGCGATCCGCAGATCTCCACGATCACCGAGGATTCGGTGGTCGGGCGGGCGTTCGTGGTGTTCTGGCCGGTCGGGCGGGCGAAATGGCTCTCGGTGCCCGACACGTTCGACAGCGTCCCGGCGCCGGCGTCGGGCTGATCCGGGCGGACCTAGCAGTCAGGGCCGGCTTCCGTGGGAAGCCGGCCCTCTGTGTCATGGCGGACGGGTGCCTGACTCGCGTCCGCGCGTACCCGCCTAAGCTGGCTCGGTGACTGAGTTCCGGCCGCGCCGCGCCGCGCGCGTGTTGGTGGTCGACGACGCGGAGCGGGTGCTGCTGTTTCACGGGGTCGATCCGGCCCGGCAGGAGCATCGCTACTGGTTCACCCCCGGGGGTGGGCTGTCGCCCGGTGAGTCGGCGGCGGCCGGTGCGGTGCGCGAGTTGGCCGAGGAGACCGGCCTGCGGTCCTCGGCTTCGGATCTTGGTGAGCCGGTGTTCCAGGAGACGACGGAGTTTCCGTTCGACGGCGTGTGGTACCGGCAGGAGCAGGAGTTCTTCCTGCTTCGCGTGCCGTCGTGGGCGGTCGACACGGCCGGGTTCGACGAGGTCGAGCGGGGGTCGATCACCGATCATCGGTGGTGGTCGATCGGCGAACTGGAGCGTACGAAGGAGCGGTACTACCCCGACGAGTTGACGACCGTGTTGCGTCGGGTGCTCGGGAAGGACTGATCCGCTGTGCTGACACCACCGCGAACCGTGGTACGCCGGGAGGGTGGCCTCTACGCCCTCGAGCGGGCGTTACAGCGGCGCGGGTTCCGTCGGGTCGCCGGCGCCGACGAGGCCGGACGCGGTGCGTGCGCCGGGCCACTGGTCGCCGCGGCCGCGATGCTGCCCGAGGGCAAGCGCGGCGAGATCGAGGGCCTGGCCGACTCGAAGCTACTGACGGCGCTGGCCCGGGAACGGATCTACGAGCAGGTCGTGAAGCGGGCGCTGGCCTATTCCGTCGTGATCATCCCGGCGGCCGAGGTCGATGCCCGAGGCCTGCACGTGTGCAACCTGCTGGCGATGCGCCGCGCGCTGGCGTCGCTGCCGGTGGGACCCGAGTACGTGCTGACCGACGGCTTCCCCCTCGACGGGATGGGGGTGCCGGGGCTCGCCGTCTGGAAGGGTGACCGGGTTGCCGCCTGCGTGGCCGCCGCCAGCGTGCTGGCCAAGGTCACCCGGGATCGGATCATGGTCGAGCTCGACGGGCAGTTTCCGGATTATGGCTTTTCAGAACATAAGGGGTACGTGACACCCGAGCACAGTGCCGCCCTGATTGAGCATGGGCCCTGTGCCGAGCACCGGTTCTCCTATATCAACGTGGCGAACGCGTCGGGGCGGGATTCACGGCCGCCGCGGAGCCGGCGCCCCCGGGTGCTGACGGATCCGTCCACGTTGGGCGGTGAGATCGTCCCGGACCTCGATCCCGCTGTCGATCTCGGCGATGAGTTGGGCCTGGCCGCGGACCTCGATCCCGAGGTGGCCGCGGATCCTCGTTCCTGAGGTGGCCGCGGGTCCTCGGTCCTCGGGTGGCCGCGGGTCCTCGGTCCTCGGGTGGCCGCGGGTCCTCGGTCCTCGGGTGGCTGCGGGTCCTCGGTCCTGGAGTGACTGCGGGTCTTCGGCTCTACGGTGGCCGCGGATCTCGGTCCTGGGACGGCCGCGGATCTCGGTCCTGGGACGGCCGCGGATCTTGAGCCTGAGGTGAGCGCTGATCTTGATCCTGAGGTGACCGCGGACTTGATCCGGCGTTTTGACAAGGGGTAGCAGGTCCCGGGTAGGTCCCCGGGTCCACCTGGCCGTTGGCTGGGTCGAGGATGTGGTTTCCGTCACTGGCTGCCCGGCGTGCACGCGGGTTGGTCCGTATCGGGCAGCGGTTCGGAAATTGACACAGATCCTGGTCCGGACGGCCGCGATTCGGACGGGCTGGGCGTCGGGTCCGATCTGGAGCGACGAGTCCGTTCGGATCTTGATCCGGGCGTGGTCGGTTCGTCCGGATGTCGTTTTTGGCGCCCGATCCGGTCGTTCGCGGGCCCATTCCGGACGGCCCATCGGGTGACGTTTCGGCCCGCGAGGATCCGGTAGGGCGCTCGGAGTCCCCACGGGGTACCGTCGGCGTGGCGTCCGGCGAGCGGCTTCGCCGCCCACGCCGGTGGGGGAAGATGGTGCCATGAAGGGCGGAGAGCGATGAGCGCAGAGGATCTCGAGAAATACGAGACCGAGATGGAGCTGCAGCTCTACCGGGAATACCGCGATATCGTCCGCCAATTCTCCTATGTCGTCGAGACCGAGCGCCGCTTCTACCTGGCCAACCAGGTCGACCTGCACGTGCGCAACTCCGACGGCGAGGTCTATTTCGAGGTCGAGATGCACGACGCCTGGGTCTGGGATATGTACCGGCCTGCGCGCTTTGTGAAGAACGTCCGCGTAATGACCTTCAAGGACGTCAACGTCGAAGAGCTCGAGAAGCCCGACATCTCGCTCCCGGCCGACTCCGGCTTCGGCGGCTAAGGCCCGCGGCCCCGCTTACCACGACGGCTACCCGGCCGGGCGTTATCCACAATCCACAGGCCGCCACTCACCCCGTTGCCGCTCCTCCCGGCCACGACCAGGCTGCCATGCATGAATTCGTACGCATTCCGTAACGCTGCGCTGTCCCTTCTGGCCCTCGGCCTCGTCGCGGCGGTGGCGACGGTGGTTCCCGCGGCCAACCTCCACCCGGGGCGCGAACCGGGTTGGGGCTGGTCGGTCGGCGCGTCCGGCCTGGGCGGCATCCACCTCGCCGCCGGCGTCCGCGGCAGCCCACCCGGCGCCGTCCTTGTCGCGTTCTCTCCGGCTCGACCCGGCAGGGATGCCACGGCGCCGACCATCCGCCGTGACGGTGCGGCCCCGGTCAGCCTCATCCCTGTGCATGGCGCGGCCGTGAGCGCGCCCGGCAGACCTTTCCAACCTCCCGTGGAGCCGCCCCTGCGGGTGACCCGGCGGTTCGACGGGCCACCGAGACCCTGGCTGCCGGGGCATCGCGGCGTCGACCTCGCCTCGGCGTTCGGCGCCACGGTCTGGGCGGCAGGTGCGGGCGAGGTCGTCTTCGCCGGGCCGGTGGCCGGCCGATCGGTGGTCAGCATCCAGCACGCCGGGGGTCTACGCACCACCTATGAACCCCTGACGCCGGTGGTCCGGCGCGGTGACCACATCGCCGCCGGCGACCCGATCGGCACGCTCGATGCCGGCCATGCGGGTTGCCCGGCCGCCGCCTGCCTGCACTGGGGGCTGCGCAGAGACGCCGAATACCTCGACCCGCTGCTGTTGCTCGGCTTCCGGGTCCGGCTGCTCCCGATCTAGGGCCGCTCCGGCTACAGGAGGGAGGTGATCCGCTCGGCGAACCGGTCGTACTCCTCGGCGCGGTTGTAGACCTGGCCGCAGACGCGCAGCCAGCCACGGCCGTTCCAGGCGTTGAGGTTGACCTCGGTCTTGAGCTCGTCGGAGATGCGGGTGCGCAGGGCGACCGCGTCGGGCTGGGTGGTCGCGACGCCCGGGGGCAGCGGAATCAGGCGCATGGGCACGTCGGGGCCGCCCGGCTCGGGCAGGTCGGCCGGAGCGAGGCCCAGGGCTGCGCCGATCACCTGCTGGCCGTACGCCGCCAGTGCGGCGTTGTGCTCCCGCACCCGGTCGACGCCGAGGCTGCGCAGCGTGAACAGGCCGACCGGTGCGGCCAGCCACGACGTGTAGTCGAGCGTCGCCTGGAACTCGACGTTGGCGGGGAAGCCGTTGGGCTGCTGCCACGAGACGACCAGCGGCTCGATCTGGTCCACCCAGCGCTCGGCGACGGTGAGCAGGGCGGTGCCCCGCGGCGCGTACGCCCACTTGTGGAGATTGCCCACCCAGAAGTCGGCGCCGAGGCGGTCGACCTCGACCGGCAGCATGCCGGGCGCGTGGGCGCCGTCCACGAGCACGGCCACACCCAGCCGGGCCGCGACCGTGGCGATCGTCGCCACCGGCAGCTGCCAGGCGGTCGACGACGTGACCTGGTCGACGATCAGCAGTTTGGTTCGGCCGGGGTGCAGAGCGGCGCGGATCTGGGCGACAACCTGGGTCTCCGACGCGCGCAGCGGCAGGTTGACGACGCCGGCGGTGGCGCCGGTGCGGGCACACTCGCGCGCGACGGCGAACGCGACCGATCCGTACCCGTGGCTGGTCGTCAGGATCTCGTCGCCGGGCCCGAGCCGCAGCGACTGGAGCGCGATCGCGATGCCCGTGGTCGCGTTGCCGACCAGGGCGGTGCGGTCGGGGTTGGCGCCGAGAAAGGTCGCCAGGTGCCGGCGCGTCTGTGCCATGCGGTCGAACAGGCCGCGGTCGAAGAAGCGCAGCGGGTTGTTCTCCAGCTCGTCGCGTAGCCGCTGCTGCGCGCGCTGCACGTTGATCGGCACCGCGCCGAACGAGCCGTGGTTGAGATGCGCGACGGAGGGATCGAGGGAGAACAGCAAACGGGCGCCGTCGATCGGGGTGGGCGGCTCGGGCTCAGCCACGCGCGTGCCTCATACCCATGATCGTACGAGGCGCGCTGGCCGCCGCGCCGCAACAACCGGACACCGCCGGCATAGGCTGCGAGAATGCCGACCCACGACTCGCACTGCTCCTTCTGCGGCGCCGCCTACGCACCGGAGCAGGCCTGGCCCAGGGTCTGCGCGGCGTGCGGTGAGGCCACCTACCGCAACCCGGTGCCGGTCACCGTCGCCGTGCTGCCGGTCGACGACGGCGTGCTGGTGATCAGGCGTGCGATCCCGCCGCGGGTGGGGCTGCGCGCGCTGCCGGGCGGCTTCGTCGACCACGGCGAGTCGTGGCAGCGGGCCGCGGTGCGCGAACTGGTCGAGGAGACCGGCATCGTCGCAGCCGAAGCCGACGTCACCCTGTTCGACGTGCACAGCGCGCCCGACGGCACCGTGCTCATCTTCGGCCTGCTGCCGCCGATCAGCGCGGCCGACCTGCCACAGTCGACGCCCAACGCCGAGGTCGCCGGCTGGGAGGTCGTCCGCGACGCCACCGGCATGGCGTTCGACCTGCACGCCCGCGTGCTGACCCGTTACCTGGCGGAGCGCATCGCGGCCTGACGTTCCCGATGACCGCCGTCACAGCGCTGACGGACGGGCCGGCGTACCGTCGGCCCATGGTTGAACGCGTTCAAGTTCGCTATGCGACCACCGGCCAGCGTGGACTGGCCTGGCTGGCCGCCGGTTACTGCACCGTCGTCGCGCTCGTGCTGGCGGCCGGCTTTCCCGCCCTGATCCTGTTCACCTGGGTCTTCATCCTGCTCGCCGCGATACCCGCCGTGATCCGCCCGCTCGTCGCGTTCCGGGTGGCCGTCGTCGCGTCCATCGTGCTTTCCCTGCTCTTCAGCGTGCTCTTCTACTTCACGGCGTTCGTGCAGTTCGCCGCCGCCATCCCGCTCGCGCTCGCGCCGACGCGGCTGGCCGCGCGCGACCCGGTCGGGATGGCCGCTGTCAGCGCCGCGCTGCTCACCGCACCGCTCGGCATGCTCGTCACGTCGATCTGGTGACTCAGGCGCGCGGATGCGCCTGGCGGTAGGCGGCCCGCAGCCGCTCCATGGAGACGTGCGTGTAGATCTGCGTCGTCGCCAGCGACGCGTGACCGAGCAACTCCTGCACGGCCCGCAGGTCGGCGCCGCCCTCCAGCAGGTGGGTGGCGGCCGAGTGGCGCAGCCCGTGCGGCGTCGTGTGTGGCAGCCCGGCCGCGCGGGCGTACGCGCTGACCAGGCGCCGGACGACGGTCGGCTGCAACCGCCCGCCCCGCGCGCCGAGAAAGAGGGCCTCGCCGCTGGCGGGCGAGGCGAGCGACGACCGGCCCAGCCGCAGCCAGTCATCGAGCGCCTCCTGTGCCGGCTGTCCAAAGGGGACCGAGCGCTCCTTGTCGCCCTTGCCGACGACCCGGACCACCCGCCGGCCCCCGTCGACGTCGGCCCGGTCCAACCCGCACAGCTCGCTGACCCGGATGCCGGTCGCGTAGAGCACCTCGAGCACGGCGCGATCGCGCAGCAGCGCCGGCGCGGCCTCGTCGCCCGGCGCGAGCACCAACTCGGTGGCCTGGTCGGTGCGCAGCACGGCGGGCAGGTCGCGGTTGGCCTTGGGGGTGGCCAGTTGCGCACCCACGTCGGTGTCGAGCAGGCCGCCGCGGTGTGCCCAGGCGCTGAACGTGCGCGCGGCCGCCGCCCGGCGGGCCAACGAAGCACGGGCGCCGCCGAGGGTACGCAACCGCGCCAGCCAACTCCGCAACACCGAGATGTCGAGGTCGCCTGGGGCCGCACAGCCCATCCGGACGGCATGTTCGAGCAACGAGACGACGTCGCCGACGTACGCGCGTACGGTGTGTGTCGACCGGTTCTCCACGTGTGACAGGTGGCGGGCGAACTCGTCCACGGCTTCGCGCATCGCGTGCGGAAGCGCCTCGTGCAGCGCCTGCGTCGACCGACCCATCACCCGCGACGGTCACCGCCGCGAGGCGGCTCCGTCAAGCCGCCACGCCGTGCAGCAGCCACGTGGTCGGGGTGGCCGCGGTCGTGTGGCGGGCCGCTCCGTGTGGTCGTCTGGCGGCGCTCCGTCTCGTGGTCGCTCCGTCAGGCGGCCGCCAATCCGGCCGCGATCACCAGGCCGAGGCCGACGACCAGATAGACCGCTGGCGGCCGCAGCCAACCGCCGGGCGCCTCGGGCCGCGCGCCGCCTGTCGTCGCGGCATACATGCCGACCGCGAGCAGCGGCAGGCCGGCGATGAGCAGCATGCCCGAGACGATGCCGCTGATGACCAGGTCGCCGTTGAACATGGAATCGAAGAAGATCCGCAGCGCGCCGATCTCGAAGATGACCGTGAGCACGGCGTAGAGCAGCGCCAACGCCGGGCGGCGGGTGCGGTAGACGCCCTCGCCGGCCGGCGCGCCCGGGGGCGGCGCCGCCGCGGTGCGGAACAGGGTCGACTGGTCCGTGGGGAAACGCGGGGCGTCGTCGCGCGGAGCGACCGGCGGCATCACGCCGGTCGGCGCGTTGAGGCCCGCGGGGGCGGGGGCCGGGTCGGGCAATGGCAGCGGCGCGGGCACCGGCTCGCCGATCGGAAAGCGGGTCTCCATCGAGATCGCAGACCGGGGCACCTCGCCGGTGGGCGGTCCGACCGGGTCTGCGGCGTACCCCCTCGTGGGTGGCTCGTCTATCTGACGCCGCACGGTGTCGGCCGGCAACGGCCGCGCGGAGGTGTTCCACGACGGCTGCTCCGGCTGGCTGTCTGGCCAGCGGGGATCGCGTTCGCCCTCGCCGAAGCCGGCGGCGAACCCGTTGAACGACGGCTCGACGCCGCGGCCGGCCGCGTCGTCGCGAGGCTCCGGCACCCGGTAGGCGCTGTCCCGCCAGCCACCGACGCCGGCACCGCGATCGTCATCGGTCCAGGGCTGTTGCTGCTCGTCGTCGGAGTAACCACGTCGTCCGTCCACGTGCCGCACGCTATTCGAGGTGCCTGCGGCCCTGCCAGCCGGGTTTCCGAATTGCGGTTTTCGGCGCCGCGATTCTTGATCACAATCAAGAGAACCCGCAGGTCGTACGCCCTGCGGCGGCGATTTCCACAGGTGGCGTTGTCCACAGGCGAAGCCGGTGACGCTGTCTGTGCCGCCGGCTCTTGCGGCCATCTTCGGCGCATGACGGTGGTACGACAGGCAGTGGGCGCCTGGGGCGAACGGCGCGCGGCACAGCATCTGACCGACGAGAGCTTCCGGGTGGTCGCGCGCAACTGGCGGTGCCCCATCGGTGAGATCGACATCGTCGCCTGGGACGGCGACACGCTGGTCTTCTGCGAGGTCAAGACGCGTCGCGGCCTCGGTTTCGGTGTGCCGGCCGAGGCTGTGGTGGGGGCCAAAGCACGCCGGTTGCGGCGGCTCGGCGCGTGCTGGCTGGCCGCCAACAGCGTGCATCCCCGGGAGGTCCGCTTCGACGTGATCGCCGTGCTGATCCGCCGTCCCGGGTCCGTCGAGATCGAGCATATCCGTGGCGCCTTCTAGCTGTTTTCCACAGGCGCGAAGTTATCCACAGCCCCCGGCGGCACCCGTCGTCGATGCGCCACCGTCTTTCCTCGTGAGCTACGCGAAGGTGCTGTCGGTCGGGCTGGTTGGAGTCATGGGACACCTCGTCGAGGTCGAAGCCGATCTGTCCGCCGGGCTGCCCGCCGTCGTGATGTCCGGGCTGCCGGACACGGCTCTCAACGAGGCCCGCGATCGGGTGCGTGCGGCGGTCGTCAATTCCGGTGAGCGCTGGCCAAACCGGCGCATCACCGTCAACCTGCTGCCCGCGACCCTTCCCAAACACGGTTCTGCCTTCGACATGGGGATCGCGGCCGCGCTGTTGGGGGCGGCCGGTGAGCTACCGCTGGCCGCCCTCGACGGTGTCGTCATCCTCGGCGAACTCGGGCTCGACGGCAGCGTCCGCCCCGTCCGGGGCGTGTTGCCGATGGTGGTCGCGGCCCTACGCGCCGGCGTGCACCACGCGGTTGTCCCGCTGGCCAATGCCGCCGAGGCCGCTGTCGTGCCGGGCATCACGGTCAAGGCCGTCGAGTCCCTGCACCGGCTGGTGGCGTTCGTCCGGTCGGGCACCGCGCTGCTCGACCCGCCCGACGACCGGCCGCCACCCGAGCCGCCGATGCCCGACCTGGCCGACGTGGCCGGCCAGGAGCTGGGCCGCCGGGCGATCGAAGTTGCCGCCGCGGGCGGCCACCACGTGGCCATCTTCGGGCCGCCAGGTGCCGGCAAGACCATGCTGGCCGAGCGGCTGCCGTCGGTGCTCCCGCTGCTCGACGACGAGTCGGCGCTGGAGGTCTCGGCCCTGCACTCGGTGGCCGGCCTACTTCCGGCCGGTGGCCGGCTCATCCGCCGACCGCCTTTCCAGGCGCCACACCATTCGGCGACCTTGGCGGCGCTGGTCGGCGGCGGGTCAGGCCTGGCCCGCCCCGGCGCCGTGTCACTCGCTCATCGCGGCGTCCTGTTCCTCGACGAAGCCCCCGAGTTCGCCACCAGGGCACTGGAGGCGCTGCGCCAACCGCTCGAGTCCGGCCGGGTGCTGTTGAGCCGCACCGGTGGCACCACCGAATACCCGGCGCGTGTCCAACTGGTGGTCGCGGCGAATCCATGCCCGTGCGCGAAACCCCAGGGTGACGCGCACTGCGATTGCACGCCGATTGCCCGGCGCCGCTATCTGGGCCGGCTGTCGGGGCCGCTGCTCGACCGCATCGACGTCCAGATCGAGCTGATGCCGGTGACGGCCGCAGACCTGTTCACCACGTCCCGGGTCGGCGAGCCGTCGGCCGACGTGGCCGAGCGGGTGGCCAAGGCCAGAGCCGCGGCCTGGGCGCGGTGGTCGGTCGACGGCTGGCGGATCAATGCCGAGGTGCCCGGCCCCCAGCTGCGCCAACCGCCCTGGCGGCTGTCGTTGCGCGACACCCGGTCGCTCCGCGCCAGGCTCGACAGCGGCGGTCTGTCGGCCCGCGGCTTCGACCGGGTCCTGCGGCTGGCCTGGTCGATCGCCGACCTCGACGGCCGTGACCGCCCGAGGTCCGACGACGTCGACGAGGCCCTGGCATTGCGCACCGGCGGGCGGCGGCTCGATGGCTGACGCCGAGATCAAGCTGGCCCGGGTCGCGCTGACGATGCTCGCGGAGCCGGGCACGCGGGCGGTGCATCAACTGGTCGCCCGGCACGGCCCGGTCGTCGCGCTGGACATGGCGCTTGCCGGCGAGATCCGTGACAAGGCGGCCCGCGAGGCCGTCCAGGCTCGCCTCGGTGCCGGCGACCCACGTCCGTCGGCGGAGACGGCGTTGGCGACCGGAGACCGGCTGGGTGCCCGCCTGGTGGTCCCCGAAGACGACGACTGGCCGACACAGGTGTCGGCGCTCGAACACGTCCGGCTCCCCGGCGCCGACCGGCGCGTCGACCGGGAGTTGGCGCCGCCGCTGTGCATCTGGGTACGCGGCGAGTGGCCACTGGCCGAGGCGTTCGACCGCTCGGTGGCGATCGTGGGTTCGCGGGCGTCGACGCAATACGGCGAGCATGTCGCGACCGACCTCGCTTACGGGCTGGCCGAGCGCGAATGGACGGTCGTGTCGGGCGGCGCGTTCGGCATCGACGCGGCCGCGCACCGCGGGGCACTGACCGCGGGTGGCCTGACGATCGCGGTCCTGGCGTGCGGCATCGAGCGGGCCTATCCGGTCGCGCACACCGCCCTGTTCGACCGCATCATCGAGACCGGCCTGCTGATCACGGAATGGCCGCCCGGCGCCGACCCGCTACGGCCACGCTTCCTCATCCGCAACCGGGTGATCGCCGCCGCCACCCGCGGCACGGTCCTAGTCGAGGCGGCCGCTCGCAGCGGCGCGATGCAGACGATGCGGCGGGCACTGGCGCTACGACGGCCGGCGCTGGTGGTGCCGGGTCCGGTCACGTCGGCGATGTCGGTGGGCTGCCACGAGATCCTTCGACAGCACGAAACCGCGCGGCTGGTGACCAACGTCGGGGAGGTCCTGGAAGAGGTCGGCCGGATCGGCTCTGACCTCGCCCCGGTGCCGCAGGGGCCCGAACGCCCGCGCGACCAACTCGACGACCAGGCCAGCTTCCTGTTGGAGTCGATGCCCCGACGGGGCGTGATCACCCCTGACACGGTGGCCACCCGCGCCGGTGTCGACATCCGCACGGCCTTACGCAAACTCACCCTGCTGGAAACGCTGGGCTTCATCGTCCGCCGCGACGGTGGGTACGCCCTGGCGACGACGCGCCGGCCGACCGTCGAGGACGAGCCGCCATGACGGCCGCGGCAGCCGCTCTGTGTCGCGGCCGCGCCACGGGCGGAAGCCAGGCACGCGTGGTGGGGGAGGGCGAGACAAAACCGGCAGGCGACTCGTGCGGTGTTTCTCTTCCCGGCGGTGAGGTTCCGACCACCGGCGCGGCTTGGCGGTCCGGGGGTGCTGGCGGGCGTCGCGCCGTAACGCCTGCGCTGGTCGTGCGGGCGTTAAGAGTGCGGGCGGTGATCGTCGATGTCATAGAGATGGTTTGCGTGAGACGGCCGGATCGAACGACGCGCTGCCTCTGAGTCAAGTGGGTGGGAGGTTGGGATGGATGAAAGCCCGACGAACGAGGTAGCCGGCGGGCGGACACCCGCGGCGAGCTTCCTGAACGAAGCCGAGCTCGACGAACGGCTGCGGGCGGCACGTGACGCGGCGCTGCGCCGACGGTCGGAGCGCCTTCGATCGCGCGCGACGCTTGCCGCGACCCGTTGCGCCGGCCTGCAGGAAAGGCACGCGACCAAGCTCGCGCGACTGGACCGACAATTCGCTGATCTTCCCGAGTCGTTCCCGCCGCCGTCGTGAACAAAGCCCGCTTGCGGCAGTGTCGCGGCGGTCATCGCCGACCTGGTCGGCTGCGCCGGGTGACCCAGGCGGCGGATCGTCGGCGAACGGCGCCGAGTTCGGTTGTCGTGAGTTCGACGAGTCAGGCGACTGTGGGTCTGCTGCGATAGGCGCCGCGTCGCGGGACGCAGATTGGGGCCCGTGGCCAGAGTGATTGTCCGCAGCAGCATTCCGGTCGCCGCTCGATGTTGGCAGCGGCTGGGCGGTGGGCTAGTGCCTGCCGGAGGCGGGCCCGGCCGCACCCTTGGGCAGGAGGCCGTCCCAGGCCGGAGGTCGGCCTGGCACGGCCGGAGGTCGGCCTGGGCGCACCCTGGGCAGGAGGCCGTCCGGGGCCGGACGCTGGGCAGGAGGCCGTCCGGGGCCGGACGCCGGGCGGGAAGTCGCGCCAGGGCCGGACCCTGGTCGGCCCGCCGCCGTCCGCGGCCCGGTGCCGGTCACATCGCCCGGCTTACCCGCCGCGGCGCTAGCCTGGCCCGCCGAACCGGGCCGGCCGTCTCGGGACGCTGGCGGGAGGCCGGGCACGGGATCCTGGGGGAGCACCGAGGGGCCAGCCGGCTGTTGGTCCTTGCGCGACGCGGGTTGGCGCTCGGGGCCGAGTTTTCAGATCTTGATCTGAGCGCGACCAAACACTGACCTGCAAGCGACGACATTACCGACGCAAGCGGATTACTTGCCCTGGTGGAAGCACCCCCCGAGGTGGGGAATGAGCGTGGTGATAGACCGCGTACACTTGGGTTTTGGCGACCGCCGCAGGGCGGTCGACCTCGCGCGCCCTTCTCGCATCCGGGTCCTTGTGGCTCGAGGTGAGCGACGGTCCCCTGGTCCCGATCTTGATTGGGCCCACCATGACCGGCGGCCGGGCGTCAGGACGCTCGGCCAGCCGGCCGGCGTGACAACCAGGGAAAACACGAGGAGTACCCCACCATGGCCGTCGTGACCATGCGTCAGCTGCTGGAGAGCGGTGTCCACTTCGGGCACCAGACCCGGCGCTGGAACCCGAAGATGAAGCGCTTCATCTTCACCGAGCGTAACGGCATTTACATCATCGACCTGCGCCAGACGCTCGACTACATCGAGAAGGCCTACGAGTTCATCCGCACCACCGTCGCTGAGGGTGGGAGCGTGCTGTTCGTCGGCACGAAGAAGCAGGCGCAGGAAGCCATCTCCGAGCAGGCCTCGCGGGTCGGCATGCCCTACGTCAACCACCGCTGGCTCGGTGGCATGCTCACCAACTTCCAGACGGTCTACAAGCGGCTGCAGCGGATGAAGGAGCTCGAGGCGCTCGGCGACCTCAGCGGCACCGCCGCCGGTTACACCAAGAAGGAGACGCTGCAGCTCTCGCGCGAGAAGGACAAGCTGACCCGCACCCTGGGCGGCCTGCGCGACATGCAGAAGGTCCCGGCGGCCGTTTGGATCGTCGACACCAAGAAGGAGCACATCGCGGTTGACGAGGCCCGCAAGCTGGGCATTCCGGTCATCGCGGTGCTCGACACCAACTGCGACCCGGACGAGGTCGACTTCCCGATCCCGGGCAACGACGACGCGATCCGGTCCGCCGAGCTGCTGACCAAGGTCGTCGCGGCCGCCGTCGCCGACGGTCTGATCGCCCGCTCGGGCCGTGGTCAGCGTGGCGGCGACGACAAGCCGGAGCCGGGTGTCGTCGGCAACGACGAGCCGCTGGCCGAGTGGGAGCGCGAGCTCCTCGAGGGCGCGGACAAGAAGGCCGACGAGTCGGCGACCGTCGCCGCGGAATGAGCTGGTTCCGAGCCCGCCCCGACCGGGCGGGCTCGGCCCCGACCCCACTAACCATCAAAAGAGAGAGTCATGGCTGACTTCACCGCCGCGGACGTCAAGAAGCTCCGCGATCTCACCGGCGCCGGCATGATGGACAGCAAGAAGGCGCTGACGGAGGCTGACGGCGACTTCGACAAGGCCGTCGAGGTCCTGCGGATCAAGGGTGCCAAGGACGTCGGCAAGCGTGCCGGGCGTACCGCCGCCAATGGTCTGGTCGCGCACTCTGGCAAGGCACTGCTCGAGCTCAACTGCGAGACCGACTTCGTCGCGAAGAACGCCGACTTCATCGCGCTCGCGCAGCGTCTGGTCGAGCACGCGGCGACCGCCGGTGTCGCCGATGTCGAGGGGCTGCTCGCCAGCACGCTCGACGATGGCCGCACGGTCGCCGACACCATCCAGGAGGCTTCCGCCAAGATCGGCGAGAAGCTGGTGCTCAACCGGTTCGCGGTGCTCGACAACGACGGCTCGGTCGCCGTCTACCTGCACCGCAAGAGCCAGGACCTGCCGCCGGCCGTGGGCGTGCTCGTGCAATACACCGGCAAGAGCGACGAGGCCGCCGACGCCGACGCGCGTGGCGTCGCGATGCAGATCGCCGCGATGCGTCCGAAGTACCTCACCCGTGACGAGGTGCCGGCCGACGTCGTCGAGTCCGAGCGCCGCATCGCCGAGGAGACCGCTCGCGAAGAGGGCAAGCCGGAAGCCGCGCTGTCGAAGATCGTCGAGGGGCGTACCAACGCGTTCTTCAAGGATTTCGTGCTCCTGGAGCAGGCGTCGGTCGCCGACAACAAGAAGAGCGTCAAGCAGGTCGTCAACGATGCTGGGATCGCCGTGACGCGGTTCGTCCGCTTCGAGGTCGGCCAGGCCTGAGCCCGGCTGCCGCGCCCCCGTCGAACGGACGGGGGCGCGGCCCCCCCCCGGGGGGCCGGGGGCGGGGAGGGCGCGAGGGGGA
>NZ_JBFAPI010000023.1:0-95261 GCF_040676615.1 Asanoa sp. NPDC049573
ATGCTCGACGACCGGTTGGGCAAGGTGCACTTCTGGCTGACGTTCGTGGGCTTCCACACCACGTTCCTGGTGCAGCACTGGCTGGGCAACGAGGGGATGCCGCGGCGGTATGCCGACTACCGGCCGACGGACGGGTTCACCACGCTCAACGAGGTCTCGACGATCGGCGCGTTCATCCTCGGCGCCTCTACGCTGCCCTTCATCTACAACGTCTGGAAGGCCTACAAGGCCGGCCCGGTCGTGCTGGCCGACGACCCATGGGGGCACGGCAACTCGCTGGAGTGGGCGACCTCTTCGCCGCCGCCGTTGCGCAACTTCGACAGGATGCCACGGATCCGCTCCGAGCGGCCGGCCTTCGACCTGAAGTTCCCCGAGTTGGCGGCCGGTGCCCAGTCGATCGCCGGCCCGCCGGAGGGTGGCGCCAAGCCGTTCAGCCGGGAGTCCGACGGCGGCGCGTCGTACCCCGAGGACACTCCGCGGCGCTGAGGCACGCGTACGAGACATCGAGAAATTTCGTTAGGTCTATTTACTGTTAGGTTTGTTTACCTTATCTTTGGCGGCAGAGGGGATCGGTATCGCTCTATGAAGTGAGGAGGACTTCATGCGTAGACGCATCATGCTTCCGGTGCTGACCGTCGCCGCCCTGCTGGTCTCGATGTTCCTGGCCGCACCGGCTCAGGCGCACGGTTACATCTCCTCACCACCCAGCCGGCAGGCGCTGTGCGCGCAGGGTGTGGTGCCCAACTGCGGTGACATCGTGTACGAGCCGCAGAGTGTCGAGGCGCCCAAGGGTTCGCTGCAGTGCAACGGCGGCGGCAGCCGGTTCAGCGTGCTCAACGACACCAGCCGCAACTGGCCGGCCACCTCGGTCGGGCAGAGCGTCACGTTCAACTGGGTGATCACCGCCCGGCACTCGACCAGCACCTGGGAATACTTCGTCGGCGGCAGCCGGATCGCGGTCTTCGACGACCACGGCGCGCAGCCCGGCGCCACCAAGTCGCACAACGTCAGCCTCGGCGGCCGCACCGGCCGGATCACCGTGCTGGCCCGGTGGAACGTCGCCGACACCGGCAACGCCTTCTACGCCTGCGTCGACCTCCAGGTCGGCAGCGGCGGTGGCGGCACCAACCCGCCTCCGCCTCCTCCGCCGACGTGCGGTTCGCCGTGGAGCGCGAGCGCGGTCTACAACGGCGGCGCGATCGTCTCCTACAACGGCCGGCGCTGGCAGGCCCAGTGGTGGACACAGGGCGAGACGCCCGGCACCACCGGCGAGTGGGGCGTCTGGCGCGACCAGGGCGCCTGCTCCTGAACCGCATCGGGTACGGGTGCCCGCCGGTGCGCGGGCATCCGCCAGCCCGGCTTTGCTCTGCACCCCTGTGGGAAGCGGCTGTGGGCGTGGGGCGCTTTCTGCGGGGGTGCAGAGCAAAGCCTGACGAGATGGCAGGAGGCGCCCGGCGTGGCGGAACGACGATGGGTGATGGCCGCGGTGGCTTCACTTGCGGCGCTGCTGGTCGGCGGCTGCGGCGATACCAGTCAGGCGGCCGCCCCGGCACCGGCCCACAACGACACCGACGTGATGTTTCTGCAGATGATGCTGGCCCACCACGAGCCGGCCGCCAAACTGCTGGCGCTGGGTGAGAAGCAGGCGGCCGACCCCGCGGTCAAGGCGGTCGCGACCGAGGTGGCCACCGGCCAGGCCGCTGAGACCGCCACGATTCGCGACCGGCTCGCCGAATGGGGCCAGCCGCTGGTCTCCACCGCGAACCACGGCGCGCACGAGGCGCACGGTGGGCTGCCGCTGCTCGACGACGCCGAGTTGCTCTGCCTCGCCGGGCTGAGCGGCGACGAGTTCGACGCCACGTTCCTCACCATGCTGATCGGCCACCAGCACGGCGCGGTCGAACTGGCCCGGATGGAGACCGCGGGCGGGGCGGACCCGGCCACCCGGGACCTGGCCGCGCACACCGACGAGACGGTCCGCGCGCAGATCCAGCGGCTACTCAAGATGGCGGCCTAGAAGACCACCCTGGCCGCCGACAACGGGCTGTCCTTGGGTAGGTCGACGCCGTCGCGGCCGGAGAGGTGCAGCATCATCGCCAGCGTGTCGGCGGTGACCGACTCGACCGGGGCCCGGCCGCCGATCTGCCAGGTGCCTCCGGCCGGGCCGGTCAACTCCAGGCGCAGCGGCGGGCGGCGCCAGGCCCGGTCCAGGTCGCGGACGACCTGGCCGACGATCTCGTAGTCGTGGTCGTCGACCTCGAACGGGCGCCCGGTGGCCCGGGACAGCTCGACCCGGTGCATCCAGGTGTCCCGCGGGATCAGCACGTCGACCACGTAGCCGAGGTTGGGCTCCGCCAGTGGCGGCTCGGGGTAGAACCGCTCGGTCGAGATGCGCCGGAACAGGCCGGGCATCAGCCGGATCCGCCGGATCGCGACCGGGCCGTTGCGGGCCAGGTGGGCGACCAGCTCCGCGGGCGGGCGCCGGCCCAGGTCGTCGACCTGCACCCGGTTCTTCCCGTCGAGCGCTGTCCGGTCGGGGTAGCGCCGGCGGGCCGTGCGCAACCGGCGAAACAGGACGGTCGGCCGGGCGAGCTCCTCGTACTGGCCGCAGACGTGCGCGGCCACGTCCCGCACGTTCCACTCGTCGCAGTCGGTGGCCAGCGCCCAGTCGGTGTCGCCGAGAGACGCCAGCAGGTCGCCGAACGCGCGTAGCTCCGCCGCGGCGACGTCAGCGGCGCGGCGGCGGCTGAGCGCGTACGGCCGGGTGTCGGTAGCCATCGAGATCACCCCTTCCTTAGAAAGCTAAGCGCGACGCGCCGGGGGATCTGACCAGATTCGCCTAGGTTCCGTGAATCGCCAGTTATGCGAAGTTTCTCTGCATATATTCGCCAAGGGAGAGTTGTGAAGGGAGAAACTCATGGGGAAACTGCGCACGAGGGTGGGCTTGGGCGCGGCGGTGATCGGGCTCGGGCTGGCGCTGGGCGCGCCGGCTTTCGCGGACGGTGGCAGCTTCAGGATCAACAGTCCGCAGAGCGGCTCGACCATCTCAAGCACTCCGACCATCCAAGGCATGGGCCGGCCAGGTGCCCGGGTCGCGGTTGAGGCGATCAACCAGAACCAGAACCAGAACCAGCACCGCGACGGCTACGGCTCGCAGGGCAACGGACCCCAGGGCAACAGCCAGGAGGGGAACGGCCGAGAGGGCAACGGTCCGCAGGGCAACGGTCCGCAGGGCAACGACCCGCAGGGCAACCGGCCGCAGGGCGACCGGCCGCAGGGCGACCGGCCGCAGGGCAACGGTCCGCAGGGCAACGGCCCGCAGGGGAACGGCCCGCAGGGGAACGGCCCGCAGGGGAACGGCCCGCAGGGCAACGGGCCGCAGGGGAACGACCCGCAGGGCAACCGGCCTCAGGGCGACCGGCCTCAGGGCGACCGGCCGCAGGGCGACCGGCCGCAGGGCGACCGGCCGCAGGGCAACGGGCCGGCGGGCACCTGCAACACGACCGTCGCGCAGAACGGTCGGTGGGCGTGCACGATCTCGCCGGCGCTGCGCCCCGGCCGCTACAGGGTGATCGCGCGGCAGAGCCTGCCCGGCGCCGACAACGAGGTCGCGTCGGTCGACAACCTGCTGGTGCCCGGCGGCCAGCTGCCGGTCACCCCGGGCCCCGACCCGGTCCCGGTCGTCGCGGGCGGTCTGGTGCTGCTCGCCGGTGGTGCGATCGTCCTCGCGGCGACCCGCGCGCGCCGGCGCGCTCGGCACGCGGCCTGAGTAACCCGACCCTGAGGTGGAGCCGCCCGGCCGTGGCGGCTCCACCTCAGCCGTTTTCGCGGGCCTGACCAGCGGGTAGGTGGGACGCCATGACCGACGAGCACCGCCGACCGCCCGGACTCGACGACACCACGGTCGCCGCGCTCGGGAAGCTGAGCGAGGCGCTGGAGACTGTGGAGCGGGTCCGCGGACACCTCTACTCAGTGCACCAACTGACCGGCCACGCCGACCTGATGCTCGACGAGGCCGTCGAACTGCTCGGCCGAGCCGGTCATCAGGATCTGGCCGATGCCGTACGCGACGAGTTGATCGGCCGCAACGTCATCGAGGGCCGGTGGACCTACCAGATCGTCGAGGACTACGACGACGGTTACTACGCCGCCTTCCGCGACCTCGAGGCCCGGGCCCGGGGCCGGCTCGCCGGCGGGCGGCGGCACCTCTACGAGGCCGAGATGAAGGACCGCCGCCGGTCGAGAGGGCGGCTCGGCCACGAGAAGGGTCCTCAGTAGCCGCTTCCGCTGAGCACCGCCGCCGGCCGCAGGATCGAGTCGAGCCAGCCCAGGGCCCGCGCGTGGAAGAGCGTGCGGGCGCCGGCCTCGCAGTGGTCGCCGGCACCCTCCGCGATGCTGAAGGTGATCAGCTCCTTGCGGGTGGTCAGCGCGTCGTAGAGCTGCGGCGCCTGGGCGCCGAGCGGGTCGCCCTCGGCGTGGCAGATCAGCGTCGGGCAGCTGATCCGCTGGGCCCGGCCCTTCATCGTGTAGTCGCGCAGCATGTCGATGTAGGTCACCGAGTCGGCCGCGCCGTGCACGAGTTGCCCTCGGCGCAGCGACCAGCCCGCCGTCGGCCGCTTCTCCAGCCGGCCCAGCGTCGCGCGGACGATCGCCGTCGACGACGAGCGGCCCTCGGCGAAGCCGCGTGCCACCGGGGCCGGCATCCGTTGCAGCACGGCGTCGAACAGGTCGTACTCGCCGCCGTCGGCGATGCAGGCGGCCAGCCGCGGCTCACCGCTCGCCGCCCGGGGTGCGAGGTAGCCGCCCAGGCTCAGGCCGATCAGCGCGATCCGGTCGGGGTCGACGCCCGGCTGGTCCAGCGCGAAGTCGACCACCGGGGTGATCACGGCCTCCCAGTCGGGCCGCATGACCATTCCGCGTTGGAGCAGCGCCGCGCCCTGGCCGGGACCATCGAACGTCAGCACGTCGTAGCCGCGGGACAGGGCGGCCGCGCCGTTGAAGAAGAAGAGCTCCTCGGCGGTGCTGTCGTAGCCGCCGACGACGATCACCGTCGGCCGTTCGCGCAGGTCGCCCTCCGCGCGGAAGAAGTAGCCGGGCAGCGTGCCGTCGCCATAGGGGATCTCCACCTGCCGCGGCGGGAACGGCAGCAGGGCGGCGCCCCGCCGGAACGCGTCGGTCTGGCGCAGGTTGGCCTCGACGGCACGCCGGTCAAGGGGCGCGCCGAGCAGCATCGTGCCGGCGGTGCGGAAATAGCTCGACGCCCGCCAGTAGGCCAACCGGGCGCTCTCCACGTGCCCGGCCGCCTCCTCCGCCTCGGCCAGCTGCTGCACCCGGGTGGCCGTCAGCGTCCACTCCCGGTGCCAGCTGTCGAGGTCGGTGCCCTGCACCCGGGCCAGCGTCGCGAGGCATTCGCCGATGTCAGCGCCGCCGTACGCGGTGCTGCCCATGGTCCGGAGCGTCTGCGCGCCGAACAGCTCGTCCTTGGCGCCGATCCTGGTCATATCGCGACCTCCACCTGGGCTCGCCTCTCGCCAGCGTCGCACGCCCCTCACCTGGCAGGCTGGGGAAAGCCGAAAAGCAGAGGAGAACTCGATCATGACCAGTCGAGGGTACGAGGATTCGGCGCTGCCGCCGATCGTCCGGGAACTGGTGGTGCCGGTCGTCCCGACCCTGGCGTTCGACCTCTTCACGGGGCGGATCGGCGAGTGGTGGCCGCGCCGGTTCACCGCCGGCGGCGACGACCTGGCCGGCGTGGTGCTGGAGCCCCACGTGGGCGGCCGGGTCTACGAGCGCGACCGCGACGGCAGCGAGCACGAGTGGGGCGAGGTCGGCCTCTGGGAGTTGTCCCGGCGGGTCGCCCTGCGCTGGACGCACGGGCTGCGTACCCCCGGCGCCACGCTCGTCGATGTGAGCTTCGAAGCGGACGGCACGGCCACCGACGTGCGCCTCGAACACAGCGGCTGGCACGCCGACCAGGGCGCCGACCACGCCCGCTTCGACGCCGACGGCGGCTGGACCGAGGTCCTCGAGACCTACCGGGCCCACGCCACCCGCTAGATCCGCCGGGCCACGCCAACGGCGGCGACCGCCAGCAGGGTCGACAGGGTCAGTGAGCCGGCGAACGACCACCATGCGCCGATGCCGGCCAGCGACTGGAAGAGCAGCCCGGAGAAGGCCAGCGCCAGGCTGCCGCCGACCACGTCGCCGATGTTCTTGGCCGCGGTGTTGAAGCCCTGGGTGCCGGGCGCCGAGGCGGCCAGCACCAGCGTGCTGACCCGCGGGTAGATCAGGCCCATCCCGCCGCCGGCCAGCAGCCAGCCGGCGCCGACGAACACCCAGTGCGCCCCGGTCAGCACGGTCGCCAGTTCGGCGGCGGCGCCGGCCACCAGCAGCAGCGTGCCGAGCCGGATCACCCGGCCGTCCGGCCAGCCGCCGAGCCGGCCCTGCACGTGCGACCCGAGCGCCCAGGAGATCGAGCCCACCGTCAGCGTGAACCCGGACAGCCAACTCGGCAGGCCGTAACGGTCGTGCAGCAGTAACGGCAGGTAGACCTCGGTGCCGAAGAACGTGCCGCCGGCCGCGGCGGCGAGCAGCACCGCGCCGGGCAGGCCGGGGCGGGCGCGCAGGGTGCCCGGCGGCAGCAGGGTGCGGACGGTGGCGACCACGACCGCCGCGGCGAGTGCCGCCAGCAGCCAGCCGCGGGCGTCGGGCAATTCGGGAGACAACCCGGCCGCGATCGCGGCACCGGCGACCACCGCGGCCGTCGCGATCCGGCGCCCGCTGCGGCCGGTGGCGGCTTCGCCCGCGGGCAGCGGGCCGCGCAGCACCGGCACGATCACCAGGGTCGCGGCGGCGACCAGCACCAGCACGCCGAGGAAGACCCAGTGCCAGCTCCACGCGTCGGCGACCACACCGGCGACGAACGGGCCGACCATCCCGGGCACCACCCACGCGGCGGCGAACAGCCCGAAGATCCGCGGGTGCAGGGCGGCCGGGTAGACGCCGGCGACCAGCACGTAGAGCGCGACGGTGATGCCGCCCGCGCCGAACCCCTGCAGGACCCGGCCGGCGACGAAGACCGTCATCGTCGCGGCCGTCCCGGCCACTGCCAGACCGAGTGCGAAGACCGCGATCGCGACCAGCAGGGCCCGGCGCGGCCCGCGGCGATCGGCCCACGCGCCCGCCGCCACCATGCCGACCACGCCGGTCGCGGTGGTGGCCACGAACGCGAGCGAGTAGAGCGCCCGCCCGTCGAGGTCGGCGGTGATGGTGGGCATCACGGTGGCGACCGCGAGCGCCTCGAACGCGGCCAGGAAGACCAGGCCGGTCGAGCCGGCGGTGGCCAGCGCGTAGCGGCGGCTGAAGAGCTGCGGTCGGGTTTCGACGGCGGTGGCGGTCACCGCACGATGATGGGACCTCAAGCCCGCTTGAGGTCAACCGGTTTCAGGCCTGGGGCGTGTGCTCCGGCGGCACGACCTCGTCCGCGCGCACCGGCCCGGGCGGGGTGCCGTCGCCGAACGGGCGACCGCCGAGGGCCTCCCGGCCGTGCGGGGCGAGCCAGCCCGACAGGTCCGGGCCCAGCGGCACGATCCCGGTCGGGTTGATGTCGCGGTGCACCTCGTAGTAGTGCCGCTTGATGTGGTCGAAGTCGACCGTGTCGCCGAAGCCGGGCGTCGCGAACAGGTCGCGGGCGTAGGCCCAGAGCACCGGCATCTCGCTGAGCTTCTGCCGGTTGCACTTGAAGTGCCCGTGGTAGACGGCGTCGAACCGGACGAGCGTGGTGAACAGCCGCACGTCGGCCTCGGTGATCGTGTCGCCGACCAGGTAGCGCTGCCCGGCCAGCCGCTCGGAGAGCAGGTCGAGACGGTCGAAGAGCCGGTGGTACGCCTTCTCGTAGGCCTCCTGCGTCCCCGCGAAACCGGCCCGGTAGACGCCGTTGTTGACGTCGCGGAACACGCCGTCGTTGACCTCGTCGATCTCGGCGCGCAGCGCCTCGGGGTAGAGCTGCGGCGCGCCCGGCCGCTGGTAGTCGGTCCACTCCAGCGACATGTCGATGGTGATCTGCGGGTAGTCGTTGGTCACCACCTCGCCGGTCGTGACGTCGACGATGGCCGGCACGGTGATGCCGCGGTCGTACCCGGGGAAGCGCTTGAAGAACGCCTCCTGCAACCGCTCCATCCCGAGCACCGGGTCACGCCCGCCCGGTGCCAGGTCGAACGTCCAGCTGCGCTTGTCGTGGGTCGGCCCGGCGATGGCCATCGAGATCGCGTCTTCCAGGCCGAGCAGCCGGCGGACGATGACCGCCCGGCTGGCCCACGGGCAGGCCCGGCTGACCACCAGCCGGTAGCGGCCAGGCTCGACCGGGTAGCCGTCGCGCCCGTCGCGGGTGATCCGGCTGGCGATGTAGCGCTGGTCACGGGTGAACTCACCGGCGGGGTTGACGTAGACGCCCTGCCCGGTCGTGGCTTCCGACATGGCTCCCATACTGCCTCGCGTTTCTGGGGATTGCCGGGCGTGAATCTTCCCCCCGGCTTGCGCGCCGGGGTAGCTTGGCCAAGCATCGATGCTGGTCGAGTTTCCCGTCCCGAGCGCCAGGAGGCAGTCATCCATGTGCGTCAACGACCACGAAGCACACCAGAGCGCCCAACCGCTGGGTGAGGAGCAGCTACGCACCCTGACCAGGCGCGGCGCGCTGCGGGCCGCGGGCGTCGCGGCCGCGGCCGGCGCCGTCGGAGCGGTGGGCCTGGGCGCCGCGCCGGCCAGTGCCGGCGGGCACGGCGGCGGCAGCCACGGCCGGGTGCCCCGTGACCACATCAGCGTGCAGCTCTACACCCTGCGCGACCAACTGGCGGCCGACCTGGAGGGGACGCTGGCCGCGCTCGCCGACATCGGCTACACCCGGGTCGAACACGCCGGGTTCGTCGGGCGCACCGCGGCGCAGTTCAAGGCCGCCCTCGACGCCGTCGGCCTGCGCTCGACGTCCGGGCACGTGGGCATACCCCAGCCGTTCGACGCCGCGACCTGGCAGCGGGCCCTGGCCGACTCGCGGCTGCTCGGCTCGCGCTACATCGTCCACCCGTTCTTCGGGGTCGGCGCCAACGGCATCATCCGCGACTCGGCGACCTGGCGGGCGTTCGCCCGCGACCTGAACAAGGCCGGCGCGCTGGCCCGCAAGGCCGGGCTCGACTTCGGCTATCACAACCACCACTACGAGTTCTTCCGCCTCGATGGTGGCACCCGCACCGGCTACGACATCATCACCGAGGAAACCGACCCCGACCTGGTGCACCTGGAGATGGACCTGTTCTGGGTCACCCGGGGCGCCAGCGACCCGGTCGACCTGATCCGGGCCAACCGCGGCCGGATCCGCCAGTTCCACGTGAAGGACATGAACGACGCGGGATCGTTCGAAGACGCCGGCCAGGGCCTGATCAACTTCGCCCGGATCTTCGAGCACGGGCGCGAGGCGGGCATCGACGAGTTCATCATCGAGCGCGACGACGCCGGCATCGCGCCCCGGGTGCCCGCGGACGCGATCACCACCGCCCGGGTCGGCTACAACTACCTGGCCAACCTTCGGTTCTAGCTTTCGTACGGAGCGGGCCGCGGCTCAGCCGACTGTGCCGCGGCCGAACTCCTCGCTTTCGACCTTCTAAGCAGCCGGTTGCCAGACGAAGGTCTGCGCCGGGACCCGGCTGGTGACCGAACGGAAGCGGCTGTTCACGTCTGCTGCCTCGCGGCTGTTGGGGAAGGCGTTGGTGCAGGAGACCGGCGCGCTGCTGCCGGACATGAGGTCGGCGCACAGGCCGGTGCGGCGGTCGGGCAGGCCGAGGATGTGGCCGAACTCGTGTGTGGAGATTCGTGGCTGGTAGTAGCCGTCGTTGACCGCCTCGCGGCCCATGTACCAGTAGCCGTTGCCGAGCGACGTCGTGTAGGTGCGCGGCCAGCCGTTGTCGGCGTAGACCCGGATGTTGGGCGTGCGGCCCGCGGGCACGGGTTCCAGGCGGACGTTGGTCACCCGGCTGTTCCAGTTCTGCGCGCCCTGGTGGACCACCGACACGAACTCCTGTGCCTGGCTCGCGTCGTAGTAGAGCACCCGGACCGCGGCCTGGGCCACGCCGGCCGATGCGAGTTGCACGCCGACCATGGCGGCCGCGACCAGCGCGAGGGTGAACAGTCTGCGGCGTAGGACCATCGGGAGGCCTCCTCGTGGGATGGGTGGCTCCCAGGGTATCGAGATACATCGATCAGTTGGCCATCCCGGCGGGCACCTACCGCGGCGGGATGGTATGGCAAGCCCTACCCCCGGTTGGGTTGCCAGTGGCAATGACGGGGCGCGTTCGGGCCGGAAGAGTGCTGGAGGTAGGGGTGCTGCGTCGGTGAGGGGGACCGGGGATGGAACGGCGGTACACAGTGGGCATCCGGTTGGCGGCGTTGTTGCTGC
This sequence comes from Asanoa sp. NPDC049573, assembly GCF_040676615.1. NCBI lineage: Bacteria > Bacillati > Actinomycetota > Actinomycetes > Micromonosporales > Micromonosporaceae > Asanoa > Asanoa sp. NPDC049573. The sequence goes on from NZ_JBFAPI010000023.1 coordinate 10,445, forward strand.
TGGTCGGGCTCGGCGTGACGGCGGGTGGGGTGCTCGGACGGTTGCCGGCGGTGGCCGACCTGACGCGGCTGCCGTCGGTGCCGCCGGTCGGTTGGGTGGTCGGCGGAGGTCGCTGAGCGACGCGCCGAAGCTTCCGTGACATTTCAGGCATAAGCCGCGTTATTGAATGCGGGCTCGTGCCTGCCCCCAGAACACCCACGGAGGCTTTGTTGAAGAGAATCCTGGTCGCGCCGCTGCGGCGATTGACGCTGCTGATCGCGATCTGCGCGCTCGCCTCGCTCGCCGTGCCGTCCGCGGTCGCCGCGGCTCGCCCCGCGACCGTCGAAGACGCCTACCCGGTCAAGCCGACGATCGTGCTGGTGCACGGCGCCTGGGCCGACGGCTCGTCATGGAACGGCGTCACCCAACGTTTGCAGGAGGCCGGCTATCCGGTCCGGGTGCCCCCCAACCCGCTGCGCAGCCTGCCCGGCGACAGCGAGACGATCGGCGACTTCCTCTCCACCATCTCGGGGCCGATCGTCCTGGTCGGACACTCGTACGGCGGCGCGGTCATCACCAACGTCGCGACCGGAAACCCGAACGTGCGCGCACTGGTCTACGTGGACGCGTTCGTTCCGGACGAGGGCGAGACCGTCGCCCCGCTGGTCGGCGACGACTCGGTGCTCTCGGGTGACCCGGCGCTGGTCTTCGACTTCGTGCCGTTCCCGGGCGCCGCACAGGGCGACGCCGACCTCTACCTGAAGGAATCGGTCTTCCTCAGCGGCTTCGCCACCGGCCTGCCGACCGAGGCGGCCCGGGTGCTGTGGGCCAGCCAGCGCCCGCTCGTGGCCAGCGCCAGCAACCAGCCGTCCGGGCCGCCGGCCTGGAAGACCATCAGGTCGTGGTACGTGCTGGGCGAACGGGACCAGGTCATCCCGCCGGACCGCCAGCGGGCGATGGCCGAGCGCGCGGGTTCGGCGATCGCCAAGGTCGACGCCGGGCACCTGTCGCTGATCACCAATCCCGACGAGGTGACGGCGGTCATCCTCGACGCGGTGCAGCACTCCTGAGTTTTCCGGTGCGGCCGGCCCTAACGGCTGGCCGCACCGTCACGGGCTTCCCGAAGGCCGCGGTTGGCCAGGCCGTCGGCGCGGTCGTTCTCCGGGTGGCCGGAGTGGCCCTTGACCCAGAACCAGCTCACCTCGTGCGGCGCCAGGGCCGCTTCGAGCCGCTGCCACAGGTCGACGTTCTTGACCGGGGTCTTCGCGGCGGTCTGCCAGCCGTTGGCCTTCCATCGGGGCAGCCACTTGGTGATGCCGTCGCGGACATACACGCTGTCGGTGTGCAGCCGGACCACCACCGGCCGGGTCAGGCTCTCCAGCGCGCTGATCGGCGCCATCAGCTCCATCCGGTTGTTGGTGGTCGCGGTGGCCTCGCCGCCGCACAGTTCCTTCTCGACCGTGCCGAAGCGCAGGACCGCGCCCCAGCCGCCCGGCCCCGGGTTGCCGCTGCACGCGCCGTCTGTCCAGATGTCCACGGTCATGCCGGCACCCTACCGACGACCGGTGGCCCCCGACCGGGCGGCTCGCCCGGATGTACCATCTGGTACATGATGCTGACGACGAGCGCCGACGCCCGCGCCAACCTGGACGCTGCCTGGGCCGTGCTGCGCGACGTGGCCGACTGGCCGCGCTGGACCGCGTCGATGACGACGGTCGAGCGGCTCGACGAGGGGCCGCTGCGGCTGGGCAGCCGGGCGAGGATCAAGCAGCCCGGCATGCAGCCCCTGGTCTGGGAGGTCACCACGTTCGAGGATCGCGCCGAGTTCTCCTGGACGAACCGGTCACCGGGAGTACGCACGGTCGGCCGTCACCTGCTGCGCGCCAACGACGACGGCTCCACCCGGATCACTCTGGAGCTGCACCAGACCGGCCCGATCGCCGGCCTGCTCAACCTGATGTTCGGCCGGCGCAACCGGCGCTACCTCGACATGGAGGCGGCGGGCCTGAAGGCCGCGAGCGAAGCCGCCGCCGCGCGCGGGTGAGCGCCGCCCGCGAGGCGCTGCTCGACCGCTGCTTCGACGTGGTCCGGCGGCGCGGGTTCAGCGACCTGAGCCTGCGCGAGATCGCCGCCGAGGCGGGCACCAGCCACCGGATGCTGATCTATCACTTCGGCTCCCGCGATGGGCTGCTGGCCGAGGTGGTCGGCCGGATGGAGGCGGCGCAGCGGGCGCTGCTGGCCGACCTGGTCACCGACGACACCGACATCTTCGCGGTCTCCGCCGCGTTCTGGGCCCACCTGACCACCCCGGACCTGCTGGCCGCGCAGCGGTTGTTCTTCGAGGTGTACGTGCAGGCGCTCTACGGTCGCGAATGGACGGCATCCTTTCGCGAGTCGGTGATCCGGGCCTGGGAGGCACCGCTGGTCGAGCTGTTCACCCGGGCCGGTGTCTCCGGTGAGCGGGCTCGGGTGCACGCGCGGTTGGGGCTCGCGGTCACCCGCGGGCTGGGTCTCGACCTGCTGATGACAGGGGAGCGGGCCGAGGTCGACGCCGCGATGGCACTGTTCGGCGAACTGGCCCGGCGCGACCTGCGGGGTTGATCACCGCTTGCTCTGCTGCCTATATGGCAGCAGAGCAAAGCGGGTCAAACAGCCGCCTGCGTCGGCACCGCCGCCGGCTCCGCGCGGACCAGCGACGCCGGTCCCGGCCCGGCCAGCCACCGGAATGTCAGCCCGGCCACGACACACCCCACGCCCTGCACGGTCAGCAGCGTGATCACGTCAACGCGGTCGCCCAGCGCACCCGCGATCCCGGCCCCGATCACCGACGCGATCGAGGCGCCCATCCAGATCGCCGAGAACGCGCGGCCGCGCAGCCGGTCCGGTGTCTCGATCTGGAACAGCGTCCAGATCGCGCCGAGATGGATCCCCACGGGGAGACCGACGACCACGAACAGCGCGAGAACGGGCCAGAACGCACCGTCCCACCGCGGATAGTTGAAGATCACCACGTCGACCACGCCGAAGAAGGTCCAGCAGGTGGCGATCAGCGGGACCGGTCGGAAGCGCGCGGTGACCCGGGTCGCGGCCAGGCTGCCGATGATGCCGCCGACCGCCTGGGCCGACATCAGCCAGCCCAGTTCGCGGCCGCCGGCGTGGAGGGCCTTCGTGACGTAGACCGCGAACAGCGTGCCCATCATGCCCTCTCCCACCGACGAGACGGCGATGATGACGAAGATCGCGCGGACGATCCGGTTGCGGCCGACGGCGCGAAGGCCCTCGGCCAACTCACGCACCAGATGCCGTTCCGGTTCGGTTCCGGGCTCGACGACCGCGCGATGGGTGCCGCGGATCAGACCGCACAGCGCGGCCGCGATCGCGAACGTCGCCGCGTCGACCAGCGCCGCGCCGGCCAGGCCGCTGCTCACGGCGATCACGCCGCCGAGGGCCGGGCCGACCAGCCGGGCCAGGTTGTTGTTGAGCGTGTTGAGCGCGTTGGCGGCGGGCAGCCGGTCGGCGTCGACCAGGCGGGGCAGCAGCGCGTTCTCCGCCGGCTGGAAGAACTGTGCGAGCGCCTGCGACGTGAAGGCGACCGCGACCACGATCCAGACCCGCTCGGCGTCGTCGACCAGCAGCAGCGGCAGCAGCGCGAAGACCTGCAGGACGTTGGCCACCACGACGACCCGCCGCCGGTCCCAGCGGTCGACGTAGACGCCGGCGACCGTGCTGGCGGCGATCGTTCCCAACAGCGACGCCGCCACGACCGTCGCGACCGCGGCGGGTGAGCCGGTCAGCCCGAGCACCGCGACCGGCAGGGCGATGCCGAGCACCCAGTTCCCGGTCAACGAGATCAGTCCGGCGAAGAACAGCAGGGCGAAGTCGCGCTGGCGGAGCGGGCCGAGGTCCACCCGGCGACTATTCCAGTTCCGCCGGCGTCCCGGGGCCGCTATGCTGAATCAAAATTCAGTGAATCAAAATTCAGGGGAGGTACGCCGAATGCACGCGATCGTCATCGGCGGCGGCGTGGCCGGCACCGTCAGCGCCATCGCACTGCGGCGGCAGGGTGCCGAGGTCACCCTGTTCGAGGCCCATCCCGACCCGGGTGGCGAGGTCGGCTCGTTCGTCAGCCTGGCCGTCAACGGCCTGCGCGGCCTCGCCGCGATCGACTGCCTGGAGCGGGTCCGGGCGGTCGGCATGCCGATCGCCCGGTTGCGCATGTGGTCAGCGAAGGGACACGTGATCGCCGACGTGCCGCGCGGCCGCCGGGCCGCCGACCCGATGCGCAGCATCACCCTGATGCGCGGCCACCTGGTGGCGGAACTGCGGGTGGCGGCCGAGGAGGCGGGCGTCCGCCTGGTGACCGGCGAGCGCCTGACGGCGGTCGACTCCCGCGGCACGGCCCATTTCGCGAGCGGGCGCTGCGCTACCGGCGACCTGCTGGTCGGGGCCGACGGCATCCGCTCGGTCGTGCGCGGCGCCCTCGACCCGGCCGCGCCGACGCCCCGCTACGCCGGCGTCTGGGTCATCTCCGGCCGATCACGGGCCGCCGATGCGGGCGGCGGCACCTTCAACATGACGGTCGGCGCGCACGGCGCCTTCGTCCACGTCATCCCACCCGACGGCGGCGAGATCTGGTGGCAGGCCCAGGTCAACGCCCCGAACCCACCGGCGGACGACACCGGCGACCGGCTGACCCGCCTCGACACGCTCTTCGCGGCGGAGCCGATCCCCCGCCAGATCATCGCGGCCACCACGCACCTGCACCGGCACAGCGTCAACCAGGTGCTGGCACCGGTGCGGGTCTGGCACAACGCCCACACCGTGCTGGTCGGCGACGCGGCCCACCCGGTCGGCGCCGGCCAGGGCGCCTCGATGGCGATCGAAGACGGCGTCGCCCTGGGCGCCGCGATCGGCGCCGCCGCGACCGTCCGCGATGGCCTGGCCGCCTACGAGGCGGCCCGCCGGGACCGGGTCACCCGGGTGCTCAGGGCCTCCGACGACAACCGCGAGGTCAAACAGGCCGGCCCGCTCCGCCGTCGCGTCACGGAGGTCGGCATGTCCCTCTTCTTCGCCCGTTTTTACGAGCGCGCCACGGGTTGGCTCTACGACTACGAACCGGTGCCGCGTTGACTGGCCAACCCGCAGGCGAGCAAGGCGACGGCAACGGTCAGAAGGTCTTCCGTCACGGCCGCCGTGAACGCGGTGGCCTTCTCCGTGCCGGCCCAGCGCCGCCAGGTCGCGCCCGCGTAGCTGCCGACGACCGAGCCGGTCACGCCGGCCAGGGCGCCGAGACCGGGGTTGCCGCCCGAGCGCACCGCCAGCGCCGCCCCGGCCAGCGCTCCGGCCGCGATGCGGCTGGTCAGGCCCTGCCGGGACAGTCGACTCGGGACGGTGGGGAGCTTGTCGCCCACCATCTCCGCCGCGGCGCCGGCGGTCAACAGGACGCGGCCACGGGTGGTCGCCACCCGGTCGAGGAGGCGGTCGGCCCTGGTCGGCTCGGTGGTCAGGGCGACCGCCGCGAGACCGGTCATGCTGCGGCCGCCGGTGGCCACGCCGACGAGGAACGAACCGGTCAGGGCTGTCGACTCCATGTCGAACACGCTACCGGGGGCGCGACCAGGACATGGGCTAGTCGAGGAGGCGCGCGCGGACCGCGTCCAGCAGCGTGGCGTCAATGCCGCAGTCGGCCAGGTATTTGGCGACTCCGCCGTACGCCCGGTGCAGGTGTTCGATGGTGTTGACCATGACGATCCGCTCCACGCCCGCGGTCAGGGCGTAGTCGTCGGCGACCTCGTCTTCGGGCACGCCGGCGACCAGCAGGAGCAGTGCGACGAGCACGCCGGTGCGGTCTTTGCCCTCGTGGCAGTGCACGATCACGCCGCCGGGCGGTGCCTCGGCCACCGCCCGGAACGCGGCGCCGATCCCGGGGCGGCTGTGGTCGAGCAACGCCGCGTAGCTGTCGGGCACGAGTTCGTAGTCGTCGTCGCCCAGCAGCGGGACGTGGGCATAGAGCGGGTCACCGGCGAATGGGCTCGGGCGGGCGGCGCACTCCCGGGCCCAGCGAAGGTCGACGATCCGGCGGACGCCGCCGGCCCGGATCGTGGCGATCGTCTCGGGGGTCAGCCGGTCGTGGTTGTCGGAACGGAGCAGGGCGTCGGGTCGGATCCGCCGGCCGCCGGTGGTGGCGAGACCGCCGAGGTCGCGCACGTTGGTGCAGTCCGGCCAGTCCAGGATCACGGCCCGGGCTCCTTCCGTGGGGGATCAGCCCTCATGATCTCCCACGGGAGCAAGTCCTCACAACGCGCGACGGTGATGCCGGCGCCGTCCGATCAGGACGGTCGCCGCGATGACCACCGCGGCCAGGCCGGCCAGCACCGCGAGTCGCGGCGAGGGCGCGGGTCCGGCCGGCGTCGAGGAGGCGACCGGTCGCACGGCAACAGGCGCCGCCGCCGCGGCCAGCTCGGAATCGGCCTGTACGAACGGATCGCGGGACTCGTCGACGGGTAGCACCGGCGGCTTGACCGCCCCGGGCCAGTATTGCGCGAGATGCTCGGCGGTCAGCGCGGTGGTCGTCGGCAGCTGCTGGAGGCCGCCCTTCGCGCTGATCGTGCCGACCCGGTAGGGCGCGAACCAGCCCTGCACGCCGATGATCGTGAACGGGCCCTCGTGCGGGAGCACGACCGACACCGCGTAGTGCGCCGGCTCGGTCAGCTTCACGGCCGCGAAGCGGGTCTCGGCGCCCTTCCCGTCGACCAGTCGCAGCCCGACCTCGTCGAGCACACCCTCGTAGGGGTGGAACCCGTGCTGCAGCACCCACATCCCGACCGTGTAGGTCTGGTTGACGGTGAGTTGTGCCGGCATCGGCTCCAGGACCGTCGCGGCCCAGCCGCCGGCCTGCGCGGCGCCGGGCGCGGCGATCGCGCCGAGAACCAGAGCGAGAACCGCGACCGCCAGGCGCTTCAGATAGGACATGTTCGCCACCTCCGCTGGTGACGAGCCGCCCGTGGGTCAGCCGGTTCCCGCCGACTCGGCCCGCAGCGCGTCGAAGCTCAGCGCCGGTCCGGGTAGGACCGTCGTGACGGCGGCCGACCGCAGCCCGTCCAGCACCACGTCGGCGTGCCGGTGGGCGAGCGCGGCCTCGACGCCGGCCGGCAGCCCGCCGGGCAGCGGCCGGGACAGCCGCACCACCAGGGTGCCGAGGTCGCCGACGGTCACGTCGGGTCGCAGCAGCCCGGCCGACTGCGCCGACCGCACCAACCCGTCGAGCAGCGCCCCACCCTCGGCGGTCAGGGCCGGATCGGTCTGCGGCACGCTGTCCAGCAATGTCGGGATGACCGCCGCGACGCCGAGGTCGAGCGCCTCGTGCACATACCGGCGCAGCGCGGCGAACGGGTCGGGCTCGGCGGCGACCGCCGCGCGGACGGCCGCGGTCGCGGCCAGCACCGCTGCCTCGACCACCGCCCGGGCGAGCGCGCTCCGGTCGGGGAAGTGCCGGTAGAGGGTGGCGATCCCGGTGCCGGCCCGCCGCGCGATCTCGTCCAGCGGTGCGTTCGGCCCGCGCTCGACGAACACCTCGCGCGCGGCGGCCAGGATCCGCTCCCGGTTGGCGATGGCGTCCCTGCGGGTCACGCGACCCACTATACGGAGAAAGATCCTCCAGAAATGGTGGTACGGTCAACGAAGCGGAGGAATTTTCTCCGGAAGGAGGGAGCGAGCCCATGCGCCTCAGCATCAACATGACCAACGCCGCCTTCCCCGGCCCGCTGGCCCGCGACCTCGCCGACGTCGCCCGCGCCGCGGACCAGGGCGGCCTCGACACTCTCTGGGTCGGCGACCACCTGATCCAGGCCGAACCCGGCCTCGACCTGACGGAGCCGGCCGTCGAGGCGTACACCACGCTGGGTTTCCTGGCCGCCACCACCTCGCGGCTGCGCCTGGGCACGATGGTCTCGGCGGTCACCTTCCGCCCGCCAGCACTGCTGGTCAAGGCGGTGACCACGCTCGACGTGCTCAGTGGCGGGCGGGCCTGGTTCGGCGTCGGCGCCGGCTACCACGAGGCCGAGGCGGCGATGATGGGCCTGCCGCTGCCGCCGGCCGCGCACCGGTTCGCGCTGCTCGACGACACCCTGCGGCTCGCGCTGCGGATGTGGTCCGGCGACTCGTCGGCGTTCGACGGCGCCCGGGTGCGCCTGGACCGGCCGATCGGCAGCCCGCTCCCGCTCACCCGGCCGCACCCGCCGATCCTGGTCGGCGGCATGGGTGAGCAGAAGACGCTGCGGCTGGTGGCCCGCTACGCACAGGCGTGCAACCTGCCCGACATCCCGGACGGCGGTGCGACCATCCGGCACAAGCTCACCGTGCTCGAGGGGCACTGCGCCACCGAGCGCACCGACTTCGCCGCGATCGAGAAGACCGTCAGCACCCGGCTGGGCGCCGACGAGACCCCGGAACAGTTCGCCGAGCGGGCCGCCGCGCTGGCCGGGCTCGGGGTCGGCCACCTCGTGGTGATCGTCCGCGGGCCGTGGACGCCGGCGGCGGTCGAGCGGCTGGCCGCAGCCGGCCGGCTGCTGGCGTGACGGCCGGCACCGTCACGTTTCACCGGGGCTGTCTCGTCGTCAGGGCATGCGCGTACTCGTTATCGGCGGCTCCGGTGTGGTCGGGCGACCCACCGCGAGCGCCCTACAGCAGCGCGGCCACCAGGTCGCGGTCCTGACCCGCGGCGGCACTGCCGGGCCGCCCGGCACCGAGGCACTCCGCGGTGACCTGACCACCGGCGCCGGCCTCGAGACGGCACTCGCCGGCGTGGACTGCGTGGTCGACTGCGCCAACATCACGACCCTCTCCAAGGCCGCGGCCGTGCGCTATTTCACCGACACCACCACCCGGCTCGGGCGGCTCGCCGAGGCCGCCGGCGTCAAGCACCGCGTGGTGCTGAGCATCGTCGGCATCGACAAGATTCCGTACGGCTACTACATCGCCAAGCTGGCGCAGGAGAAGGCCGTTCTCGACGGCCCGGTCCCGGCCACCATCCTGCGGGCCACCCAGTTCCACGAGTTCGCCGGCCAGGTGATGGCACAGTCGACCTTCGGCCGGTTCGCGTTCGTGCCGAAGGCCGTGACCCAGCCGATCGCGGCCGGCGAAGTGGGCCTCGCGCTCGCCGAGGTGGTCGACGACGGCCCGCGCGGTCGCGTGCCGGACATCGGCGGCCCGCGCGTCGAGCACCTGCCCGACCTGGCCCGCCAACTGGTCCGGCATCGCGGCGAGCGGAAGACCGTGATCGGGGTACGGCTGCCCGGTAAGGCCGGCAAGGGGATGAACGGCCCGGACCAGCTGCCGGGCCCCGGCTCGGTCCTGCGCGGCCCGACCTTCACCGACTGGCTCGCGAGCCAGTAGCGCTTGGTCGGGCCGGCGCGCGGCTACGAAGCTGGTACTAGCAGCGTCTTGCCCACGGTGGAGCGTGCCTCGATGGCGGCGTGTGCGTCGGCGGCACGCTCCAGCGGGAAGCGCTGGCCGATCACCGGGCGGAGTCGGCCCTCGGCCGCGAGGCGCAGTGCCTCGGCGGTCAGGGCGCGCAACTGCTCGGGTGTGCCGCCCGCGCCGCGGATCAGGGTGACGCCGCGGGCGGCGGCCTGCTCGTCGGTGACGTCCGACCAGGCGCCGCTGGACAGGCCGTAGCTGACCATCCGGCCGCCGCGGTCGAGCAGGTCGAACGCCGCGCGCGCGACCGTGCCGCCGACGCCGTCGAAGACCACGTCGAGCGGGCCGACACCGGCCGACCACCCGTCGACCGTGTAGTCGACCGCCCGGTCCGCGCCGACATCCAGGACCAGGTCGAGCTTGGCGCTGCCGGCCGCGCCGGTCACCGTCGCACCGGCCGCCTTCGCCAACTGCACCAGCAGCGTGCCGACGCCGCCGGCGGCCGCCTCGACCAGGACCCGCTCGCCGGGCTTGGGCGCGGCCGCGCCGAGCAGCAGCAGCGCGGTGCGGCCGTCGGCGAGCAACGCCACCGCAGTGTCCAGGTCGACGCCGTCGGGCACCGGCACGAGGCCGGCCGCGTCGACCGCGGCCCGCGCGGCGTAGCCGCCCGAGCCGCCGGTCGAGGTGACCACCCGGGTGCCGACCAGCGCGGTGGACACCCCGTCGCCGACCGCGCTGACCACCCCGCCCACGCCGTTGCCGGGGACCATAGGGAACTCGCCCTTGAACGGCCCGAACCCGCTGGCCCGGAACATCGTCTCGACGAAGGTGATGTTGGCGTAGGCCACGTCGACCAGGACCTGGCCGGGACCGGGGACCGGATCCGGGGCCTCGCCGGGCACCAGCACCGACGGGTCACCGAACCGGGTCAGCCATACGACTCGCATACGACGAAGGATCACACCTCAACCGAGGTTGAGGTCAACGTTCGGAGATCCCACCGAGGACGGGCTTGACGTCGAGGATCGGCGTACCGTCGAGGGCTTCCAGGTTGTTGACCTTGATCCGTGCGCCGTCGACCGACAGCACGGTGACGCGGTGCAGGCCGATCGGGTTGGGCCGGTCCGGCGAGCGGGTGCTGAACACGCCGGTCAGCGGCCGGTCGGCGGCGCCGCGCGGGCGCACCGCAAGCACGTCGCGCGCCGCCCGGTCGAACCAGGTGAGCAGCAGCACCTCCTGGCCCGGCGCGAGGTCGGCGAGCGCGGCGGCGACCGACGGGTCGAACTCGAGCCAGGCGTCCGGGCCGCCCTCGTCGCCCTGCTTCGGCGCCGCCGCCGCGTCGGTGAGCGGCGAGCGGACGACCCCGACCGGTGAGATCTCAAACATCCAGCGACTCTAGGCGACGGGTGAGATACGCGCGTTCCGGGTCGTTGCCGACCAGCGCGAGCGCGGCCCGGTAGGCCTCGGCCGCCTCGGCAGGGCGGCCCAGCCGGCGCAGCAGGTCGGCCCGGGCCGCCGGCAGCAGGTGGTAGGCGGCCAGGCGCCGGTCGGCGGTCAGCGCGTCGAGCAGGTGTAGGCCGGCGGCCGGACCGTCCACCATGGCCACCGCGACGGCGCGGTTGAGGTCGACCAGCGGCGAGGGCGCCACCGTGCGGAGCACGTCGTAGAGGGCGACCACCTGCGGCCAGTCGGTGGTCGCGACCGAGGCCGCGTCGTCGTGCACGGCGGCGATCGCGGCCTGCAGCGCGTAGGGACCGGGCGGGCCGCCGGTCAGCGCCTCGACCACCAACTGCCGGCCTTCCGCGATCTTGTCGGGTGTCCACAGCGACCGGTCCTGCTCGTCGAGCAGCACCATGTCGCCCCGGGCGTCGACCCGGGCCGGGCGGCGCGCGTCGACCAGCAGCATCAGCGCGAGCAGGCCGGTCACCTCGCGCTCGGCCGGCAGCAACCGGTGCAGGATGCGAGCGAGCCGGATGGCCTCGTCGGCCAGGTCGCCGCGGACGAGCAGCGCGCCGGCGGTCGTCGCGTACCCCTCGGTGAAGATCAGGTAGACCACGTGGAGTACCGCCGGGAGCCGGTCGGGCAGTTCGGCCGCGGACGGCACCCGGAACGGGATCCGGGCCTCGCGGATCTTGCGCTTGGCCCGCACCACCCGCTGCGCCATCGTCGCCGGCGGCACCAGGAACGCCCGCGCCGCCTCCGGCGTGGTCAACCCGGCCAGGCAGGTGAGGGTCAGCGCGAGTTGCGCGTCGAGGCCGAGCGACGGGTGGCAGCAGGTGAAGAACAGCCGCAGCCGCTCGTCGGGCTCGTCGCCGCTCCACACCGGATCGACCGGCGGCGGCGTGTCGCGCCGGTCGGCCTCGACCTGGAGCAGGGCCAGTTTCGCGGCGAACACCTTGTCGCGGCGGAGCAGGTCGACCGCCCGGTGGCGGGCCACGGTGAGCAGCCACGCCCCCGGGCGGTCGGGAACACCGTCTTTCGGCCAACGGGCCACGGCGGACGCGACGGCGTCGGCCGCGACCTCTTCGGCCAGATCGAGGTCGCCCAGGGTACGGACGAGCGTCGCCAACAGCCGGCCCCACTCCTCGCGGAACACGGCCTCGACGGATGGACTGCCCGTACCCATGACGGCTCGCTACTCGCCGAACTCCATGATCGGCCGCACCTCGACGGACCCGTACTTCGAACCGGGGCACCGCTCGGCCCACTCGATCGCGGCGTCCAGGTCGGGCACGTCGATCAGGTAGTAGCCGCCGAGCACCTCACGGGTCTCGGCGAACGGCCCGTCGGTGACCGTCCGCTGACCGTCCTGGACGCGCACGGTGGTCGCGGTCGTCGACTCCTGCAGCGCGTCGCCGCCCTTGGAGACGCCGGCCTTCTGGATCGCCTCGGAGTAGGCCCAGTATTCGTTCATCACCTTCTCCGCTTCGGCCGGGTCGGGCGTGCCCCGGTTCTCCTCGCTGTAGATCAGCAACAGGTAGCGCATGGGTTTCTCCCTCAGGCATGCAGTGGTCGGTGACCACCTCTCATCCTGACGACGTACGACTTCGCCGCAATCGACATCAGGTCTCGGATTTTTTTCAGCGGCGCCGCGGATGATGTCGCCGCGCTCTGGTTAGTGCGGCGTGGCTTTCGTCGTGCTGTGCGGCGGCTGTGGATCCAGTTCCTGGAAGAGGGTGATGTGCAGGTCGCCCGGTGCGTCGAGGCGCGCGTTCAGCGACCGCCACGGCGTCTGCGTCGGCGGTGCCACGGGCACCGCGCCGGCGTCGACCAGCGCGGCCGTGTCGCTCGTGGTGTCGTCGACCTCGAACGCGATCCGGAACCGCGGCGCCACCGGGTGACCGACCTCGACCTCGTCGATGAAGCGATGGTGCGCCGTGTTGGCGATCTCCAGCGTGGCCCGGCCGGCCTCCAGGATCATCACCCGCTCGTCGCCGCCGCCGCTGAACGCCGCTTCCTCGGTGAGCCCGAGCGCGTCCCGGAAGAACGCCACCGCGGCGTCGTAGTCGTCGACCTGGACCACCAACCGCATCTGCCTGACCTCTGCCATGCGAGGAAGGCTAACCGCGGCTCGACCGGCTCCGCAGTTCGCGCAGGTGCTTGGCCATCGTGCTGATGTCCTGCTGGCCGTAGCCGTCGGCGAGCGCCGCCGCGACCGCGGCCCTGTTGGCCTGGGCCTGGGTGACCGGCACGCCGACCCGCTCGGCCAGCGCCAGCACCAGGTCGGCGTCTTTGGCGACGAGGTCGAGCGAGAACGCCACCGGGTTGTCGTCGGGGTGTTCGAAGATCGCCCGTTTGTATTTCAGGAACGGCGCGCCGGTGGCGCCGGACAGGAACACGTCGTACGCGGTGGCCGGGTCGATGCCGGCCGCCTCGGCCAGCACGTACGCCTCGCTGAGGCCCTGGTTGATCGCGATCAGCAGGGTGTTGATGGCGACCTTCATGGTCGCGCCGGTCCCGGTCGGCCCGATGTGGAAGACGTTCGCGCTCATCTGTTCGAGGATGGGCCGGACCCGGTCGACGTCGGCCGCGTCGCCCGCGGCCAGGGCGGTCAGCGTGCCGCCCTCGACGCTCGACACGCTGCCGGAAACCGGGCAGTCGACATGCACCCCGCCCGCACCGCGCACCATCTCGGCCAGGCGCAGCGTGGTGCGCGGGTCGACGGTGCTGGTGTCGACGACGGTGGTGCCCCGGCGCAGCCCGGCGACGATCCCGTCGCGGCCCTCGTGGGCGGCCAGGTCGGCCTGGTCATTCGACAGCGAGACGAGGACGACGTCGGACGTGCCGGTGGCCTCGCGCGGCGTGCCGGCGACGGTCGCGCCGGTGCGGGCCGCGACCTGCTCGGCCCGCTCCCCGGTGCGGTTCCAGGCGGTCACCGGATAGCCGGCCGAGCGCAGCCGCCCGACCATCGCCCCGCCCATGTTCCCGGTGCCGATGACGGCCAGCCGCGGCTTGTCGGTCATCCCACCATCCTTACACCGATGATCACGCCGGGTCGGCGTGATCGCCCAGCCCGCGGCGAGCACCGCGAACGCGTGGTCGGCGGGCTCCCACGCTGGCTGCTTCCCGAGGACGACGGCGGCCCGCTGGTCGGGGCCCGGGCGTCGCGCGAGTTCTTCGGCGCGCCCTGCGGCTCACCGGCCCGGCGCGTCCAGCGGGTCCGGGTCCGGGTCGGTGTCGGCCAGCCGCGTGGCGATCTTGCTGAGCGCCGCGTCCAGCGCCGGCCCGGTGGGCCGCTGGCCGTCGCGGTCGGGGAGCTTGGTGAGCAACCAGGTCTTCCACGCCTCGGCCAGCTTGCGGTAGGACTCCTCGCCCCGCTGCGTCAGGCCCAGGCACTCGTCGTCGTCGATCGTGACCAGGCCGCGCCAGGCCGCCGCCGCGAACGCCGGTCGCAGCACCGAGGCCGGCAGCCGGTAGGCCCGCCCGATGCCGGCCACGTCGACCGGGCCGGCGTAGCGGGTGCGCAGGTGGATCTGAGTCAGGCACCACGCGTCGCCGGCGGCCAGGCCGGTGTTCGACGCCGCCAGCACCGCCGGAGCGGCGGCCTGCCCCTCGGTGCGGATCACCCGGGAGACCGCCCGCTCGAGTTCGCCGTCGGAGCCCTGCGCGTCGGGCATGCCGAAGCCCTCGCCCAGGTCGGGAGCCGCGGCCCGGGCCATGTCGCGCAGCGGCACCTCCTTGAGGAACCAGGCCAGCACGAAGGCGACCAGCGGGACCGGCACCGCGTAGAGGAACAGCGCGTGCACCGATTGCGCGTACGCCTCGATGATGGGTCCGGACTGTGCCGGCGGCAGGTCGTGCACCGCGCTCGGCAGCCCCAGCACGCCCGACGGGAGCACCCCGGTCTGCCGCAGCGCGTCGGTCAGGTGGTCGTTGAGCTGGTTGGCGAAGATCGTGCCGAAAACCGCGGCGCCGAACGAGCTGCCCAGGGTACGCAGGAACGTCACGCCCGAGGTGGCCACGCCGAGGTCGCGGTAGGCGACGGTGTTCTGCACGATGATGATCAGGATCTGCATGGACAGGCCGATGCCGACGCCGAAGACGAACATGTAGAGCGACGTGTTCAGCGTCGACGTGCCGGAGCCCATCCGGGACAGTAGGTAGAGCCCGAGCGCCATGACCAGGCCGCCGACGATCGGGAAGACCTTGTAGCGGCCGGTGCGGCTGACCGTGTTGCCGGCCAGCACCGCCGTGACCAGCAGGCCGACGACCAGCGGCAGGGTGCGTACGCCGGAGGCGGTCGCCGACACGCCCTGCACCCACTGCAGATAGGTGGGCAGGAAGGTGAGCGCGCCGAGCAGCGTGAAGCCGACGACGAAGCTCAGCGCCGCCGAAACCACGAACACCCGCGACTGGAACAGCCGGATCGGCAGCACCGGCTCCTTGGCCCGGCGCTCGGCGAAGCCGAAGGCGACCAGCAGCAGCACGGAGATCGCGAACAGCCCGATGATCACGGGGGAGGTCCAGGCGTACTCGGTGCCGCCCCAACTCGTGGCCAGCGTGAGGCCGGCCGCGCCGGTGCCGACCAGCACGATGCCGAGATAGTCGATGATCGGTTTGCCGCGGCTCTTGATCGCCGGGATGGTGCGGGCGGCGACCAGGATGACCACGACGGCCAGCGGCACGTTGATGTAGAACACCCAGCGCCAGCCCAGGCCGCTGTCGGTGAACAGGCCACCGATCAGCGGGCCGATCACCGTCGCGAGCCCGAACACGGCGCCCAGACCGCCCTGGTAGCGGCCCCGGTCGCGGAGCGGGATCACGTCGCCGATCAGCGCGGTCGCGGTGACCAGCAGGCCGCCGGCGCCGATGCCCTGGACCGCGCGGGAGAACACCAGCCAGAGCAGGCTCTGCGCGGCCCCGCAGAGCAGCGAGCCGAGAATGAAGATCAGCGCGCTGATCTGGAAGATCCGCTTGCGGCCGAACTGGTCGCCGAACTTGCCGGCGAGCGCGGCGGCGATGGTCTGGGCCAGCAGGTAGGCGGTTACCACCCAGGAAAGATGGTTGGCGCCGCCCAGGTCACCGACGATCGTCGGCAGCGCGGTGGCGACCACGGTCTGGTCCATCGCGGCGAGCAGCAGGCCGAGCACGACGGTGCCGTAGATGACGTTGATCTGGCGGCGCGACAGTTCGCGTGGTCGGGCCTCGCCGCTCGGTGCTACTGCCCTGTCCGCTGTATCCACTGCCACGCGCACCCCCGTACGCCCGCCGGATCTTCAGCGTACGGGCGGTATCAGCACGGTGAGGCAGGTTACGCAGCCTTCGAGCTTCTCGAACTCGCTGATGTCGACCACGATCGGCGCGAAGCCGAGTTGGTGGATCAGCGCCGTGGTGTGCGGTGCCGAGGCCGCGATCAGCACCCGCTCGTCGCCGAGCGGCACGACGTGGCAGCCGGCCTCCTCCTCGACCGGCAGGACCGGCGGCAGCGCGTGCGTGTCGAGCAGGTGGGGGAGCGCGACGAGGGTGCCGTCGGGCAGCGCGGTCACCGCCGACTTGAGGTGCAGCACGCCGTGCAGGGTGACCGGCGTCGCGGTCCTGCCGCGGGTGGCCAGGTGATCGCGGAGCTGCGCGAACCCGGCCTCGTTGGTGCGGCCGCCCACGCCGACGTAGACCCGGTCGCCGACCTGGAGAACGTCGCCGCCGTCGAGCGTGCCGGGCGCCTCGATCTCGGCCACGTCGAGCAGCAGCGCCTCGGCGGCGGCGCGGGCGCCCGCGACCTCCGGCCGCCGGTCGGGCGCGCCCGGCCGGGTGAGCACGGCCAGGTCGCCGCAGACGACGACGGTGTCTTCGACGAACACGCTGTCCGGGCAGTCGTCGGCGGGGGCCACCTCGAGCACGGACCAGCCCGCGCCGGCCAGGGCCGCGCGGTAGGCGTCATGCTGCCGCCGGGCCAGGTCGACGTCAACGGGGGTACGCGCGATGTGGGTGACGATGCCGTCGGCCAGCCGGGAACTCGGGGCGCGGACGAGCGCCGTACCGCTGATCATGCGGTTGATTCTGGGCCCGCCCGGCTAATGCCGCAAACCTGTGGTGATCCGCATCAGCTCGTCTTGGGTGATCGGGCCACCCTTGCCGCCGCGCGCCTCCTGCATCGCCTTGGCGAGTTGGGCCCGGCGCAGCACCTCGCCGACGTCGGCGCCGCTGAAGCCGTGGCTGACCGCGGCCAGCGCGGCGGGGTCGACGTCGGAGGCGAACATGGTGAACCCGGCGTACTCGTGACGCTCGCTCAGGTCGCGGATCTTCATCTTGAAGATCTCGGCGCGGCCGGCCTCGTCGGGCAGCGGGATCGACAGCTTCACGTCGAACCGCCCCGAGCGGATCAGCGAGTCGTCGACCCGGTGCGGGAAGTTGGTGGTCGCGACCACGATCACGTTCTGGTTGTCTTCGATGAGGTTGTTCATCTCCTGTTTGAAGATGCCCGCCACGGCGTTGACGGCCTGGCTCGCCGCGTCGCCGCCGGCGCCCGCGTAGCTGATGATGCTGTCGAACTCGTCGAAGAGCATCACGGTCGGGTGCCGGTAGCGGCGTGCCTCCTGGAAGATCGCCTTGATGTTGCGCTCGGAGCCGCCGAGCCACTTGTCGAGGATCTCCGGCGTGCGGATCTCCCGGAACGTGGCGCCGATCTCGTTGGCCAGGGCCCGGGCCAGCATCGTCTTGCCGGTGCCGGGCGGCCCGTAGAGCAGGATGCCCTGGGGCCGGCGGGCGCCCCAGCGGGCCATGATGTCGGGATGCCGGAAGCTGACGGCGATCTCCCGGAACTGGCCGACGATGCTCTCCAATCCGCCGACGTGGTCAAGGGTGACGTTCTCGGTGCGGGTCGGGCCCGGCGCGGCGGCCGTGGGGCTGGCCGGCGGCGGCTGGGTCTCGCGCCGGCCGATCACGTAGGTGCGGCCGCGCAGCGGCGCCTCGCCCCCGACGAACTCGCCGACCACGCGCAGCACCAGCAACGTCATCTCGCGCAGCAGGGCGGTGGTCATCTCCGCGCTGGGCACGTTGGCCCGGATCGAGATCGTCCGCGGCCCGCTGCGCAGCGGCCCGTCGGACGAGAACGGGTTGCCGTTGTTGTTCTTCGCGTTGGCCGTCGGCCCCGGGTAGGTGATGGTCGCCTTGAGCCCCGCGGCGTTGGCGGCGGCCAGCGGATCGACCTTCTCGCCGTAGTCGTCGGGCGGCCAGATCGTGCGGACCAGCCGGCTCGGCACGGTGGCGATCACCTCGGCCCCCTGGGCGATCCGGCTGGCGACCGGCCCGTCGTTGCCGAACCGCCGGGCCAGCATCGCACCGAGCGGCGCGGCGGCCCCGAGCATGGCCGCGTCGAACATGGTGCGGGCGGTCGGCCCGCCGCGGACGCTGACGTCGGCCGACATCCGGTGCACGGCCGCGCCGTCGACGGTCGCGGTGTCGAGCCAGTAGCGCACGTCCTGCACAGGTTGCGGGAAATACCCACCCCCGAGCAGCCGCACCCGATCTTCCCGCGCCGCGGCGATGATCCCAGGGCCATCGTTGATCATCAGCCGCCCACCGAGCACCTCGACGGTCTCGGTGCCGCTCCGCGGCCCGTTAGAGGCTCCGTCTGACATTGATCCACCCCCGCCAAAACCCGGGTCGACCCGCACCTAAGACTGACACGCCGCGCCCACCCTCACCACCGATCGCCCCCTAACTGGCCATCGAGGGCGTCCGAGGGTCGTCCGTTTGCTTCCCGGTAAGCGGGGTTTGTTCTGTTACGCGAAGTAGGGGCCGCTTTCGAGTGGCCGAGAAGGCATGACCGGGTGCTCGAGCTGGTCGTGCACCCCGGTCTCGCGCCGGGCAGCATGCAGGAACGCTTCCCTCGCGCTCTGCGTGCTGGAACGCTTCTCTGGCGCTCAGCGTGCTGGAACGCTTCTCTCGCGCTCAGCGTGCTGGAACGTTTCCTTCGCGCTCAGCGTGCCGCCGCCACGCCCCTGGCTTGCGGCGGTTGCCGCTCAGTTATCTGGCCGGGACCCGGTCGCGGCGGGTGGCGACGTGTTCGACCAGGGCGATCAGCAGGTCTTTGCCGGACTGGCGCTCGCGGGCGTCGCAGAGCAGGACCGGCACGTCGGGGTCGAGGTCGAGGGCGTTGCGGACCGAGTCGGGGCTGTGTCGCTGCAGGCCGTCGAAGCAGTTGACGCCGACGACGAACGGGGTGTTGCGGGTCTCGAAATAGTCGACCGACGGGAAGCAGTCGGCCAGCCGGCGGGTGTCGGCCAGCACGACCGCGCCCAGCGCGCCGAACGCGAGCTCGTCCCAGAGGAACCAGAAGCGGTCCTGGCCGGGCGTGCCGAAGAGGTAGACCTGAAGGTCTTCGTTGATGGTGATCCGGCCGAAGTCCATCGCCACCGTGGTCGTGGTCTTGCTCTCCACGCCGGAGACGTCGTCGGTGCCCTCGCTGACCGAGCTGAGCACCTCTTCGGTCTGCAGGGGCCGGATCTCGCTGACGGCGCCGACCAGGGTGGTCTTGCCCACCCCGAAGCCGCCGGCGATCAGGATTTTCAAGGCGATCGGGATGTGCTGCCCCTCGCCAGTGCGGTCAGAGCGCACGGAGTCCATTGACCACCGCCTGGAGGATGTCGTGGTTGGGGAGGGCGGTCGCGGGCTGGGGCTCGTAGGAGACCACCAGACCCGCGCTGAGCAAATCACTGAGTAACACCCGGACGACGCCGAGCGCCAGGTCGACCCGGGCGGCCAGCTCGGCCACCGCGACCGGACGCTGCGCGATCTCGATGATCAGCCGGTGTTCGGGCTGCAGCGGCGCCAGGTCGACCCGGTCGAGCGGCGCGGCCACGACGAACGCGACCAGGTCGAAGCCGCTGGCCGGGCGGACCCGGCCGCCGGTGACCGTGTAGGGCCGGACGACCGGCCCGGCGTCGAGGTCGAGCCAGTCGGGGTCGGTGTGCCGGGCGTCAGCCGCCATCAGGGCTCCCGGACGGCGGGATCGGCGGTATCCGGGCCGGTGCCGTCAGGTTCTGGCCGACCCGGGTGACCAGCATGGCCATCTCGTACGCGGCCAGACCGATGTCGGTCTCCGCGGTGGCCAGCAGCGCCAGGCAGGCGCCCTGCCCCGCGGCGGTCACGAACAGGTAGGCCTGCTCCATCTCGACCATCGTCTGCCGCACGGCGCCCGCGTCGAAGTGCCGGGCGGCGCCCTTGGCGAGGCTCTGGAAGCCGGCCGCCATCGCGGCGAGGTGCTCGGCGTCGTCGCGCTCGAGGCCGCTCGTCGACCCCATGAGTAGCCCGTCGGCGGAGAGCACGATCGCCTGCTGCGCCCCGGGCACGCGGGCGACAAGGTCTTCGAGCAGCCAGTCGAGGTTGGACTGCGGCCTGGTCGTCTGCGTCACTTACGCGTCCTTTCCGGATGGATCTTCGATCCGCGACCGGTCGTCGTCCTTTTCAGAGGGTACGGGCGGCGTCACGGCGCCGTTCCCCTCCGTCCGGTCGGGAAGTTCAGCCGACGCACCGTTTCCGTCGGCCGGCGCGTGCGGGCTTTCCGGGTCCCCGCTGGCACCGTTGGCGGCTTCGGCGGCCGGGTCGGTGCGGATCCGCACCGGCCGGGTGGCGTCGTCGAGTTCCTTCTTCGTGGGCGGTGCCGGCGGTGTCCAGATCGGCTTCGGCGCCGTTTCGGCCGCGCTTTCCCGGCGGCCGCGGCTGGTGCCGGCCTGCAGGGCCGACATGCGGGCCCGGACTTCTTCCGGGTCGCGGGGAGCGGGCGGCGCGGAGGTCGGGCTCGTCGGCCCGCCGAAGCCGGCCGGGAAGCTGCCCGACGACTCGCCGTCGTCGACGGGGCGGCGCAGTTGCGGCGCGAGGTGGCGCTGGCGGTTGCGCCGCGGCAGGCCGTCCTCGCCGACGACCAGTTCGGCGGTCGAGTCGTCGGCGGGCCGCTTGCGGCGTCGCTGCACCGGCAGGCCGAGCGCCGGGGTCGGCTCTGCGGCGAACTCGGCCGATGACGCCGCGCCCGCCGACCGCTCAAGGGCCGAACCGCCGAGCCCGGACGCCGGCCCGATCGAGGGTGCTCCAGGCGTCGACCCGCTCGAGGTCGAGCCGGCGAAGGTCGGCCCGGACGAGATCGGGTTCGTCGGGGTCGAGTTCGGGTTCGTCAGGGTTGAGGCCGGGTTCGTCGGGGTCGAATTCGGGTTCGTCGGGGTCGAGGTCGGGCTCGTCGGGCTCGTCGCGCCCTTCGGACTCGAGAAGGTCGAGGTCGGGCTCGTCGGGGTGGAGAAGGTCGAGGTCGGACCCGTCGGGCTCGAGAAGGTCGAGGTCGGGTTCGTCGGGGTCGAGAAGGTCGGGGCCGGGTTCGTCGGGGTCGGGAAGGTCGAGGTCGGGAAGGTCGAGGTCGGGACCGTCGAGGCCGGGAGCGACGAGGTTGGCGCGGGGTTGTCGGTCTTGCGGCGGGTCAGGCCGCCGGACAGCGCCGTGGGCCAGTTGGACCGCGGCGACGAGCTCCACGCCCCGGCCGGTGTGCTGTCGCCGGAGCCGGTCATCGCGCCGTCCGGGACCGTCCACACGGGGGAGTCGTCGGCGTTCTCGCCCGGCATCAGGACCGCGTCGGCGTCGCCGGCCGGCAAGGCGCGGTCGGCCGGCTCGCGGCCGGGCAGGGCCAGCGCGGCGGTGCCGGCGCCGATCAGCGCCGTCGGGAGCAGCGCGACCGCGGTCACGCCTCCGTAGGGCGACGGGCGGAGCTGGACGCGTACGCCATGGCGGGCACCCAGCTGGGCCACCACGAACAGGCCCAGGCGCGCGGAGTTGGCCGGGTCGAACTCGGGCGGCTCGGAGAGCCGCTGGTTGGCCTCGGCGATCGCCTCCGCCGGCATGCCCAGGCCGCGGTCTTCGATCTCGATCGCGTAGCCGTTGGGCACTGCCTGCCCGGCCACGTGCACCTTGGTGTGCGGCGGCGAGAACGAGGTCGCGTTCTCGATCAGCTCGGCCAGTAGGTGGATCACGTCGGCGACCGCACGGCCGGCGACCGCGGCGGGCTCGACGGCCACGATGTTGACCCGCGGATAGTCCTCCACCTCGGACACCGCGCCGCGGATGACGTCGATCATCGGGACCGGCACCCGCCAGCCGCGGCCGGGTGCGGCGCCGGCCAGCACGACCAGGTCTTCGGCGTGGCGGCGCATGCGGGTGGCCAGGTGGTCGACGCGGAACAGGTCGCCCAGCTCGTCGGGGTCGGTGGTGCGCCGTTCCATCTTGTCGAGCAGCGCGAGCTGGCGGTGCAGCAGCGTCTGGCTGCGCCGGGCGATGTTGAGGAAGACCTCGCTGAGGCCGCGCCGCAGCGCCGCCTCGTCGACCGCGGACCGGACCGCGGTGCGCTGGACCGCGGCGAACGCGTGGCCCACCTGGCCCAGCTCGTCGGAGCCGTATTCGAGCGGGGGCGACTCCGCGTCGACGTCGACCTCCTGTCCGCGGCGCAGGCGGCCGATCAGGGTGGGTAGTCGCTCGTCGGCCAGCTCGAGCGCGGTGGCCCGCAGCCCGATCAGGCGGCGGATGAGGCCGCGGCCGACCCGGATGGACACGTAGAGCGCGATGCCGACCGCGATCAGGCCGAGGATGCCGGCCAGCGCCAGCCGGATCAGGATGCCGGTCGCGACCGGGACCGCGCGGTCGGCGAGCCGGTCGGAGGCGTCAAGCTCGAACTCGCGCAGGGCGTGTTGCACGGTGTCGTACGAAGACTGCCAGGCGGTCTGGGCGACCGGTGGTCTCGTGTTGTCGCGGCCCTTGCTCACCAGCGTGTCGAGCATGTCGTTGAGCTGGCCGAACGCGGCGCCCTCGGTGAGCTGGGTGTATTGCGCGCGGTCGTCGTCGGGCAGGTCGGCGAGGGCCGAGTCGTAGAGGTAGCGCTCGGTGCCGATGATCTGCACGAGCTGGCCGTGCTCGCCGGCGGCGAACTTGTCGCCCGCGAAGACCCCGCCGAGCAGCGCGTCGGCGCGGGCCAGCACCTCGCGGGCGCGGCCGAGCGAGGTGACCGCCCGACCCTCGCGGCCGAGTTGCTCGTCGGGCAGGGCGACCAGCACGGAGAACGCGCGGAAGGCCGAGTCGATCACGCCGTTGTAGAGGCCCAGCGCGCCGGCCTTGTCCATGTCGCGGCGGTCGATGAAGTCGCGGCCCGACGGCAGCACCGCGAACGACTGGTCGAGCTGCTGGAGCCGGCTGGCCAGCAGGTCGCTGGTGTCGGCGCCGGCCGAGGAGCGGCGGAACTCGCTGATCGCGTCGTCGGTCACCGCGCGCTGGGTGGCGAGCCGTTCCGGACTGCTTCTTCCGGCCAGGTAGACAAGGGACAGTCGGCGTTCCTGCTGCAAAGCGGCGACGACGTTTTCACCGGGCTTGCCGATGTCGTCGAGCAGGCCTTGCGCCGACAGCAGGCTGAGCGCCGGACCCAGCGTCAACGTGGTCGCGAAGATCCACAATGCGGTGAGCGCGGCGATCGGCACGGCGACCAGGGAAATGATCTTCGAACGGATCGACCAGCTGCGCGAATTCATCAGTCCTCGCCCGAGGGGTTGGCAGGAGCGACGACACGCGACCTGCCCGCTCCCGCCAGAAAGCCGACACCGCCGAGACGCATGCGCCTTGGGCAGGATACGCAAATGCCGGCGGTGGCACTACAGCCAGCCGTCGATGGCGGTCGCAGATTTCCGAACTAGTCCCGCGATACGCGATTGGCGACCGTTGCCATCTGGGAAATAACGAGGGCGAAGGAGGAACGCCATGTCGCCCACCCAGATTGTCGTTCTCGTCATCGTCATCGTGGTGATCGCCGCCGTCGGCATCTTCGCGTGGAACGCGATGCGCCGCCGGGCCCTGCGCGAACGCTTCGGCCCGGAATACGACCGGGTCCTCGAAGAGCAGGAGAGCCGGTCATCAGCCGAACGTGAACTGCGCGAGCGCGAGCGCCGGCACGCCGAACTGACCCTCACACCGCTCAGCGCGGAGTCGCGCGACCGTTACGCACAGGCGTGGGAAGAGCTGCAGGTGCTCTTCGTCGACGACCCGGCCCGCGCGGTCGGCGCCGCCGACGAGCTGGTCACCCGCCTGGTCGCGGAGCGCGGCTATCCGACCGAGAACTACGACGACCAACTCGCACACCTCTCCGTCGACCACGCCCGCACGCTCGGCAACTATCGCGAGGCGCACGAGATCCACCTCGCCAACGAGCGCGGTGAGGCCAGCACCGAGCAGCTGCGCAAGGCCGTCGTGCACTACCGCTCCCTGGTCGCCGAGCTGCTCGGCGACGAGCCGGTGGCCAGCCACAACACCGACGGCCCCGTCACCGACGCCGACGCCCGCTAGTTTCGAGGAGATCCCCCATGACCTATCAGGACCAGCGCAACGACGAGCACCCCGAAGCGGTGCGCTCCGACCCGGTTCCGGTGCAGCGCACCTCGCCCGACGACCTCGACGACGACCGCGACCCCCGCGACAGTGACGGCGACGGCGTCGACGACCGCACCGAAGCCGATGCGGGCTACCACGAGAACAGCGAGCCCGAGGTCGGCTACCACGAGAACACCGACGCGGAGCCCGGCTTCCACGAGAACGCCGACGCCGACGGCGATGGCGTCACCGACCGGGCCGACTCCGACGGTGACGGCGTCACCGACCGGGCCGACGCCGACGCCGGCTACCACGACAACGACGACCTCGAGCACGAGACAGAAGACGACGAGCGCACCGGGTACGACGAGCCGGTGCTCGCCTCGCCCGTCGACGACGACGGCGACCGGACCGGGATCGACAGCTCCGAGCTGGACCGCGAGCGGGACGAGGAGCACGACCGTGACGGTCTCGGCGGCCCGACGTTCCCCGACTCGGCGATGACACCGGCCGCCTTCGGCGCCGCCACGGCCGGCGGCGCGGCAGCCGCAGCGGCGATGGCCGCCAACCGCACCGACACCCGCACCGACGCCGAGGCGGTCGAAGACCGCACGGACGTCGACCGCACGGACACCGACCGCACTGACCTCGACCGCGCCGACCTCGACCGCGCCGACCTCGACCGCACGGACCTCGACGGCACGGACGTCGACCGCACCCGCGTCGAGGGCACGGACGTCGACGGCACGGACCTCGACCGCACCGACGTCGACCGGACCGACCACGACCAGGCCGGATACGGCCGGACCGACGCCGACCTGACCACCTTCGACCCGACCGACCGCGACCGTGCCGACGAGGACCGGGTCGACGCTGACGCGGTCGACGAGGACCGGGTGGACGGCGTACCGGTCGAAGACGACCTGGCCGTGGCCGAGACCGACGTGGCCGTGGCCGGGACTGACCAGGCCGCCGCCGGGCGCGCCGAGCTGATGCCCGGCGAGGTCGACGCCGAGCCGGTCACCGCGCTGGTCGCGGCCGAGGCCGCCCAGGGCTTCCGGGACCGCTGGCGCGAGGTGCAACTGCGCTTCGTCGACGACCCGCGCGCTGCCGCCGGCGAGGCCCAGGGTCTCGCGGAAGAGGCAGCCGACGCCCTGGCCGCCGCCATCGACGCGATGCGCACCGACCTCGGCGGCTGGGAGGCCACCGAGGGTGCCGACACCGAACACCTGCGGGTGGTGGTCCGCCGCTACCGCGACTTCCTGGACCGGATGCTGCAGAGCTGATCAGCCGATCCCGTCGAGGCCGCGCCGCTCAACCCAGCGGCGTGGCCTCGACGCGTTGCCCCTCGACGGTTACCGCACCGGCCGGCAACTCCAGCGGCGGCGCCGGTCGCGCCTCGCCGTCGACCTCGAGGATTCCGACCTGCCGCCCGTCGACCACGATCCACCCGCCGCGGACCTTGGCGTTGCGCACCTCGGCGGTCGCCCGGTAGAGCCCCGACGGCTTTCGCACCGCGGCGACGTCGAAGGAGAAGCTGTCGCGCCCGACGGTCGCCGTACCCTTGGCCCGCTTGGTGTCGAACGACCCGCTGACCCGGCCCTTCTCGCCGGTGAGGGCCAGCCGACCGTCGACCGCGGTGCCCTGGAACCAGGCCTCGACCCGGTTGCCGTCACAGAGATAGGCGATCGCCACCCCGTCCTTGACCGCGATCGCGATGCTGGACCGCCCGTCCCGGGTCGAGCCGGCCCAGGTCACCGTGACCTTCTCCTGCGCCTGTGCCTTGGCCGGCGGCGGCGTGACCGCGCGGTCGGCCGGCGGCGGGGTCGGCGAGGGCGCCGCGGTCGTGGCCGTGACGGCCGGCGGCGCGGCCACGGCCGGCGCCCGCGCGGCGGCGGGTTTCGGTGCCACCGTCAGCGCGTCGTTGGCGAAGAACAGCCCGGCGCCGGCGGCCAAGCCGACCACCAGCATCACGATCGTTCCCACATGCTTCATGACCACTCCCCGCCGGCGTCGTCGCGTTCGGGCCCGGCCCGTCCATGATGTCCCGTCCGTGCACACCTGGGCAGAGCGGAAACCTGACAGATCGCCGCGCCGCCGGCTGAACTGAAGAGTTTTCGCGAACGTCGCCCGGGGTACCTCCCGCCGCGCGATCGATCCGAGCCGTTCGGACCGGCAGGCGAAAGGGGACGGTGTGGACGGTGGGCTGCGCCTAAATCTGAACGTGCTGGACTACGTGCTGCTGGCGCTCTATTTCGCGACCGTGCTCGGTGTCGGTTTCGCAGCCCGGCGGGCGATCAGGACCAGCGTCGACTTCTTCCTGTCCGGGCGTTCGCTGCCGGCCTGGGTGACCGGGCTCGCGTTCGTCTCGGCCAACCTCGGCGCGCTGGAAATCATCGGCATGGCTGCCAACGGCGCCCAGTACGGCCTCATGACGGTGCACTACTACTGGATCGGCGCCGTGCCGGCGATGGTGTTCCTGGGCATCGTCATGATGCCCTTCTACTACGGCTCCAAGGTCCGTTCGGTGCCGGAATACCTGCGCCGGCGATTCAACTGGAAGAGCCACCTCTTCAACGCGATCACCTTCGCGGTGGCCCAGATGCTGATCGCCGGGGTCAACCTCTACGCGCTCGCCCTCGTGCTCGACGCCCTGCTGGGCTGGCCGCTGTGGGTCTCGATCATCGCCGGCGCGGCGATCGTGCTGACCTACATCAGCATCGGCGGCCTGACCTCGGCGATCTACAACGAGGTGCTGCAGTTCTTCGTGATCCTGGCCGGGCTCATCCCGATCACGGTGCTCGGCCTGGTCAAGGTCGGCGGCATCAACGGGCTGTTCGACAAGGTACGCGACGGCGACCTCGGCCGGGCCGGCCTGCACGCCTGGTCCAACACCGGTTCGTCCGACAACCCTCTCGGCGCGCACTGGTTGGGCATCGTCTTCGGGCTCGGCTTCGTGCTGTCGTTCGGCTACTGGACCACCAACTTCGCCGAGGTGCAGCGGGCGCTGTCCGCCCGCAACATGAGCGCCGCCCGGCGTACGCCACTGATCGCGGCGTACCCGAAGCTGTTCATCCCGCTGTTGACCGTGATTCCCGGGATGGTCGCGGTCGTCACGGTGCAGGGCCTCGGCGCCGAAGACGGCGACCTGGTCTACAACAACGCGATCCCGTTGCTGATGCGCGACCTGCTGCCCAACGGTGTGCTCGGCGTCGCGGTGACCGGGCTGATGGCCTCGTTCATGGCCGGCATGGCGGCCAACGTCAGCGGCTTCAACACCGTGTTCACCTACGACATCTGGCAGACGTACGTGAAGCGGGAGCGCTCCGACGACTACTACATCAAGATCGGCCGGGTCGCGACGGTCGGCGGCATCGTCGTCGGCATCGGCACCGCGTTCATCGCCGCCGGGTTCAACAACATCATGAACTACATCCAGGCGCTGTTCTCGGTGTTCAACGCCCCGCTGTTCGCCACGTTCATCCTCGGCATGTTCTGGAAGCGGATGACCACGGCGGCCGGGTTCTGGTCGCTGTTGTCGGGCACGGTCGTGGCGTTGGGTACCTATTTCCTCTACCTGGGTGGCGCGTTGCCGTTCAACACCGACCTGGAGGAGAGCTTCTGGGGTGCCGGCCTCGCGTTCGTGACCGTCCTGGTCACGGGGTTCGTCATCAGCCGGTTCGGTCAGCCGAAGCCGGAAAGCGAACTCCGCGGGCTGGTGTCGGGGCTGGGGGGCGTCGACCTCAAGGGCGACGTGATCGCGGGCGACGCGGTCTGGTACCGGTCGCCGCTGCTGCTCGGCGGTGTCGCGCTGGCCCTGTCCCTGCTGTTCTACATCCCGGTCTGGTGAGAGGAGCCGCGCGATGAGCGACGACAACGAACTGCTGAACGAGACCGAGGAGGACCGGCGGGCATCGGCCGCGCGCCGGTTCGACGTACGCCGGGTGATCGGTGGGTTGTTCGTGGTGTACGGCCTGATCGTCGGTGTGGCCGGCGTCTTCGACGGTTCGGCCGCGATCGACAAGGCCCAGGGCGTGCGGATCAACCTCTGGGCCGGGCTGGCGATGCTGGCGGTCGGGCTGCTCTTCCTGCTGTGGCAGTGGCTGTCGCCGGCCGAGGCGCCCGAGCCTCCGGAGCCTTCCTCGGAATAGGTGGAAACGGGTCCCCGCACCGGCTGCCGTGACCGGAACGGGGACCCGTCGTCTATGTGGTTAGGACAGCGGAGGGTAGGCGTTGGCCATCAGTTGGCGGAACTGCGCCGAGAACCACGCCCCGGAGATCGGTGCGTCGGGCAGGGCGCCGGTCGGGTTGTTGCCGTTGAGGCCGTTGCCGCCGTACGTCGGGTCGCACATCCGGTCGAAGCCCTTGCCGTCGTTGTTCGGGATCTCCTTGCTCGAGCCGTCGGACTCACCCGGCGGCTTGACCCACACGTAGGCGTCGATGCCCGCGGCGGGCGCCGCGGTCGGCCGCTCGCCGAGGCCGGCACCGCTCTGGTTGCACCAGTTGCCGGCGTGGATCCGCCGGTCGATGCGGGACTGGTCGACGAACGTGTTGAGGTCGGTCGAGGTGCTGGCCGCGGTGGGCCGGGCCGAGCCGCCCCAGCCGTTGCGCGACGTGTCGATCAGCATGCCGATGCTGGAGCTGAAGCCCTGGCTGATCAGCTCGGTGCGGAACGCCTGGGCGAACGACAGTTCGTCGACGTAGAAGTTCCAGTCGACCCACTTCGACTGCCGGATCTGCTGTCCGTTGACGGTCGTGTTGATGTTGAAGAAGGGCTCGCGCAGGGCCGAGTAGTTGGCCGTGTTGACGATGAAGCCGTGCACGTCGTCGACGGTCGCGCCGGACGCGGTCGCGGCCTGCTTGAGCTTCTGGGCGGTCGGGCGGAAGTTGCTGTCCCAGCCGATCCAGCCGTGGTGCGCGGCGTCGATGTAGTTGTAGACGTTGGGAATCGCGCCGAGCTTGTCGAGCGCGTAGCCGACGCCGTTGACGTAACCGCCGTTGGAGTTCATCGTCGCGCACTTGGCGATGTTGAGGTTGGTGACCAGGTTCGGCAGCGAGTCGATCTCGATGACCGCGATGATCCGCAGGCTGCGGTACTTCGTGTCACCCATGATCGCCGCGATCGGGTCGATGTATTCGGTCTTGTAGCGGGGCAGGTCCTCGGTGCCGAGTTCGCCGTTGGACGCCAGGGCGGAGCAGTCCCGGCCGGGCAGGTCGTAGATGACGAACTGGGCGTAGCCGGCACCCTGGGCGAGCGCGGCGTCCAGGTGGGCACGCAGGCCCATCGGGCCGTTGGACTGGCTGTCCGGGGTGCCCTCGATCGCCGCGATCCGGTCGAGCCAGACGGCGGTCGGCTGGTTGCTCACCCGGGAGCCACCCGGCTCGGCGGCGGCCTTGGCCGACCATTCCGGGTTGACGTAGCCGCGGGCGCCGACGTACGGGTTGTCGACCCGGCCGCCGCCGTTGGGCACGTCGTTGTCGGACTCGGTGGCCGTGACGGACACGTTGCCGGCCGAACTGGTGGCGGCGATCGTCGCGGTGCCGTTGGTCGTGTCGCTGTCTTCGGACGCGCTGACCGTGACCGGCACGCCGGTGCTCCAGTTGGAGCTGGTCAGCGTCAGGCTGGTCGGCGCGATCGTGATGTTGGTGTCGCCGGACTTGGCCAGCGAGACGGCGACCGAGCCGGTCGGTGCGGCGCTGAGCCGGTAGGTGACCGTGGCCGAGCCCCCTTCGGGGACGCTGACCGCGCCGGTGCTGGCCTGCAGCGTCGGGGTGGTGGAGCTGCCGCCGACGGTGAACGGCACGGCGCTGGTGGTCGTCGAGAGTCCGCCGCCGTCGACCGCGCGGGCGGCCGCGGTGTGGCTGCCGGAGGCGACCGAGGTGGCGCTGTACTCGTACGGTGCGCTGGTGTCGCTGTTGACGACCGTGCCGTCGATCAGGAACTCGACCCGGCTGATCGGCCCTTCGACGTCGCTGGCCGTGGCCGCCAGCGGCACGGCCGCGCCGGCGGCGAAGGTGGCGCCGCTGGTCGGGCTGGTCAGCGTCACGGTGGGCGGGGTGTTGGTGGGCGTGGTGCCGCCACAGGCGGTGCCGTTGACGGTGAAGGCGGTCGGCTTGGGGTTGCTGCCGCTCCACGCGCCGTTGAAGCCGATCGACGTGGACGCGCCGGTCGCGAGGTTGCCGTTGTAGTCCATGTTGCGCGCGGTTACCGCCTGGCCGGTCTGCGTCCAGGTGGCCGACCAGCCCTGCGTGACGCGCTGGCTCGCGTTGGGGAAGGTGAAGCCGAGCGTCCAGCTGGTCAGCGCGTCGCCGGTGTTGCGCAGCGTCACGTTGGCGGTGAACCCGCCCGGCCAGTCGTTGGTGGTGTAGGTGACGTCGCAGGCGACGGCCGCCTGGGCCGCCGATGTGGGCGCGACGACGCCCGCGGCGGCGAGCAGGCCGGCCCCGGCGACGGCGAGCAGTCGCCGTCTTGTCGACAGAGTCATTGCCGTGTCTTCTCCTTGACCAGACCGGGTCCGTACCCGGGGATGGGGGTGTGGGGGTTGGCGATAGCTGTGCCCGGCCCGGTCAGGCGAGATCGCGCGGCGTCGCAGCGCGCCGTCCGGAGTTGGTGCTGCTCCGGTGCCCTCGGCTTCGTGGTGCGACCCGCGTGGATGCGGCTCGATAGAGAGTCTTCCATGGGAGCGCTTCCATGACAAGCGTTTCTGTCGTACGCGGGGTCCACCATGGCGGCATGACACCGCGACTGCAGATCACCGTCGACTGTGCCGACCCGGTCGAGCTGGCCGCTTTCTGGGCGACGGCGCTCCACTATGACCCGGCGCCGCCGCCCGAGGGCTTCGCGAGCTGGCACGGGTGGTACCGCAGCGTCGGCGTGCCCGAGGAGGAGTTGACGGGCCCCGACGCACCCGACCGGCTGGTCGACCCGGCGGGCGTGGGCCCGACGTTCTGGTTCCAGCAGGTTCCCGAGCCCAAGACGGTCAAGAACCGGCTCCATCTCGACCTGTCGGTGAGCGGCGGCCGCTCCCAGCCACTGGCCGAGCGCCGCACGGTCATCGAGGCCGAGGTGAACCGCCTGGAGAAGGCCGGCGCCCACGTGTTCCGCCTACTGGACGACCCGGCCAACGACTATATCGCGGTGGTGATGCACGACCCGGAGGGCAACGAGTTCTGCGTCTGCTGACCCGCAGGTCGGTCACCCGACGATGACGACGTCGAGGCGGCGGGGGCCGTGCACGCCCTCGACGCGGTTGAGTTCGATGTCGCTGGTCGCCGACGGGCCGGAGATCATCGTGAGCGGGCGGGTCGGGTCGTCGAGGCGGCGCAGCGCCGCGGGCAGGCGGGCGACGATCTGGTCCGCGCGCACGACACACACGTGGTGGTCGGGCACCAGCGTCAGCAGGCGGCGACCCTGGTCCGGGCCGGCGTCGAGGATCAGCGTCCCGGTCTCGGCCACCGCCACCGCGCACCCGGTCACCACCGCGACGCCCGGCGCGTCCAGGTCGGTCACCGTCAGCGGCGCTGGATCGCCGTCGCGGACGGCCCCGCGGTCGGGGACGGCCTCGCCGTCGCGGGCCGGGTCGGCGTCGCGGGCCGGGTCGGCGTTGCGGGCCGGGTCGGCGTTGCGGGCCGGGTCGGCGTTGCGGGCCGGGTCGGCGTTGCGGGCCGGGTCGGCGTTGCGGGCCGGGTCGGCGTTGCGGGCCGGGTCGCCGTTGCGGGCCGGGTCGGCGTTGCGGGCCGCGAGCCACTCCGCCGGTGCGCCGGGCGGGAGGACGACGGTCGACGCGTCGGCCAGGAAGCTGGCCACTGCCGCGGCCAGGTCCGCGGGGGTGCAGCGGTGGACCGCCGCGCGGTAGTCCTCGAGGCGCTCGACCAGCAGGTCGATCAGGTCTGCGCCCGCCGGGCCGTCGTCCTGGTCGTAGCTGCGGGGCACCTCGACCGTGGCCGTCGGGCGGGCCGACTCGATGCGGCGGAAGATCTCCGCGCGGGCGGGGTCAGGAGGAGTGCTCACGGGTCCACCATTCGCGGAAGGTCTGCTTCGCGGGGAGCGGGGCGTCGCGGGACGAGGTCCAGGCCGACAGCGGCCACGGCAGGCGGCGGATCGCGCCGCGGCGACCGGCCACGACGCGCAAGGGTGCCGCGCCGCGCCGGGCCGCCCGGAGCGCGGCCGCGTAACGGCGGCGGTCGCGCATGACGAACGACATCGTGCGCATCGCCGCACGCTCGGTGGACGGGCGGCCGCGCGCGGCGTCCACGCCGGACTGTCGTAGGTGGACCAGCACCTGCGGGATGTCGATCCGCACCGGGCACGCGTCGAAGCAGGCCCCGCACAGGGTGGACGCGTAAGGGAGGGTGCGGTTGGCGCCCTCGCCGCTCATCTGGGGTGACAGGATCGCGCCGATCGGGCCCGGATAGACCGAGCCGTAGGCGTGGCCGCCGACCCGCTCGTACACCGGGCACACGTTGAGGCACGCCGAGCAGCGGATGCAGCGCAGCGCCTGGCGGCCCACCGGGTCCGCCAACGTGTCGGTGCGGCCGTTGTCGACCATGACGATGTGCACCGTCTGCGGTCCGTCGCCGGGTGTGACGCCGGTCCACAGCGAGGTGTAGGGGTTCATCCGCTCGCCCGTCGACGACCGAGGGAGCAGTTGGAGGAAGACCTCCAGGTCACGGAACGTCGGCAGCAGCTTCTCGATGCCGACCACCGAGATAAGGGTCTCCGGCAGGGTCAGGCACATCCGCCCGTTGCCCTCCGATTCGACGACCGCCAGCGTGCCGGTGGCGGCGATCGCGAAGTTGGCGCCGGAGATGCCGACCTTGGTGGAGAGGAATCGGGAGCGCAGGTGGCGCCGGGCCGCCTCCGCCAGAGCCGGCGGATCGTCGGTCAAGGTGGCCACATTGACGCCCGGCATCCGGCGGGCGAAGATGTCGCGGATCTGGCTGCGGTTGTAGTGGATCGCCGGCACCAGGATGTGCGACGGGGTGTCGTCGGCCAACTGCACGATCAGTTCGGCCAGGTCGGTCTCGACCGCGTTGATCCCGACCGCGGACAGTGCCTCGTTGAGACCGATCTCCTGGGTCGCCATCGACTTGACCTTGACCACCTCGGCGGTGCCGGTCGCGCGCACCAGGTCGGCGACGACCGTGCACGCCTCCTGCGCGTCGCGCGCCCAGTGCACCGTCGCACCGGCCGCGGTGGCTGCCGCCTCGAACTCGGCGAGCAACGACGGCAGCCGGGACAGCACGTCGTCCTTGATCGCGGCTCCGGCCACCCGCAGCAGTTCCCAGTCGGGCACCTCGCCGACCACCCGCAGCCGCTTGTCGCGGATCGTGTGGGTCGCCTTGCGCAGGTTGCGGCGGAGTTGCTCGTCGCCCAACTCGCGCCGCGCGGCGGTGGGGAACGGCAGCCGGGCGACGATGTTGCCGGTCCCGCTCATCGCGCGGCCAGGATCTGGGCGTAGTGGATCGGGGTGACCTGCGCGTCGCGGCGGGAGAGGCCGCCGCCGATGTGGGTCAGGCACGAGTTGTCGGCGGCGGCCAGATAGGACGCCCCGGTGGCTAGAACCGCGGCGCACTTGTCGGCCAGCATCGCGCCCGAGACGCCGGGGTTCTTCAGCGCGAAGGTGCCACCGAAGCCGCAACACTCCTCGGCACCGTCCAGCGGCGTCAGCGTCAGGCCCTCGACCGCCTCCAGCAGGCGGCGCGGCCGGTCGCCGAGCCGCAGCATCCGCAACCCGTGACAGGTCGGGTGGTAGGTCACCGTGTGCGGAAACCGCGCGCCCACGTCGGTCACCCCCAGTTCGTCGACCAGAAACTCGGACAGCTCGTACGTGCGCCCGGCCACCGACGACAGCGCGGCCGACGGGGCGAGCCGTGGATAGCTCTCCCGGACCATCGCCACGCACGATGCGGACGGCGCCACGATCGCGTCGTACGCGTCGAAGGTCTTGACGAAGTTGGCCACCAGCGGCAGCGCCTCCTCGCGGTATCCGCTGTTGGCGTGCATCTGGCCGCAGCACGTCTGGTCGAGCGGAAACTCGACCTCGTGTCCGAGCCGGGAAAGGACGGTCACCACCGCCTTGCCGGTGTCCGGGAACATCAGGTCGTTGACGCACGTGACAAAAAGGGCTATCCGCATGGGCTCACCGCGTCTCGAAATAGGGCAGGTGGCGGTCGCGCGCCGCCGTGAGGTGGTCGCGCATCGCCGCGGCGGCCGCGTCGGGGTCGCCGGCGCCGACCGCGTCGACCACCCGGTGGTGTTCGCGGGCGCTGATCCCGTAGTGCGCGGCCGGGAAATGCAGCCGGAACAGGTGCAGGTGGGCGCGCAGTCGGACCACGGCGTCGTGCAGCATCCGGTTGCCGGACAGGCCGGCCAGCGCGTGATGGAAACGGGCGTCCTGGGTGGTGAACGCCGCGATCGCCGCATAGCCGTCGGCGCCGGCCGGGCCCGGCAGGTCAGCGGCCGTGCGCAGGCCGGTCAGGTCGGTGTCGTCGAGACCGGCGCCGGCGGCCCGGGCGGCGGCGACCGGCTCCAGGATCAGCCGCATCTCGACCAGTTCCTCGAACTGGGCCCGGGTCAGCAGCGCCGTCGCCGTGTAGCCGACCAGCGGGGTCTTGCTGACCAGGCCGTCGGACTCGAGCCGGGCCAGCGCCTCGCGGACCGGGGTGGGTGAGACGGCGAGCCGGCGGGCCAGCGCGTCGATGTTGATCCGGGCGCCGGGCTGCACCTCGTGATCCATGATCAGGGCCTGCACGGCGGCGTAGACGTCGTCGGTCAGCGTGATCCGTCGGGCGGGCTGCACAATCAAAGATCCTATAGGATCGACGGCCGGCGCGCAGTCCTTGGCGGGGAATGATTTGATCAACCGCGTGACCGACGAACGCCTGTACCTCGGCTGTTACACCAGGGAATCCGGCGGTACGGGGGAAGGCATCGTCGCCGTCACCCGCGACCCGGCCACCGGGCGCCTGAGTCCCGGACCGGTGGTCGCACGTACCCCGTCGCCGTCGTTCCTGACCTGGCACCCGACGCTGCCGGTGCTCTACGCGGCCAACGAACTGGCCGAGGGCGAGGTCAGCGGCTGGGCGGTGGACGGCGCCGGGCCGCTGCAGCCCCGCGGGCGGGCCGGCACGGGCGGCACCGAACCGTGCCACGTCGCGGTCACCGCCGACGGCGGCCACCTGCTGGCCGCGAACTACGCGAGCGGCTCGATCTCCGTACACCCGCTGGATCCGGAAACCGGCGCGGTGGGTGCCCGCAGCGACCTGGTGGTGCACGACGGGCACGGACCGGACCGCGACCGGCAGGCCGGCCCGCACCTGCACATGATCTCCATCGACCCGGCCGGCGGCCCGCTGGTCGCCGTCGACCTCGGCACCGACGGCCTCTATCCCTACCGGGTCGTCGACGACCGGCTGGTGCCGGCCGGCGACCCGCTGCGGGTCACGGCAGGGGCGGGGCCCCGGCACATCGCCCGGCATCCCGACGGACACCGGGCCTACCTGGTCGACGAGCTCGACGCGATGGTCACCAGCTTCGAGATCGGGGCAGAGGGCTGGCGCGAGCGCAACCGGCTGGAGGCGAGCACCCGGCCCGGCGAGAAGTTCCCGTCGGAGATCGCCTGCCGGGCCGACGGCCGCTATCTCTACCTGGCCACGCGGGGCGTCGACACCCTGTCGGTGTTCGCGTTGGACGGTGCCGCGCCGCGGCTGGTTACCGAGGTCGACTGCGGCGGTCGGTGGCCGCGACACCTGGCGCTGGCCGGCGACCACCTCTATGTCGCCAACCAGCTCGGCAACTCGGTGAGCGCGTTCGCTGTCGATCCGCGCACCGGCGTGCCGACGATGGTCGCCGATCCGGTCGCGGTGGCAAGTCCGACTTGCGTATTAGCTCCGCGCGAGACCGTCATTTCGGGATCCGCGGAAAAGGTTGCCGCGTAAGAGGTTTCGTGGACTCGTTGGAGTATCGCAGTCACAGGAAGTGACGAAAACCGATCCCTTCGTTGCTCCTGCGTAACTTTAAGCCGAACGTACCTGGCGATGTGGGGCCTCGCTACGCAAGATGGTCGGGTGTCTGGCCGGCATCGCATGCGTATGAAGTTCCGCGGGGCTGGCGTCATCGCCGCCGCGATGGCGCTTGTCCTCGTCTCCGTTGGCGTCTACTTCGGTTACCGACAGGTAAGTCAGCCCGGTTGCTCGGGTTCGGCGAAGCTGACGGTCTCCGCCGCGTCGGAGATAGCGCCGGCGATCAAGACCGCCGCCAAGTCGTGGGTCGACGGCGGTGCACAGGCCGACGGCGTCTGCGTCGCGGTCGACGTGGTCGCGCAGGAGCCGGTCGACGTCGCGGCGGTGGTCGCCGGCAAGCACGGCGTCGCCCTTCCGGGCGTGGGCCTGGCCAACGGCAACGCCACGATGCCCGACGTCTGGGTGCCCGACTCGTCGACCTGGCTGATGCGCTTGCAGAGCGCGGCGTCCGGCTTCGCGCCGACCAACGGCGAGTCGATCGCCCGCAGCCCGGTCGTGATCGCCATGCCCGAGCCGGTCGCCACCGCCATCGGCTGGCCGCAGAAGAAACTCGGCTGGCAGGACCTGCTCAGCCAGCTGACCACGAGCAACTCGATCAAGCCCGGCATCGTCGAGCCGACCCGCGACGCCGCCGGCCTGTCCGGCCTGCTCGCTCTCGGCGAACAGGCCGGGAAGCTCGGCGCGCAGGGGCAGGAGGCGCAGACCTCGGTGCTGCGCGCGCTCGCCTCCGGCAAGTCGGCGCTCCGCGAGGACCTGCTCGCCAAGTTCCCGAACGCGACCGACCCGGCCAGCATCGCGCAGGCGCTCTCCGCCGCGCCGCTGTCTGAAGAAGACGTCGTGCAATACAA
Source organism: Asanoa sp. NPDC049573 (assembly GCF_040676615.1). NCBI lineage: Bacteria > Bacillati > Actinomycetota > Actinomycetes > Micromonosporales > Micromonosporaceae > Asanoa > Asanoa sp. NPDC049573. Next base: position 47,539 of record NZ_JBFAPI010000023.1, read on the forward strand.
CGCGCAGAAGCCGCCGATCCCGCTGGCCGCGCTCTACCTGGAACCGGCTCCGACCTCGCTCGACTACCCCTACGCGGTCATGCCGGGCACCGACCCGGTGAAGGCGAAGGCGGCGGAGGGCCTGTTCCGGGTGCTGACCACCAAGGACTTCAAGAACCAACTCGGTGCCGAGCACCTGCGCGCCGCCGACGGCACCTGGGGCGACGGCTTCGAGGCGCCGGCCGGCGCGCCCAGCCCGGCCGGCACCCCACAGGTGACCTCGTCCGGCAACTCCGGCGGCACCGCGGCCGGCAGCTCCGACCCGGCCGTCATCGACCGCACGCTGGCCACCTGGACGGCGGTCACGCTGCCTGGCCGGCTGCTCGCGGTCATCGACATCTCCGGCACGATGGGCGGCAAGGTGCCCAGCGCCGGCAACGCCACCCGGATGCAGCTCACCCAGCAGGCCGCGGCCAAGGGCCTCGGTCTGTTCAGCGACGACTGGGCGGTCGGGCTCTGGGTGTTCTCCAGCAACCTCGGCGGCGGCAAGGACTACAAGGAACTGGTGCCGATCCAACCGGTCTCCAGCGGCCGGACGAAGCTGGCCGCCCAACTCGGCGCCGTCAAGCCCAAGAAGGGCGGCGACACCGGTCTCTACGACACGATCCTCGCCGCCTACAAGAACGTGCAGACCGACTGGCAGGGCGGCCGGGTCAACTCGATCGTGCTGCTGACCGACGGCATCGGCAACGACGACCCCGACGGCGGCATCAGCCACCCGGCCCTGCTCAACGAGCTGAAGAAGATCAAGGACGACAAGAGGCCGGTCCAGCTGATCATCATCGGACTCGGCGACGAGGTGAACCGCGGCCCACTCGACCAGATCACCAAGGTCACCGGTGGTGGTGTCTTCGTGGCCAAGGACCCGGCGAAGATCTCCGACATCTTCTTGCAGGCGATCTCGCTGCGCCCCAACGTCGGCAAGTGAAGCCACCCCTGTCGTTTGCCTAGCTAACGGCTTGCCGTCAAGCAAGTGACGGTTTTCTGTCCCAGCTCCACCGGGTGACGGCGGATGGGCGAAGATGTCCAGGCACCGCACTCCGGTGCGTCGACACCCACGAGCTGGGGAGGGCTTTGTGACGTCGGCGACGCTGGTAAACCCTGCTGCCGCGCGCCCGGAAACCGGGCGCGACTCTGTCAACGCCGCGTTGGTACGCGCCCGCCAACGCACCTATGTGCGCGCTGTCTTCCTGGTCGACGTCGCGATGGTCACGCTCGCGGTGCTCGGCGGATACGCCGTGCGGTTCGGCGGGCTCTCCGAGCGGTTCGGCGGTGGGGCGCCGCGCGACTCGACGCCGTACGCCCTGATCATGGTCGGTCTCGGTCTGGTCTGGCTCCTGTCGCTCAAGCTGATGCGCAGCTACGACATCGGCCTGATGGGCTACGGCGTCGACGAATACCGGCGGGTGTCGGCCGCGACGGTCCGGCTGGCCGGCGCGATCGCGATCGTCGGCTACGTCGTCGACCTCGGCGTCGCCCGCTGGTTCCTGGTGTTGAGCTTCGCGCTCGGCCTGGTCGGCCTCGTGGGCGGCCGCTACGCCGCCCGCAAGTGGTTGCACCACGCCCGCAAGCGCGACGGCTCCTGGTCGCGCCAGGTGCTGGTCGTCGGCGACGCCGTGCACATCAACGAACTCGTCGCCACGCTGCGCCGCGAGCCCTACGCCGGCTACCACGTGGTCGGCGCGTGCATCCCCGACGCGCTGATCGCGCCGGTGCCGCAGCGCCTCGGCGACGTGCCGGTGGTGGGCTCGTTCCGCACCGTCCTGGAAGCGGTCGAGTCGACCGGCGTCGACACGGTCGCGGTCACCACGTCCGGCGAGTTGACCGCGATCCGGCTGCGCCGGCTCGGCTGGCAGCTCGAGGGCACCGGCGTCGACATGGTGCTGGCGCCGGCGCTGACCGATGTGGCCGGCCCCCGCATCCACACCCGACCGGTCGCCGGGCTGCCGCTGATCCACGTCGAGGCACCCGAGTTCCGCGGCGGACGCAAGCTGGTCAAGGGATTCTTCGACCGGGCCGCGGCACTGTGCGCGCTCACCCTGGCATCCCCGCTGCTGATCGCGATCGCCATCGCCATCAAGCTCGACGGCGGTGGCCCGGTGTTCTTCCGGCAGACCCGGGTGGGCATGTCCGGCAAGGAGTTCGGCGTCTTCAAGTTCCGCACCATGGTGGTCAACGCCGAAGAGGTGCTGGCGCAGCTCAAGGCGCGCAACGAGACCGACGGGCTGATGTTCAAGATGCGCGACGACCCGCGGGTCACCCGGGTCGGCCGGTTCCTGCGCCGCTACTCGCTCGACGAGTTGCCGCAACTGGTCAACGTGCTGCTCGGCCAGATGAGCCTGGTCGGCCCGCGCCCACCGCTGCCCCGCGAGGTGGCCCGCTACGACGGCGACGTGGCCCGCCGGCTGCTGGTCAAGCCCGGCATCACCGGGCTCTGGCAGGTCAGCGGCCGCTCCGACCTGAGCTGGGAAGACGGCATCCGGCTCGACCTCTACTACGTGGAGAACTGGAGCCTGACCGCCGACCTGGCGATTCTGTGGAAGACGGTCGGCGCGGTGGTCGCCAGCCGCGGCGCCTACTGACTCTTGGGTCCGTTCCAGTCCAGGCACACCACGACCGCGTCGTCGACCAGGTCGGCCGAGACGTGCGCGCGCAGCTCACCGAGCAGCGCGCGCACCGCGTCCAGCGGCGACTGCCGCCGGCTGTGCCGCACGAAGCGGGTCAACGCGGTGTCGCCGTACCGCCCGCCGGTCTGGTTGGCCGCGTCGTAGACGCCGTCGCTGATCACGAACAGCCGGTCACCCACCTCCAGATCGAAGGTCTGCGGCCGGTAGATGGTGCCGTCGAACATGCCCAGCGGCAGCTGCGCCTCGAGCTCCACATCGGACGCCTCCTCGCCGCGCAGCAACAGCAACCGCGGTGAGCCGGCGTCGACGGCGGTGACCACGCCACTGTCCAGGTCCACCGAGAGCAGTAGGGCGGCCAGGTGCTGCTCGCCCCGGTAATGCGCGAAGATCGCCTGGTCGGCCAGCGCCGCCTGGTCGGCCAGTTCGAGCCCGCCACGGCGGGCGTTGCGCAGGGCGTGCGTGGCCAGGCTGGTCAACATCGCCGCGGCGACGCCCTCGCCGGAGCCGTTCACGGCCGACATCCAGAGCCGGTGCCCGTCGTCGGCCCAGTCGAAGCTGTCACCGCGCACGGCGTACGCCGGTTCGAGCTGACCGGCCAGCGAGAACGACGGTCGGCTCCGGCTCCGCCCGGGCAGCAGCTCCCACTGCATCTCGGCGGCCAGCGTCAACCGCCGGGCCCGCGCCGCGACCAGATAGGCGTCGGTGCTGCCACGCACCGCGGCCACCTCGTGCGCGAGCGAAGCCGCCAGCCGGGCCAGCTCGCCGTGCGCCGCCTCGTCGTCGCCCGGCACCGAGGCCAGCCGGAGCACGCCGATCCGGTCACCGCGCATGGTGACCGGGAGGAACAGGACGTCGTCGTCGAAAACCTCGGACTGGTGGTCGAAGCTCCGCCAGGCCGGGTGCCCGGGATGCGTCAGCGCCTCGCCGCCACCCAGCGGCAGCAACGCGGAGAGCCGGTAGTCGACCAGGAACAACTCCACGTCAGTGACCCCGTAGTGCTTCTCGACCTCCTCGCTGAGCCGCTGCACGAGCGCGTCGGCCTCCGCATGCGCCAGCGCGCGTTCGACATCGACTAACCGTTCGTTCATCAGTGGTCCCCTCGCCGAGGTGGCGACCAACGCCGCCGAGGTAGGGTTTTCCCACCATGGCCGATCACCATGCGTCCAACGACGTCGCCGCCCAGGCCGCTGCACTCGACAGCGCGGCCGAGGCGTTGCTGTCCGTGTGGGACGCGGCACGCGAAGGTGCCGCCGATCGTGTCTCGGGGTCACAGTTGCGGGCGATGCTGGTGGTCGAGGAGTTCGACGGCCTCAACCTCCGTGGTCTGGCCAGCAGCCTGGGCATGATCCTCTCGTCGGCCAGCCGCCTCTGCGACCGGCTCGTCGCGGCCGGGATGATCGAGCGCTTCCCCGGCCGCACCGACCGGCGCGAGATCTCGCTGCACCTCACCCAGACCGGCCTGCGGCTGCTGGAGGAACTGAGCAACGAGCGTCAGCGACGGCTGCGCGAGGTGCTGGAGCAGATGAGCCCGGCCGCCCGGCAGGGCCTGCTGCGCGGGCTCAGCGAGTTCGGCGACGCCATGGGCAAGCCCGACTCCGACGCGCTCACGGCCTGACCCACTCCGCCGGCTCGGCCAGGATGTCGCGGATCACCGCGCCGGCCGCACCGACCGAGGCCGCCGCCGGCCCCAGCGCCGACGCCCGCACCGTCATCGGCGACCACGCCGAGGTCAGCACCCGCCGGGCCAGTTCCGCCTCGACCGCCGGCGCCAGCCACGGCGCCAGCGGCCCGAAGATGCCGCCGAGCACCACGGTGTCGACGTCGATCATGTTGACCACGCCGGCCAGTGCGACACCCAGCGAGGTGCCCGCGGCCGGCAGCCGGCCCGCGGCCAGCGCGGCGTCGTCGCGCAGCCGCGCCAGGCCGGTCTCGCCCGCCGGCAGGTCGCGCAGCAGCGCCTCCTGGCCCGCGTACTGCTCCAGGCAGCCGAGCGCGCCACACCGGCAGGGCGGGCCGTCGGGGCGGACGCAGACGTGGCCGAGTTCGCCGCTCCAGCCCCGGGCGCCGCGGAACAAGGCGCGGTGCAGCACGATGCCGGCGCCGATGCCGATCTCGCCGGAGACGTAAACGAAGCTGTCCAGCCCGTCGCCGTCGGCGTCCAACTCGGCGAGGGCGGCCAGGTTGGCCTCGTTGTCGATGGTCAGCGGCAGGTCGCCGAGCGGGCCGCCGGCAAGTGCGACCGCCGCGTCGACGTCGTGCCAGGCCAGGTTGGGTGCCCGGTGCACCAGACCGGCGCCGGAGACCAGGCCCGGGACGGCCAGGGCGGCGCCGGCGACCACCCGCCCGGCCGCGGCCGCCTCCGCTCGTAGCCGCGCGCCGAGGCCGGCGACGGCGTCGAGGACGGCCGCCGGGCCGAGCAGCCGCTGGTCGCCGTGCAGCACCAGGCGGTGCCGGACCGTGCCGGACAGGTCGACGACACAGCCGGCCAGGTAGTCGACGTTGATCTCCAGGCCGAGCCCGGCCGGGCCGTACCCGTTGAGGACGAGCCCGACCGCCGGCCGCCCGGCGCCGGTCCGCGGCGCCGGACCGACCTCGCTGATCAGGCCGCCGGCGGCGAGGTCGTCGACGAGCGCGGAGACGGTGGCCCGGGTCAAGCCGGTGCTGGCGGCCAGGTCGGCGCGGGACGGCGGGCGCGGCGCGGCGGCCACCTGGCGCAGCACCAGGGCCAGGTTGTGGGCACGCACACTGGCCTGCCGCACCGGATATCCGCTCTCCACGCCTTGACACTGCCATGGCGGAGTCAAATAATTCAACCGCTAAACAAATTAACGAGTTCGAAACCAGACTTCTTCGGAGGAGGCCCCGATGGCAGCCGATCCCACCCGTGCCGACAAGTTCTCGTTCGGCCTGTGGACCGTGGGCTGGCCGGCCCGCGACCCGTTCGGCGACGCCACCCGGGCGCCGCTCGACCCGGTGGAGTCGGTGCACCGGCTCTCCGACCTGGGCGCCTACGGCGTGACGTTCCACGACGACGACGTCATCCCGTTCGGCGCCGACGACGCGAGCCGCAACGAGCACATCTCCCGGTTCCGCAAGGCGCTCGACGAGACCGGCATCGTGGTGCCGATGGTGACCACCAACCTGTTCACCCACCCGGTGTTCAAGGACGGCGGCTTCACCAGCAACGACCGCTCGATCCGCCGGTTCGCGCTGCGCAAGGTGATGCGCAACATGGAGCTGGCCGCCGAGCTGGGCGCGCAGACCTACGTGATGTGGGGCGGCCGCGAGGGCTCCGAATACGACTCGGCCAAAGACGTGCAGGCGGCCCTCGACCGCTACCGGGAGAGCGTCGACTTCCTGGCGCAATACTCGATCGACCGCGGCTTCGGCCTGCGCTTCGCGCTGGAGCCCAAGCCCAACGAGCCGCGCGGCGACATCCTGCTGCCGACGGTCGGCCACGCGCTGGCGTTCATCGGGAGCCTGGAGCACGGCGACCTGGTCGGCCTCAACCCCGAGGTCGGGCACGAGCAGATGGCCGGGCTCAACTACGCGCACGGCATCGCACAGGCGCTGTGGCACGGCAAGCTCTTCCACCTCGACCTCAACGGCCAGCGCGGCATCAAGTACGACCAGGACCTGGTCTTCGGCCACGGTGACCTGGCCAACGCGTTCGCCCTCGTCGACCTGATCGAGCACGGCGCGCCCGGCGGCGGCCCGGCCTACGACGGCCCGCGGCACTTCGACTACAAGCCGTCGCGCACCGAGGACGTCGACGGCGTGTGGGCCTCGGCGGCCGCCAACATGCGGATGTACCTGCTGCTCAAGGAGCGGGCGCAGGCGTTCCGGGCCGACCCCGAGGTGCAGGAGGCGTTCGCCGTGAGCAAGGTCGGCGAGCTGAGCGAGCCGACCCTGTCCACCGGCGAGAGCTACACCGACCTGCTCAACGACCGGTCCGCCTACGAGGAGTTCGACGCCGACACGGTCGCCGAGCGCGGCTTCGGCTTCGTCCGCCTCAACCAGTTGGCGCTCGAGCACCTGCTCGGCGCCCGGGGCTAAGGAGTAGATGACCATGCCGTTGGTCGCCGGCGTCGACTCGTCCACGCAGTCGTGCAAGGTGGTGGTCCGCGACGCCGAGACCGGCGCGCTGGTCCGCGAGGGGCGCGCCACGCATCCGGAGGGCACCGAGGTGCATCCGGACGCCTGGTGGCGCGCCCTGAGCGAGGCCACGCACCAGGCCGGCGGCCTCGACGACGTGGCCGCGGTCGCCGTCGGCGGCCAGCAGCACGGCATGGTCTGTCTCGATGAGTCGGGCGAGGTCGTCCGCCCGGCTCTGCTCTGGAACGACACCCGCTCGGCCCAGGCCGCCTCCGACCTGACCGCCGAGCTGGGCGGCCCGAAGGCCTGGGCCGACGCCGTCGGCTCGGTGCCGGTGGCCAGCTTCACCGTCACCAAGCTGCGTTGGCTGGCCGAGCACGAGCCCGACAACGCCGCCCGCACCGCCGCGGTCTGCCTGCCGCACGACTGGCTGACCTGGCGGCTCGGCGGCACCGGCGACCTGGCCGACCTGCGCACCGACCGCGGTGACGCGAGCGGCACCGGTTACTGGTCACCGGCCACCGGCGTCTACCGGCCCGACCTGCTGTCGCTCGCGTTCGGTCGCGAGCCGCACCTGCCCACCGTGCTGGCACCCACCGGCCTCGCCGGCCGGTTGCCCGGGGGCGCCGCGCTCGGCCCGGGCACCGGCGACAACGCGGCGGCCGCGCTGGGCGTCGGCGCCCAGCCCGGCGACGTGGTCGTCTCGATCGGCACGTCCGGCACCGTGTTCAGCGTGGCCGACCTGCCGGCCGCCGACCCCAGCGGCATCGTCGCGGGCTTCGCCGACGCCACCGGCCGGTTCCTGCCGCTGGTCTGCACGCTCAACGCCGCCCGGGTGCTCGACGCGGCGGCGGCGCTGCTCGGCGTCTCGCACAGCCGGCTCGCCGAGCTCGCGGCCGAGGCGCCGTCCGGCTCCGACGGCCTGGTGATGGTCCCCTACCTGGAGGGGGAGCGGACCCCCAACCGGCCACTGTCGACCGGTGCGGTGCACGGCCTGACGCTGCGCAACTCGACGCCGGCCCACTTCGCCCGGGCCGCGGTCGAGGGCATGCTCTGCGCGCTGGCCGACGGCCTGGACGCGCTGATCGCCGAGGGCGCCGCGGTCAACCGGGTGATCCTGATCGGCGGCGGTGCGCGCAGCGAGGCGGTCCGGCGGATCGCGCCGGAGATCTTCGGCTGCGGCGTCGTGGTGCCCGAGCCCGGCGAATACGTCGCCGACGGCGCGGCCCGCCAGGCCGCCTGGGTGGTCTCCGACCAGCCCGCGCCGCCCGCATGGGCGACCGGCCGGGTCGAGCACTACGACGCCCGCCCGGTGCCGGCGATCCGCGACCAATACGCCTCCGTCCGCGAACTCGTCCACGACCGACCGGCGTGAAACTCGTCTGACTGGCCCGGCCGCGTTACCGTCGGACAGCGATGGAGCAGCCGGGCGGCGCCGACGCGCCACATGAGATCCGCGAGCGTGCCGGAGCGCTCGCGGAATACCTGCTCGCCGTCCGCGCGCTGCTCGACAAGCCGGTCCGCACGATCCCGCCGGCCGACGCCTACTGGCACGACGACCTGCCCACCGACCCGGCCGTCGACCTCGGCCCGCGGCAACCCGGTGCCGGCTGGCTGCGGGTCGGCCGGCCGGGCGCGCCGCCGCCTCCGTCCATCCCGACGCCGCTGCTGCGCCACCTGGTCTGGGACCTGACCGCGGAAAACCCACCAACCCTGCAAAATCAGGATGAGATACGCGCGGCCGCGTTCAGCCGGTGGATGGAGGAGGAGTGGCGCCCGTGGGCGACCGCCCACCGCCGGACGGCCGCCGTGAGGGCCCTGCACGACCGCCTCTACGACCTGCGCTACCGGGTCGACGTCGACTCCGCGCGGGTCGAACTCGTCTGGGGCCACGCGATCCTCGACGCGCCGGTCGGCGGCGAACCGGTCCGCTACCCGCTGCTGGCCACCCCGGTCGCGATCGACTACGACCCGGAGACCAGCACCGTCACCGTCCACCCGCAGGGCCCCGCCCGGCTGCAGGTCGACGCGCTCGGCGGGCTCGACAACCGCCGGGTCGGCGACCTGCTCGACCTGGCCGGCCCGGGCGGCCTGGTCGACGTCGACCCGTGGGACGCCGCCGAGCGGCAGGAGTTCGCCGGCCGCGCGCTGCGCCGGCTCGGCTACGAGCCGCGGCTCCGGTTCGGTGCCGAGCCGGTCGACGAGCCGCACGTGCACGACACCGGCGTGCTGTTCCTGCGGCCGCGCCAGCGGATGGTCCGCCGGTTCCTGGAGGCCGAACGCGACCGGCTGGCCGCGCCCGGCGACGGCGGGGTCGGCGCCCTGGCCGGCATCCTCGCGCACGAGCCCAGCGCGCTGCGGATGCCCGACGACGACCCCGACGCCTGGACCCGCACCGGCGAGCGGCTGCTGATGCCGATGGCGACCAACGACGCGCAGGAGTCGATCGCCGCCCGGCTGGCTGCCCACCGCACGGTCGCCGTGCAGGGCCCGCCCGGCACCGGCAAGACGCACACGATCCGCAACCTGATCTGCCACCTGGTCGCGCACGGCAAGCGGGTGCTGGTGCTGGCCCAGAAGGAAGACCCGCTGCGGGTGCTCCGCGACGGCCTGCCCGCCGAGATCCAGCCGCTGTGCCTGGCCGTGCTCGGCCGCTCGGCCGACCAGCTCGTGCAACTCCAGATCGCGGCCCGCGAGCTGTCCGACCGCGCCGCCACCCTCGACCGCACGGCGGCGGCCGACGAGGTCGGCCGGATCACCGCCGACATCGACGCCGCACACGACCGGTTCGCCCGGGCCCGCGACGAGTTGCTCGCGGTCGCCGAGCGCGAGGCGACGACGTATCCGGTCGCGGGGGTGCCCTCCTCGCCGGCCGAGGTCGGCGACTGGCTGCGCCGCACCCAGGCCGACGGCATCGTGCCCGACCCGGTCCCGCCCGGCACCCCGGCGCCGCTGACCGCGGGCGAGTTCGGCCTGCTCGGCGACCTGGCGCGGGGGATACCGGCGGCCGACCGGGCCAGCGCGCTGGCCGACCTGCCGGCCGACGACGCGCTGCCGACCGGCGAGGCGGTAGCCGCACAGCGGGCGGCGCTCGCCGACGCGGTCAAGGTGGCCGAGCAGGCCCGCGACCGCGGTGTCGACGCCGACGGCGCGCGCCGGCTCGGCCCCGAGGCGGTCGACGAACTCGCCGGTGCGCTGCGCACCGCCGCCGAGACGCTGGCCCGCCGGGCCGGCAGCTGGACCGACCGGCTCGGCCGGCTGATCCGCGAGCCGAGCTGGCAGTCGGTGTGGGACGAGCAGGTCGCCGCCAGCCAGCGGATGCTAGGCGAGCTGGGCCGGCGCACGGCGGCGCTGTCCGGCCACCGGGTGGAGATCGCCGAGGAGCATCTGGCCCAGCCCCGCCGGCTGCTCACCCACCTCGGCCAGATCCGCGAGCGGTTCGCCGCCGGCAAGCCGGTCCGAAGGCTCACCCACGGCGAGCTGGCCAAGGTGGTCGGCGACTGCCGGATCGACGGCGAACAGCCGCGGGCGGCGGCCGACGTCGACCTGCTGGCGGCGTTCGTCGAGCGCCTGCAGCTGCGGGCGCAGCTCGCCGCGCGGTGGGCGGAGTGGGCCGACCGGCTCGGCGCCCCACTCCCGGCGGACGCCGCGACTCCACGAGCCTGGATGCCGGCGGACGCTGCGGCTCCATCGGCCGGTGCCGGCGGCGTCTCGGTTGAGCCCGAGATCTGGGCCGGGCGGCTGCTCGCCGAGGCGCTCGACGCGCTCGATTGGGAGAGCCGGCGCTGGCCCGCCCTGCGCGAACACCTCGCCGTGCTGGTGCCGGCCTGCCCCCGCGCGGTCGACGCGGGCGGGCTGGCCGACCTCGCCGAGCTGACCGAGGCCGCCCTCGCGGTGTTCACCGTCGACCGGATCGAGGCGGCGCAGCGCGCGATGGGCCAGTGGCTGGCCCGGGTCACCGCCACGCCGGGCGCGCCGCCGGTGCTGCGCCAACTGGCTGCCGCCTGGTCGACCGACGACGCGGTGGGTTGGAACGCTGCGCTGGCCGAGGTCCGTCGGCTGTGGAGCATCAGGCCGGACGCGACCCGGTTCGCCGCGCTGCACGCCCGGCTGGCCGCGGTCGCGCCGCAGTGGGCCGCGGCCTACGACCGGGGCGTCGCTCCGACCGGCGGCGACGCGGCGCTGCGGGCCTGGGCCTGGCGGCAGGCGCAGACCTGGTTCGACGAGGTGGCCGGCACCCACGGGGTTGGCGACGACGAGCTGGGCCGGCGGCTGGAGCGGGCCCGCGACCAGGAGCGGCGGCTGACCGGCGAGCTGGTCGTCGGGTCGGCGTGGCTGGAGGTCGCGCGTACCCTCGACGACCGCCGCAAGGCCGCCCTGGCCGACTGGACGGCCGCGCTGCGCAAGATCGGCAAGGGCACTGGCAAGACGGCGGCCCACTGGCAGGCCGCGGCGCAACGGGCGATGGCCGAGGCGGTCACGGCCGTACCCGTGTGGATCATGTCGGTTGACCGTGCTCTTGAGCAGTTCCCCGGCGCGGGCCCGATCTTCGACGTGGTGGTGGTCGACGAGGCGTCCCAGGCCGACATCTTCGCGCTGCCGGTGCTCGGGCTGGCCCACCGCGCCGTCGTGGTCGGCGACGACCAGCAGATCGGCCCGCAACTGGTCGGCCTGCCCGCCGACCGGGTCAACGCGCTGATCGCGACCCACCTGGCGCCGGCCGGCGTGCCGTCGGCGGTGCACTTCGACACCGAGAGCAGCCTTTACGACCACGCCGTACGCCGCTCGCCCCAACGCATCCTGCTGACCGAGCACTTCCGCAGCGTCCCGGCGATCATCGGTTTCTCCAGCGAGACCTATTACGACGGCAAGATCCAGCCGCTGCGCGCCGACCGGCCGGCCGGGCTCGGTGTCGCGGTCACGGCGGTGCACGTCCCCGACGGCCGCCGGGTCACCGTCCCCGAGTACGGCGAGGTCAACGTCGCCGAGGCCGAGGCCCTGGTGTCCCAGGTGACGGCGATCGCGGCGGACCCGGCCTACCGGGGCAGGACGATCGGCGTGGTCAGCCTGCTGTCCACGAGCGGCCAGGCCGACTACCTGCAACACCGCCTGCGCGCCGAACTCGGCACCGAGGAACTCGAGCGGCGGGCGCTGCGGGTGGGCGACGCCTACACGTTCCAAGGGGACGAACGCGACGTGGTGCTCCTGTCCACGGTGGTGGCGACCGCCGACGGCACGATCGGCGCGTTCACCAAGCGCGACTACCACCGGCGGGTCAACGTCGCCGCGTCCCGGGCCCGCGACCAGCTGTTCGTCTTCCACTCGGTGAACGCCGGCGAGCTCAACCCGGACGACGCCCGCGCGCTGCTGCTGTCGTACGCGACCCGTCCGGCCGGCACGGTTTCCGAAGCCACGGACGACCCGGCCCTGGAGAGCGGCTTCACCCGTGAGGTCTGGCGCCGGTTGACGGCGGCCGGGCTGCGTCCGGTGCCGCGCTTCCAGCTCGGCGACTACCGGATCGACTTCGTGGTCAACGCCCCCGACGGCCGCCGACTGGCGATCGCCTGCGACGACCGCTACCGGGGCGCGGCCGCGTTCGCCGCCGAACTGCGCCGCCAGGCGGTGCTGGAACGGGTCGGCAACTGCGTCTTCGTGCGCCTCCGGGCCAGCCTCTTCCACCGCGACCCCGACCAGGCCATGGAGGCGGTCTGGACCCGCGCCGAAGAACTCGGCCTCGCGCCGGTGCGGCCGGTTTAGGCGATCGTGGTCAGTCGGGCGGTGAGCAGGGCGGCCTCTTCGCGGGTGCCGGTGATCTCGGTGTGGATGAGGCGGCGGAAGGCCGGGTCGAGGGGCTCGCCGTGGCTGATCGCCTCGTCCAGCGCCAGCAACGCGTTGCGCATCGCGACCCGGGCCGCGTGCACCTCCGACGCCGCGCTGTCGAGGTGGCCCGCGGGTGCCGCCGGGCGCCTGGACGCGCAGCTTCGACGTACCCGATGTGCGTCGGGCCGGTCGGTGTTGTGTGAGGCTCCGGAGGGAGCGCCGAGAGCACGGCGCCAGCGGCGGAGAAGAGGTGGATATTTTCGAACGCGCTCACGCACCATCTGCCGATAGGACATGTCTGCTCCTCAGCGGTCGGACATGTGGCGGCTGCCCCGAAGCCAGCGGAGCAGCCGCCTTGCCTTTCTACTCCTCTTCGGACGGTCGAACGGTGGGGTCGGGTGGCAGGTGTCCGGGCAACCGCAATCCGCGTTTGCGGCAGACTCGCTCTGGGTGACGCGCGACAGAACGTAACGTGGGGTCGCGGGCAGTAAATGCCGATAAATCAGTGCCAGTCGTTTCCCTGACAGTGACGTGGATCACAATTCGGGGGAGAGCGATTTCTCAGCGTCACCGGCGGCTCGGCGACACGCCGACGCGCGGTGGCCAGTCGGTATCGTCAATGCGACACTTCTGGTGGTTAGCCAACCACGTTACGTTGAATGCGTGTCGAAACAGCGCCCGAAACCACTCGACGAGTGGGACTTCCGGGCGTTCATCGCGCTCGCCGAAGAGCGCTCCTATGAAGACGCCGCCCGCCGGATGGCCGGATTGCACGGCGGTTACAGCCGCCAATCCGTGCAGCACCGGATCGGCAAGATCGAGAATTACGTCGGCGAGCCGCTGGTGCGGCGCAACGTCGACCGTCGCTACCTGCTGACCCCGGCCGGCGAGCGGGTCCTGCAGATCGCCCGCCAGGTCGTCGCGCTGCACGAGCGGATCGGTTCCGCCGCCGCCGAGCCCACCGTCTGGACGCTGGCCTGCGGCCCGCACCACACCCAATTCGTCGCGCTGGCCGAAGATCGGCTGCGCACCGCCGAGGGCGACAAGCTCCGGGTCGAATACCTCTCCCAGCCGCTCCGGGCCGAACACCAGTTCTTCGGCGACCCCGTTGACCGGCTGTTGCGCAACGAGTTCCACTTGATCATCGGCCCGCCGGTGCGCCGGCCCGGGCTGCGCTCGACCCACCTCTACGACGCCCGGCTCGAGGCGATGATCGACCGGGACTTTCCGGGAGACCGGCTTTCCCTGGCCGACCTCGTCAGCGACTACGAGGCGTTCCTGCAGCCGCGCGACGTGCGCGCCCGGCGGGTACTCGAAGACGCGATCGCCGCCGCCGGCATCCCCGACCCCGACCCGGCCCGCCGGGTGGCGATGGAGACCTACGAGACGGCGACGAGCGTGATCCGCCTGCAGAGCGAACGCCGCCGCCCCGGGCGAGACCGCGGCCGCATCCTGGTCGTCCCGTCCGACGTCGCGCTGCCCTACAAGGCCGGCATGGTCTTCGGCGGCCGCGAGGCCCACCGGTTCAAGTGGGTGCCGATCCACGATGGCGGTGCGACGCTGCGGATGGAGACCTGCGTGACCGTCCGCGACGCCAACCACACCGCGCTGCGCCCGGTGATCGACGCCCTTCGGGCGGGCGTCCGGCAACTCGGCGGCATATCCGGGTCGCCACTCACTTTCGCCACACCCATCCCGTCGCAGCGCACCTAGATCTCCAGGGGCGGTCGCCCGATGTAGCCTCCCGGAATGACCACGACCGGGGGCCGCGCGCACCGGATCTACAGCGTCGTGGTGTTCATCGTGCTGGCGTCGCTCGACAACGTCGCGGTGGGCCTGGTGCCGCCCCTCTACGGCTCGATCGCCGACTCGTTCGACGTGCCGCAGGGCCTGGTCGGCACCGTCACCGCGGTGTCGTTCCTGGTCAGCGCCGTCGCCTCGGTCGCCTGGGCCTATTACGGCGACCGGGGCAACCGCAAGCCACTGCTGATGATCGGCACGGTGCTCTGGGCGGCCGGCATGACCGGCAGCGGCCTCGCCGGCACCTACCTGCTGTTCTTCGTCTCCCAGGTGGCCGCGGCGATCGGCCTCGGCGCGGTCAGTTCGGTCGGCTTCTCGGTGGTCAGCGACCTCATCAAGCCGAAGCGCCGCGGCCTGGTGATGAGTCTGTGGGGCCTGTCCCAGGGCGCCGGAACGTTCTTCGGCACCCTGATCGGGGGCGTGCTCGGCGCCGCCGACTGGCGCCGCCCGTTCTTCGTGCTGAGCGTCGTCGGCCTGGTCGCCACGGTCGCCTACTTCTTCACCTACGACATCCGCCGCGGCCAGAGCGACCCGGAGCTGGCCAGGGCGATCGCCGAGGGCCACGAATACGACTACCGGATCAGCCGCCGGAGCCTGCCCTCGATCGTGCGGCGGCGTACCAACGTGTGGTTGATCCTGCAGGGCCTGCCCGCCCAGATCGCGTTCGGTTCACTGGTCTGGCTCCCGGTTCTGTTCCGGGAACGCGCGATCGCGCAGGGCTATCCCGAGGGCACGGCGATCGTCGTCGGCAGCATCTTCGCCACGATGTTCCAACTCGGCGGGGCCCTCTCGATCGTCGGCGGCCTGGTCGGCGACAAACTCCAGCGCCGCACCTTGCGCGGCCGCGCGCTGGTGTCGGCCGTCGGCATCCTGGCCGCCGTACCCCTGTATCTGGTCCTGTTCTTCCTGCCCTTCAAGATCGAAGTGCCGTCCGGCGGCGGTTCCGGCCAGATCGTGGTCGCGGCCCTGAAGAGCGTCGTCACCGAGCCGTCGGTCTGCGTCACGTTCCTGATCGCGATCGTCGCCCTGGCGCTGACCTCGGCCAACTCGCCCAACTGGTTCGCCCTGATCGCCGACATCAACCCACCCGAATACCGCGGTACGGTCTACAGCCTCGGCAACCTGACCAACGGCGTCGGCCGCGCGATCGGCAACGGCCTGATCCCGGTCGCCTTCGCGGTGCTGGCGTCGACCTATGCCTCGCCGCTGAACTATTCGATCGGCCTGGCCGCGTTCCAGCTCTTCTTCATACCGACCGGCATCATGTACTGGCTCGCCTCGCGCAGTTCGCCCCGCGACATCAGGGGCTTGCACGCTCTGTTGGCCGAGCGCGCCGAAGTCACGGCACACACCCCGACCACCGACGGCGCCCAGGACCACACGCGTCGGTGAGCCGCGCCGCTTGCCGGTTCCGCGCCCGGCCGCCGGCCGAGGACGTGATCGGCCTGCTGTGCCCGGTGGTGATGGTGCTGATTTCGCATACCTGTTTTGGCATGTGCCTACATGCCAAAACAGGTGCGTGCCCGCAGCCCTACCTCTGGGGCGCGGGAGCAGGTCGCCCATTTCCGAGCACCGGTCCCCGCTGCGGTCGGGGCGGGGATCCTGCGATCCCCGCCCCGACCGGCTTCGATCGCGGATACTAGGTCAGCCGCGCCCAGACGGTGACGTCCGTGGGGACCTCGCGGCCGGGCACCGGCTCGCTGGACAGGAGGACCTCGGCGCCGGCCGGCAGGGTGGCCGGGCTGTCGCCGAAGTTGGTCAGGATCAGGAGGTCGCCGTTGCGGAACGCGACCACCTCTTCCGGACCTGGAACCCAGGACAGCTCGCCGCCGCCCAGTCCGTGCCGCCGGCGAAGCCGCAGCGCCGCCACGTACATCTCGTAGGTCGACCCCGGCACACCCACCTGGCGGTCCAGCGCCAGCTCGCCGAACACCGGCGGCTGCGGGAGCCAGCTCTTGTCGGTCGGTCCGAAACCGTACGACGGCTCGTCGGCCTCCCACGGGATCGGCACCCGGCAACCGTCCCTGCCCACCGACGTGCCGCCGGTGCGGAAGAACGTCGGGTCCTGCCGGCTCTCGTCCGGCAGCGTGGTGTGCTCCGGCAGGCCGAGCTCCTCGCCCTGGTAGAGGTAGGCCGACCCGGGCAACCCCAGCATCAACAGCGTCGCCGCGCGGGCCCGGCGCAGACCGAGTGCGGCGTCCGGCTGCGGGTCGCCGGCGCCGATGCCGTTCGGCCGGGGCGCGCCGACCGGCAGCCCGAGCCGCGACGCGTGCCGCAGCACGTCGTGGTTGGAGAGCACCCACGTCGTGGGCGCGCCGACCGCCGCGCTCGCCGCCAGGGAGCGCGAGATCACCGACCGCTGCGCGGCCGCCGTCCAGGAAGCCTCCAGGTATTCGAAGTTGAACGCCTGGTGCATCTCGTCGGGCCGAACGTACGCGGCCAGCCGCTCGGCCGGCTGCACCCAGGCCTCGGCGACCAGGATCCGGTCGCCGGCGTAGCTGTCCAGGATCTTGCGCCAGCGCCGGTAGATCTCGTGTACGCCGTCCTGGTCCCACATCGGCGGCCGGGCGCCGCCCTCGGTGCCCTCGCCGGTCATCGGGATCATCGGCAGGTGCCAGTCGGCCAGGTCGGCCTGCTTGACCAGCCCGTGCGCCACGTCGACCCGGAAGCCGTCGACGCCGCGGTCGAGCCAGAAACGCAGGATGTCTTCGAACTCGGCGCGGACCTGCGGATTGTCCCAGTTGAGGTCGGGCTGCTCGACGTCGAACAGGTGCAGGTACCACTGACCGTCGGGGACCCGGGTCCAGGCGCTGCCGCCGAAGACGCTCTGCCAGCTGTTGGGTGGCTCGTCGCCGGAGGGGCCGCGCCCGTCGCGGAAGACGTACCGGTCGCGTTCGGGGGTGCCGGGCGCGGCCGCCAGCGCGGCCTGGAACCAGGCGTGCCGCGACGAGGTGTGGTTGGGCACCAGGTCGACGATCACCCTGATCCGCCGGGCGTGCGCCTCGGTGATCAGCTTGTCGGCGTCGTCCAGCCTGCCGAAGATCGGGTCGACGTCGCGGTAGTCGGCCACGTCGTAGCCCGCGTCGGCCTGCGGCGACGGGTAGAACGGCGAGAGCCACACGGCGTCGACACCGAGGTCGGCCAGATGGTCCAGGCGGCTGATGATGCCGGGGAGGTCCCCGATGCCGTCACCGTCGGAGTCGGCGAACGAGCGCGGGTAGACCTGGTAGATGACGGCGTCGCGCCACCACTTCACGGTGTACTCCAAGCAATAGATTTCTAGGGTTCCCGGGGCGGCCCGGTCGAAGCGCGGACGACCAGTCGGGTCGGCAGCACCACGGACCGGTCACCGTACTCGTTGACGTTGCCGCGCAGCGGGCCGAGCAGTGTTTCCGCCGCGATCCTGCCCTGTGCGGCCGCCGGTTGGGCGACCGTCGTGAGCCCGACCACACCGGAGACGTCGTGGTCGTCCACGCCGATCACGCTGACGTCTTCGGGCACCCGCAGGCCGGCCGAGCGCAGTGTGGCGATCGCGCCCATCGCCATCTCGTCGGAGGCGGCGAAGATCGCGGTCGGCGGCTCGCCCCGGCGCAGCAGTTCCGCGGTGGCCTTGCTGCCGCCGGCGATCGTGAAGGTCGCCTCGACGTCGAGCGCCGGGTCGGGCTCGATGCCCTGGGAGCGCAGCCGCTCCTGGAAGCCGTGCCGGCGATCGAGGTGGGTCGAGATGGCCAACTCGTCGGTCGGGTCACCGGAGATGTGCGCGATCCGCCGATGGCCGAGCGAGAGCAGGTGGTCGGTCGCCGTGCGGCCGGTCGCGATGTCGTCGATCCGCACGCTCGGCCAGCCCGGCACCGGCGTCCCGGCACTCACCGTCACGCCGGGTAGCGCCAGCCCGGTGACCGCCGCGAAGTCGCGCTCGGCCAGCGGCGTGGCCACGAGCATCAGCGCGTCGACCCGCTTGTGCAGCGTGCTGGTGTAGAGCAGGCGCTGCCGGGCGTGCTCGCTGCCGCCGAGGTTGAACAGCAACAGGTCGTAGCCGGCCCGGTGCAGCCGCTCCTCGGCGGCCTCGACGACGGTGCTGAAGAACCAGGGCGTGACCCGCGGCACGACCACCGCCACCGCCCGGGTCTTGCCCCCGGCCAGCCGGGACGCGCTGGGCGAGGCGATGTAGCCCAGCTGGGCGGCCGCCTCCAGCACCCGCTCCCGGGTCGTCTGCGAGACCGTTGGCAGGCCGCGCAGCGCCCGGGACACGGTGGCGGTGGAGACGCCCGCCAGCCGGGCCACGTCGTCGATCCTCGTCATGGTCCGTCACCTCACGTGCGGAAGGACGGTCACTGGCGGGAATCAGCCCTTGACGCTGCCGGTCAACAGTCCCCGCACGAAGTAACGCTGTAGGGACAGGAAGACGATCAGCGGTATGACGATCGACACGAACGCGCCGGCCGTCAGCCGTTGCCACTCGCCACCTCGGGTGCCGGCGAGGTCGGCCAGGCGCACGGTCAGCGGTGCCGTTTGTCGGCCACCACCGGAGAAGATCAGCGCGACCAGCAGGTCGTTCCAGACCCAGAGGAACTGGAAGATCGCCAGCGACGCGAGCGCCGGGGTGATCAGCGGCAGCACGATGCTGCGGAAGATCTTCGAGTGGCCGGCGCCGTCGACCCGGGCCGCCTCCATCAGCTCACCCGGCAGCTGGGAGATGAAGTTGTGCAGCAGGAAGATCGCGAACGGTAGCGCGAAACAGGTGTGCGCGAACCAGACCTGGATGAACTTCTGCTCCTGGTCGAGGTCCCACGCCGGCATCAGCGTGACGCCGCCGAGCGAGACGCCTCGCGAGAAGAAGCTCAGCAGGGGTACGAGCGCCATCTGCAACGGCACGATCTGCAGCGCGAAGACGACGATGTAGAGCCAGTCCCGGCCACGGAAGTTGATCCACGACAGCGCGTACGCGGCCAGGGCGGCGAACGCGATCGGGAACAGCACCGACGGGATCGTGATGACCAGCGAGTTGATGAAGTAGAGGGCGAGCTGGCCGGAGGACGACGACCGTCCGAACAGGACGTCGTTGTAGTTCTGGAAGGTCAGCTGCGGATTGGTGAAGAAGGTCCACCAGCCGGTCGTCTTGATCTCGTCTTCGGGCCGGAACGACGACAGCAGCAGGCCGAACGTCGGGACGGTCCAGAGCAGCGCGATGACGATCGACACGGTCGTCGCGGTGCGGCTGGTGAGCCTCTTGCGCACCCGGCCGACCGCGGTCCGCGGCGGCGCTTCGCCGACCGTCTCGCCCGCGAGGACGGGAGTCGTGGTTGTCATGCTCAAACCTCCCGCTGGCGGCGCAGGTTGCGGATCTGGAAGATGACGATCGGGATGACCAGGATGAACAGGAAGACGGCGAGCGCGGAGCCCTGGCCGTTCTCCTGGTAACGGAAGGCCTGGTTGTACATCTCGAGCGCGACGACGTTGGTGTCGTAGTTGCCGTTGGTCATCGTCCGGACGATGTCGAAGACCTTGAGCGTGGCGATCGTGATGGTGACCACCACGACGATCAGCGAAGGCCGGATGCTCGGCAGCGTGACCCGCCAGAACATCTGCCAGGGCGTGACGCCGTCGAGGCGGGCGGCTTCCACGATGTCGGCCGGGATCGCCTTGATGGCCGCGGACAGGATGACCATCGAGAAGCCGGCCTGGATCCACACCATGACGACGATCAGCAGCAGCGTGTTGAGCGGCGGGTCGAGCAGCCACTGCTGCGGCGTGCCGCCCACGGCCACCCAGAGCCAGTTGAGCAGGCCGATCTGGTCGCCCTCGCCGCGGTAGGCGTAGACGAACTTCCAGATGATGCCGGCGCCGACGAACGAGATGGCCATCGGCAGGAAGATCAGCGACTTGGCCACCGACTCGAACCTGGCCCGGTCGATCATGACCGCGTAGAGCAGGCCGACCGAGGTGGCCAGCAGCGGCACCAGGATGACCCAGGCGAGGGTGTTGATCAGGACCCGGACGATGTCGTTCTCTTGGAAGATCCACCCGTAGTTGCGCAGGCCGACGAACTTCTCGCCGTTGCCGTTGAAGAGCGACAGGATGACCGTCCGGATCGCCGGGATGACGAGACCGATGAGCAGCAGCAGCAGGGCGGGGACCATGAATGCGAGGCCCAGCAGGCCTTCGCGCTTCTTGCGCAGGCGCCGGGGCAGCGGGCCGGGGGAAGGCCCGTCGGCCGGCGCCGCCGCGGCGGCGATGAGGGCGGCCTCGCGGCGCCGGGCGAAGAAGTTGGGCACGACGTCGAGCAGGAGCAGCAGTCCACCGACCACCACCACGAACGCGATAACGCCGTACAGCAACATCGTCAGCTTCGGCGCGAAGTCTTCGAACTCCATCCGCCCTCCAGGGATGCGAGCGTGTGACAAGGGGGTTTGAGTGAAACGGTGGCCGGCCCCGTGGGGCCGGCCACCGTTCGGGGTCTTACTTGGGCCAGGAGCCCTCGATCTGGCCGAGCACCTCGGTGGTGCTCTTGCCGTTGATCCAGTCGACCATGCCCTTCCAGAACGTCCCGGCGCCGACGGCGGCGGGCATCAGGTCGGAACCGTCGAACCGGAAGACGGCGCTCTTGTCCTGGAGGATCTCGACCGCCAGCTTGTCGATCGGGTTGGCGACGTTGGCGATCTCCAGCTTGTTGTTGGCCGACACCCAGTTGCCGAGCTTGGCGCGGGCGTTGGCGGCCTCGCCGGAAGCCAGGTAGGTCTGCACCTTCTGGACCTCGGGACGGTCGGCGAACGCGACGGTGAACTCGCCACCGCCGAGGACCGGCTTGCCCTTGGCCGGGTCGACGGCCGGCAGGTAGAAGGCGAAGGTGTCGCCGTCTTCGCCGACCTTGGTGCCCTCGGGCCACTGGTTGGCGTAGAACGATGCCATCCGGTACATCGCGCACTTGTTCTTGAGGATCGGCGTGCCGCCCTCCTGGAACGAGGTGGTCGCGATGCTCTTGACGTCGCCGAAGCCGCCGTTGACGTACTTCGGGTCCTTCAGGATCTTGCCGACCCGGTCGACCGCCGAGACGACCTTGGGGTCGTTGAACGGGATGGTGTGGTCGACCCACTGGTCGTAGACGTCGGCACCGGCGTCGCGGAGCATCACGTCTTCGATCCAGTCGGTGGCCGGCCAGCCGGTCGCGTCACCGGACTCGATGCCCGCACACCACGGCTTGATGCCGGCGGCCGCGATGGTGTCGCTGAGCGTCATCATCTCGTCCCAGGTGGTCGGGACCTTCCAGCCCTTCTCGGCGAACAGCTTCGGCGAGTACCAGACGAAGGACTTGACGTTGGAGCCGAACGGGGCGCCGTAGAACTTGCCGCCGACGGTCGCGTAGTCCAGCCATTCCTTCGGGTAGTTGGCCTCGGCCATCGCCTTGGTGTCGGCCGACGCCTCCTTGAGCTTGCCGGCATCGGCGAAGCGCTTGAGCAGGCCCGGCTGGGGCACGAAGGCGATGTCGGGGGCGTTGCCGCCGTCGACCTTCACCGGCAGCTGCGCCTCGAACTCGCCGCTGCCCTCATATTCGATGGTGATGCCGGTGCAGTCCTCGAACGACTTCCAGGACTCCTCGAGGAGGTCGGCCTCGGCGTCACGAATGGACGAGTAAATCGAAACGGTGGTGCCGTCACTGCCGGTGTATTTGTCGAAAGCAGCACACTCCGGCGAGCTGCTGCCGCTGTCGCTGTCACCACTGTCGCCGCTGCAAGCGGCGGCGCTGAGGGCCAGCGCCAGGGTGGTGGCCAGCACGAGGGCTTGGCGAGGTCTGGTGGAGACCGCCATGCCGTCCTCCTTCCTTGCCGACGATCGCGGGCGCGCTGGCCCGGTGCCGGTGTCGAATGTGGGCGTGTTCACATGCAAGCGCTTGCATGGAGGTCCGTCCAGATCGTGGAAGGCACGACGATGTAACAATCGAGAAACTTACAGAGAGAAATGCACCGTTGTCACATTGACAAATACGGAAATGCCCGCCTGGAAACGCTCCAGGCGGGCATTTCGCCGGACGACGCCTACACCGGACGTCTCGGGTCCGTCCGGCGGGACTGTCAGAAGACGTCGCTGCCGGGTCGGAGGGCGACGGTGAACGGTGTCTCGGAGTGCCGGCCGCCGGTGGTCGGTGGCGGCGGTGCGGAGAACTCTTCCTCGGTCATCGCCTTGAGACCGCTGAACGCCATGCCGATCAGCGCCGCGGAGGAGATCAGGACGATGGGCACGAGCAACTGCATGGGCGATACGCCCTGGACGTGATGGATGCCGGACTCGTGCAACCGGACGTGCAGCGCGGCCATGCCGGTGTAGTGCATGCCGCACACCGCCAGCGCCATCACCCCGGCGGCCATCGTGATCCGGGTCCAACTGCCCACCGTGACGGTGAACCACAGGGCGACCGTAGCCGCGACCACCGCGACGCCGATCGAGGCCAGGACCAGCCGCGGGTCGTAGCTGATGGTGCCGTAGACCCGCATCGCGAGCATGCCGGTGTAGTGCATCGCGACCACACCGAGGCCGGTGACGAAGCCGCCGCCGAGAACGCGCAGCACCCGGCGCCGGCCGAAGCCGACGATGAACAGCCCACCACCGACGGTGAGCACGGACAGGGCCAGGCTCGCCATGGTCAGGTAGGGGTCGTAGCGCAGCGGACTGGCCGGCACGGAGAAGCCGAGGATCGCCATGAAGTGCATCAGCCAGATGCCGGCGCCGCCGATCGCGATCGAGGCGAGCACGAGCCAGCGGGCCCGCCGGGACCGTTGTCGGGTCGCGCGTGCGCGCGCGGTGCACACCAGGCCGAGCAACGAACCGATGAAGGCCAGCAGGTAGGCCGCGATCGGGTTGAAGGCGCCGTGTGCAAAGTGATGAATCTCTGCCACCAGGCAATCCCCGCACGCGGCCCCGGAAAACTGACGCACAGAGTGTCCGGCTAATCACGCCCAGGCAGACACCCGACGGAACGGGCTAACGCGACCGGGGTCGTCGGTGGGCCCACGGGCAGTGGGCCGCGCCGACGACCCCGGAAGGGTCGCAGGGATGGGGGGCGAGTGGGCCGGTGGTCACCGGCCCGATGGGTCCGGCGTCAACTGAAGATGCTGACGCCGCCGGGGCCGACGAGCAGGCCCACGATGATGAGCACGACTCCCCACAGGATCTGCCGACGGAACAGCGCGAAGATGCCGGCGACGACGAGGATCACTGCGAGGATCCAAAGAAGTAGGTCCATGCAGATCAAATACCCGAGGGCGTCGGCGGAGAAACGTGTTCCGGAGCGAGGTTGAACACGCTGTACGCCTGTTTGATGACCGGGTGGGCGACATTGCGCACCCGGACCCCGCCCGGGGTGCGGCCGCGCTCGCTGCCGTGGTGCGCGTGCCCGTGCACCGCCAGCGCCGTCGGCGCCGAGTCGATCGCCTGACCGAGCAGGTAAGAGCCGAGGAACGGGTAGATCTCCAGCGGCTCGCCGGCGAGCGTGTCGGGCACCGGCGCGTAGTGCGTCAGCGCCACCCGCACGTCGCAGTCGAGGTCGCGCAGCGCGCTGCCGAGCCGTTCGGCCACCACGCCGGTGGTGCGCACGAAGGCCTTCATCTCCGGCTCGCCGAACTCGCTGGCGCACCGGCCGGCGAACCCGCCTCCGAATCCCTTGACCCCGGCGACGCCGAGCCGCACCCCGTCGATGTCGACCACGGTGCTGTCGCCTTCCAGCACCGTGATGCCGGCGTCGGTCAGCGCGGCGAGCACGCCGGGCACCTCGTCACAGTGGTGGTCGTGGTTGCCGAGCACGGCGATCACGGGTACGCCCAGCCCGCCGAACTCGGTGGCCACGCACTTGGCCTCGGCCTCGGTGCCGTGCCGGGTCAGATCGCCGGCGAGCAGCAGCACATCGGCCTGGCCGGGCAACTCCTCGAGCGCCGGCCGGAAGCGGCCCAGCACGTCGCGGTCGATGTGCACGTCGCCGACGGCAGCGATCCTGATCACGCGAGCTCCTCCGCCTCGGTCGGCGCGCCGGCCCGGGTCACCCCGATGTCGACCGCGAACGTGACGCCCGGGAACCGCTCCCCGACGAGGCGGACGATCTCGTCCTTCCGGTGCGGGCTCTCGACCTCGCCGCACAGCACCAGCCCGGTCTCCGAGCGGACCACGGTGATGCCCTGCTCGGCGACGCCGAGGTCCTCGGCCAGCGCGCGCTGCACCTCGGCCTCCGTGTAGTCGTTCATTCAGTCCCTCCGGTAACCGGGGTAGGGCACGACATCGAGCCGATCGAGCAAAACCAGAAACGCCTCGGCGTACGGCGACTGCGCGGTCTCCTTGCGTACCCGGTCCCAGTCGATCTGCTCGCGCAGCGAGCGGGCCAGCGGGAGGCCACGGGCGAAGTCGCAGTAGTGCTGGGAGAAGCTGAGCAGTTTGTGCACCATCAGCCCGGTCGCGGAGAGCACCGGCATCTGGATCGCGTCGACCGTGCGGGTCACCGTGTCGCCGAACGTCTCGTCGGTCACCGGGCTCTCGATCGGCCGGTGGATCAGGTCGACCAGGTGGCCGTCTTCGTCGTAGACCTTGACCAGCCAGTCCTCCGGCGGCCGTTCGGCGGTGAAGCCGGCCTCGACCAGCGCGGCCAGGGACCGCTCGGCGTCCTCCTCCTTGATCAGGAAGTCGACGGCGTGGTCGCTGGAGTGCCCGCCGTGCGCGTACACGGCGAAGCTGCCGGCCAGCGCGAACGGAATCTCCTCCTGCTTGAGGACGGCGGCGACCCGCTTGAGGGTCAGCAGCAACGAATCGTCCCCGTGCGATGCCATGTGGCCTCTCCCGTCATGTCAGGAACCATCCCCGTACCCGTGGGTCCAGGGCCTCACACCTGTAACGAGGGTGATTGCTGGCGGTTCATCCCATTGGTCACCCGGCGTGCCCCCGCCCGCTACCGTTGTCCGGCATGGCGGGTAGCAGGCGGCTGCGGACGGTCGCGCTGGTTGGCATCGACGGGTCCGGCAAGACGACCCAGGCCAACCGGCTGGCGGTGGTGCTCGCCGACGCGGGAGTGCCGGCCACCTACCGGCAGAACGCCGGCGGGCGGGCCTGGTTCGGCCACTTCGCCCGGCGGGTCGGCCGGCCGGACGGGCCCGGCCTGTTCGGCCGCCGCGGGATGCTGCTGGTCGAGTCGGTGCTGCGCTGGCTCGCGATCGCCCGCACCTGCCTGCGGTCGGCGTTCGGCGGCGAGCTCGCGGTGATGGACCGCCACGCCGTCTGCCAGTACGTCAGCATCCGGGCCCATGCCGGCGGCCGGGGCGAGCGGTTCGCCCGGTTGGCCTACGGGCTGTTCCCGGCGCCGGACGTGACCGTGCTGCTGGCCATCGACCCGCAGGACGCGTACGCCCGGATCGAGGCCCGTGGCACCGACCACGAGAGCCTGGCCTACCTGACCGCCGCCGACGCGGCCTACCGGGCGCTGCCCGAGGCTGCCGGCTTCCTGGTGGTCGAGGCCGGCGGGGCACCGGACGAGGTGACCACGGCGGTGCTGGCCGCGCTCCGGCCGCTGCTGCCGCCGCTCGCGCTGCCGCCGGACCTGGACCCGGGCGGGCCGGTCACGCCCGTCCGTACACCGGAATCGCCGCACCGCTCGTCGGCGCCGACTCGTCGCTCGCCAGGAACCTGATCACCGCCGCGATCTCGGCCGGCGGCACCCACTTGCTGAAGTCGGCGTCGGGCGACTCGCGGCGGTTGGCCGGGGTGTCGATCACGCTCGGCAGCACCGCGTTGCTGCGCACGCCGCGGTGCTTGTAGTCGGCCGCGACGCCGTTGGAGAACGCCAGCACCGCCGCCTTGGACAGCGCGTAGGCACTGCCGGTGGCGAACGGCGCGAGGGCCGCGCGGGCCGACAGGCAGACCACCGCGCCGCCGTGGCGGAGCAGGTGCGGGAGGGCCAGCGAGGTGGCCAGGAAGGTGGGCCGCACGTTGAGCGCCAGCAGTCGCTCCACCTCTTCCACCGAGGTCTCGTGCACGAGCGTGCCGCCGCCGTAGCCGCCGACCAGGTTGACCACCGCGCGCAACGGCGCCTCCGGATCGGCGGCCGCAGCCTCGACCGCGGCGCCGACCGCGGCCGGGTCGGTGAGGTCGGCTGCGACCTCGACGACCTCGGGGCGGCCCGTCTCCTTGGGGCTGCGCACCGGAGCGAGGACCCGCCAGCCGGCGCCGGCGAACTCGTCGACGACGGCACTGCCGAGCCCGCCGTGTGCGCCCGTCAACAGCACGGTTCGACCGTTCATGGGCCCACCGTATCCGTTCCGCTGTCAGTGAAAGCCTCTGTTCAGGCGCGCCACACCCGCCGGATGATCGGGCGATGCGACTTCTCGTACTCGGTGGAACGGTCTTTCTCGGTCGTGCGGTGGCCCGGCTGGCGCAGGCGGGCGGCCACGACGTGACCTGCCTGGCCCGCGGCAGCAGCGGCGACGCGGTCCCGGGGGTGCGCTTCGTGACCGGTGACCGCGACCGGCCCGACGGACTGTCCGCAATAGACGGTGAGACCTTCGACGCGGTGGTCGACGTCACGGTCCGGCCGAGCCACGCCCGGCACGCCGCCGCCGCGCTGGCCGGCCGGGTGGGCCACTACTCGTTCGTGTCGACCTGCAACGTCTACCCCGACGACGCCACCCCCGGCCAGCGTGCCGACACCGCCAAGCTGCACGATCCGGCGCCGCCGGAGGTCGACAACCCGCGCGACGATCAGATGGACATGTACGGGCCGTGCAAGGTGGCGTGCGAGAACGCGATCCGCGACGGGATCGGTGGCGACCGGGTGCTGCTCTGCCGGGCCGGGTTGATCGTCGGCCCCGAGGACCGCAGCGACCGGTTCCCCTACTGGGTGGCGCGGATGCGCCGGGGCGGCGAGGTCCTGGCGCCCGGTGCGCCCGACGAGTCGGTGCAGTTCGTCGACGTCGACGACCTGGCCGAGTGGCTGCTGCTGGCCGCGTCCACGGGGCTGGCCGGCGCGTACGACGGGATGGGTCTGCCGATGCCGCGCGAGCGGTTCCTGACCGAGATGCGCGACGCGCTGGCCCCGCCCGGCACCACGCTCACCTGGGTCGACCAGGACTTCCTGGTCGAACACGACGTGCGGCCGTGGTCGGGGGAGCGGGCCCTGCCGCTCTGGCTGCCCTTGCCCGAGTATGGCGGCTTCCTGACCAGGGACACCGCCCGCACGGTGGAGGCCGGTCTGCCGGCGCGCCCGATAGCCGAGACGGCCCTGCGTACCGCCCACTGGATGGACACGGCGCCGCAGGACGTGAAGCCAGGCGGTTTGTCGGCCGAAGACGAGGCGTTCGTCCTGCGCGAGTGGCACGCGCGGTCGGTGTGACCGCCCGTGGCGGGTAGTTGACGGCGCTCGGCGCGTGAAAGTAAGTTTCATGCGTGGCGAAGACAGCGAAGGTTTCTGCGATGCCCGAGCCGGGCCTGATCGTGCAGATCAGTGGCCTGCTCCCGGCGCTGTCGCCAGCCGAACAGCGGGTCGCCCGGCTCGTCGTCGCCGACCCGGCCGACGCGGCCCGGCGCACGATCACCGACCTGGCGACGGCCGCGGAGACCTCGGAGGCCACGGTCATCCGGTTCTGCCGCTCCGTCGGCCTCGAAGGCTACCCCCAGCTGCGGATCCGGCTGGCCGCCGAGGCCGCTCGCCGGGTCGAGCCGCTGGACGCGCGGGTGGTCGGCGGCGACATCCCGCCCGGCGCCGACCTGACCCAGATCATCGCCACGATCGCGTTCAACGACGCCCGCGCCGTCGAGGAGACCGCGCAGCAACTCGACCCCGAGGTCTGCGAGGCGGTCGTCGAGGCGCTCAACGGCGCCAGCCGGATCGAGATCTACGGCGCCGGGGCGAGCGGTTTCGTCGCCTCCGACTTCCAGCAGAAGCTGCACCGGATCGGCCGCACCGCCTATTACTGGCCCGACGTGCACACCGCGCTCACCTCGGCCGCGCTGCTCGGCAAGGGTGACGTGGCGATGGGCATCTCGCACACCGGCACCACCGCCGACGTGCTCGACGTGCTCGACGTGGCCCGGTCACGCGGTGCCGTCACGGTCGCGCTGACCAACTTCCCGCGGTCGCCGATCGCCGACGTGGCCGACCACGTGCTGACCACGGCCGCGCGGGAGACCACCTACCGGTCCGGCGCCACCGCCAGCCGGCTCGCGCAACTCACCGTCGTCGACTGCCTGTTCGTCGGCGTCGCGGCCCGCAACCGGGCCAAGGCCAGAAAGGCGCTGGAGGTCACCGCGGAGGCGGTGCGGGCCCGCCGGGTGACGCGGCGGCGCGGGTGAGCGGTCCCGAGGTGGTTCGCGTCGCGGCACCGACCGAACGCCGCAACCCGTCCTCGTACGACCTCGACCTGTTGCCGACCCGCGACGTGCTCCGACTGATCAACGACGCCGACCAGACCGTGCCGGGCGCGGTGGCCGCCGTCCTCGACGCGGTCGGTGCGTGCGTCGACCTGGCCGTCGACGCGCTGCGGGCCGGGCGCCGGGTGCACTACTTCGGTGCCGGCACGTCGGGCCGGGTCGGCGTGATCGACGCGGCCGAACTGCCGCCGACGTTCGGCACGCCGGTCGACTGGTTCTGCCCGCACCTGGCCGGTGGGCGCGACGCGATGTGGGGCGCGGTCGAAGACGCCGAGGACGACATCGCCGGGGGCGCCCTGGAGGCGCGGACCTGCGTGCAGCCGGGGGATCTGGTGGTCGGCCTGGCCGCCTCCGGGCGTACACCCTATGTGTTGAGCGCGTTGCGTGCGGCCCGTGCGCTCGGCGCCCGCACCGCACTGGTCGCGGCCGACCCCGACGCCGCGGCCCGTGACGAGGTCGATTTGTTCATCGGTCTCGACACCGGCCCGGAAGTGGTGACCGGGTCAACTCGGATGAAAGCCGCGAGTGCGCAGAAACTGGTGCTGCACGCGTTTTCCACGACCGTGATGGTGCGGCTCGGCCGGGTCTACTCGAACCTGATGATCGACCTCTCGGCGACCAACGCGAAGTTGCGCGGCCGCCTGATCTCGATCCTGATGGAAGCGACCGGTTGTCCGGAAGCCGACTGCACGCGTGCATTGACCGGCGCCGACGGAGACCTGAAGACCGCGCTGGTGTCTCTGGTCTCAGGTGCTGCCGTCACGGAAGCCCGCGCGGCCCTCGCGCGTTCCCACCAACAGGTTCGGGAAGCCATCGCACTGCTCGCGTGAGCCATTTTGGGTGATGTCCGAGTGAACCGTGGCGCTCTGTGGTGCGTGTCACTACGCAGTGACGCGAATCGCATCCGCGCAGTGGCCTACGTCGCTGCGGGGACACGGCCGGAAATGGTGTGATAAATAGGGCGCGCGGTAGGCCAACGGCGGCAGGTACGCGACCCGATCCTCAAAGCCTGAGAGCCAGCAGGGTGAATATGACACTCACTCTCAGGAAGCACTCAGGCATTCGTGACAGTTTCGACTCGCAAGACGGAATCCCCGGAGCGTCTCAACTGTTGTGTAGGTGTCAGCACCGATGGGCACCTCGCGAGTTACGCCGGGGAGGGGCAGGTCGGTGTGGAACACGAGAACGTTGGGGTAACCGAGGGGACAGTGGGCAACGTGGAGAACAACATCGTGATGCGCACGGACGAGGTCGCCGAGGAGCGCGACCTGGTCGGCGTCTACCTGCACGAGATCTCCCGGACGCCGCTGCTCGACGCGGCCCGTGAGGTTGAGCTCTCCAAGTCGATCGAAGCCGGCCTCTACGCCGAGCACCTGCTCGAAGTGGGCGAGGCTCGCGAGGGTGTTTCGCGCGAGGAGTTGGAGCGGCTGGTCGTCGAGGGTGACCGGGCCAAGGACCTGTTCATCCGCGCCAACCTGCGGCTCGTCGTGTCGATCGCGCGGCGCTACGTGCGGTCCGGCATGCCCATGCTCGACCTGATCCAGGAGGGCAACACCGGCCTGGTCCGCGCGGTCGAGAAGTTCGACTACGAGCGCGGCTTCAAGTTCTCCACCTACGCCACGTGGTGGATCCGGCAGGCGATCAGCCGGGCCATCGCACAGCAGGAGCGCACCGTGCGACTGCCCGTGCACCTGGTGGAAGACGTCAACCGGATGCGCAATGTGGCCCGCCAGCTGACCCGTGAGCTCGGTTCCGACCCGGAGCCCGAGCAGATCGCGACGGCGCTCGGCGTGCCCGTCGAGCGGGTGCACGAGCTGGTCCGCTGGTCGCAGGACACGGTCTCGCTCGACACCCCGGTGGGCGACGACGGCGACACCAACCTCGGCGACCTGGTCGCCGACCAGGACGCGCCGTCGCCGGAAGACGTCGTGCTCAGCACGCTCGAGCGGCAGCGGATCGAGAGCCTGCTCAACCACCTCGACGACCGTTCGGCCGGCATCATGCGGGCGCGCTACGGGCTCGAAGACGGGCGCGAGCACTCGCTGACCGAGGTCGCCTCGCGGTTCTCGCTCTCCCGGGAGCGGATCCGGCAGCTCGAGATCCAGGCGTTGGGTCGGCTGCGTGAGCTGGCCCGGGCCGAGGGTCTGCAGGCCGCATAGCTTGACCTGAAGCGGCTGGCGTCCGGTTGGACGCCAGCCGCTTTTTGTCGTACCCGTGCGGGAGCCTTGCTCGCATGACACCTACCGTGGTCCATCGGGCGGTCCTGCCGGCCGCCCCGCCCTACGAGTTCGCCCTCAGCGTTCGCGCGCTCGAGGGCTTCGCGCCGATGGCCGGCGAGCATCAGGTCACCGGCGGCCCGGTGCGCCGGGCGTTCGCCCATCCCGACCCCGCCAAGGCCGCCGCGGGGGCGGCCGTGGTGGCGCAGGTCGGTGCGGCGCCCGGCGGCGTGCAGCTTTCGGTGCTGGCCTCGGCGCCCTTGTCGGCCCCTGAGACGGTCGCGGTCGAGCAGACCGTCGCCAACTGGCTCGGGCTCGCCGACGACCTGCGCGGGTTCCATGCGATCGCCGCCGCCGATCCGGCGATGGCGCCGCTGCTGCGGGTGGCGCGCGGGCTGCACCAGGTCCGCTTCCCGTCGCTGGCCGAGGCGACCGTCTACTTCACGCTGACCCAGCGCAGCACCCAGTGGTTCGCCGGTGCCCGCCGGCGCCGGATGGCGGCCGAGCTCGGGCCGTCGCTGGTGGTCGACGGCGTGGTCTTCCACGCCTTCCCGTCGCTCGAGATGGTGGCCGGGCTCGACGACGAGACCCTGCTCGGCTACGCCGGCAACGCGCAACGGGCCACCCGGATCCGCGAGGTGGCGGCCGGGGTGGCCGGGCTGGGCGAGACCTGGCTGCGGGTGGCGCCCTACTGCGACGCCCGCACCGCTCTGCTGGCCGTGCCCGGCGTCGGCCCCTTCACCGCCAACGCGCTGTTGCTGCGGGCGCTGGGCCGGCCCGACGAGGTGCCGCTGGAGATGCGGCAGTTCCGGCTGGCGGCCGAGCAGGTCTACGGCACGCCGCCGCCGACGCCCGACGAGTTGCGGGCCCGCTACGGTCCGCACATCGGCTGGTGGTCCTACGTCGCCCGCACGGCGTCGGGCTGGCTCGCGGAGCCGCGGCCTCAGGCGGTCCGCGAGATGGTCAGGTCGAGTCCCTCGCCGGGGTCATAGGTCCATGACGCGGTGAAGCCCGGCCAGGTGCCGTCCTGGCGGCCGTCGCTGGGCCGGGTGGAAAACATCTTCTCCTTCACCGACTCGGGCACCTTGGCCTGGTCCAGCACGCACTCGAGGCTGGTCAGGCTCAGACCGCTCTTGTCCTTGGTGCCCGTGCTGTCGACGAGCAGCCGGGCGCCGTCGCCCTCGAGGCGCGTGCCGTTGGCCGGCGCGTCGCACGTCTGCTGCGTCTGCGCAAGGAGGTTGGTGGTGTCCGCCTGATGGTCACTGTCGCCGGGCGCGAGCGCGACGGCGGCCGCCCCGATCACGGCGAGGAGGAAGACCGCCCCACCGCCGATGACCAGGGCCGTTCGCCGCGTCCGCCGCGACTGGTCATGCTCCGGGATCTGGTCGAGGTCGTGGTCCACGGTCGTCTCCTCGGTATCGGAGCCGCCGGGATTTCCCCGATCGTCCTAACCCGGCCGGCTGAACCCCGCAACGACCGTGTGCCACCGCTGGTTACGCCGGCGACCCGGCCCGGGCGGCGCGCACCGCTGTCGGCACGGCGGTGCACCGCGGTCAGCACGGCTGTCGGTAGGGCGGCGCACCGCGGTCGGCATGGCGGCGGACGGCTGCGCACGGCGGTCGGTACCGCCGCGGACGGCGGCGCACGGCGGTCGGCATGGGGGCACAGCGCGGCATGGCGGCGCACGGCGGTCGGCATGGGGGGCACGGCGCGGCATGGCGGCACACGGCGCTCGGCGCGGCGGCGCACGGTGGTCGGCATGGCGGTGCACCGCGGTCGGCACGGCGGCGCACTGCGCTCGGTACGGCGGCGCGTACCGCGCCGCCGTGCCGGATCGCGCTTAGCGCACGCGGCCGTAGCCGTATGGCGTCATCATGTCGACGGACGACAGTTTGACCGTCTCGCCGAAGGTCGGCGCGTGGATCACCTGGCCTCCGCCGACGTAGAGGGCAACGTGCCCCAAACCCTCGTAGAAGACCAGGTCACCGGCCTTCAGATCGCCCCGCGAGATGTGTGCGACCGTGTCCCACTGCATCGCCGCGTTGTGTGGCAGTGACTTCCCGGCCGCTCGCCATGCCGCGAGGGTCAGACCGGAGCAGTCGTAGCCGTCCGGGCCGTCGGCGGCCCAGACATAGGGGGTGCCGATCGCGTTGTAGGCGAACGTGACCGCGACACCGGCCTTGCCCGACACCGACGGGATCTTGCCGCTGTAGGCCGACCCGCTGGAGGTGGCCGAGCCGTACGCCTCCTTGCGGAGGTCGTTCAGCTTGTCCAGGTCCGCTTCGATCTTCTTCTTGCGGGCCTGCAACTCCTTGGCCTGCGCGTCCTGCTGGGCGCGCACCGTGGTGAGCCGTTCCTGGTCGGCGTTGAGCTGGTCGCGCGTCGACCGGAACGCGTCGATTTCGGTCTGGCGCTCGCGGGTCAACGCGTCCAGTGCCGACATCCGGGACAACAGCGTGTCGCTGTCACCCAGCAGCGCGGTGGCGGTGCTCAGCCGCCCCGACGTGTAGGCCGCGACGGCGATGTCGCCGACGTCCGCCTGCGCGTCGTCGAGCTTCTTCTGGAGTGGGGCCAGGCGGTACGCCACCTTGCCCGCCTCCGTCTTGGTGGCTTTCGTCTCCTCGTTGAGCTTGTTGTAGGCCTCGACGACCTTCTCCAACTCGGCGGACGACTTGTTGATCTTCTGTGTGAGCTCACTGGCCGACGGTTCGGCCGACGCTGCGCCCGCGGGCACGGCAATCGCGACCGCCACGGCGACCAGCACGAGCGCACGCAGCGACATCCGTGCTGACGACAAAGGCAGACCCTTCTTCCGCAGCCGCCTACCGGGTTAGCTGTCGGGTTCGGGCGGGAAGGACGCCCTACCGCGCAAACTCTGCGCGGATTCACCCCAGTGCTCGGTTGGGTCCCCGATTCACCTTGTTGGCCCAGGTCGTCATGGGCGCCCGGGGGAACGGGCGCGGCACGGGCCGGCGATTCGGCGGCACCGGCGCGGTGCCATCCGGGGGGATGGCTGAGGACCACACCGGCGCCCCACCGTAACCCCGCGCCCCATCTGCACAAAGCGCTGCACGGGCGAACTGCGCCCTATCGGCTGAATGATCCGCGCCGAAAGCGGGACACCTCACGCCGCCGGGCCGGCAACCAGCGCCAGCGCGCCACGCGTTGATGCTGGTCGGTCACCCTGGGCAACCAGTGCTGAGGTGGAGGAGGTTTGTCGCAATTTCCGGGTCCCGCTCACGGGAGTCAGCGGGCATACCGCCCCCAACCTGGGTAAACACCCGGCCACACCGCCGCCGGCCGCATCCCGATGTGCCAGGTGGCCGATTGCGGCACTTCCCTCGACTAGCTTGCGTTTCGCACAATGGCAGTAGAGCTTTCCGCCGCTCGTCAGCTGAGGCTCTCCGCGGATCAACGCGACCTGCCTTCGTCGAAGGCCGATCGGGAACGGCACGTCACACAGCCCGGCACCACGGAGCTGCTGGAGGCACCCCGTGAACGCAACCCGCCCCCAACCCATCAGCTCGGCCAGCCCATCGCCGACACCGCTCTACCGGCAGCCCGGCATCCTCGTCACCAGCGAGGCCTTCGTGGTGGCCGGGCGGCGGTTCCCGGTTCGCGACCTGTCCAACCTGCGCACGGCACGAGGCCCGCACGACCGCTTGACCATGCGGTCGGTGCTGGTCACCGGCGCGATCCTGGGCAGCGTCGGCATCGCGCTGAGCTTCAGCGGCGCCCGGCTGAGCCCGACGGCGTTCCTCCTGCTGGGCGCGGCCGCGTTCGTGCCGATCGCGCTGGTCTCCTTCGGCCACCGGATGCGCCCCCGCGCCTACGAACTGTGGGGCGACTACCGCGGCATGACCGTGCTGCTGTTCAGCTCCGACGAAGAACGCGAATACGGCCAGGTGACCCGCGCACTCCTACGGGCCCAGGAAGCAGACCGCATGGGCGGCATGGGCTCCCCGGTGTCCAACGTGTTCTCCGCCAACCTCTACCCCTGGTAGCAGACCTTCCGAATAGAGCGTCCGCACGGCGGGCGGGCGCGGGTCGCCGGCGAATTCCCTAGAGTTCGCCGGCGACCCTTTTCCATCGGCGCCATTGGTTGTCATGTGTACCCTGCGTGCATGCGGGACTCCTCACCTGACCTATGCCGGCGCACCCCAGATCATCCATGGCCGTCAGCACCCCATCCTTCGTTGGCTCGACCGCCTCGCTGACGCCGGCCTGCCGCTTTGTGCGGTGGTGTTCCCACCGGTCTTCGCCCTGATCGACGAATGAGCCAGCGAAGCCGGGTCCACATCGTCTCTCTCTTCACCGATCACGCGATGGATCGTCGGCTCGTCGAGCAGAACTGAGATCCGCGGTGGAAACGCATGGTCGAGGATCCCTTTCCGACGAGTCGGCCGGATCGCCAGCCGGTCCTCGCGGCTGAGATTCACACTCCGTCTCACGAGGTTGGGGGCGCCGTGCCTGAAGTATTGGTGCGTCTGAAACAAACCTGGGATCACGATCGTCCCGTACGAACTTGGAGTTCGCTCCACATTCGAGGCCTGCAAAGGTGGGAATACCGTGCCGAACGTCCGCGGGAGAACGACCACCAGGTTCGCTCGCGGGCCACGCTAGTCAGACCGGCCAGGCCGGCGCGCGTACCCATCGGCCGGCGACAACCGGACTGCTCGACGAACGCGACGTCATGCACCCGGAACCGCAGGTAACCGCAACCGAGGAACCTAGAGTTCGCCAGCGACCTTTTCGATGAAGGACAGCGAGTCGATTTCGCTGAGGGCGCCGGAGCGCAGCCAGGCGAACTCTTCGTGATAGGGCGCGGTGTCGACGGGGCGTTCGAGGAAGTTTTCCAGTAGGGCGCTTTCCAGGTAGACCACGTCGCCGTCGGCTTCGTCGGGGAAGCCGAGGATGACGAAGGAGCCGGCAGATGTCGTCGCGCCGGCAGAGAACGGAACTATCTGGATGGTGATGTTGGGAGCCGAGGCCAGCGAGACCAGATGTTCGAGCTGGTCGCGGTGGACCTTGGTGCCGCCGATCACGCGGCGCAGGACGGCCTCGTCGAGGATGATGTCGAACTGGGGTGGGTCGTCGCGGCCGAGGATCTCGGACTTGCGGCGCATGCGGACCTCGATCCGCGCGTCGACCTCTTCCGGGCGGACCTGGCCGGGAGTGCGGTGGGTGATCACGGCGCGCGCGTAGTCGGGCGTCTGCGCCAGGCCGGGCATCACGCTCGACTGGAAGCAACTCATGGCCGACGCCTCGGCCTCGAGGCCGATGTATTGCGCGTAGTGCGCCGGGATGGCCGATCGGGCGTCTTGCCACCAGGGCTTCTGTCTCGCCAGTCGGGCGAGCGCGATGAGTTCGTCAGCCTCGGGAGTGCCGTCGATGCGGTAGAGGTTGAGCAGCGCGCGGACGTCGTTGGTGGAAACACTGACGCGGCCGGTCTCGATGCGGATCAGTTTGCTCAGCGACCAGTCCATCGCTTCGGCGACGTGTTCCTGCGTCAGCTTGGCCTTATCCCGAGCCGCCTTGAGAGCCGTGCGCAATCGGCGCCGGCCTGCAGTGGGCCCTTGGACCGTCGTCACGCCCGCCTCCGGGAGATGTGGTCTCAGGCTGGCCATCTGGCACATTGCGATAAGCCAGGTTGCACCTTGCCAAGCTTACACCTGTCGATAGACCTTCGGCCATCCACTATGTATAAGTGCGGCACGCCGGCTCGAACGGCCGGCGTGCCGTGTTCCGGAAACTCAGCGAAGGTCGAACTCGCCGGCCGCCACGCCGGCGATGAAGCCACGCCAGGACGGCGCGTCGAAGGCCAGCCGGGTGTCTGGCCGGTTGGAGTTGCGCAGGATCGCACCCTCACTGACCGTAGCGACCTCGACGCAGTTGGTCGCTTCGCAGCGTGAGCTACGACGGAAAATGGGCATGGTTGTCTTGCTGTCGGACATCAGGATCTCCGCAGGCTCGGTGCTTCTCTAGGGCACAAAAAAGCGCGGCATGCGGGATTGCCACAGAGGGCCGCGCCAGGATAGGAACTTAGCGGTCAAGCGTCCACAATGGAAGATGAAGCGCTCAGATGCTGCGATTTTTTATCCCATTGGGATGAAGATCGCGCGAGTGAAAAGTGAATCACCGTGAGTGATCGCGCTCATGGTGACGGTCACTCTTCGCAGTGTGACCTTCGTGTGCGAGATTCTATTGATGGGCATGACTCTCGCCTGGCATCGCAGCAGTCACTGCGAATCAAACCAGTGTGTTGACGTGGCGGTTACGGCCGACGGCGTGCTCGTTCGGGGGAACCTCGGCGGGCCGGTCTTGCGATTTCAACCGGAAGCGTGGCGCGCCCTGTGCGCCGCGCTGAAGTCAGCCGCGCTGACCCCAGCCGCGCCGACGACGCCCGGGCTCAGGACGTGACGGTGACCGGCTCGGCGGCCTCGCTGCGCTCCCGCGCCCACTGGCTGACCTTGCGCTCGGCGTAGAACGAGACGAACGGGATCGTGCCGGCCAGCATCACCAGCAGCATGCGGCCGATCGGCCAGCGCGCCCGGCGGCCGACGTCGAAGACCGCCACCAGGTAGACCATGTAGAGGAAGCCGTGTGCCGGGCCGACGGTCTCGACCACGGTCGAGTTGTCGCCGATGTATTTCAGCGGTATGCCGACCGCCACGAGGATGACGAGCACGACACCGACGACGTACGCGATGATCCGGTATCGGGTTAGGGCTGCGCGCATGGTGCGGGGGGATCCCTTCTGATCAAGCACGACCGCGACGGCGGCCCGGGTATTGGGCGGCCTTCGCGCCCGGGTTGGCGTTGAGCCAGGCGAGATAGTCGTTGTATTCGTCGAGCGCGGGGTCGGCCGGGTCCGGGGCGGTGGCGACCGGCTGCCGGCGCGGCACCATGACCGGCCGGCGGAAGCCCGACCCGATCTTGGGCGGGCGGGTGCCCAGCACGGGCGGCAGGGCGGCGACCCGCCTCGGGCCGGGCGCGGACGGATCGCCGGCGGAAGGATCGGCAGCGGACGGATCAGCAGCAGAAAGAGAAGCGGCAGACGGATCGGCAGCAGAAAGAGAAGCGGCAGAAGGATCGCCAGCGGAAGGATCCGCGGCAGAAGGATCTGCGGCAGAGGAAGCGGCGCCAGGGGAAGCGGCGTCAGGGGAAGCGGCGTCAGGGGAAGCGGCGCCAGACGGAGCGGCGCCAGACGGAGCGGCGGGGTTCGGTACCACTGGCGTGCCCAGCGCCTCACGGATCTCGCGATACCAGAGGAACCCCACGAACCCCGCGAACAGCGGCCATTCGATCGCGTACCCCCAGCTGAGCGCGTTTCCCGCGGAGGCCCGGGAGACCTGCCACCAGCCCAGCCCCAGGAAACCGCCGATCAGGACGACCGCCAGCGCATGCTTCGCGAGCATCGGTGGGGTGACCAGACGCCTCATGTCCAACGAGGGTACCGGCGCTCGCTGAGGACTCCGACGCGGCGTCGTAGTAGGGGTGAATCTTGGTTATGCCGCGCCGGAAATGGGCAGTATCGAACCATGACCGAATCTGAGTCCGTGGACGTCGAGATCGTCGGCGAGGACGTCGGGGTGGACCCGGCCGACCTCTCCGACGACGACCTGATCCGCGAGCTGCACAGCCTCCACCGGACCCGGCTCGACACGCTGCGGCACGGCTCCGACCCGGCGCTGGCCAACCACCTGCGGCGCACCGCGGAGCTGGAGACCGAATACCTGGCCCGGCACCCAGGCCGCGAGGTCGACCCGCACCGCCTTCGCGACGGCGCGGAGGTGGAGTGACCCGCGAGCCGCTCGGCCGGGCGGCCGGCGATGTCACCGATGCTGACGACGGCGCTGCTGACGATTTCGCCGTCGAGCACGAGGACACCGCCGTCGACAAGTCGATCACCAGTGGGCGTGACCGGCACCGGCGCGAGTCGGAGAGCCCGCACGGCTGGGCCGGTCTGGAAGCACGCGACTGGTCCGGAAACTGATCCCCGCGGGCCGGGAATGATCCCGGCCGGGCCGCCGTTGAGTGAACTGTCGGTGTGTCCAGTGTCCCCGGGCCTCACCTAATTGCCTTCGCGGAATACCGTCCGGCTGGAGCCGCGTCGTGCCACTCGCCGAGAGGCGACCTGCACACCGACGCCGAAGCGCCGCCCCCGGCTTTCGAGCCGGGGCGGTGTTTTCCGTATGACCCCGAAGCCATCGACGGCCGTTCTACCCTGGCCTGGTGCTCACGATGCCACCGCTGAGCGGTGCGACCGAGTGGCTCAACTCGCCGCCGCTGGGCCCCGAAGACCTGCGCGGCCGCGTTGTGGTCGTCGATTTCTGGACGCTGACCTGCATCAACTGGCTGCGCACCGAGCCGTGGATCCGGGCCTGGTCGCGGGCCTACCGCGAGGATGGCGTGGTCGTCATCGGCGTACACACGCCGGAGTTCGGTTTCGAGCACGGTGTCGACGGCGTGCGGCAGGCGGTCGCCGACCGTGGGATCGACTACCCGGTCGTGGTCGACAACGACTACGACGTCTGGAGCGCGTTCGACAACCACTTCTGGCCGGCGCTCTATTTCGTCGACGCGGGCGGGGTGATCCGCGACTACCACTTCGGCGAAGGGCGCTACGCGGAGTCGGAGCGCACGATCCAACAACTGCTCGGCATCAAGCGCGACCTGGTCGACGTCGTCGGGCAGGGCGTGGAGGCCGAGGCCGACTGGGACAGCCTGCGGACACCCGAGACCTATCTGGGGTACGCGCGGGGCAGCGGCATCGCGGCCGACGGCGCGGCGAGCGGGTCCTACGCCTTTCCGACCTTCCTGGACTTCAACCAGTGGGCGCTCGACGGCGACTGGACGATCGGCCGCGAGGCCCTCCGGGTCGACAGCGGCGGCGGTCGGATCGCGATCCAGTTCCAGGCCCGCGACGCGCACCTGGTGCTGGCGCCCGGCCCGCGGTCACCGATACCGTTCCGGGTCTTCCTCGACGGCGAGCCGCCCGGCGAGGCGCACGGCGTCGACGTCGACGCGGACGGCAACGGACTGCTCCGCGAGGGTCGCCTCTACCAACTCGTCCGCGAACCGGGCACCGTCCGGGA
The DNA here is from genome assembly GCF_040676615.1 of Asanoa sp. NPDC049573. NCBI lineage: Bacteria > Bacillati > Actinomycetota > Actinomycetes > Micromonosporales > Micromonosporaceae > Asanoa > Asanoa sp. NPDC049573. Next base: position 87,628 of record NZ_JBFAPI010000023.1, read on the forward strand.
ACGCATCCTGGAGATCACCTTCGCGGAACCCGGCGCCGAGGCCTACGCCTTCACGTTCGGCTGACCGCCGGGCCCGCGGCGGCGACCGGCCGAGCACCAGTCGTCGGGCTCCTGCCGCACCGCGCGGGCGTCAGTTGCGCGGGAAGAGGTTGTCGAGCAGGTCGCCGGCCGGGGTGTCGCCGTTCGGTCTGTTGTCGTTGTTCCGGTCGGGGCCGTTCGTGGGCTTGTCGGTCTTCGCCGGACCGCCGCTGATCTTCAGGGTGATCGTGGCGCCTTCGACGCTGCGGCGGCTGGGCTCGCTGTAGGCGACCGTGCCCTCGGCGCAGTTGGACGAGACCGGGACCGAGTCGACCTTGACGTCGAAGCCGGCCTCCTGGAGGCGGGTGCGGGCCGTGTCGACCGAGGAGCAGGAGACGTCCGGGATCGTCTTCTGGTTGCCGTAGGCCGTCTCGCGCGTCGGTGCCGGGAAGTCGACCTTGGGTTTGCCCTTCATCGCGTCCGCCAGCGTCTCGTACACCGCCGGGTTGATCTTGTTGTGGTCCATGCTTTCCGGGGTTTCCGGGTAGTCCGGGTCGGCCATGATGCCGGCCACCGCGAGCGACGTCGTGGTGACCACCAGGCTGGCGGTGCGGTTGCTGTCGGTGGTGCCGGTCTTGCCGGCCACCGGGTGGTCGACCGTGTCGTGCACGCCGCGCGCCGTCGCGCCCTTGCACTCGTCGAACGCGGACTGGTCGCCGACCGGGCAGCGGGCCATGTCGATCGCGGCCCGGGCCACCTCGGTGCTCACCGCGCGGTTGCAGTTCGGCGCGCCCGCGTCGATCTTGGCGCCGGAGAAGTCGACGATCTGCTCGACCGGCGTCGGCTCGCAGTGCGAACCGTCAGCGGCCAGCGTCGCGTACGCGTTGGCCAGGTCGAGCGGGGTGGTCGCGGAGACGCCCAGGGTGAACGAGCCCCAGGTGTCGGCCTGCTCCTTGTCGGCCGCGTGCGCCGCCTCCGACGGGGCCAGGAACCGGATGCCGAGCGCCTTCGCCGCCTGGATCGTGTTGTAGGCGCCGGCCTGCTCCTCCAGCGGCACGAAGTAGGTGTTGACCGACGCCCCGAAGGCGCTCCACATGTCGTGCAACCCGGCCATGGTCGAGTTGTCGTTGGTCGGGCAGTAGCGGGGGATGTCGGAGCAGCTGCCGGGCTCACCCTGGGGCGCGTAGTAGCCGGACCGGTAGACCTGCTGGGCCTGGATCTCGGTGGCCAGCGGCATGCCCTTCTGCAGCGCGGCCACGGCGGCGAACATCTTGAACGTCGAGCCCGCCTGGTAGCCGTTGACCCCGCCGCCGCCGGTGATCAGCGGGTTGGTGGTGATCGGGTAGGTGCCGCGCACGCCGCGCTCGGCCTCGGCCGGGTTGCTGTGCGGCTTGTTCTTGGGCTTCGACGCGTTGTCGATGCCGAAGATCCGGTTGGTCGCCAGCGCCCGGACCCGGCCGGTGCCCGGCTCGACCGCCGCCACCATCAGCGCTTCCTTGTGGTTGACGCTGAGCTGGTCGGTCACGTTCTTCTGGGCGGCCTTCTGCACGGCCGGGTCCAGCGACGTGGTCACCCGGTAGCCGCCACCCCGCAGCCGCCGCTCGCGGTCGTAGGTGGTGCTGCCGAACGTCTCCTGGTCGAGCCACCAGCGCTGGAAGTAGTCGCAGAAGAAGCCGTAGTCGTTGGGCTTGGTCGCCGTGCAGCCGTTGTTGGGCGACTTGCCGACGAACGTGAGTTCCACCTTCTTGGCGTCGGCGGCCTGCTTCGAGTTGATCGCGCCGGTCTTGACCATCTGGTCGAGCACCCAGTCGCGCCGTTCCAGGGTCTGCGGGCGCTGGCCCTCGTCCAGCGGGTCGTAGACGCTGGGCGCCCGGATCACCCCGGCCAGCAGGGCCGACTCCGACAGGTTGAGCTTGTCGGGGGTCTTGCCGAAGTAGTAGGTGGAGGCGGCGTAGATGCCGTAGGTGCTGTGGCCGTAGGGCGCGAGGTTGAGGTAGCGCTCCAGGACGCCGTTCTTGCCGAGCTCCTTGTCGAGCGCGAGCGCCTGCCGGCTCTCCTTGATCTTGCGGCTGGTGCTCTTCTCGGTCGCCTCGACCACCTGCTGCGGGTCGGTCGCCGAGTAGGTCGCCAGCATCCGGACCAGCTGCATGGTCAGGGTCGAGCCGCCCTGCTGCGCGCCGGTCGCCTTGTTGACCACCACGGCCCGGGCCAGGCCGCGCACGTCGACCCCGTTGTGCCGGTAGAACGCCTGGTCCTCCGCCGCGACCAGGGCCTGCGGCACGGTCGGCGCGATCGCCTGGAGGGGGACGTCCTTGCGGTTCTCGTCGTAGAAGGTGGCCAGCACGGTCTTGCCGTCGCGGGCGAAGACCTGGGTGGCCTGGGGTGCCTGCTTGACCTTGAAACTGGCCGGCAACTCGTCGAACGAAACCGCACCGGCCTTGGCGATCAAGCCGGACGCCGCCGCGAGGGGGAACGCGGCGGCAGCGACGATCACGCCGGAAAGCACTCCGACCGCCGCCAGCGTGGCGACGTTGCGAAACCGGCTGTTTTCGTGCGCGTGCATGCGACCCCCGGGGTGTTTGGCGTGTATTGGACCAGACGCGCCAAACGCCCGTGCGGTTGCGGGTCGGGATGCGTGAATCCGGTCACCGTTGGTCCGACACGCGGCCTAGCCTGCATATGAAAGGGGCAAATGCCAGATATGGAGCGGGGATGGATCTGGACCAGATCAACAAACTGGCCGAGAACGACGTCGTCCGCCGGCTGCTGCAGAGCGTGCTCGGGCGCGCCGGTGACGGGCTCGACCTGAATCGGCTGCTCGACCAGCTCCAACAGGGCGGGCTTCAGCAGCAGGTCTACTCCTGGATCCAGATCGCACCCAACCGGGAGGTCACCGGGCCGCAGGTCCGGGACGCTCTCGGCGCGGCGAACCTCGACGCGGCGGCCAAGGACGCCGGCATCTCGCCGGAGCAGGCCGCCGACAAGCTCTCCGAGGTGCTGCCAGAACTGGTCGATCGGGCCAGCCCGTCCGGCGTCTTGCCGGACGCCACGACGCTGCAGGACGCGATGAGCCAGGTCCTGGGCGGCGAGACGAGGGAGGACCACCCGTCATGATCGGCATCCTGCTCTGGGCGATCATCGGTGGCGCGATCATCGGTGTGCTGGCCCGGCTGATCCTGCCCGGCCGGCAGAACATCTCCTGGCTGGCGACGATCAGCATCGGCTTCATCGCCGCCCTGATCGGCGGCGTTGTCGCCGACTTCCTCGGTGTCGGTGAGACCCGCGGCATCGACTGGATCCGGCACGGCATCCAGATCGGCCTGGCGATCCTGTTCGTCTGGATCTTCACCCGGCTGGCCACCCGCGACGCGGCGAAACGGAACCAGATCAGCCGCTGATCTTCAGCGGCAACTCGTCGAACAGCACGACCGGACCGTCGGGCTCGCGGGTGTCGAACCGGTAGGAGCGGACCACCCCGTCGGCCGAGTCGAGCACGGAGAAGACGGTCACGTCGTCGTCGGCCACGAACGGCAGCGGCGTGCCGGCGGCGTCGCGCAGCGGCGCGACCGTGGGCAGCACGGGCGTGAGCCCGCCCGGGTCGCCGCGTTCCGGGAACGCGCCGTAGGAGTTGCCGACGTTGGAGGTCTCCAGCCAGTTGACCCCGGCCGCGTCGCGGAAGCGGTTCCACAGGTGCGAGTGGCCGTTGAGCACGAGGTCGACGCCGGCGGCCGCGAACAGCGGTGCGAGATCACGAAAGACCACGTCATCGTGGATCGGGTACGCGTACCGCACGGCCCCGCCGGAGACGAGTTTCACCGGATCGGCGTACGCCGGGACGCAGTGCGCGCCGAGCCCGTGGCTGCCGTGGTGGAACAGCACCACCCGGAACCGGGCCGCGCGGGCCGCAGGCGAGGCCAGTTCGCCGGCCAGCCAGGCGTGCTGGGGCGAGCCGGCGTCGACCCGCTCGAACAGGAACTGTCCTCCTTGCGGGTCGCCCGTCCGGTCCGGCGGCTCCAGGTAGGTGTTGATCTCGTCGCGCCACGCCCGGGTGACGAACAGGGCGACCACGAACACGTCGCCGACCGTCCGCGACCACCAGCGGGGGCCGGCCGGGCCGCGGGGCACCGGGAACAGCTCCTCGTAGGCGGCGGTGTCCCAGGCGTCCGGGGCCGGGTCGTCGAACCGGGCCTGGAGCGTGCGGTGGCGGGTCCGGCGGCCCATCACCTCGTGGTTGCCGATCGCCGGGAACAGCGGGGTGTGCTGGAGCAGCGGCGCGCCCCGGTAGCGCCGGCCGCCGATCTCCGTGTCGGCCCGCCCGGTCATGCTCTCGAAGAACCCGCGCCCGGTCGGGTGCTCGAACCAGTCGGCGGCCCGGGCCGGCACGCCGACCATGTCACCCGCGAAGAGGACACCGTCGAGTTCGACACCGACCGTCTCGGCGACCTTGGCCAGGTTGGCCGGCGTGTTACGCCACATCTGGTGGTCGCTGGAGAGCAGCAGCCGGACCGGCCGGTGCCGGGGCACGGCGGGCGCCAGGGTGTAGGTCTTCGACTCCGTCACCGCGCCGTCGGCGAAGACCGATTCGACGCGGTACGGTGTGCGGCCCGCCCCGAGCCCGCGCACGTCCGACCAGTGTCGCCACACGGTCGCGCGTATCCCCTCGTCGTCGAAAAGACTGACCAGCGCGGAGCTGGTCGCTTCGACGCGCCGGTCGCCGAGCCGCACCGCGCCGCGCGCCGGCGCCGCGGTGTGCCAGAGGACCTGCACCCCGTCGTCGGATGGGTCGAGGAGATAGGGCTCGCTGTGCACCGGACAAGTATCCCGGTCCGCTGATCCGATAACGTCGTTCCATGTCCGAGACGGGTTATCCCTGGCCGATCGAGACCACCCGGCTCGCCAACGGCATGCGCGTGGTGGTCAGCGAAGACCGCAGCGCTCCGGTCGTGGCGGTCAACCTCTGGTACGACGTCGGGTCGCGGCACGAGCCCGACGGCCAGACCGGGTTCGCCCACCTGTTCGAGCACCTGATGTTCGAGGGCTCGGTCAACGTGCCGAAGACCGAACACATGCGGCTCGTGCAGGGCAACGGCGGCTCGCTCAACGCGACCACCAACCCCGACCGGACCAACTACTTCGAGACGATGCCGGCCGAGCATCTGGAGCTGGCGCTCTGGCTCGAGGCCGACCGGATGGGCGGGCTGGTGCCGGCGCTGGTCCAGGAGACCCTCGACAACCAGCGCGACGTGGTCAAGAACGAGCGGCGGCAGCGCTACGAGAACGTGCCCTACGGCGACGCCTGGCTGCGGCTGCTCCCGCTGCTCTACCCGCAGGGGCATCCCTACCATCACCCGACGATCGGGTCGATGGACGACCTCAACGCCGCCGAGCTGGGCACCTTCCAGGCGTTTCACCGCACCTACTACGTGCCCGACAACGCGGTGCTGACGGTGGCCGGCGACGCCGCGCCGGCCGAGGTCTTCGCGCTGGCGGCCAAATACTTCGGTGGGCTGCCAGCGGGCGAGCCGCGCCCGCCCGCGCCGGTCGGTTCGCTCGACGGCTGGGCCGGGCCGGTGTCCTCGGTCGTGGCCGGTGACGTGCCGGCGCCGCGGGTCTACCTCGCGCACCGCACCTATCCCTACGGCACGCCGGAGTACGACGCCGTCACCGTGCTGGCCACCGTGCTCGGCCAGGGCCGCGGTAGCCGGCTCTACCGGCTGCTCGCCGACGGTGCCCGGCTGGCCCAGCCCGACACGGTCTCGGCTTACGGTGTCGATCTCGCGAATGCGCCGGCCCCGCTGATCATCTCGGCGACGGCGCGTCCCGGCGTGACCGCCGCCCGGCTCGGGGCGGCGCTGGCCGAGGTGGTCGACTCGCTGGCCTCCGAGGCGGTGACCGACGAGGAGTTGGCCCGCGCGCAGGCGCTGCTGGAGACCGACTGGTGGACGGCGGTGGCCAGTGTGGACGGCCGGGCCGACCTGCTCGGCCGCTACGCGACCCAGTTCGGCGACCCCGCCCTGGTCGGTTCCCGCCTGCCCGGCTGGCGCTCGGTGACGACGTCGTCGTTGGCGGCGGTGGCCCGTGAGGTGCTCAGACCCGAAGATCGGGTGACGCTGGTGTACGAGCCGTTGGAGGACGTGGCATGACGCAGCTCATCGCACAGCGCCCGGAGCCCGGCACGCCGCGCCCCTACCGCTTCCCACCGGTCGTCCGCCGCTCGGTCGCCGGCGGCCAGGTGGTCGCCGCCGACCTGCCCGGCCACAACCTGGCCGTCGCCAAGCTGCTGCTCGACGCCGGCGGCGGCCGCGAGATGATCGGCGTCGAGGGCGTCGCCGAGGTGCTGGCCAAGGCGCTGGAAGAGGGCACGGCGCAGCGGTCCGGCACCGAGTACGCCATCGCTCTGGAGTCCCTCGGCACCGACCTGTCGGTCTCGGTCGACTGGGACTCGTTCGCCGCGACCGTGCAGGTGCCGGTGGCGGCGCTGCCGGCGGCGGTCGAGTTGCTCGCCGAGGCGATGCGCCGCCCGCTGCTGTCTCCTGACGACGTGTCGCGGGTGCGCGACGACGAGGCCGAGTCACTGCGGCAGTACTGGGCCAACCCCGGCCCGCGTGCCGACGCGGTGCTGCGGCTGGACCTGTTCGGGTCGGAGGTGCGGCACGGGCGGCCGCTGTCCGGCGACCCGCGCTCGGTGGCGGCGCTGACGGTCGACGACGTGGTCTCCTTCCACCGCTCCTGGTTCGCCGCGCCCGGCACCCTGCTGGTGGTCGGCGACCTGTCCCGGATCGACCTCGACGCGCTGGGCCGTGCGGCCTTCGCCGGGGCGTCCTCGCCCTCGCCGGTGGTCGGTGATCCGTTCCCGGTCGGCGCGCCCGGGTCGCGGCGGATCGTGCTGGTCGACCGCCCCGGGTCCGTGCAGTCGACGCTGCGGCTCGGGCACCCGGCGCCGCACCGGGCACACCCCGACTACGTGCCGATGACGTTGGGCGCGATCGTGCTGGGTGGGGCGTTCACGTCGCGGCTCAACCACCTGTTGCGCGAGGTGCGCGGCTACACCTACGGCATCCGCTCCGAATACGGCCTGTCCCGGCGCTTCGGGCGGTTCGTGGTCAGCGCGGGCGTGCAGACGGCCGTCACAGCGCCCGCGCTGGTCGACGCGGTGGGCGAGATCGCCCGGACCCAGGGCGACGGCGTCACCGAACCGGAGTTGGCCGTGGCGCGTGACTGGCGGGCCGGGCAGCTGTCGGTCGGGCTGCAGACGCCGCGGGCCTACGCGAGCGCCCTGACCACGTTGGTCGTCCACGACCTGCCCGACGACTACCACGCCCGCCTGCGCGAGTCCCTGCTGACCGCGACGGTCGACGAGGTCTCGGCGGCGACCGCCGCCCACCTGAACGCGGAAGGGATCACGCTGGTCGTCGAGGGCGACGCGGAGGTCATCCGCGGCGACCTGGAGGCGACCGGCCTGGGCGACGTGGTGGCGGGCGGGGTCTAGGCCGTGTCCTGATCGGCAGGACACGGCCTAGGTGTACTGCCCAGGCAGGTTGGTCGAGGTTGTGTGACGTCGGAGTGTGACGTTGCTGGACGGGTGAAGGCCTCCGGTTGTGGAGTGGAGCTGTCTA
>NZ_JBFAPI010000024.1:0-61890 GCF_040676615.1 Asanoa sp. NPDC049573
CTCCATCACTACAATCACCACCGGCCCCACACCGCCGTCGGCGGCCGGCCACCCATCACCAGGTTGACCAACGTCCCTGGGCAGTACACCTAGGCAGTGAGCGGCGCGCGGGCGGCGGTCAGCGTCGCCCGCGCGGCACCGTCCGAGGGCACCGCGGCCAGCCTGCGGGCGGCGGCGTCGGCCCTGGCCGCCCAGTGGAAGCGGAGCAGCACCGGCAGCGCCGCGTCGATCTCGTCGCGGGACACCGCGCCGGCCGCGGCGTAGCCCTCGACGAGTTCGGTGGTGGGCTCGTCGCGCGCGTGGGTGACCGCGGCCGCGAGGTCGGCGACCAGCGGCCCGGTCGCCGCCGGCCCCCAGCAGAGCACCGCGGTGCGGCCGGTCGCCGGGTCGAGGCGGAACGCCGCGGCGCGCGGCCGGCCGTGCAGCACCCCGTAGCTGAGCCGGTCGGTGACGGTCAGCCGGGTCAGCGCGGCGCAGGCGGTCGCGACCGCGGGGCGCAGCCAGGGTTCGGCGTCGAGGTGCGGCGCGTCGGCCCGGACCCGGTGCCAGGGCGCGAGGCCGGCGTGCGCAAAGCCGTCCATCCCGGCGTGCAACCGGGCCAGTGCGTCGCCCCACCACTGCTGGTCGATCGGGTCGCGCGGGACCAGCGGACGGCCGGGCGGGCAACGGACCATGGCGTACGCGGCGCCGGCGTGCTCGGCGACCAGCGCGCCGGAGAGCGTGCGGACCGGCTCACCCGCGGGCAGCCCCCGCTCGGCGAGATACTGCACGGCGGCGAGCCCGGCCTCGAGCCGCAGCCGCTTGCCGAGCGGCACCCGGGTCACCAGGTGACAGGCGCCGGCGACGGTGGCCACCCAGGTGGTCGCCGCGGTGCCGCCGAGCGACACCGGATCGAGGCGGGACGGCACGTGTTGCCATCCACCGCGCAGGGCTGCGAGCGCAACCGCGTCGTCGTCTGCCACGGTGCGGAATTATGCGCCGCTGGTGGTCGCGCGGTCCGGGAAATGAGCGAACGGCCGGAAGAGACACCCCCCAGTGATCTCCTCCGACCGGTCCGCCCCCACCCCCTGCCGGCCCGCCGTTCCCCCGTATTGGCCCCCACCAGCAGCGGGTCTAGCAGTCAGCCTGCCCGAACGGACAACACGGGACTGTCACGGAAGCGATTTGAGGGGTGTACAGCACGCGACAGGAACGACATGATCTGATGTGTTGCCGGCCAATGGGCCGGTCACTGGGATGTGTCCTAGGGAGGGGTCAGGCCGTGGAGGGTCGCCTGCCAGATCCTGGCGACGCTCTGACGGGGGTCGAGCTGTTCGCCGGGCTCGAGCCCGAGGTGCGGCAGCGGGTCATCGCGGCCGCTGTTCCCCGCACGTATCGCAAGGGTCAGCTGCTGTTCGTCGAGAACGACCCGGGTGAGTCGCTGATCATCCTGCGCCGGGGTGCCGTCGCGGTGTTCGTCACCGCCCCGACCGGCGAGCGGGCCGTGCTCTCCGTCGTCCGTCCACCCGGGACGCTCGGCGAGGTGTCCCTGTTGGACGCTTCGACCCGGTCGACCTCGGCCGAGGCGATCGAAGACTGCACCGCGCTCGCGCTGTCCCGCTCGGCGTTCATGGAGTTGGTGCATTCCAACCCGCGGATCCTCGACGCGGTGATGCGCTCGCTGGGCGCGCTGATCCGCCGGCTCACCGAGCAGAACGCCGACCACGTCTTCCTCGACCTGCCCGGCCGGGTGGCCAAGACGCTGGTCCGGCTGGCCGGCGAGAGCCAGGCGCCGATGATCACCATCGAGCTCAACCAGAGCCAGCTCGCCGAGATGGCCGGCGGCTCGCGGCAGAGCGTCAACCAGGCGATCGGCTCGTTCGCCAACCGCGGCTGGCTGCGCACCGAGGGCCGGCGGATCGTCGTCACCGACGTGGCCGCCCTCCGCCGCCGCGCCGGGATGCCCGACCGCTGAGTCACCGAAGCCCCCGGCGAGCGTGTCGCCAGGGGCCCCGGGCCGCGGATCGGTCAGGCGTCGGTGCCGGTCGGGCCGACCCAGCCCTGCGGCTTGGTGTCCGCCGGCGGCGCCGTCGGCCCCACCCAGCCCTGCGCCTTCACGTCTTCGGGCGGCGCCGTCGGGCCGACCCAGCCCTGCGCCTTCACGTCTTCCGGCGACGACGTCGGGCCGACCCAGCCCTGCGCCTCGGCACCGTCGCCCACGATCCCCTTGGCCTGCAGCTGGGCCAGGGTGGCGGCGTCGACGTCGACGCTCGCCCCCGCGGCGTGCTCGACACCGGAACTGTCGGTCCAGTCTTTCTCCAACCGGACGAAAACCATCGCAGCACTCCTTCATGAGTCGATCTCGGCCGCGCCGACTCTACCCACGGCCAGCCGATATGGACTGTCCACTAGCCAACAGGACAGTTCCTGACAGTCACCTCCGCTCGGTACGCTGCGAGCCCTTGACCGATGGAATCGCGAGGGAGTTCCGCCATCTCCGCTGCCTGCTCCCGGTGCGGCCGGACCCCCGCCGAGAACGACCGGTTCTGTGGCGGTTGCGGTGCCGAGCTGGCTCCGCCGTGCCGTCAGTGCGGCCGCCCGATCAACGCCGACGCCTCGTTCTGCACCAACTGCGGCACGCCGCGCGACGGCGGCCCGCGGGGTGAGACGCGCAGCGAGCAACAGGAGGACCGGCGCCGGGTCAGCGTCCTTTTCGTCGACCTGATCGACTTCACGCCCTACGCCGAGCGGGCCGACCCCGAGCAGGTCCGGGCCATGCAGAACGGCTTCTTCTCGGCCGCCCGCCGGGTGGTCGGGCAATACGGCGGCGTGGTCGAGAAATACATCGGCGACGCGGTGATGGCGCTGTTCGGCGCCCCGGTCGCCACCGAGACCGACCCGCTGCGCTGCGTCCGCGCCGGCCTCGAGCTGCAACGGGTGCTGGCCCGGTTCGCGCCCGACGGCGCCGACGCGGTCGGCATGCGCTTCCGGGTCGGCGTGGCCACCGGCGAGGCGCTGGTCGACGTGGCCGCGGCCCGCGACGGCGGCCAGGCCATCGTCGCCGGCGACGTGGTCAACACGGCGTCCCGGCTGCAGTCGGCGGCACCGCCCGGCGGCGTGCTGGTCTGTGGCAGCACCTACGCGCTGACCAAGGACGCGGTCCGCTACCAGGACCAGCCCGCGGTCACCCTGCGCGGCCGGTCCACGCCGACCGAGGTCTGGCTGGCCGTGGCGCCGCGCCGCCGGCAACACGTCGACAAGGAACCCGACTCGACCCCGCTGGTCGACCGCGAGCACGAGCTCGGGCTGCTGGTCAACGCGTTGCACCGGTCACTGCGCGACAAGCTGCCGCAGGTGGTCACGGTGTTCGGCCGGGCCGGCATCGGCAAGAGCCGGCTGGTCCGCGAGCTGCTCAAGCACGCCGAGCGGCTGATCGACGACCCGGTCACCTGGCGCACCGGTCGCTGCCCGCCGTTCGGGGAGAACGTGGCGTTCGCCGCGCTGGCCGACATCGTCAAGGCCGAGGCCGGCATCCTCGACACCGACCCGGCCGAGGCGGCGGCGCAGCGGCTCACCAAGGCCGTCACCGACCTGGTCGGCGCCGGCGAGGCCGAGCGGCTGATCGACGCGCTGCGCCCGCTGGTCGGGCTGCCCGCCAACCGGCTCGCGGCCGAGGAGGCCGAGTCCGCCTGGCGGCGGTTCCTGGTGGCGCTGGCCGCGCGCCGGCCGACCGTGCTCGTCTTCGAAGACCTGCACTGGGCCGACGAGAGCATGCTGCGTTTCGTCGAGTTGCTCGGCGCGTCCTCCCGCGACGTACCCCTGCTGATCCTCTGCACCGCACGGCCCGAACTGGCCGACCGCGACCCGGGCTGGGCGGGGTCGCTCGGCGGCTCGCTGACCATCACCCTGCCGCCGTTGCGGGCCACCGGCATCGCGACCCTCTACGCGCACATGTTCGGCCAGGCCGCGTTCTCCGCCGACATGCTCAGCCCGCTGGTCGAGCTCGCCGACGGCAACCCGCTCTACGCACACGAATACGTGCGGATGCTGATCGAGCAGGGCGCGTTGCGGCAGTCCGGCCGGGGCTGGTCGCTGGAGAAGCGGCTCGACCTGCCGATGCCCGACAGCGTGCACGCGGTCATCGCCAACCGCGTCGACCTGCTCGACCCGAAGGACCGCACGGTGCTGTTCGCCGCCTCGGTCGTCGGCATGGTCTTCTGGCCGGGCGCGGTCGCCGCGGCGCTGGGCCGCAACGTCGAGTCGGTCGAGCGGTCGCTGCGCCGGCTGGAGCAGCGCGACTTCGTGCACGAGCAGTCGACGTCCACGATGGCCGGTCAGCCCGAGTTCCGGTTCGGCCACGTGCTGGTCCGCGACGTCTGCTACCAGCGGCTGCCGCGCACCGAGCGGGTCGCCCGGCACGAACGGACCGCCGACTGGCTCGACGCGCTGTCCCGCAGCCGCGACACCGACCTGGCCGAGGTGCTGGCCCACCACCGCTGGGCCGCCCACGAGATCGCCCGCACGCTCGGCGTCGACCCGAGCCCGTTCGCGCCGCCGGCCCGCGAGGCGCTGCACCGGGCCGCCCGCCGGGCCTACGCCCTGCACGCGCTCGACGCCGGCGCCAACCACGTGGAGCGCGCGCTGTCCCTGGCCGACCAGTCCGATCCGGTCGGCCGCCTCCAGCTCGAGCTGCTGCGCACCGAGATCACCTTCTACCGCGACCGCGCCGAGTTCCTCACCGGCGGCGGGCCCGACCAGCTCGTCACGCTGGCCGACCGGCTCTACGCGGAAAAGGACGCGGCCAGCGCGGCCCGGGCCTGGACCCTGCTCGGCCAGGCGGCCTGGTTGCGCACCGACCGGCGGGCGGCACTGTCCTGCCTGGACCGGGCGGTCGAGCTGTTCGACGGTGTCCCCGACAGCACCGAGAAGGCCGACGCCTACGCCGAGCTGGGCCGGCTGCACATGCTCAACTACGAGCGCGACCCGGCGATCGCCGCGGCCGGCGCGGCCGCCGACATCGCCGAGCGGCTGGGCAGCGTGGAGACCCGCACCAACGCCCGGATCACCGTCGCGATGTCGCTCTACCAGGCCGGCGACCGGGGGGCGCTGGCCGAGCTCTACGCGGTGACCGAGTTCTGCCGGGCACACGGGCTGCTGGCGCTCAACCGGGCGATCCAGAACCTGGCCTACGCGCTCAGTGAAGAGGGCGACTGGGTGCGCTCCAAGGAGCTGCTCTCCGAGGCGGCCAGCAACGTGCAGGGCGGGCACACGCTCAACACCGGCTTCTCGGGCGAGGCCATGCGGGCCTACTTCGCCGGCGAGTTCGACCGGCTGCTCGCGGCCGCCGACGCGTTCGTCGACACCCCCGACGGGCGCTGGGACATCCAGGTCCGCGGCCTGCGCGCCTGCCTGCGGGTGCTGCGCGACCAGCCGGTGCCGACCGTCGGCGACACCGACGACGTCGGCGATGCGCTGGAGACCGCGCGCACCGGCGGCTTCTACCGGCCGCGCTGGACCACCCTCGGGTTGACCGCCCAGGTCCGCGCATTGCAGGGCCGCACCGAGGAGGCCGGCGAGCTGCTCGACGAGCTGGCCGAGTCGTGGTCGACAGTGCCGGCGCTGGCCAGCGGCGAGTGGGTCTCGGCGGCGGCGTTCGCGGCGGCGCTGACCGGCCGGGCCGCGGCCGTGCGGGTGCGCGGCATGCTCGACCGGGTCAGCCACCGCACCCCGTGGGCCGAGGCGGCGCTGCGGATCGTCAGCGCGGCGCTGGCCGCGGCCGGTGACGACCCCGGCCGGGCCGGCCAGCTCTACGCCGCGGCGGCCGGCATCTACGGGCAGATCCCCGACGTGACCGACCGGATGCTGGCCCTGGCGCTGGCCGCCCGCAGCTTCCTGGTCGCCGGCGAGAGCGCCGCGGCCGAAGTGGCGCTGACCGAAGTGCGGGCGTTCGCCAGCCGCAACCGGGCGCCCGGGCTGCTCAGGTTGACCGGCAGCCCGACGCCGGAGGCGACGCTGGCCAGCTAGGCCTACGCCGCGACGGCCGTCGGTTTCTCGGCCGGCGCCGGCACCCGCGCGGCCAGGTTCTTCGCCTTCTGCGCGTAGATGTCGACGTACTCGCGGCCGGAGAGCTCCATCAGCTCGTACATGATCTCGTCTGTCACCGCCCGTTCGACGAACCGGTCACCGGACATGCCCGCGTAGCGGGAGAAGTCGATCGGCTCGCCGAACCGGATGCGTACCCGCTTGATCTTGGGAAGCACCTTGCCGGGTGGCTGGATCTCGTCTGCGTTGAGCATCACAACCGGAATCACCGGGGCGCCGCTGAGCAGCGCGAGCCGCGCCACACCGGTCTTGCCGCGGTAGAGGCGGCCGTCGGGCGAACGGGTGCCCTCGGGATAGATGCCGGCCAGATTGCCGGCGCGCAGCACCCGGAGTTGGGTGTCGAGCGCGGCCTGGGCGGCCCGGCCACCGGAGCGGTCGACCGGGATCGTGCCGGTGCCGACGAAGAACATCTTGACCAGCCAGCCCTTGATCCCTTTGCCGGTGAAATACTCGGCTTTCGCCACGAAAGTGACTTTTCGCCGAACCTCCAACGGCATGAAGATCGAGTCGGAGAACGACAGGTGGTTGCTGGCGATGATCGCGGGACCGGTCGCCGGGACGTTGTCACGCCCCTCGACCACCGGGCGGAAGACCAGTCGTAGCCACGGGCCGAGGATCACGTACTTCAGCAGCCAGTAGAGCAACTGATGTCCTTCCCCCTCGAGCCCACCGACCTGACGCTACGACATTGAGCCTACGAAGCGCGTACGCCATGCCACAACGGACTACTGGAACCGGCGGCGCGCGTGTCACGATTGGCGGCACGGCGCGCGGGCGATCCCCGGCGCGCAGTCAGGAGGGGATGCGGTGTCTGCGGGTGGCGCCCGCCGTGGCCGGCGGGACAACGGTCTCGACGCGGCCGACTTCGCCGTTGCCGGCGACGTCGACCCACGAGTCGGAGAGCACCTCCTCGACGTGCTGGGTGCCGGCGGCATCGCCGCCTACCTCCAACCGTCGTCCGACCTCAACCCGGTGACCCGCACCACGACCATGCCGCCCAGGCCGGTCGACCGCCTCTACGTCGACAGCGCCCACCTCGAGACCGCCCGCGGCTACCTGGCCAAGCTGGCCTCCGAGGAAGAGCCGCCGCAACGGACGAACGGCCACGACCCCGACGTCGAGGCCGCTTGGGCCAAAATCATCGCCGGCTACGACCAGGAACCCGAGCCTGCCGCGGCCCCGCCATGGCCGGCCGCCGAAAACCTCCCCGACCCGACCGCCGGCACCCTGACCGTCCAGGCCGACCCGACCCGCCCGGCCGACCCGCCCCCGTCGCCACCGGCCCGCCGCCCGTCGGCCACCGACTTCTCCGGCGTGTCCCTGAGCCCCCGCACCGACGACGGCGGCCCAAGCCTGCTCGACGGCCTCGACACCTTCGGCGACGCCCTGCCCGGTGAGCCGACCGACGACGAGGGCTACACCCCGCCGCCCCCGCCGCCGCTCCCCCGCATCTCCAAGTACGCGGTGGCCGGCCTGCTCGGCATCATCGTCGGCTTCGTCCTGTTCCTGGCCCCCGAGCTGATCCCGATCGACCGCGCGATCGTCACGGTCATCGGGTTCCTGGCCATCCTGGCGGGCTTCATCACCCTGATCTCCCGCCTGCGCCACGGCAACGACGACGACTACGACCCGTCTGACGGGGCGCGGGTTTAGTCGTCATTCCGTCCCACGATCGGTTCCGGTTTCCTCTTTCGGCTTCTGGCCGTCGGTGGTTGCGGTCACCGGCCGCGAGTGCGGTCACGGTCCGTTGGACACAGTCCATTGGCCGCTCCCCGCGGTGTCACAACCACAAGATCTTCGTGGAGCCCCGTCGGAGGTTCGCCCACCGGGCGCAAAGCCGAAAATCAGCTCACCAACCGGCACCCAGCTCGAACCAATGATCATCTGCGCCACATCGTCGGGCGCATCCGGTTCGACACGGCGCGGCGGAAGCCGACCTGAGCCACCCGGCCACGAATCCTGTGCACAGCTCCAGCGCATGACACCCTCCCCGGACCCAAACCGCAACCAGAGACGGCGCGACCCGTACCCCCGCGTAAACCCTTCATTCTGTATAAATAGGACACTAAGGGTCACCCGCGACACGCCAGGTGGTAATCGTCGCGTAACGTGGCGTCAGTAGGAATGGTGACGAAGCCCCTCGCCACCGCTGAGCGGAGCCTGCTGCCCCATGCGTAGAAGCGCTTTCGTGGTCGTCGCACATCGCCTGCCCGTCGATGACAGCATCGCGCCCGATGGCGCCTGTGAGTGGCGGCGGTCGCCCGGTGGGTTGGTCAGTGCCCTGCATCCGATCCTGCGCCGCAGCCCCGGGACCTGGGTCGGCTGGGCCGGGCAGACCGGGCCGGCACGGCAGGTGCCCGACATCGACGGTGTCCACATGCACTCGGTGCCGCTGAGCACCGACGACATCGCCGAGCACTACGAGGGGTTCGCCAACGCCACGCTCTGGCCGCTCTACCACGACGCGGTCGAGCAGCCCGTCTACCACCGGCGCTGGTGGGAGGCCTACCAGCGGATCAACCAGCGCTACGCCGACGCGGCCGCGGCGCTGGCCGAGCCGGGCGCGGTGGTCTGGGTGCAGGACTACCACCTGCAACTCGTCCCCGGCATCCTGCGCGAGCTGCGGCCCGACCTGACCATCGGGTTCTTCATGCACGTGCCGTTCCCGCCGCCGGAACTGTTCATGCAACTCCCCCGCCGGGCCGAGTTGCTGCGCGGGATGCTCGGCGCCGACCTGGTCGGGTTCCAACGCGCCCAGGCCGCGCACAACTTCGCCCAGCTCTGCGTCAAGGTCCTCGGCCTGCAGGCCAGCGACCGGCGGATCGCGGTCGACGACCGGATCGTGCGGGTCGGCGCGTTCCCGGTCTCGATCGACACGGCCGACATGGAGTCGCTGGCCGCGAGTCCCGCGGTCGTGGCCCGGGCCCGCCGGCTGCGCCGCGATCTGGGCGACCCGAAGCACGTGATCCTGTCGGTCGACCGGATGGATTACACCAAGGGCATCGAGCAGCGGCTCAAGGCCTACAGCGAGCTGCTCGACAGCGGCCAGATCAAGGTCCGCGACGCGGTGCTGGTGCAGGTGGCCGTGCCGAGCCGCGAGCGCGTGGAGCAATACAAGGCGCTGCGCGAACGGGTCGAGCGCGAGGTGGGCCGGATCAACGGCGAATACGGCCGGGTCGGCGAGCCGGCCATCCACTACCTCAACCAGCCGTTCGACCGGGCCGAGCTGGCGGCCCTCTACCGGGTCGCCAACATCATGGCCGTCACCCCACTGCGCGACGGGATGAACCTGGTCGCCAAGGAATACGTGGCGTCCCGCGTCGACGACACCGGCGCGCTCGTGTTGAGCGAGTTCGCCGGCGCGGCGGCCGAGTTCCCGCAGTCCTATCTGTGCAACCCGCACGACCTCGACGGCCTCAAGGCGGTGTTGATGGACGCGATGAAGGCCGGCCCCGACGACGTCGAGGAACGCATGCGCGCGATGCGCGAACACCTGCGGGTGCACGACATCCGCGCCTGGGCCCGCAGCTACCTGCTGGCGCTCGACCGCACCGGCACGCTGGCCGCGCGCCTGACGGCCTAGAGGCCGCCGCGGCGGATGACGTCGCGATACCAGAGCGCGCTGTCCTTCGGGGTGCGGGCAAAGGTCTCATAATCCACGTGTACGAGGCCGAAGCGCTTGCCGTACCCGAACGCCCATTCGAAGTTGTCGAGCAGCGACCAGGCGAAGTAACCGCGCAGGTCGACACCGGCCGAGATCGCCTCGTGCGCGGCGGCCAGGTGGGCCCGCAGATAGTCGATCCGGGCCGGGTCGGCCACCCGCCCGTCGAGCACCGTGTCGACGAAGGCGGCGCCGTTCTCCGTCACGTACAACGGAATCGGTCCGTAGTCGGCGGTCACCCGCACCAGCATGTCGCGCAGGCCCGTCGGGTCGATCGGCCAACCCATGTCGGTCACCGGGCCGGGCACCGGGTGGTGCACCACCTGACCGCCGGTCGGGTAGGGGCTGCCGTCCGCGACCGGCGCGGGCGCCGCGCCGACCAGGTCGGGCTGGTAGTAGTTGACCCCGACCGCGTCGATCGGCGCGCTGATCGTCGCGAGGTCACCGGGCCGGACGAACCCCCAGTCCGTGAACGCCGCCGTGTCCGCCACCACGTCGGCGGGATAGTCGCCGCGCAGCACGGGGTCGAAGAAGATCCGGTTGAGCAGGCCGTCGATCCGGCGGGCGGCGTCGACGTCGGCAGCGGCGTCGGTGACCGGCCGCACCGTTCCCGCGTTGAGCGCGATGCCGACCGTCGAACCGGGCGACGCGCCGCGCAGCACGGGCACCGCCAGCCCGTGGGCCAGCAGCAGGTGGTGTGCGGCCACGAAGGGGTCGTCGCGCCGGCCGGGCGCGTGCACGCCGATGCCGTGGCCGAGGAACGCCGAGCACCACGGCTCGTTGAGGGTGTTCCACATCGCGACGCGGTCACCGAGCCGGGCCGCGACCAGCCCCGCGTACTCGGCGAACAGGTAGGCCGTGTCACGGTTGGCCCAGCCGCCGGCGTCGTCGACCCACTGCGGCAGGTCCCAGTGGTAGAGCGTGGCGACCGGGTGGATCCCGCGTGCGAGCAGGGCGTCAACCAGGCGGTCGTAGAAGTCGAGGTTGGCGGCGCGCGGCCAGGCGACCGAGAACCGGTAGGCGGTCAGCCCCAGCGAGGCCATCAGGTCGACGTCGCCGGCCCACCGGTGATAGTGGTCGGTCGCCTGCTCGCCCGTGTCGCCGCCGGCGATCGTGCCGGGCCGCGCCGCGAACGTGTCCCAGATCGACGGGACCCGGCCGTCTTCGGTCACCGCGCCCTCGATCTGGTAGGCGGCGGTGGCCGCTCCCCACCAGAACGTCGACGGGAACCGCACGCCGGTCCCGGTCGAAGCCGCGGGCGCCGCGATCGTGTCCAAGCCGGACCACCTCTCTGGAGAGCGCTCTCCAATCGCCATCCAGGCTGCGGCACCCCCGCGAACCTGTCAAGACGCATGGCTTGACATCGATGAAATCCGGGCGCGACACTGCACCGACTGGAGAGCGCTCTCCAACGGAGTCCCGTCCCCACTCCGAAAGGCAGGGCACCTGTGAACACCGCCCCGTCCCGCCTCCTCGCGGCCGTCGCGACCCTCGCGCTCGCCGTCACACCGGTGGCGGTCGTCGCGTCCCCGGCCAGCGCCGCCGACGCCGTCATCTCCCAGGGCAAACCCGCTACGGCGTCGTCCACGCAGGGCGCCGACCTCTCCGCCGGCGCCGCGGTCGACGGCAACGCCGGCACGCGCTGGGGCTCGGCCTGGTCGGATCCGCAGTGGATCCAGGTCGACCTCGGCGCGACCGCCACCATCACCCAGATCACCCTCAACTGGGAGGGCGCCTCGGCGAAGGCGTTCCAGATCCAGACCTCGGCCAACGGCACCAGTTGGACCGACGTCTACACCACCACGACCGGGCCGGGCGGCGTGCAGACGCTGCCGGTCACCGGGTCCGGCCGGTACGTCCGGATGTACGGCACCGTCCGCAACAGCGGCTACGGCTACTCGCTGTGGGAGTTCCAGGTGCACGGCAGCTTCGCCGGAAGCCCGAGCGGTTGCGGCACCACCAACGCGGCGCAGGGCCGCCCGGCGACCGCCTCCTCGGTCGAGGGCGCCGGCGTCGCGGCGACCATGGCCGTCGACGGCGACCCCGGCACCCGCTGGTCGAGCCTGTTCGCCGATCCACAGTGGATCAGGGTGGACCTCGGCTCCAGCCAGAGCATCTGCCAGGTCGTGTTGCAGTGGGAGGGGGCGTACGGTCGCGCGTTCCAGATCCAGACCTCGGCCGACGGCAACGCCTGGACCGACATCTACACGACCACGACCGGCGCCGGCGGCACGCAGACGCTGAACGTGACCGGCACCGGCCGCTACCTCCGGATGTACGGCACCGCCCGCGGCTCCGGCTACGGCTACTCGCTGTGGGAGCTCAAGGTGTTCACCACCGGTGGCACCACCACGCCGCCCGACCCCGATCCCGGCACCTGGCAGACCGTCTGGAGCGACGACTTCACCGGGCCGGCCAACACCTCACCGTCGGCGGCCAACTGGCTGCTCCGCACCGGCACGCAGTACCCCGGCGGCGCGGCCAACTGGGGAACCGGCTCGGTCGAGACCGCCAGCGCGTCGACCGCCAACGTCGGCCTCGACGGCGCCGGCCGGCTCTCCATCCGGGCCACCAGGGACGGCGCGGGCAACTGGACCTCCGGCCGGATCGAGACGCAGCGGGCCGACTTCACGCCGCAGGCGGGTCAGCTCACCCGGTTCAGCGCCGTGCTCAAGCAGCCCGACGTGGCCAACGGTCTCGGCTACTGGCCGGCGTTCCGGGCCACCGGCGCCGCGTTCCGCGGCAACTTCACCAACTGGCCGGGCATCGGCGAGACCGACATCATGAGCGGCGTCAACGGCCGCAACCAGTTGTCGCAGACGCTGCATTGCGGCACCGCGCCCGACGGGCCGTGTGCCGAGTACAACGGCCGCACCAGCGGGCTGGCGTCGTGCACCGGGTGCCAGACCGGCTACCACGAGTACAGCCAGGTGGTCGACCGCACCAGGACCGACGAGGAGATCCGGTTCTACCTCGACGGGCGGCAGACCTGGGTGGTGCGGGAGAGCCAGGTGGGCGTCACGGCCTGGAACGCCGCCGTACACCATGGCTTCTACCTGCGCTTCGACCTGGCCATCGGCGGGCTCTACCCGAGCGGGATCGCCGGCTTCACCGTCCCGACGCCGGACACCACCTCGGGCGGCGTGCTCAGCGTCGACTCGGTGACCGTCGCCCGGGCCACCGGCACGACACCGCCGGCGATGACCGACCCGCCGGTGCCGGCCGGGCCCAGCGTCGTGCAGGTCACCGGCACGCAGGGCAACTGGCAGCTCCAGGTCAACGGGGCGCCGTGGGAGGTGCGCGGGCTGACCTACGGCCCGCCGCAGGGCGCCGCCGACGGCTATCTGCGCGACCTGGCCAACGCCGGCGTCAACACCATCCGGACCTGGGGTGTCGACGACGCGCAGACGCCGGTGCTGCTCGACACCGCCGCCCGGCACGGGGTCAAGGTGATCGTCGGGCACTGGCTCAACCAGGGCGCCGACTATGTCAACGACACGGCCTACAAGAACACCGTCAAGGCCGAGATCGTGGCCCGGGTCAACGCGCTCAAGGGCAAGCCGGGCGTGCTCATGTGGGACGTCGGCAACGAGGTCATCCTGACCATGCAGGACCACGGGCTGGCGCCGGACGTGGTGGAGGCGCGGCGGGTGGCGTACGCCAGGTTCGTCAACGAGGTCGCCGTCGCGATCCACGCGGCCGACCCGAACCACCCGGTCACCTCGACCGACGCCTACACGCACGCGTGGACCTACTACAAGCCCTACTCGCCGGCCCTGGACCTGCTCGCGGTCAACTCCTACGGCGCCATCGGCGGCGTCAAGGGCGACTGGATCGCCGGTGGCTACACCAAGCCCTACATCGTCACCGAAGCCGGGCCGGACGGCGAGTGGGAGGTGCCCAACGACGTCAACGGCGTGCCCGACGAGCCGACCGACCTGGAGAAGCGCGCCGGCTACGCCGCGAGTTGGGCCGCCATCAGGTCACATCCGGGCGTCGCGCTCGGCGCCACCGAGTTCCACTACGGACTGGAGAACGACTTCGGCGGCGTCTGGCTCAACGTGACCACCGGTGGCTGGCGGCGGCTGGGCTTCCACGCCCTGCGGCAGGCCTACACGGGCCAGCCGTCGGCCAACACGCCGCCGGAGATCACCACCATGACGGTCGGCTCGCAGACGGCCGTGCCGGCGGGCGGCACGTTCCCGGTCTCGGTGGCCGCCACCGACCCGCAGGGCGACCTGATCAGATACAACCTGATGTTCAGCAACAAGTACGTGACCGGCGGCACCGGCTTCTCCAACGTCACGTTCACGGAGACCGGCAACGGCCAGTTCTCGGTGCGCGCGCCGGAGCAACTCGGGGTCTGGAAGGTCTACGTCTACGCGTTCGACGGCCAGGGCAACGTGGGCATCGAGCAGCGCTCGTTCAAGGTCGTGCCGCCGACCGTCCCGGGCACCAACATCGCCCGCGGCCGGCCGGTGACCGCCTCCACCTACCAGCCGACCGGCACCAACGGCCCGCAGCTACCGGCGTACGCCGTCGACGGCGACTACAACACCCGGTGGGCCAGCGAGTGGGTGCCGACGGCCTGGGTGCAGGTCGACCTCGGCTCGGTGCAGTCGTTCAACCGCGTGCGGTTGGCGTGGGAGGCGGCCTACGCCACGGGCTACCAGGTGCAGACCTCGACCGACGGAACGAACTGGACAACGGTGTACGCGACCACGTCCGGCAACGGCGGTTTCGACGACCTCGTGGTCAACGGGACCGGGCGATATATCCGGATGAACGGGCAGACGCGCGCGACGGCGTACGGCTACTCGCTCTGGGAGTTCGGCGTCTACCGCTGAGGTCGGAGGGCGGCCACGGCTCAGTGGTCGCCCTTCTCCAGCCAGTCGAGGATGGCGTCGAGCGGCTCCTGCCAGCGGGCGTCCAGCATCAGGTCGTGGCCCATGCCCGGGAACAGCAGCGGCGCGCCGCCGTAGCGGCGGGCCACCGTGTCGAGCGCGGTGCGCGGCACGACCCGGTCGTCGGGCGTGCCGACCACCAGCACCGGCGGGTCACCGACCGGCTGCTCCGGCGCGCGGGCGCGCAGCAACTCCCACTGCGCGCGGGCGGAGGCGTGGCCGACCCG
This sequence comes from Asanoa sp. NPDC049573, assembly GCF_040676615.1. Taxonomy (NCBI): domain Bacteria; kingdom Bacillati; phylum Actinomycetota; class Actinomycetes; order Micromonosporales; family Micromonosporaceae; genus Asanoa; species Asanoa sp. NPDC049573. Next base: position 14,874 of record NZ_JBFAPI010000024.1, read on the forward strand.
GCCCAGGTAGCCGCGGGCCGCCGCGTCGGGCAGGTCGCGGCTGAAGAGTTGCCGCCGGGTCAGCCGCAACCGGCCGCCGAACGCCGCCGGCAGGGTGCCGAACGGGTTGTGCTTCAGCGCCAGGCCGAGCGTCGCCCAGCCGCCGAACACCGGGGCTGCCAGCACCCCGGCCCGGGCCGGGTAGCGCGCCAGCGCGTGCGCCACCACCAGCGCGCCGGCGCCGTGGCCGACCAGCACCGCCTGGTGCGGCAGGGACGCCGCGACCTGCACCACGTCGTGGGCGTAGGCCCGTAGCGTCGCGCGCGGTGCCGGCTCGCTGCCGCCGTGGCCGCGCGGGCTGACCGCGTGCACGGCGAAACCGCGGCCGGCGGCGTGCTCGAGCCAGTGCTCCGCGAACGCCCACGCGCCGTGCCCGAAGCCGGGCACGAACAGCACCGGCGGCTTGGTGTCGTCGGGCAACTCCGGCGTCGCGGTGCGCACCTCGCGGCGGGCCGGTGGGACCGGGTCGGCCCAGTCGCGGGTACGGATGATCCGGACCGAGGTCATCGCGCACTCCTTGCCGTCGCGGTCGCCGGTGTGAGCTCGTCGAGAGCGCCCTGCAGGGCCTTCAGGTAGTCGAGGTGGCTGACCTCGAACCAGTGCCGGGTGGAGTCCTTGACCCGGGCCCGGTTCCACCGCTTGCCCACGTCGGCCGACGCGCGCGACCAGAACGCCGCGGCCCGGGTCAGGTCGCGGTCGCGCAGCCGGAGCCAGCGGGCGATCAGCACCGTCTGCCAGTGCACGAGGGGGAAGAGCCCGGAGTCGGGCTGCAGCAGCCCGGCGACGGCGAGCGTCGGATGCTCCCGCGGGAACGCGTGCAGGTAGAGGGTGGGCCGGCCGTGCTCGTCGGCACCGAGGATCTCGGGCGCCAGGAACTCGAAGCGCGGCAGATAGCCGGTGGCGAAGACGACCACGTCGGGCTCGATGTGGCGGCCGTCGGTCAGCTCGACCGAGCCGCGGTGGAAGCGCCGGATGTCGGGCACCGGCGTGATCGTGCCGTGGCCGAGGTGGTAGATCAGCTGGCTGTTGGCGATCGGGTGGGTCTCGAAGACCTTGTGGTCGGGCTTGGGCAGCCCGAACCGGCTCTGGTCGCCGACGGTGAGCCGCAGCGTGCGGGCGGCCAGCCACTGCCGCATCCCGAGCGGGAGCCCGGCCGCCAGCATCCGGTCGTTGACCTGGTCGGTCGGGCGGCCGAGCAGGTATTTCGGCAGGTACCAGTAGCCGCGCCGGGTGGAGTGCCAGGTCTGGCCGGCGGCCGTGGCCGCCTCGACCGCGATGTCGCAGCCGGTGTTGCCGCCGCCGACCACCAGCACCTTGCGGCCGGAAAACGCCTTGGCGTCCTTGTAGGCCGAGGCGTGCAGGGTCTGGCCGCGGAACTCGTCGATGCCCTCGTAGGCCGGCACCTTGGGCGCCCAGTTGTGCCCGTTGGCGACCACCACGGCCAGGTAGCGGTGGGTGCGCTCCGAGCCGTATCCGCCGCTGCTGCGGGTGGTCACGTCCCAGCTGGTGTCGTCGGCCGGCTCGACCTTGACCACCTCGGTGCCGAACCACACGTGCGGCTTGAGGTCGAAGTGGTCGGCGTAGCGCTCCAGGTAGGACAGCAACTGGCTGTGGTGCGGGTAGTCCGGCCAGGCGTCGGGCATCGGAAAGTCGGGGAACTGGGTGAACGGCTTCGACGAGATCAGGTGCGTGCTGGCGTAGACCGGGCTGCGGTCGTGCCGCCAGTTCCACGCCCCGCCGACGCTGGTCTCCCGCTCGTAGCAGTCGACGCCGAACCCGTGCTCGCGCAGGTTCTTGACGGCGGCCAGGCCGCTGGCGCCGGCGCCGACCACGCAGACGGTGTCGCGGCGGTCGTAGACCGGGCGGCCGTCACGCCAGAGGGTGGTCGAAGGGTCGAAGCGGTCGTTGGCCGTGGAGGGGGACACCGTGCGATCCTTCCGACTCCCGGCCGGTTCTGTCTAGTCAGGTACCACCAGATCGACGGCAATCGGCAGATGATCACTGGCCCGCCTGGCCATCGGAGTGTCGACCACCCGGAAGCTGGTCACCTCGACCCGCTTGTCGACGAAGACACCGTCGATCTGTCGCGTCGGGCCCGACGCCGGGTGGGTCGGTGCCATGCCGGCCACGTGCAGGCCGTCGGCCAGCACGCCCCAGGTCGGCTCGCCCGGCTCGGCGTTGAGGTCACCGGCCGCGATCACCGGCAGGTCGTAGCCGCCGATCGCCGCCCGCCAGGCCGCGCCCTGCGTGGGCCGGACCGCGGCGTCGGTGGACAGGTGCGAGCCGGTGACGACGAACCGGGCGCCGGGCACCTCGCAGGTGGCGAACACCGCGCCGCGCATGTGGTGGCCCGGCACCAGCGGGAACCGCAGGTCGCGGGTCTCCAGCACGCGGACCCGCAGCGTGGTCAGCACCAGGTTGCCCAGCGACCACAGGCCGCCGCCGCCGACCACCATCCGCAGCCGGTCGGCCAGGGCCGCGTTCTTCTGCCGCCAGCGGAACCGGCGGGCGCCCTCCTGCACGATCAGCACGTCGGGTGCGAGGTCGGCCACCACCGCGGCGAGCGCGCCGAGATCGTCCTTGAAGCTGTGGATGTTGTAAGAAACGACCCTCAGGCGGGCGCTCACCGGCGGCGGGCCAGGTCGGCGGCGCCCACCATGCCGGCGCTGTTGCCGAGCTTGGCGACCCGCAGGTCGGCGACGGGCCAGCGGCCGCGCTGGGCCAGCGACTCCTGGTAGGACTCGCGGGCCGGGCCCATCAGCAACTCACCGGCGTCGACCACGCCGCCCCCGACGACCAGCACCTGCGGGTCGAGCACCTGGACCATGTCGGCCAGGCCCATGCCCAGCCAGCTGCCGATCTGGGCGAACGCCTCGCGGGAGACGTCGTCGCCGTCGCGGGCCGCCGCGGTGACCATCGGGCCGTTGATCCGGTCCGGCTCGCCGCCGGCCAACCCGAGCAACCGTGGCGCCCGGTGCGGCTCCTGGCGGGCGCCGGCCCGGGCGAACCGGACCAGGGCGTTGCCGCTGGCGTACTGCTCGATGCAGCCGAGCCGGCCGCAGCCGCACTTGTGGCCGCCCGGCACCAGGCCCATGTGGCCGAGTTCGGCCGCGATGCCGTTGGTGCCGCGGACCAGTTCGCCGCCGAGCACGATGGCTCCGCCGACCCCGGTGCCGATGGTGAACATCACCATCGAGTCTTCGGCGTCGTGCGCGGCGCCGTGCCGGAACTCGGCCCAGGCCGCGGCGTTGCCGTCGTTCTCCACGATGACCGGCAGGCCGACCTTGTCGCTGACGTAGTCGCGCAGCGGCTCGTCGCGCCAGGCGATGTTGGGGGCGAACAGCACGGTCGAGCGGGACGCGTCGATCCAGCCGGCCGCGCCGATGCCGACCGCGGTGGCCGGGTGGCTGGCGGCGAGTTCGGCGGCGACCTCGACGATCGTGTCGCGGGTGCGGGCGACGTCGTCGGCCGGGGTGTCCCGCCGGATGGTCGCCACGATCGTGCCGTTCTCGTCGACCACCCCGCCGGCGACCTTTGTGCCGCCGACGTCGACTCCGATGGTCAGCGTCACCGCTGCCGCTCCCCTCTGCTGTGCTTTCCGTCCGGCGACGCGCTCAGGCGTCGTCGTCGGACCGTGGCGCCGGCGGCGCCGTTCGCTTGACGGCCTTGCGGGCCATCGGTTTGGTGGGTTTGGGCGGGGTCTCGACCTCGTCGTCGGCTGCCCCGCCCCCGGCGGTGGCCGCCGCCCATACGTCACCGGCCGCGGAGGCCGGAGCGACATCATCGCGGGTACGGGTGGCCGCGCGCCAGATCTCGTCGTCGGAGAAGCGCGGCGCCGGTGCCGGCGGCGGCTGCTCGCGGACCGCGCTGGAGCTGTTGACCGCTCGCAACAGGCTGGCCACCCCGGCGGCGAAGTCGCCGGCACCCGTCGCCAGCCGCTCGGCGAACTCCGGGCTCGGGTCCCGCAACGCCACGATCACCCGGCAGATCGGGCAGACGCAGCACTCCGGATCACCGGTGGCGACCCGTGGCCCGCCTCCGGTCGTACCCCCGGACGGGTGATGGTTCTGCCCGAACGCCCCGGACAGGACGTCGGTGAGCGAGCCGAGCGCGCCGAGGCCGGCCGCGAGGCCCGGGCCTTCGTTGGCGGCCCGGCGGGCCATGGCGAGCGCGGTCGCGACGAGGCGCTCGGCCTCGCCGCGGGCGGACGATGGGTCGGGTTGCGGTGCCATCCGTGTTCCTGTCAGTCGCGCGGGTAGAGCGACTCCACCCGTCCCTTGAGCTGCTTCAGCGCGGCGTCCATGATCATCTTTTCGGCTTTCTTGCGGAACATGCCAAGCATGCCCACCGCCAGGTCGACCTCGAGCGTGTAGGTGACCTCGCTCGCGTCGTCGCCGACCGGTTCGATGTCGTAGGAGCCGTTCTGCGTCTTCTGCATCTTCGAGGGGGCGACCAGATGCCATTCGATGCGCGAGATGTCCTCGGCGTACTCGTATTGCAGGGTGTATTCGTCCATCAGCACGCCGGCGTCGATCACGAAGCGCACCTGGCTGGCGTAGCCGTCTTCGTATTCCTCGACCACCTCGGCCGACTGCATCGCCGTCGTCCACTGCGGGTAGCGCACGAAGTCGCAAATCACCGCCGCGACCTGCGCCGGGGTGGCGTCGATCTGGATCGACTGGGTGGAGGAGTCCGCCATGTGGGGCAGGCTACCCCTTTGCGCCCGCCCGACCGGCTGACGGCTCGCTGGTCCCGGGGATCGGACTCGATGCCGATACGGGTAGGTTGCATTTAGCTGATCGCGTTCTGCTAGGAGGCCAGGTGCGCGAATTCTCCGTACCCCCGGTCGTGACGATCGGGGACGCGGCCAACCTGACCGATCCGGTGTGGGACAACGCCGCGGTGGCGCCCGACACGGTGCAGTTCCGGCGGTGCCGGGACGGTGCCTGGGCCGACGTCACCTGCGGCCAGTTCCGCGACGAGGTCGTCGCGCTGGCCCGTGGGCTGGTCGCGGCCGGCATCCAGCCCGGCGCGCGGGTGGGGCTGATGAGCCGCACGCGCTACGAGTGGACGCTGATCGACTACGCCATCTGGTCGGTCGGCGCCGTCACCGTGCCGGTCTACGAGACGTCGAGCGCCGAGCAGGTGCGCTGGATCCTCGAAGACTCCGGCGCCGTCGCCGTGTTCGTCGAGACCGACGCGCACGCGCTGCTGGTCGCCGGCGTCCGCGACGACCTGGCGGCGCTGACCGATGTCTGGCACATCGACAACGAGGATCTCGACCTGCTCCGCGAGCGCGGAGCGACCGTCGACGCGGCCGTGATCGACGAGCAGCGGCGCACCTCGACCGCCGACGACATCGCCACGATCATCTACACCAGCGGCACGACCGGCCGCCCCAAGGGCTGCGTGCTGACCCACCGCAACCTGCTCTCCGACATCACCAACGCGGTGCCGGTGCTGCCCGACCTGTTCCACGAGGGCGCCTCGACCCTGTTGTTCCTCCCGCTGGCCCACTCGTTCGCGCGGCTGATCCAGATCGGCATGGTGCAGGCCCGGGCCACGATGGGGCACCTGCCCGACACCAAGACGCTGGTCGACGACCTCAAGCTGTTCCAGCCGACGTTCCTGCTGTCGGTGCCCCGGGTGTTCGAGAAGGTGCACACCGCGGCCAAGCAGCGGGCGGCGGCCGACGGCAAGGGCGGCATCTTCGACAAGGCCGAGCAGGTGGCGATCGCCTACTCGACCGCACTCGAGGGCGACGGCCCCGGCCTGGGGCTGCGGATGCAGCACGCCCTCTACGACAAGCTGGTCTACGGCAAGCTGCGGGCCGCGCTGGGCGGGCACTGCACCCGGGCCATCTCCGGGGGCGCGCCGCTCGGTGCCCGGCTCGCACACTTCTTCCGCGGCGTCGGCGTCACGGTCTACGAGGGCTACGGGCTCACCGAGACTTCCCCCGCGGTCGCCGTCAACCTGGAGAACGCCACCCGGATCGGCACCGTCGGCCGGCCGCTGCCCGGCGTGACCGTGCGGGTCGCCGACGACGGCGAGATCCTGGTCAAGGGGCCGCTGGTGTTCAAGGAATACTGGCGCAACCCCGACGCCACCGCGGAGGTGCTCGACGCCGACGGCTGGTTCAGCAGCGGCGACCTGGGCACCCTCGACGACGACGGTTACCTCACGATCACCGGCCGGAAGAAGGAGATCATCGTCACCGCGGCCGGCAAGAACGTCGCGCCGGCCGTGCTCGAAGACCGGATCCGGGCGCACCCGCTGGTCAGCCAGGCGCTGGTGATCGGTGACCGGGAGCCGTTCATAGCGGCGCTGGTGACCATCGACCCCGAGGCGCTGCCCCGCTGGCTGGATACCCAGGGCCTGCCGGCCGGCACGTCCGTGGCCGACCTGCGCACCGACGAGAAGCTGCGCGCCGAGATCCAGTCCGCGATCGACGACGCCAACAAGGCCGTCTCGCACGCCGAGTGGATAAAGGAGTTCCGCATCCTGCCCGACGACTTCACCGAGGCGACCGGGGAACTGACCCCGTCGCTCAAGGTCAAGCGAGGCGTCGTCGTCAAGGCTCACCAGACCGTGATTGACGAGATCTATCGCCGATGACCTCGGAGGCGCCCACACCCACCCCGATCCGCGCCCACCCGCTCGCCGTGGCCGCGCGGATCGTGATGCTCGCGCTCGTCGCGGTGCTCGTCCTGCTCACCACCCAGGAGCTGGGGCAGCTGTGGTGGATCGGGCTGCTGATCGTCGCCGGGGTGCCCGCCGTGGTCACTCCCCGGCACCCGGTGCTGGCCCCGCTGGGCCGGTTCGCCGAGGTGATCATCGTGGGGTTCGGTGCCGCGCAGGTCGCGGAGCACACCGCCAACACCTCGATCGGCCAGGGCGTCGGTGCGGCCGCTCTGCTGCCCTACCTCTCGGTGCCGCTCACCGTGACCGCGCTGCGCCGGATGTCGCGGGAGAGCGCGGCGCTGCTCAGCGTGGCCACGCTCGCGCTGGTCGCGGGTGGCGCGGTCAGTTCCAGCGACGGCAAGCCGCTGATCTCCGAGCCGGTCTACCTGGTCGTCTCCGCGCAGTGGCTGATCCTGGCCTCGCTCGGCACGCTGGCCGCGTCCACCCTGCAGCGGATCATGCAGCAGCGCGAGAAAGCAGGACGCCCCCAGCCGTACGCGGAGGCGACCCGGCTGTTGACCCAGCTGCGCAGCGTCGCCCGCCAGCTCCCGGGCGCCACGCTCGACCCCGGTGGCATATCGGAGCACCTGGTCGAGGAGCTGCGCGGGGTGGCCCGCGCCGACCGCGCGGCCGTGCTCTCGGCCAGCGGTGGCGGCCGGCTGGTGGTGCTCGCCCAGGCCGGCGTCGACCGGGTCGACTGGGAGACCAGCCTCGACGCCGACTCGGCGATCGCCGAGGCCTGGGCCAGCCAGCAGCCCTACACCGCGAGCCGGTCGCAGGCCCGCTCCCATCGAAGGGGTGACGTTTCCGCCCTGGTGGTGCCGTTGGTGGCGGGCGTCCGTACCGTCGGATTGGTCATCATCGAGGCCGACGTGGCCGGCGCCTACCCGCCGGCCGTGGTGGAGCAGGTGACCGCGCAGACCGGTCCCGCTGCTCTGCGGCTGGAAGCGGCACTGCTCTTCGACGAGGTCCGGTCGTTGGCCACCAACGAGGAACGGCAGCGGCTGGCCCGCGAGATCCACGACGGGGTCGCGCAGGAACTGGTCATGGTCGGCTACGGGATCGACAACGCGCTGGCCACCCTGCCCGACGGGGCCAAGGAGACGGCCGAGGAGCTGCGCACGCTGCGCGGCGAGGTGACCCGGGTGATCACCGAGCTGCGGTTGTCCCTCTTCGAGCTGCGCTCGGAGGTCGACCGGCAGGGCGGGCTGGCGGCGGCGATCTCCGAGTACGCGCGGACCATCGGCGCCTCGGGTGGGCTGCGGGTGCACGTCACGCTCGACGACTCGACCGCCCGGCTGCCCGCCGCCACGGAGGCCGAGCTGCTCCGGATCGCACAGGAAGCGATTACGAACGCCCGAAAGCACGCCGGAGCCACTAACCTGTGGGTCTCGTGTTCCATCGATCCCCCATACGCCCAGATCGAAATCTCCGACGACGGTCAGGGCATCGCCGACCAGCGCCCCGACGGTCGCTACGGCCTTGCGATCATGGCGGAGAGAGCGGAACGTATCCGAGGCCGGTTGGAGATCAGTCCGCGGAGTCCGTCCGGCACGACCGTGGCGGTGGTAGTCGGTACGTCACCGCGCCGCGATAGCGTGCGCGATAGCGTCACCGCATCAGAAGGGGAGTAACCCGAGCATGACGACCAGCCCATCGCCGACCACGCGCACCAAGGTTCTCCTTGTGGATGATCACGACCTGATCCGCAAGGGACTTCGGCACGCGTTCGAGCGCGACCGCCAGTTCGAGGTCGTGGGTGAGGCTGCCACCGCCGCCGAGGGCGTCCGCCAGGCTGGTGCGCTGCAGCCCGATGTCGTGATCATGGATTTGCGGCTGCCCGACGGCAGCGGCCTCGAGGCCACCCGCGCGCTGCGCAAGTCGAGCGCCACGATGGGCATCGTCGTGCTGACCATGTACGCGGGCGACGACCAGCTGTTCGGCGCGCTCGAGGCGGGCGCGAGCGCGTTCGTCCCGAAGACCGCGCCGGCCGACGAGGTGGTGGCCGCCGCCCGGCACGCGGCGTCGTCGCCGTCGGCGTTCACCGCCGCTGATCTCGCCGAGGCGATGAAGCGCCGGCTGGCCCCGTCCGGCCCGCAGCTGTCCCCCCGCGAGGGCCAGGTCCTGCGCCTGCTGGCCGACGGCATGTCGGTGGCCGGCATCGCGAAGCAGCTGTTCGTCAGCGAGTCGACGGCCAAGACCCACATCTCCAAGCTCTACGAGAAGCTGGGCGCCGCCAACCGGGCCCAGGCGCTGATGACAGCGCTGCGGCTGGGCCTGCTCGAAGCGCCCGACGCGCCGAAGTTCTAGTCGTCGGTCTGGATCCGGGCGGCCAGCGGCCGTCCGGTCATCCGCCGCGCCGCGAGGTAGAGCTCGCAGCCCAGGCACAGACCGAACGCGCTGTTGAGGAACGCGGCCGCCAGCCCGAACGCGGCGGCGGTGACGCCGACCGCGGTGCCCGCCGTGCCACCGGCGCCGAACGCGATGGCCGCCGTCAGGGCGAACACGCCGCCGAGGGCCTGCGCGAACCGGACCGGCGCGGCGGGTTCGCGCTCGGTGGGCGGCTTCAGCCGGGGTGCGACGGCGCTGCGGTAGATCAGCGAGTAGGGACCCTTGCGCGGGTCGACGGCGGTGATGGCGAAGACGACGGCCTGGGCGAGGGCCAGCCACCAGGCGCCGGTCGCCAGGATCACGATGAAGACGATCGCGGTCAGGCCGGCGGCGAAGCGCGGGCCACGGGGGTCGAGCAGCATTCTTTCCCACCTCGGGGTGTCGTCGGACCGGGCCTTCTCGACAGCCGGGTCAGCGACAGAGGCTGGCGGCGAGGCGCCCGTGGTCGACGATGCGGCGGCGGGTGAGCTTGTCGTTCATCACGCGGCCCGTTCGAGAATCGGCGCGACGGCGGCGAGCACCTGGGCCTTGGCCGGTACCCCGCTGGCCCGCTGCACGATCCGCCCGCCGGCGACGATCAGCGTGGTCGGCGTGCGCCAGATGTCGAGCGCCCGCACCGCGTCGAGGTGGCTCTCCGCGTCGACCTCGAGGTGGGTGACCCCGTCGACGAGCCCGGCGACGTCGGCCAGCACCCGCCGGGTGACCCGGCACGGCGCGCAGAAGGCCGACGAGAACTGCAGCAGGGTGACCGGCGTCGACGGATCCACCCCGAGACCGCGCAGCGTCTGCCCGTCTTCGGCGTCGTCGGCGGCGGCCAGCGTCGCCGGACCCTCGTCGCTGGGCAGGGCACCCGGGTTGGCAGCCATCTGACCTCCGTCGCCCACGGCCCGCAGCCGACCGTCGCGGCGCTTGTGCCACACGCCGAAGACGGTCGCCACGACGAGCACGGCGACGGCCACGACGATCCCGGTCACAGCGGAGCCCACCGATCTACGGTGCCACGACCACCCCGACCGCCGCCATGACGTGGCCCACGTCTCACCGCGTAGTCTCGGCCGTCATGATCGAACCGGACTTCGTCACCACCAGTTCGCCACCGACCTCCAGGACCACCCGTTGGAACGGGCCCTGCTCACCTGGTTCGCCGAACTGGTCGGCGACGGCCCGGTCCTCGACGTCGGTTGCGGCCCGGGCCGCACAACGGGCTTCCTGCACGAACTCGGCGTCGACATCGCCGGCCTGGACCTCTCCCCCGAGTTCCTGGCGATCGCCCGGGCCGAGAACCCCGGCCTCCGCTTCGACGAGGGCTCGATACTCGCGCTCAACCACCCGCCTTCCACCTTCGCCGGCCTGTTGGCGAACTACTCGCTGATCCACATCCCCGACGAGACGCTGCCGGAGGTCCTGGCCGGCTTCCACCGCGCCCTGCGCCCCGGTGGCCACCTCTGGGTCGCCTTTCAGGTCGGCGACGAGCCCCGAATCATGACGGAGGCCTGGGGCTACGAGGTCGACCTGGTCTTCCGCCGCCGCCGGCCCGACCAGATGGCCACCCTGCTGTCCGCGGCGGGCTTCAACCTGTGCGCCCGCACCATCCGCGAGCCGGAGGCCGAAGAACTGACCCCCCACGCCTTCCTGGTGGCTCGCAAACGCCCCGACTCGGACCTCCTCCTGTAGCCGGGCGGGGGTCTCTCTCCGAGCCAACATGTTTTCGCGTGTACGCACACGCCAAAACATGTCCATCCGAAGAGCACACACCCGTCCCGCGAGGCTCGTCGGCCCCGAGGCTCATCGGCCCATCGGCCCGAGGCTCGTCAGGCCGAGCGCCATCGGGCCCCGACGCTCGTCAGGCCGAGCGCCATCGGCCCCGACGCTCGTCAGGCCGAGCGCCATCGGCCCCGAGGGCCGTCGGCCCGAGGCTCGTCGGTCCCGCCATCCAGCACGGCGTCAAGGGCCGCCGCGCCCACGATTCCCTTCGCAGCCCGCGCAGAGCCCTGCCGCGGCGACCGACCAGCGGACGCGGGCACGTGCCGCGAGATCCAGCCTGACCGCCCGAACCGGGACGTGGCCACCTCCCGCCGCCGGGCGATCCCCGTTGTTGTCCTGATGGACGGCTCTGAACGCGGCGCTCGGCCGGACGCCGGGACCAGCGACAGCGGCGGGTGCGTGGCCTGGCCGCACAGGCACGCCTCGCTCCGGTCAGGGGGTGAGGAGGGCGCGCATGCGGGTGGCTTGGGTCTGCCAGCGCCAGTCGCGTTCGACCCAGGCTCTTCCCGCCTGGCCCATGCGGTGGGCCAGGTCGGCGTCGGCGAGCAGCGTGATCAGGCGGTCGGCGAGTTGGGTGAGGTCGCGGCCGTCGACGACGTAGCCCGTTTCGCCGTCGCGGACCGCGTCTGGTGCGCCGCCGGAGTCGCCGGCCACGACCGGGAGGCCGGTCGCCGAGGCCTCCAGGTAGACGATGCCCAGGCCCTCCACGTCTAAGCCGTGGTTGCGGGTGCGGCAGGGCATCGCGAAGACGTCGCCCGCCGCGTAGTGAGCCGGGAGTTCCTCCCAGGGGACGCCGCGGGTGATGACGACGTGGTCGGCCACGCCCAGGGCCGCGGCCAGCCGGCGGAGGCGGGTGTGGTTGGGGCCGCCGCCGACCAGCAGGAGGAGGGCGTCGGGGATGGACTCGCGGATCGTGGGCAGGGCGCGGATCAGCGCGTCCTGGCCCTTGCGGTGGACCAGGCGGGAGACGCAGACGATGACCCGGCGGTCGCCGATGCCGTGGCGGGCGCGGATCGCGCTGCCGTCGACGCCCGGGTGGAACAGGTCGACGTCGACACCCGGCGCCAGGCGGCGCAGGTCGGTCAGGCCGTGCAGGGCGCGCTCCAACCGCGTGCGCTGGTAGTCGGTCAGGTAGGTCACCACGTCGGACCCGCGTGCGATGCGACGGAGCAGGCCGCGGGCGCCGGGCAGGGCCGCCCAGCCGACCTCGTGGCCGTGGGTCAGGGCGACCACCCGCTCGACACCGGCGCGCCGGCGCAGGCCCTCGGCCAGCAGGCCCAACGGGGCGGCGGCGCCGAACCAGACCGTGTCGCACTCGTGGGCACGGGCCAGTTCGGCGGCGCGGCGGGCGACCGCCGGGGTGGGCAGCAGCACGCCGGTGGACTCGCGGACCACCTCGAAGGGCTGTTCGGCGTCGAACTTTTCGGCGCCGCGCCAGTCGGACGCGTAGACCACGACCGAGCCGGCCGGCTGGCGGACGGCCAGTTGGTGGACGAACTTCTGGATCCCGCCGGGGCGCGGTGGGAAGTCGTTGGTCACGAGCAGCGTGCGGGTCATCGGGCCTATCTCTCGCCGCGGGCGTAGGCGCGGGCCGCCGCCATCCGCTCCACCGTGGACGGATGGGACGCGGCGTAGAGGTATTCCCAGCGCGGTGGGTCGGGGTCGCCCAGGTTGACCGACGACAGCCGGGCCTGCATCGCCTCGAACGTCATCGGATCCTGGGTCAGGGCCAGCGCGTGCGCGTCGGCCCGGGCCTCGGTGTGCCGCGACAGCAGGGCCTGCGCCGGTGACGCGACCACGCCGACGACGGCCGCCACCGCCAGCAGCAGGGCGAACGCGCGCGGCTCGGCGATCGAGGTCACGCCGGCCGCCCGGAGCAGGCTCGTCCAGCCGCCGAGCAGGAACAGGGCGACCACCCCGAGCGCCGCGCCCAGCGCGCCGATCAGGGTGCCGGTCAGCACGTCGCGGTCTTTGGCGTGGCCCAGCTCGTGTGCGACCACGCTGACCACCTCGGGCGGGGCCGCCTCGGTCAGCAGCGTGTCGTAGACGACGATGCGGCGGGTCGGGCCGAGGCCCGACACGTAGGCGTTGACCTGGCGGGTGCGCCGGGACGCGTCGGCCACCAGGACGTCGCGGACCGGGACGCCGTCGGTGCGGGCCAGCTGGATCAGCTCGGTGCGCAGCGGGCCGTCGGCCATCGGGGTGAAGCGGTTGAAGACCGGCTCGACCAGGACCGGCAGCACGAAGGACATGAGCACCACCAGGGCGGCGGCGCCGGCCGCGCCCCAGGCCCACCACCAGCGGGGCGCGAAGTGGGTGATCGCGTAGAAGCCGAGCAGGGCCACCACGCCGATGACGGCGGACACCGCGTAGCCCTTGAGCAGGTCGACCAGCCAGCCGCCCCAGCCCTGGGTGGACAGCTCGTAGCGGACCAGGATGATGTGCCGCCACGCGGCGAACGGCAGGGTGAGCAGGTCGGCGACCAGGACCACCACGATGCCGCCGAGGATCGCCTGGGCGACCCAGTTGCCGCCGAACGGCCGGCCGACGGCCTCGATCAGCCGGGCGCCGAGCGGGGTCAGCCCGAGCGCCAGCGCGATGACCAGACCGATCAGCAGGCTGCCGTAGCCCGCGGGGCGCAGCGCCGAATGGAACGCCCGGCCGGCGGCGACCTGGTCGGCCGGCAGCGTGCGCAGTGCCGCGACCTGATCGGCCCGGGGCGCCGGCGGCCGGTGCAGGGGCACCAGCACCAGGACGGCCACCGCCAGCGCGACGGCGAGCACGCCGAAGACAACCACCGCCCACCCTCGTGGCGTCACCGCGCGCACCTCCCCCGCTGGCGTCGGACCATAGTAAAGGTCAGGCGACCCGGAACCCGGATCGCGATCGGGGCCGGACCATCCGCAGGGCGGCCGGCTGCTGGCTGACCACCTCGACCTCGAACCCGGCCCGCGCGAACACCTCGATCGCACGCACCTCGTCGGGCTCGAGACCCTCGACCGGCGCCTCCAGGAGCGCCGTCACGAGGCACCCCTTGCACGCCGCGCCGCGCACCGCGCAGCTGTCGCAGTCGATGAGCATCACTGGCTCCTCACTCAGGAAGACACCCTCCGTGACGCAAACGCTAGCGAGCGGGTCTGACAAAAATGCCGGCTCAGTTCCGCGACAGGCGCCTGACCAGGGAATCCGCTCCTAGCGGATAAGCACCATGACGGCGTACGCCGTCGGCGACCTCACGGTCTGAACTCACCACCACGACCGGCCGCCCGGACGGCTCGGCGCGGACCAGCCGGCGGATGAGCTCGTCGGCGGTCTCGCCCTTGCGGGAGAAGAGCACCCGCACGCCGCGCGGTGCCGGAGGCAGCCCGTGCACCCGCTCGGCGCCGTCGAAGACCACGGTCACCTCGTCGCCGGTCTGCGCCGCGATCCCGCCCAGGCCGGTGATCAGCCGCTTGCGCTGCTGCTCGAGCGACATCTCGGGGAATCCCCGCTTGGTGACGTTGTAGCCGTCGACGACCAGGTGCGCGCGGGGCAGGGCGAGCAGCTGGTCGAGGCGGGCCGGGTCGTCGGCGTCGAGCGCCCGGGGCGTGGAGGCCGCGGCACCGGGCTGGTCGCCGTGCGCCTCGGCCACGTAGTCGGCCGGTCGACGGTCGGTGGGCTCCAGGGCCAGCTCGCGACGGAGCCCCACGGCGGCCTGGCCGATCGTCTCCAGCAGCAGCCAGAGCCGGGCGTCGTCGACCGAACGGGCCTCCTTGGCCGTCTGCCGGGCGCTGCCGGCGGCGGTCTCGGCCTCAGCCAGCCGGGCCCGCAGCCGGCGCAGCTCCGCGTCGTGGTCGGCGGTGGCCCGGGCGGCCCGGCCCTTCTCGGTGGCCAGCATCTCGGTCGCCTTGCGCTCGCGGGCCTGCGACTCGCGCAGCTGCCGGGCCTGCACCCGCAGCTCCTCGCGCAACTGGCCGAGCTCGGCGCTGACCCGGCTCAGCTCGTCGCGCAGCTTGTCGGCCTCGCTGCGGGCCACCGCGCGGTCGTGCTCGGCCCGGGCGGTGCGCTGCTCGGCGTCGCGGACGAGGCTGGCGATGGCGGCGCTGTCGGCCTCGGCCCGCACCGCCTCGCCGGCGGACTCGACCAGGTCGCGCCAGCCGGCCGGGCGGGCCAGGTAGGCCAGGGCGGCGACCTCGACCGGGTCGGCCGCCGCCGGGCAGATGCCCTCGACCACCGCGGCGCCCAGGTCGCCGACCTCGGCGATCACCCGCGACGAGATCCGCTGGCGGAAGAGCGAGTCGCCGGCGAGCTGCGCCGCGATGGCCGCGCCGCCGAGCCGGGCCCGCCGGTTGGGCGCGAACTTGGCGACCCGGCGCAGCGGCACGGGCTGCTCGTCGAAGGGCAGACCGGGCAGGGCGGAGGCGGCCAGCGCGACCACCCGCAGGCGCACCGGCTCGGGCAGAAGAGGCTCGATCTCCGGCTCCGAACCCGCGGACGACGGCGTGACCGCTTCCTCGGGAAGGCGGCCGTCGCGCGGTTCGGGCTCGGACATGCAGCAAGTCTCCCACCGCTGGCCGCTCCGGCGCCCGTCGATGTAGTCGATCTTTTGCACGGGTACGGCGAAACGCCTGCGACCCGCGTGACAGAAGTGTCGTACCCACGTTCTAACGTCCTGTCCGTGGTGGATCAGCTCTTCGTCCAGGGCACCCTCGACGGCCTCCTGTCGGCCGGCGAGGCGACCGCTCTCGTCGACACGACGTTCGTGGTGGTCGACCTGGAAACCACCGGCGGCGCCCCCGACGGCGGCGGCATCACCGAGATCGGTGCCGTCCGGGTGCGCGGCGGCGAGGAGCTGGGCATCCTGGCCACGCTGGTCAACCCGGGCCAGCCGATCCCGCCGTTCATCACGGTGCTGACCGGCATCACCGAGGCGATGGTGGTGCCGGCACCGCCGATCGAAGAGGTGCTGCCGCCGTTCCTCGAGTTCCTCAAGGGGGCGGTGCTGGTGGCCCACAACGCGCCCTACGACGTGGGCTTCCTCAAGGCCGCGTGTGCCAAGTTCGGCTACACGTGGCCCAACCCGCGGGTGCTCGACACGGCCGCGCTGGCCCGCCGGGTGCTGATCCGCGACGAGGTGCCCAACCGCAAGCTCGGCACCCTGGCCGCGCATTTCCGCACCCCGCGCCAGCCGACACACCGGGCGCTCGACGACGCGCTGGCCACCGTCGACGTGTTGCACGCGATGATCGGCCGGCTGGGCAGCCACAACGTCACGACGATCGGCGACGCGATCGAGTTCGCCAAGGCGGTCACCCCCACCCAGCGGAGCAAGCGGCACCTGGCCGAGGGGCTGCCGCACGTGCCGGGGGTCTACATCTTCCGCGCCGCCGACGGCCGCCCGCTCTACGTCGGCACCTCGGTCGACATCGCGACCCGGGTGCGCAGCTATTTCACGGCGGCCGAGAAGCGCGCCCGGATCTCCGAGATGCTCGCCGCCGCGGAAAAGGTCGACGCGGTCGAGTGCGCGCACGGGCTCGAAGCCGAGATCCGCGAGTTGCGGCTGATCGCGGCGCACGCCCCGCCCTACAATCGCCGGTCCAAGTTCCCCGAGCGGGTGGTCTGGCTCAAGCTCACCGACGAGCCCTACCCCAGGCTGTCGGTGGTCCGCGCGCTGGCCGCCGACGACACCGCCTACCTCGGGCCCTTCACCTCCAAGCGGGCCGCCGACCTGGCCGCCGCGGCGGTGCACGACGCGATCCCGCTCCGGCAGTGCACGCTGCGCCTGTCCACCAAGACCAAGACGCCCGCCTGCGCCCTGGCCGAGCTGGGCAAATGCGCCGCGCCGTGCGAACACAAGATCAGCCGGGAGGCCTATGAGGAGAGCGCGGCGGCCCCGTTCCGCGCGGCGGCCACCGGCGACCCGGGCGTCGTCGTCGACGCGCTGATGGGCCGCATCTCGGTGCTGTCCGACGCCCATCGCTACGAGGACGCGGCGACGGTGCGCGGCCGGCTCGCCGCCGTGCTCCGGGCGGCCGTCCGGATGCAACGGCTCTTCGGGCTGACTGCGATCAGCGAGTTGGTGGCCGCCCGGCGGGCCGGCGACGGGGGCTGGGAGCTGGCCATCGTCCGCCAGGGCCGGCTGGCCGCGGCCGGTAACTCGCCGCCCCGGGTGCATCCACGCGCGACGATCGAGGTGCTGCGCGCGACGGCCGAGACGGTGCTGCCCGGCCACGGCCCGGTGCCGAGCGCGACGGCCGAGGAGACCGAGCGAATCCTGTCCTGGCTGGAACGCCCGGACACCCGCCTGGTGGAAGCGTCGACCGGTTGGGCGTCGCCCGTCCGTGGAGCAGCCCGCTACCGGGAGTTGCTCCGAAAGGCTGAAGCACACAGCTGACAGCCGCGCACCCGTGCTCGCGGCCGTGGGCCGCGGCGAGACTCACCCGTTCGCCCAGAAGCAACTGACCATTTGGACTACGGTACGTGACTTAGTCTGGTAGAGAAATGCACTCGTGACTGTCTCGCCCGATTTCCCGGGCGAAGGCACGGTTCACGGGTGCCGGCCTCGTCAGGAGGTGTGCGGGCGTGGATGTCGACGCCGGTCACGGCGCCGCGCTGGGTCGTGTGGTGCCTGTCCAATCAAGCGACCTGCCCATCTCCCGCCGGCTACGGACGTTCCTGTCCTGGCCAGGCTCCGACGACGACCCGGTCAACCGCCTGGTCCGCACGCATCGCGAGGTGCACGCCGGCGACGCCGGCATGCTCCGCCGGGCCTACGGCATCGCCGAGAGCATGCACCGAGGCCAGTTCCGCAAGAGCGGCGAACCGTTCATCACCCACCCGCTCGCGGTCGCGCAGATCCTCGCCGAGCTGGGGATGGACACCACCACGCTGGTCGCCGCGCTGCTGCACGACACGGTCGAAGACACCCGCTACACGCTCCAGGCGCTCGACGGCGACTTCGGCCCCGAGGTGGCCCACCTGGTCGACGGCGTGACCAAGTTCGACAAGGCGTTCTACGGCAAGGCGGCCGAGGCCGAGACGATCCGCAAGATGCTGGTCGCGGCCGGCAAAGACGTCCGCGTGCTGATCATCAAGCTGGCCGACCGGCTGCACAACATGCGCACGCTCGACGCCCGCTCCCCCGCCTCCCGAGCCCGCATCGCCCGGGCCACGCTCGACGTGCTGGTGCCGCTCTGCGACCGGCTCGGCATCCAACTGCTCAAACGCGAACTCGACGACGTGGTGCTCTACCACCTCGAGCCCGAGGGCTACGCCACGGTCGACGAGCACGTGCACACCCGCACCGGCTGGGACGAATACGTCACCGAGGTGGTGCTGCGGGCCAAGACCACGTTGCGCCGCAACCGGGTGACCGCCAACGTCTCGGCCCGACCCCGGCACTACTACTCGATCTGGAAGGACACGGTCGAGGCCGGCTACCGCGTGCCACACGACCTGCCCCGGATCGCGGTCGTGGTCGACGGCACCGAGACCGACTGCTACGCGGCGCTGGGCGCGATCCACGGCTGTTGGCGGCCGGTCGCGGGCCGGTTCAAAGACTTCATCGCGTCGCCGAAGAACAACCTCTACCGCTCCCTGCACACCACGGTGATCGGCCCCGACGACCGCTCGGTCGAGGTGCTGATCCGCACCGAGGAGATGCACCAACTCGCCGAATACGGCATCGCCGCGCAGTTCCGCTACCCGAAGACGCCGGCCGCGATGGCCGAGTCGCGGATCGAGCAGCTGACCTGGCTCCGCCGGGTGCTCGACTGGGAGCAGGCCACCTCCGACGCCGGCCAGTTCCTCGAGTCGCTGCGCTGCGACCTCGCCGAGGCACAGATCCAGGTCTTCGCCGAGGGCCGCCAGATCGTCCTGCCGTCCGGGTCGACCCCGGTCGACCTGGCCTACGAGTTGGCCACCGAACGCGGCGACCACTGTCTCGCCGCCACCATCAACGGCCGCCTGGCACCCCTGTCGTCCGAGCTCAACGACGGCGACGTAGTCGAGATCTTCACCGAGACCGAGTCGGCGGGCGTGCCGGTCCCCGGCGGGCCGCGCAAGGAGTGGCTCGGCTTCGTCAAGTCGCCGCAGGCCCAGATGCAGATCAACCGCTGGTTCGCCGACCACGACGAGCCCGGCATCAGCATCCCCGACAAGGTCCGCCTCGGCCGCGCGACGATCGGCCTGGCCCTGCGCCGCCACGACCGCGGCCTGGCCAGCGACCGGCCGCTGCGGCAACTCGCCGACGAGATGGGCTACCCCGACCTGGAAACGCTCCTGGTCGCCGTCTTCGACCGCGCCCTCACCCCGGAGACCGTCGTCGACCGCCTGGTCGCCCTCGTCGACCGGCGCGAATAGGGCAGCACCAGCCTGTGTGGGCGGTCCGTGAGTCCTGTTCGGTGGACTGCCTCTAGCCTTGGGGCGTGGAACCCCGCCGCCGCGCGTTGCGCGCCCTTGTCTACGGAGTCTTCTACCGGCTTCCCCATCCGGTGCGCCGGCGACTGGTGCGGGCCTTCGTTCCCAAATACATCGTGGGCGGGGTGACGCTGGTCCGCGACTCCGAGGCGCCGGCACCAGGGCGGTTGTTGCTGCTGCGCCAGCCGCCCGGGCGGGCCTGGGGGCTGCCGGCCGGCCTGCTACGGCGCGGCGAGGCGCCGATCGTCGGTGCGGCGCGGGAACTGGCCGAGGAGTCGGGCATCACGCTCGACCCGCGCGCCCTGACGCCGGCGGCGCCAAACGCGGTCGTACACGCGAAGGGTTGGGTCGACATGGTCTTCGAGGTGGCCGTGCCCGCGTCGACCACCACGCTCGAGGTCGACGGTGCCGAGGTCTACGAGGCCAGCTTCCATCCGCTCGACGACCTGCCCCGGCTGACCACGGCGACCGCGCGCCTGCTCGCCTACTACGGCATCGGGCCCCTGGTGGCGCCGGACGACCCGACGAGCATGGAGCGGCCCAGCGCGCCACGGCAGGGCGGGGCCGCGGACGCCCGCGATGGGTGACCTCTGCGCGGTCGTGCTCGCGGCCGGCGAAGGCCAACGGCTGCGACCGCTGACCGCCCACCTGCCCAAGGCGCTCTGCCCGGTCGGCAACACCCCTCTGCTCGACCTGGCGCTGCGGCGGGTCGCCGGGTTCGGCCTCGTCGGCCCGGCCGACGTGGCGGTCAACGCCAGCTACCTGGGCGAGCAGGTCGTCGCGCACACCGGCGACCGGGCCCACCTCTCGGTCGAGCCCGGCCACCCGCTCGGCACCTCCGGTGGCCTGGGCAAGCTGCGCGACTGGATCGGCGGGCGTGGCGTGCTGGTCGGCAACGCCGACGCCTACCTGGCCGGCGGCGACCCGCGGACGCTGCTCGACGGCTGGGACGGCGAGACCGTGCGGCTGCTGGGCCAACCGGTCGCCGACACCAGCCGATCCGGCCTGTTCGACGGCCACCGCTTCGTCGGCTTCTCGCTGCTGCCCTGGCGCCGGGTGCGCGACCTCGCACCGGCGAAGGCGGAACTGGTGCGCACGGTCTGGCGCCCGGCCGAGGCCGCCGGCGAACTCGAGGTGGTCGGCTTCGACGGCGTCTTCTTCGACACGGGTACGCCGCACGACTACCTGGCCGCCAACCTGCACGCCGCGGGTGGCGGCAACCTCGTCGCGGGCACCGTCACCGGCCGCTGCGTCCGGTCGGTCGTCGGCGCCGGCGCCACCGTCGCGGGCGACGTCACCGACAGCGTGGTGTGGCCCGGCGCGGTGGTCGCGGCCGGCGAACGCCTCGACCACGCGATCAGGGCGGGCCGGCACCTGACCGTCTCGGGCCGCTAGCATTCCTCCAGACATGACGAGAGGAGCCCATCGGTGATCACCGCGATCGTCCTGATCGACTGCGAGGCCGACTCGATCCCCGAGGTCGCCGAGAAGCTCGCCGACCTCGACGGCGTCAGCGAGGTCTACTCCGTCGCCGGCGGCGTCGATCTCATCGCCATCGTCCGGGTCCGCGAGTTCGACCAGATCGCCGACGTGATCGCGGGCCGCATCTCCAAGGTCGACGGTGTCATCAACACCGACTCGCACATCGCGTTCCGGGCCTACTCGCAGCACGACCTCGACGCGGCCTTCGCGATCGGTCTCCGTGAGTCCGACTGACCGGTTCGTCGACCGCGGCACCGACCGGCTCGCGCTGCGCTTCTACCCGGCGCCCTCCGAGACCGCGTCGGTCGCGGTGATCCTGCCCGCGATGGGCGCGGCCGGCCGCTTCTACCGCCCGCTGGCCGAGTCGCTCGGCGCCGCGGGCTTCGCGGTGGTGGTCGCCGACCTGCGCGGCACCGGCGGCAGCACGCCCACACCCAGCCGGGCGTCCGGCTACGGCTACGCCGACCTGGCCGACGACGTGGGCGCGGTCGTCGACGCGCTCAAGGCCGACTACGCCGACCGCCCGGTCGTCCTGGTCGGCCATTCGTTGGGCGGCCAGGCCGGGCTGCTGCACCTGGCCACCGCGCCGGACGCACCGGTCGCCGGCATCGCGCTGGTGGCGGCCGCGGTGCCCTACTGGCGCGCGTACGGCCGGCACAGCCCCACCATCCTGCTCTACACCCAGTGGATCGCCGCCACGGCCGCGCTGCTGCGGATCTGGCCGGGCTGGTCGTTCGGCGGCCGCCAGGCCCGCCGGGTGATGGCCGACTGGGGCCGTTCCGCGCGCACCGGCCGTTTCCCGGTCGCCGGCGCCGAGGCCGCCCTGGCCGAGCTGACCGTCCCGGTGCTGGCGGTCAGCATCGATCACGATGTCTACACCCCGCACGCGGCGGTCGACCACACGGTCGGGAAGCTGCGCCGGGCCGCCGTCCGGCGCGAGCGGATCGCGCGGGTCGAGGCCGAGGGTCGCCCGGCCCATTTCGCGTGGGTACGCGCGCCCGAGGCGGTCACCGCCCTGATCACCGACTGGTTCGCCTCCCTGCCGCCGCACCGCTAGCCGCACACCCACCGTGACCACGGGCCGCACACCAGCCGGCCGCGGGTCGCGCTGCGGCCGAGCGCGTGGCTGGGATCATCCGAACGACCATCGGCAAGATCCAACCAACCGTCCGCCGGGAGATCATTTCGGTGGATCCGGTGTGTGAGCAGGCGCTATACCCTGTGGAGTATGTGGCGGCCCAACAACGTGCAGTTCTGTCTCGACCGGATCGGTGCGTCCGCTCCCGGCTGGTCCACGTTGGTCGTCGCCGGCACCGTCACCACCCGGGCTACCCCGGAGCAGGTCTGGGCCGTCTGGAGCGACCTGGGAGGTTGGCCGCGCTGGTCGCCGCTGCACAAGGCGACCGCCTGGGTCAGCCGGCCCGGCTTCGTGCGGAGCGCCCAGTTCAACCAGACCCTGGCCCTCGGCTTCCCGGCGGGAACGACCACCCGACTCGTCACGCTCGACGACGTCGAGACGCTGCGCCAGGTGAGCTGGTCAAGCGCCGCCGGCGACCTGACGTCGTGCCACTCGTGGAGTTTCACCCCGCAGGCCGACGGCGGCACCCGGATCAGCAACGTGCTGGCGCTCACCGGCCGGGCCATCGGCCTGCTCCGCCCACTGGTCGCCAACCGCTGGAACAGGCAGTTCCAACGGGCCGTCGAGCGCCTCGCCCAGGCCGCGGCCGAGGCCTAGGCGGCGCGGCGCTGCTCGGGGGCGACCCCGCCCTTTCGGCTGGATCGCAGCCACACCGTCACCGGCGTGATGACCAGGGCGGCGCCGCAACCCTCGCAGACCAGGTCTTCGCCGGGCGGCGACACCAGCGGAAGTGCGGTCTGACACACGGCACAGGTGAGTTCCTCTTCGCCACGCATGGCGTCTCCTTTCGAAGAGCGGAACCCCGGAACACGAGCGGCGGTCAGCACCACTCAAGGGCCACGCTGCCACGCGGGTACGCCACACCGTGGGAACCGGGTCGGCGTGTCGCTGATGCACGAAAGGCGAGGATCCGCCCGGGATCCTCGCCTTTCGTGGGGAACAGCTACTTCTTGGCCTCGATCTCGCGCCGTTCCGGCGCGGCCTCGATCGGCGGGTGGCCGGGCGAGACCGGCGCCTCGGCGGGCCGCTCGAGCGGGCGGAAGAAGCCCTTGAGCGACGGGCCCAGCGCACCGAGCCGGTTCATCTTCTTCGGGACGACCCAGCCGGCGTACTCCAGTTCCTCGTGGTCGTGGCCCAGCGGCTGGTGCACCTCGTAGAAGCGCCCGTCGGGAGCCCGGCGGATGATGCCCGTCTCGACGCCGTGCGCCAGCACCTCGCGGTCGTGCTGCTGGAGGCCCAGGCAGATCCGGTAGGCGACCCAGTAGAACAACGGCGGCAGGACCAGCAGGCCGATGCGGCCGGCCCAGGTCATCGCGTTCAAGCTGATGTTGAACTTGTCGGCGATCACGTCGTTGCCACCGGAGAGCACCAGGACGATGAAGAACGTCACCGCCATGGCACCGAGCGCGGTGCGCTGGGGCACGTCGCGAGGGCGCTGGAGCAGGTTGTGGATCCTGTTGTCCCGGTTGAGCCGCGCTTCGATGAACGGATAGAGCATCGGCAGCGTGGTCAGCAGGCCGGGCAGCACCACCGTCGGCCAGAAGATCGGCGGGATCACGTAGCCGTCGCCGATGCCGATGTTGATCTGCCAGGCCGGCATCAGACGGGTCGAGCCGTCGAGGAACATGACGTACCAGTCGGGCTGGGACGCCGCCGACACGACACCGGCCTCGTAGGGGCCGAACAGCCAGATCGGGTTGATCTGCAAAGCGCCCGCGAGGATCGCGATCACGCCGGCCACGGCCATGAAGAAGCCGGCCTGCTTGATCGTGTAGCGCGGGAAGAAGCGCTCGCCGACCACGTTGGAGTTGGTCCGGCCGGGACCGGGCCACTGGGTGTGCTTCTGCTTGAACACCAGGGCGAGGTGCACGGTGATCAGCGCCACCAGGATGGCCGGGATCAGCAGCACGTGGACGATGAAGAACCGGCTGATGATGATGTCGCCCGGGAACTCGCCGTTGAAGATCGACGAGGTGGCCCAGGTGCCGATCAGCGGGATGGAGAGCATGATCGCCGAGGCGATCCGCAGGCCCGTGCCGGACAGCGCGTCGTCGGGGAGCGAGTAGCCGGTGAAGCCCTCGAGGAAAGCGACCCAGAACAGCAGCGAGCCGATGATCCAGTTGAGCTCGCGCGGCTTGCGGAAGGCACCGGTGAAGAAGATGCGCAGCATGTGCACGACGATCGCGGCCACGAAGACCAGCGCCGCCCAGTGGTGCATCTGACGCATGATCAGACCGCCCCGGACGTCGAACGACAGGTCGAGCGACGACGCGTAGGCGGCGGACATGTGCACGCCCCGCAGCGGCGCGTAGCTGCCGTCGTAGACGACCTCCTTGAGCGATGGCTCGAAGAAGAGCGTCAGGAACGTGCCGGTCAGCAGCAGGACGATGAACGAGAACAGCGCGATCTCGCCCAGCAGGAACGACCAGTGGTCCGGGAAGACCTTGTTGATGATGCCGCGCAGCGGCGTGGCTACGCCAAGCCGGTCCTCGACCTCGTTGCCGGCCTTGGCCGGCAGGGTGTTCAGGTCAATCTTTCGGCGCTTCACGGCCGCTCCCAGAAGTCAGGTCCGACAGTGGAAAGATAGTCCGACCTCGCCACGAAGTATCCCTCGTCGTCGACGCCCAGCGGAAGCTGCGGAAGACTCCGGCTCGCGGGGCCGAACACCGGCTTGGCGTTCTCGGTGATTTGGAACTGCGACTGGTGACACGGGCAGAGCAGGCGGTTGGTCTGCTGCTCGTAGAGGCTCGCGGGACAACCCGCGTGGGTGCAGATCTTCGAGAACGCGATGAAGTCGCCGTACATGAAGCCGGCACGGCTGTAGGTGTCGTGCGGCAGGCCCTTGACGTTGCTGGCCCGCGCTACGGCGGCGTCGTCGGGACGCAGGTGGATCAGCAGCGTCGGCGAGTCGGCGTGCGCGTTGGTGGCGCCTTCCGGGATGCCGGGGAAGACCGTCATCTGGCCACCGGCGCTCACGTCGGCCGGGCGGACGGGCGTGCCGTCGTCGCGGGTCATCCGGACCAGCCGGGTGCCGCCGCCGGGCTCCTTGATGGGTGCCCAGCCGGTGGTGAACATCTGGTTGTCGGCGTGCGGGTTCTTGATCAGGCCGCCCAGGATCGGCGCGGCGATGACCACGGCGACCGGCGCGAGACCGGCCGCGGCCGCGAGCCCGAGCAGCGGGCGCCGCTTCACGCCGAGCTCCTCGACCATGTAGGCGAGCGTCTGGCCGACCGCGCGGCGGTCGCCCTCCGGAGAGCCGCCGTCGTGCCGGTCCTGGATCGAGACCTCGCGCGGGAGCAGCTTCTTGCCCCAGGTCAGGATGCCGAAAGCGATGAACATGAACATCAGGCCGAGGGTGATGCCGAGCAGCGGCGTGTAGTACTTGTAGAGCACGTCGCCGGTCTTCCACCGCCACGGCCAGACGATGTAGAGGACCACGAAGGCCGTGCCGAACAGCCCGGTGAGCAGGAAGAACAGCGAGACGGTGCGGTTCATCCGGCGCTCGAGCCTCGAACCCTTCTCCGGGTACTGCGGCTCGTAGTGCACGATCTCGACGCCGTCCTGGCGGGCGGCGGCCTTGACCTTCTCGAAACGCGTCGTACGCGGGTCGTCGTAGTCGATCTCCTCCGGAACGGGCGACCCGTGGCCGTTGCCGTTGGACCCGGTGGTCTGGACTGTCATGACTTCCCCGCAATCCACAGTGCCGTGAAGATCAGCGCGGTGATGCCCACGACGAAGACCGCCAGGCCCTCCGTCGTCGGACCGAGCCGGCCGAGGTTGAAACCGCCCGGATCCCGGTCCTTCAGCGTCTCCTGCACATAGGCGATCACGTCGCGCTTCTGCTCCGGAGTGAGCTGGTTGTCACCGAAGACCGGCATGTTCTGCGGGCCGGAGAGCATCGCGGCCCAGATGACCCGGTCGCTGGTGTCGCTGAGCCGGGGGGCGAACTTGCCCGAGGAGAGCGCGCCGCCCCCGCCGCCGAAGGCGTGGCACGACGAGCAGTTGAGCCGGAAGATCTGGCCACCCGCGGCGACGTCACCGCCGGAGTGCAGGTCAGTGCCTTGCGGCAGGTCGGGACCGCCGCCGAGCTCCTGCACGTACTGCGCGATCTGGCGGGTCTGCTCTTCGTTGAAGACCGGGGGCTTCTCGACCGCCTGCGCGCTCTGTTGGCCGAGCGGCATGCGGCCGGTGCTCACCTGGAACTCGACGGAGGCGGCGCCGACGCCGACCAGGCTCGGGCCGCGGCCCTGGATGCCCTGGGCATTCATGCCATGGCAGCTGATGCAGCTGTTGTCGAACAGCGCCTTGCCCTCCATGGCGGCCGGCGACAGCGGCGCGTCCTCGGCCGAGATCGCCGGTGCGAAAGCGGTGTAGAGGCCGCCGGCCAGCACGAGGGCCGCGATCAGCCGGACGGCCGAGGCCGCACGACGGCGGGCCCGGCTCCGCGGCACGGCGCGCCGACTGCGCATCCGGGCGAGCAGACCGCCGGACCGGTGCGGAGATGTCATCAGGCTTTGTCCTTCACGGGTGTGCGACCTTGTCCCTTGGACGACGCGGGGGTCGGAAACGTGACGCTCATGATCACTGGAGACCGTAGATCATGAGGAAGAGTCCGATCCACACGACGTCGACGAAGTGCCAGTAGTAGGACACGACGATGGCGGTCGTGGCCTGCGCCGGGGTGAAGCGCCCCATCGTCGTTCGGATCATGTAGATGATGAAGGCGAGGAGACCGCCGGCCACGTGAAGGCCGTGGAAGCCGGTGGTCAGGTAGAACATGGACCCGTAGCCATCCCCGTTGATCTTGATGCCCTCGGGGACCAGGTTGTGGTATTCGAAGAGCTGGCCGCACAGGAAGGTCAGACCCATCAGGAAGGTCAAGGTGAACCACTGCCGCAGCTTGAACACGTCACCGCGCTCGGCCGCGAACACGCCCATCTGACAGGTGATCGACGAGAGCACCAGGATGACCGTGAACGTCGTCGCGTAGGGGACGTTCAGCTCGGGCGTATGTTCCGCCCACAGCTGCGGCGCCGCGGCGCGGATCGAGAAGTACATCGCGAACAAAGCCGCGAAGAACATCAGTTCGCTGGAGAGCCAGACGATGGTTCCCACGCTGACCATGTTTGGTCTCGTCAGGGAATGGATCCGGCTCTTGTCGATCGCTGGGGCCGCAGTCACGCGGTCATTATTGCGCCCTACGAGCGAAGACGATCGCGGGGGTGCGCCCGGCGCGTCGCGGCCCGGCAAATTGCCGCAAGCCACCACGGACTAGCCTGACTGCGTGATCCTGGCAGAAACGCCGCCGCCGTTCAGTGTGGCGTCGGTCTTCACGGAGATCCGGCTCAATAGCTGGATCGCGGTCGTGCTGGTCGTGGCGGCCGGTCTCTACCTCTACGGCGTGCACAAGCTGCGGGTGCGCGGCGACCGTTGGCCGCTGTCCCGCACTCTTCTGTTCCTCGTTCCGGGCCTCGGCGGTATCGCCTCGGTTACGGTCAGTGGCCTGCACGCCTACGACGAGACCCTGCTCTCCGTCCACATGGTGCAGCACATGGTGCTCTCCATGGTCGCGCCGATCTTCCTGGCCCTCGGCGCGCCGATGACGCTGGCCCTGCGCACCCTGCACGGCGCGCCGCGCCGCCGGCTGCTGGCCGTCGTGCACAGCCGGGTCGCCAAGGTCCTCACCTTCCCGCTGGTGGCGTTCGGCCTGTTCGTGGCCACGCCGTTCGCGCTCTACTTCACCAGCCTCTACGAGCAGACGCTGCGGCACACCTGGCTGCACGAACTGACCCACGCGCACTTCATCCTGGTCGGCTGCCTGTTCTTCTGGCCGCTGCTCGGCCTCGACCCGCTGCCCGGCCGCTGGCCCTACCCGGCGCGGGCGCTGCTGATGCTGCTCTCGGTGCCGTTCCACACGGTGCTCGGGCTGACCATCATGCAGAGCACCACACTGCTCGGCGGCGGTTACTACCCGTCACTGCACCTGGACTGGGTGAACCCGTTCGACGACCAGCAGGTGGCCGGCGGCATCCTCTGGGCGGGCGGCGAGTTCGTCAGTGTGACGATGATCGCGGTGCTGGTGGTGCAATGGATCAAAGCCTCCGAGCGGGAGGCCCGGCGGATCGACCGGGAGCTCGACCGGCAGGAGGCCCGGGAGCGGGCTCAAGATCAAAACGACGCGACGGTACGATCGGCGGCGCGCGACTAATCACGTGGGAGCCTTTCGATGACCGACCGCACGTACACCGTCCTGCTCTACAGCGACGACCCCAAGGTGCGCGACCGGATGCGCCTGGCCGTGGGCACCCGGCCGGCGGCTGACCTGCTGGTCGAGTTCGTCGAGGCCGACGACTACGACGCCTGCGTCCGCCTGGTCGACGACTACGAGATCGACCTGATGCTGCTCGACGGCGAGGCGACCCCGGCCGGTGGCCTGGGCCTGGCCCGGCAGATCAAGGACGACCGCCCCAACGCCGCCCCGCCCGTGTGCGTGGTGATCGCGCGGGCCGCCGATCGCTGGCTGGCCGCCTACGC
The DNA here is from genome assembly GCF_040676615.1 of Asanoa sp. NPDC049573. NCBI lineage: Bacteria > Bacillati > Actinomycetota > Actinomycetes > Micromonosporales > Micromonosporaceae > Asanoa > Asanoa sp. NPDC049573. The sequence goes on from NZ_JBFAPI010000024.1 coordinate 43,300, forward strand.
GCAGGTCGAGGGCACGCTGATGTTCCCGCTCGACCCGATCGAGACCGGCCGCACCGTGGCGGCGATGCTGCGCTCCTACGCCGCTGGCGGGCCGGTCACCGCCGCCTGACTGTCGGCGACACCCCTTCCACCCACCTCTGGCCCGCCTCGGGAGGCCCGTCATGGGCGATCGGACCTGGCCCCACCTGCTCACCGCACTGCTGCGCGGCGAGGAGCTAGCGACGCCCGACACCGCCTGGGCGATGGGCGAGATCATGGCCGGGGCCGCGACCCCGGCCCAGATCGCCGCGTTCGTCGTGGCGTTGCAGGCCAAGGGTGAGACCCCGGCCGAGCTGGCCGGCCTGGTCGAGGCGATGCTGGCCGCGTCGGTCACCGTCGACCTGCCCGAGGAGATCCGGGCCGACGCGGTCGACGTGGTCGGCACCGGCGGCGACCGGGCCCACACGGTCAACATCTCGACGATGGCGGCCATCGTGGTGGCCGCGACCGGCGTCCGGGTGGTCAAGCACGGCAACCGGGCCGCGTCGTCGCTGTGCGGCACCGCCGACCTTCTCGAACACTTCGGCATCCCGCTCGAGCTGGGCCCGGCCGGGGTGGCCCGCACGGTGACCGAGGCGGGCATCGGCTTCTGCTTCGCGGCCCGGTTCCACCCGGGCATGCGGCACGCCGGCCCGATCCGGCGTGAGATCGGCGTGCCGACCGCCTTCAACTTCCTCGGCCCGCTGACCAACCCGGCGCGCCCCCGCTCCGGCCTGGTGGGCTGCTTCGACGCCCGGATGGCCCCGGTGATGGCGGCGGTCTTCGGCCGCCGCGGCGACTCGGTGCTCGTGGTCCGGGGCGAAGACGGCCTCGACGAGATCAGCACCGAGGCACCCACCCGGGTCTGGGCCGCCCGCGCCGGCACCGTGACCGAGACCCTCCTCGACCCCGTCGACCTGGGTCTCCCCCGCTCCGCACCCGGCGACCTGCGCGGCGGCGACGCGACCTTCAACGCCACGGCCGCCCGCCGCGTGTTCGCCGGCGAGAAGGGCCCGGTCCGCGACGCCACCCTGATCAACGCCGCGGCGGCCCTCGTAGCGCACGCAGGCGGCGCCGACGACCTCACCCAGGCCCTGACAGGGGCCTTGGACCAGGCAGCCACAGCCGTCGACTCAGGAGCCGCGGCAGCCCTCCTGGACCGCTGGGTAGCCGTAGCCCAGGCAGCGAGAGCCGACGGGCTGTAGCCACCACACCCCGACCGGCCACTGACCGGGTCAGGTCCGGGTATCCGAACCGCGACCGAAGGCGGACGCCGATAGTCCGGCGGGAGCGACGGCGCGTCCCCACGACGGACCCGGGAAACGCGAAAAGCCGGCCCGGAGGGGCCGGCCTTCCGCGGAAGGACTCAGTGCTCGGCGGTACGCCGCGTCCCGGTGTAGTACTCGAAGATCAGGCCGCAGGCGGCCATGATGACTGAGATCAACCCGATGGCCAGCAACCAGACCTGCCAGAACACCAGGCCCAGGCCGGCGATCGTGGCCGCCAGGGCGAGCCCGAACGGCCAGTAGCTGCCCGGGCTGAAGAAGCCGATCTCGCCCGCGCCGTCGGCGATCTCACCGTCGGACCGGTCTTCCGGACGGGGCTCGATGCGCCGGCTGACGAACCAGAAGAACCCGCCGCACATCGTCGTGAGCAGGAAGCTCAGCGCGAGCGCGACCGTGCCGACCCAGTCGATGCCGCCCGTGCTCGCGCCGTTGGTCCAGAACGCGTAGACGAACGTGGCCGTGAACAGGAAGGCGGAGATGACGCTGAACAGTTTCCATTCGGTGCGCATGGCGGCCTCTCAGCTCCCCGTGCCGGCGGCGGTGCCGCCCGGGTTGAAGTTCGACAGGTCACGCCGCGTCGGGAAGGGCGACGTGGTCGACGCCAGCGGATCCTGGCCGATCGACTGGAGGGCCTGCTGGGTGCTCTGCCCGGCCTGCTTGGCGGCGAGGAACTTGTCGTAGTCGTCGCCGGAGACGGCGCGCAGCTCGAAGTTCATCATCGAGTGGTAGGTGCCGCAGAGCTCGGCGCAGCGGCCGACGTAGGCGCCCGTCTGGTCGATCGTGACCTCGAAGACGTTGCGCACGTTGCCGGGGAACACGTCGCGCTTGAAGAGCAGCTCCGGCACCCAGAACGAGTGGATGACGTCGCGGCTGGTCTCTTCGAACCGGATCGTGCGGCCGGTCGGCAGCACCAGCACCGGGATGACCTCCGTGGTGCCCAGCGTGGACGTGACGGTCTTGCCCACGCGGCCGTTCTCGGTCGGGCCGTCCTGGTAGTTGAACTGCCAGTTCCACTTGAACGCCTCGACCTCGACGGTCACGGCCGGGTTGGCGGTCTGCTTGTTGACGTCGGTCTGCACGATCGCCGTGTAGTAGAAGAGCACCGAGACGACCAGCACCGGCGCGATCGTGTAGAGGAACTCCATCGGCATGTTGAACCGGGTCTGCACCGGCAGCTTCTCGCCCCGCTTGCGGTAGCGGATCACGCACCAGAAGATCAGGCCCCAGACGAACACGCCGACGATCAGCGCCGCGACGACGGAACCGATCCACAGGTCGTACATCCGCTTGGACTGCTCGGTGATGCCGTTCTGCGGCCAACCGAAACCGTCGACGTGACTGCCGACGTCACAACCGGACAGCAGCACCAGCAGCGCACCGGTGACGCCGAGGGCGGCCAGCCGGACGGCTGTCGGCCGCGCTTTCGAACGCTTAGCGGACACCTTGTGGTCCTGCCCCTCTCGTACCTGCCGTCACCGACGGTCGCAGATTACTCGACCAAGGTCCGCACAGCGCTCCGGGGGTCGGCGCGCCGCCGGGGATAACGTTTGATCGTGGGGGTTACCGAGGCCTACTTCGACACCGCGAGCGCCGCGCCGCTGCATCCGGCCGCACGGCAGGCACTGGCCGCCGCGCTCGACGACGGTTGGGCCGACCCGGCCCGGCTCTACTCGCGCGCCCGGCGGGCCCGCCAACTGCTCGACGCGGCGCGCGGGGCAACGGCCGAGATCCTGGGGGTACGCCCGGACGAGGTGTCGTTCACCGCCGGTGGGACGGCGGCGGCCCACACGGCCGTGCTCGGCGGGCTGGCCGGGCGGGCCCGGGCCGGCACCGGCTTCGCGCACTCGGCGATCGAACACTCCGCGGTGCTGCACGCGGCCGAACTACACGTCGCGGGCGGCGGAAGCGTGCGCGAGGTCGGCGTCGACCGCGCCGGCCGGGTCGACCTGGCGGCGTTCAGGGCGGCCGTGGCCGCGCCCGGCACGGCGCTGGCCGCGCTGATCAGCGCCAGCCACGAGGTCGGCACCGTGCAACCCGTCGCGGCGGCGGCAGAGGCCTGCGGCGAGCACGGCGTGCCGCTCTATGTGGACGCCGCGCAGTCGGTCGGGCGCGTTCCGGTGCCGGACGGCTGGTCGCTGCTCACCGCAAGTGCCCACAAATGGGGCGGACCGCCCGGGATCGGCCTGCTGGTCGTGCGCAAGGGCACCCGATTCCTGCCTCCCGGCCCGGCCGGCGAACGCACCGACCGCACCAACGACCTGCCGGGGGTGGTGGCCGCGGCGGCCGCACTGCGGGCCGCGACGACCGAGGCGGCGGCGCTGGCCGACCGGCACGGCGGGCTGGTCGACCGGATCCGGTCCACGGTGGCCGCGACGGTGCCCGATGTGGAGGTGGTCGGCGACCCGGTCGACCGGCTGCCACACCTGGTGACGTTCTCCTGCCTCTACGTCGATGGCGAGGCGCTGCTGCACGCCCTGGACCGGCGCGGCTTCGCCGTGTCCTCGGGCTCGTCGTGCACGAGTTCGACGCTGACGCCCAGCCACGTGCTGGTCGCGATGGGTGTGCTGTCACACGGCAACGTGCGGATCTCGCTGCACCGGGACAGCACCGACGCTGACGTCGACCGGTTCCTGGCCGAACTGCCGGGCATCGTCGCCGACCTTCGGGCCGAGGCCGGGGTGGTGAGCCTGTGATCTTGGAGACACTCGACTGCCGCGGCCAGCGCTGCCCGCTGCCGGTGATCGCGCTGGCCCGCCGCCTGCCGGACCTGCCGGTCGGTGGCACGCTGCGGGTGCTGGCCGACGATCCGGCCGCGGCGAGCGACATCCCGGCCTGGTGCCGGATGCGCGGCCAGCACTACGCGGGCTCCCCCGCGCCGCACGCCTTCGACGTGCGGCGCGAAAGCTAGTCGCGGATCCAGGACAGGGTGCCGTCCAGCGGGTCGCCGGCGATCGAGGTGTCGACGACCAGGCGGCGGCCGATGTAGGGCTCGTACTCGCCCATCCGGAGCACGACCTGCTCCCAGTTGGGGTTGGTCGGGGCCGCGGCGTGCCGGGCCTCGACGCGGCGCCGGTGCTCGGCCATGTCGGCGCACCAGACCTCGACGACCCGCAGCGCCGCGCCCGTCCGTTCGCAGAGCACCGGCCAGTTGGCGCGCGCCGCGGCGACGCCGTTGACCGCGTCGACGACCACGTCGAGCCCAAGCCCGAGTTGGGCCTCGGCGAGCGCGGCGACGACGCCGTACGCCGCGACGCCGGGCCGCTTCTCGACGATCTCGTGCCCGCGCAGCACCCGATCGACCGCGTCGACGGCGAGCACGGGCGCGCGCAGCGCTCCGCCGACCCGCGCCGCGAGGGTGCTCTTGCCGACCCCGGGCAGGCCGGCGAAGACGACCAGCCGGGGGTTCACCCCTGCAGGTGCGGGCGCACGTCGTCGGCGGCCTCGTGCCCGTAGGAGTCGCCCAGCCGCTTGAGGAAGATCTCGGGGCGCAGTTCGTACTCCTGGCCGCCGGCGCCCTCGAGGACGAGGCCGGCGAGCAGCGAACCGATCTGCGCGGAGCGCTCCAGGTCGAGGCCCCACGACAGGCCGGCGAAGAAACCGGCCCGGAAGCCGTCGCCGACACCGGTCGGGTCGACCGGCTGCACGTCGCGGGCGATCGGGACGTGGATCCGCTCCAGGTTCTTACCGGTGATCTCGACGCCGTTCTTGCCCAGCGTGGTCACCCGCACCTGCACCCGGTCGAGCACCTCGGCGTCGGTCAGGCCGGTCTTGCTCTCCAGCAGCGACTTCTCGTAGTCGTTGGTGAGCAGGTAGGCGGCGCCGTCGATGAGGCCGAGGATGTCGTCGCCGCCCATCCGGGCGAGCTGCTGCGACGGGTCGGCCGCGAACCGGTAGCCGCGGTCACGGCACTCCTGCGAGTGGCGCACCATGCCGGCCGGGTCGTCGGCGCTGATCAGCACCAGGTCGAAGCCGCCGACCCGGTCACTGGCCGGTGCCAGCTCGATGTTGCGGGCCTCGCTCATCGCGCCCGCGTAGAAGGAGGCGATCTGACACATGTCCTCGTCGGTGGTGCAGACGAAGCGCGCCGTGTGCAGCACCTCGGAGACGTGCACCGAGTCGCAGTCGACGCCGTGCCGCTCCAGCCAGGCCCGGTAGTCGTCGAAGTCGGTGCCCACCGCGCCGATCAGCACGGGGTGCAGGCCGAGCCGCGCCATCCCGAACGCGATGTTGGCCGCCACCCCGCCGCGCCGCACCACCAGGTCGTCGATGAGGAACGAGAGCGACACCTTGTGAAGCTGGTCGGCGATCAGCTGGTCGGCGAACCGACCGGGGAAATGCATGAGGTGGTCGGTGGCGATCGAGCCGCTAACGGCGATCTTCATGTGGGCCCTCGGGGTCGGTGGACGGGTTGCAGCGCGGGGTAGCTTACCGGCCGGTCAGACACGACGAACGGGACCGCCAGAAGAAGGCGGCCCCGCTCGATTGTCGGCTAGCTACAGCTGAAGGGTTGCGGCTTAGTGGAAGGAGTCGCCGCAGGCGCAGGAGTTCTGCGCGTTGGGGTTGTCGATCGTGAAGCCCTGCGCGTCGATCCGGTCGGCGAAGTCGATGGTGGCGCCGGCCAGGTAGGGCGCGCTCATCCGGTCGACGACGACCTCGACACCGCCGAAGTCGTTGACGATGTCACCGTCGAGCGAGCGCTCGTCGAAGAAGAGCTGGTAACGCAGGCCGGAACAGCCACCGGGCTGCACGGCCACGCGGAGCCGGAGGTCGTCGCGGCCTTCCTGCTCGATCAGGGCCTTCACCTTCACCGCCGCGAAGTCGGTGAGGACGACGGTCGTAGCCGTGGTCTCGGCCGACCCGGTCTGCGCTGAAGTGGTCACGTGGGATCTCCCTGCTCGCTGCGATCGCCGGTCCCTCGGACCAACGTGGTCTCTGGGACCAACGCTAGCCCGTTGGCCGGGCATTCCCCATCAGGGTCTCCAGCAAATCTTACCGCCGGGGCGGTTCCGGGGCCGGATGAGGGCAATGTCACTGCCTGGACCATTGGCGGGCGAGTCGCGAAGCGAGTTCGCGCAGGCCATCGGCCGGGCGGGCCATCGCCTGGGCCTCGTCGCCGAAGTGGTCGACCAGGCTGTAGGTCTCGGTCACCCCGGCGTTGGCGGCTTCCCGGCGCCCGGTGGTGACCCGGCCGGCCAGCACCACGCAGGGCAGACCCCGGTCGCGGGCGCCGCCGGCCACTCCGGCGACCACCTTGCCGCGCAGCGACTGGTGGTCGAACGAGCCCTCGCCGGTGATCACCAGGTCGGCGGCGTCGAGCGCCGTTTCCAGCCCGATCATCCTGGTCACGAGGCCGATGCCCGATTCGCAGCGGCCGCCGAGGGCGAGGATGGCCGCGCCGAGGCCACCGGCGGCGCCGGCACCGGGCAGCGCCGCGAGGTCCGGCGGACACGCCGGCAGGTCCTTCACGAGTACGCCGGCGAAACGCTCCAGCGCGGCGTCGAGCAGCAGGACGTCGGCGCGGTCGGCGCCCTTCTGCGGTCCGTAGACGCTGGACGCGCCGTGCAGCCCGGTCAGCGGGTTGTCGACGTCGGTGGCCCCGACCAGGGTGGCGCCGCGGGTCATCGGGACGGCGCCGAGCCGGTCGGCGTGTGCCAGCGCGGCACCGCCGTAGGGCAGCGCGGCACCGGTCGCGTCCAGCGGCGCGGCGCCCAGGGCGGCCAGCATGCCGGCGCCGCCGTCGTTGGTGGCCGAGCCGCCGAGGCCGATCACGACGGTCCGGGCGCCGGCCTCGACCGCGGCCAGGATCAGCACGCCCAGGCCGTACGACGTGGTGATTTTGGGGTCCCGCTCGGAGCTTTCGAGCAGATGCAGCCCGCACGCCTGGGCGCTCTCCACGTACGCCGTCCGACGGTCCTGGCTGAGCAGCACCTGCGCGTCGACCGGGCGGCCCAGCGGGTCGGTAGTGCGCACCGGGAGCAGGGTGCCGCCGACCGGCCCGGCCAGCACCTCGACGAACCCCGGGCCGCCGTCGGAGAGCGGGCGCGCGGTCAGTTCGTCGCCGGGCGCCTGCTCCCGCCAGCCGGCGACGACCGCCTCCGCCACCGCGGGTGCGCCGAGCGTGCCGGCGAACTTGTCAGGGCAGACCAGAATCCGCATCAGGGCAGTGTGACAGCCCACAGCGCCCGGTCCATCGAGGGCGGGCGCCGCGGTGGGAAGATTGACAGGTGACGTCGACCTGGACCGAACCCGCCAACACGGCGACCGCCCTGCTGCTGCTGGGGCGTGGCGCCGACCCGTCGTCGGAGAAGGGCGTCGACTGCCCGGGCGAACTGCCCGCGCCGAGCGACCCCGATCTCGTGGCCCGCGCCACCGCCGCCAAGGCGAAGCTCGGGTCGAAGGTTTTCGTCCTCGGCCACCACTACCAGCGTGACGAGGTCATCCAGTTCGCCGATGTGACCGGCGACTCGTTCAAGCTGGCGCGCGAGGCCGCCGCCCGGCCCGACGCCGAATACATCGTGTTCTGCGGCGTGCACTTCATGGCCGAGTCCGCCGACATCCTCACCACCGACGCGCAGAAGGTGATCCTGCCCGACCTGGCCGCGGGTTGCTCGATGGCCGACATGGCACAGCTCCAGCAGGTCGAGGCGGCCTGGGAGGCGCTGGTCGACGCCGGTGTGGCCGACTCGACGGTGCCGGTCACCTACATGAACTCGTCGGCCGACATCAAGGGCTTCGTCGGCCGCCACGGTGGCGTCGTCTGCACCTCGTCCAATGCCAAGACGGCGCTGACCTGGGCGTTCGAGCGCGGCCAGCGGGTGCTCTTCCTGCCCGACCAGCACCTCGGCCGCAACACCGGCGTGCTGGAGATGGGTTTCGACGCCGACGACTGCCTGCTCTACGACCCGCACAAGCCCAGCGGCGGCTTGACCCAGGCCCAGCTCGGCGAGGCCAAGATGCTGCTCTGGCGCGGGCACTGCTCGGTGCACGGGCGGTTCACCAAGTCGTCCGTCGACGAGGTGCGGATGCGGGTGCCGGGCGTCAACGTGCTGGTCCACCCCGAGTGCCGCTACGACGTGGTGACGGCGGCCGACTACGTCGGTTCGACCGAATACATCATCAAGACGATCGAAAACGCGCCGGCCGGCTCGGCGTGGGCGGTCGGCACCGAGCTCAACCTGGTTCGCCGGCTCGGGCTCGCGCACCCCGACAAGCAGATCATGTTCCTCGACCGCACGGTCTGCTACTGCTCGACGATGAACCGCATCGACCTGCCCCACCTGGTGTGGGCGCTCGAGGAGCTCGTCGAGGGCCGGCTGGTCAACCAGATCACGGTCGATCCGAAGACCGCCGCGGAGGCGCGGTCCGCGCTGGACCAGATGCTCGCCCTGCCATAACTGTCAGTGGCGCCCGGCATTACCGGGTGCCACAGTCGTCCTGATTTCGTGCCAGACAACCCGGTGTATGTGGCCCCACGCCCATCACCGAGCGCTATGCTGCCCGGGCGCCACTCCCGATCAACCCGCGATACCGCGCAAGGGTTACGGCCCTCCGACGGATCGCTGCCGCTCCCGGAGGTTGCCTTGCCCGATGACGTCCTGGTCGTACACGGCGGCACGCCCCTGCACGGTCAGATCCGGGTCCGCGGAGCCAAGAACCTCGTCTCCAAGGCGATGGTGGCCGCGCTGCTCGGTGACGAGCCGAGCCGGTTGTTCGACGTGCCCCGGATCCGCGACGTCGAGGTGGTGCGCGGCCTGCTCGGCGTGCACGGCGTGAAGGTGACCGACGGCGCCGAAGACGGCGAGCTGATCCTCGACCCGGCCAACGTCGAGCGCGCGTCGACCGACGAGATCAACGTGCACGCCGGCTCGAGCCGCATCCCGATCCTGTTCTGCGGCCCGCTGCTGCACCGCCTCGGCCACGCGTTCATCCCCGACCTGGGCGGCTGCCACATCGGCCCGCGCCCGATCGACTTCCACATCCAGGCGCTGCGCGAGTTCGGCGCGGTCGTCGACAAGACGCCCGAGGGCATGCACCTGACCGCGCCCGCGGGCCTGCACGGCACCAAGTTCGAGCTGCCCTACCCCAGCGTCGGCGCGACCGAGCAGGTGCTGCTGACCGCGGTGCTCGCCAACGGCGTCACCGAACTGCGCAACGCGGCCGTCGAGCCGGAGATCATCGACCTGATCTGCGTCCTGCAGAAGATGGGCGCGATCATCACGGTGCACACCGACCGGGTGATCGAGATCGAGGGCGTGCCGCGGCTGAGCGGCTACACCCACCGCCCGATCCCCGACCGGATCGAGGCGGCGTCGTGGGCCGCGGCCGCCCTGGCCACCCGCGGCGAGATCGAGGTGCTCGGCGCGGAGCAGGTCGACATGATGACGTTCCTCAACGTCTTCCGCTCGATCGGCGGCGAATACAAGGTGACCGACACGCTGCCGCCGCGGGCCGGTTCGCCGGGCACCGAGGGCGGCATCCGGTTCTGGCACCCGGGCGGCGAGCTGCGCGCGGTGGCGCTGGAGACCGACGTACACCCCGGGTTCATGACCGACTGGCAGCAGCCCCTGGTGGTCGCGCTGACCCAGGCGCGGGGCCTGTCGATCGTCCACGAGACGGTGTACGAGCAGCGCCTGGGCTACACCGAGGCGCTCAACACGATGGGTGCGACGATCCAGGTCTACCGCGACTGCCTGGGCGGCACCCCGTGCCGGTTCGGTCGGCGCAACTTCAAGCACTCCGCGGTGATCGCCGGCCCGTCCAAGCTGCACGCGGCCGACCTGGTCATCCCCGACCTGCGGGCCGGGTTCAGCCACCTGATCGCGGCGCTGGCGGCGGAGGGAACCTCCCGGGTCTACGGAGTCGACCTGATCAACCGGGGCTACGAAGACTTCGAGAACAAGCTGTCGGCGCTCGGGGCGCACGTCGAGCGTCCTTGACGCTTAATTGATTGACGTACGACGAGCCGATCTTGGGGTCGGCTCGTCGTCGTGCGGTGGGCTTGGCTAACCTTCGTGTAAGCGCCGCGCCGCAGAAGGGCATCCCGTGCAGTCGCTGTTTCGCCGCAAGTCCGCTGACGTGGTCCAGGAGACCTCCGGGGCTCCTGAGACGCCGGATTCCTCGCGCCCCAAGGGCTACACGCCGCCGAAGGCCAAGGAGACCCCGAAGCGCCCCAGCGCCGCGCGTCAGCCGGGTGGCAACGCCAAGGCGCTGACCAAGGAAGAGTCCCGGGAGCGCAAGCGCACGCTGCGCCAGGAGGCGGCGGCCGAATACCGGCGTGAGGGCGGTCCGCGCGACCGCGGCCCGGAGCGGTTGCTGGCCCGGAACGTGGTCGACTCCCGCTACACGGCCGGCACCTTCTTCTTCGGCGGTGCCCTGATCGTGCTGATCGGTTCCAACGGGGCGATGCCCGACCTGGTCAGGACGGTCGCGACCTCGCTGTGGGGCGTGCTTCTGCTCGCCGTGATCCTCGACGCGATCCTGATCGCTCGCAAGATCAAGCGGTTGGTGCGGGAGCGGTACCCCAAGACCGACCAGCGGATGGGGTCCCTCTACATGTACGCGATCATGCGGTCGATCACCTTCCGCCGCATGCGCGTTCCCAAGCCGGCCGTCAAGATCGGCGAGAAGGTCTGACGCTGGCCTGGTGGCCGGGAGGCCAGGTCTAGGCCGTTATCGGTTGCGGCTCCGGGCCCTCGTAGGTTGCGGCTCCGGGCCCTCGTAGGTTGCGGCTCCGGGCCCTTGGTGGGGCTCCGGGCCCTTGGTGGGTGCGGCTCCGGGCCGTTGTTGGCTACGCTCAGGTCTCCGGGGCCGCTGCCCCCGGGCCCCGGCCGAGCTGCGGGGACCCGGCGGGACGGGGCGGGTCCCGTTGTCGGTCTTCGCAAGGGCATCAGGATCTTCGGGCGGTGACAAGGTCGTTCCTTAGGGTTTCTGAGTCTGGATGGTGTTTCCGGGCCGCCGGGTTGGCTGGGTGTGGCTCAAGGTCGTTTGCCGTCGATGGCTATGGACGAGCGGCCGCCCAGCCAGTCCTGGACGCCTTGACCGCTGATTGAGATCTGCGAATCGTCGCTTGCTAAGGAACTGCTGGCGGGTCGTCCGTGGTGACCTGGGTCTGGGTCGTTTGGGAGGACGATTTGGCGCAGGTGTGGGTCGGTGTCGACGGCGGCAGGCAGACACACCACGCCGCGGCGGTGGACGTCGCTGGTCGGGTGTTGTGGTCGATGCCGGTGGTCAACGATCAGCAGGCGATCGCGGAGATGCTGGCTCGGGTCAGCGCCGACGATGAGGTGCTGTGGGCGGTTGATCTGATCGGCTGTGAGACCGGGTTGTTGCGGGCCATGCTGGCTGCTGCCGGTCATCGGACGGTCTATGTTCCGGGACGGACGGTCAAGACGATGGCCGAAGGGTTCGCCGGCGAGGCCAAAACCGATGCCCGGGACGCGGTGGTCATCGCGAACACCGCCCGGATGCGGCGTGACTTCCTGCCCGTCACACCCCGACAGAGCTGATCGCGACGCTGTCATTGCTGGTCGCGCATCGCGCTGACCTGGTCGAGGACTGGGTCCGGACCATCAACCGGCTACGCCGTTTAATGGTGGGGATCTCTCCGGTGTTGGAGCGCGCGTTGACCTTCACGAACGTCGCGACGTTGGTCCTGATCAGCGCCTACCAAACTCCCGAGCAGATCCGCGCCGCCGGCCGCGAGCAACTCCTCGCGCATCTGCGTCGGCATCGGGCCCTCAACGCGGTCAAACTCGCCGATCAGGCGTTGGCCGCCGCGGCCTTGCAGGGCCTCGCCCTGCCCGGGCAGGACACCGCCGCCGCCCTCGCCAGCGAGCTCGCCACCCACCTGCTGGACCTGCACAACCGCATAAAGACGACCGACAAGGCCATCGAAGACGCCTTGGACGAACACCCACAGGCCAGCATCATCCGCAGCCTGCCCGGCATGGGCGCACTGGCAGCCGCGGAGTTCACCGTCGCGGTCGGTGACCTGTCAACCTTCGCTAGCCCTGACCACCTCGCCGCCTACGCCGGCCTGGCACCAGCGGCCCGCGACTCCGGCAAACGCAGCGGCAACCTGCGACGCCCACAGCGCTACAACCGCCGACTCCGACACGTGTTCTACATGGCCGCCCTCGCCACCCTGCACCTTGTCACCGCCCGAAGATCCTGATTTGTGGGCTACGCCCGACAACGGGACCCGCCCCTTTTAGGTTGCGGCTGTCTGCCGGTGGTCGGGGTTCGGGTGGCCAGGGGAGACGGAGCTGGGCCGATGTGTCGGGAGCGGTGAACCGCTCCTCGCGGCCGGCCTATCGGGCAGGCGACTGCCTGCCGGCCTGAACGGTCGGGGGCGGCCGCCGCCGAGGTCAGCGCCGCACTTCGTCCTCGGCGGCCGTACACCGAGCCCAGCGAGCAGGTCGGCCACATCCGACGCGCTCCACCAGGCTGTGGCCGGTCTGGTCGGTGCGCTCGCCTACCGGGGGCGCGACCGCGGCCGTCTGCTTGCTCCACCACCGCGAGGCGCGGCTGCTCTGCCTACTCCATGCCCGCGAGGCGGAACAGCGCCGCTTACCCCACGCCCGCTAGGCGGCGCGGCACCACCGCTGCTCCGCTTACGCCACGCCCGCGAGGCGGAGCAGCACCAGCGCTGCTCCGCTTACTCCACTCCCGCGAGGCGGAGCAGGGCGGCGGTTGCCGCCGCCGCGACGACCACCACGACGAAGGGGGCTCGGCGCCAGGCGAGCACCGCGCCTACCGCGACGCCTGCCGGGCGGGCGACGCCGGCGAAGACGCCTGAGTCGGTGAAGGTTGCCGTGGCAGCCAGGGCTGCCAGCAAGGTGGCGGCCGCCATCGGGAGGAGGACCTGGATCCGCTTGGGCAGGGCTACCCGCTCGCGGAGCACCACGCCGGCCAGGCGGAAGGCGTAGGTGCCGATGGCCAGGCCGACGATCACCGCGAGGATCATGATGATGGCTCCGAGGATGGGCGGCGGCGAGGCAGCGCGACCAGCAATAGGCCGCTCAGCGCCATCAGCACCGGTAACCCGGCCGGCAGGATCGGGGTTGTCACCACCGCTACCAACGCCCCGGTCAACGCCACCAGGCGGGTGGTCGGGTCCTTCAGCGTGGGCAGCAGCAGGGCGAACAGGCCGGCCGGGAACGCGGCGTCCAGGCCCAACCGGTCAGGGTCGCCGACGTTGCCGAGCAGCACGCCGAGCACCGCGCCGATGTTCCAGAGGACGAAGAGGGTGCAACCCGTTGCCCAGTAGGCGTGGCGGCGGCGGACCGGGTCGGGCTGGGCCAGCGCGAACGCCACCGACTCGTCGACCAGGAGGTGGGCACCCAGCAATCGCTGCCACCAGCGGGTGCCGATCACCTCGCCGATGGCCAGGCCGAACGGGAGGTGTCTGGCGTTCAGCAGCAGGCCGGCGAAGACGGCCGCGAACGGGTTGCCGGCCGCGATCAGGCCGACCGCCAGGAACTGCGAGCCGCCCGCGAAGACCACCAGCGACATCAGGATGGTGAGGCCGGCGGGGATGCCGGCGGCGACGGCGATCGCCCCGAACGAGATGCTCACCGCGAACACCGCGAGACCCAGCGCGCCGACGTCGCGGACCAGCGAGCGGTCGCCCAAGATGGAGCGCGCTGCGGCAGTCATGGTTACCGATCGTGCCTGCCGCTGATAGCGTTCGTCAAGTCGAACGAAGCGACCGATGGAGCGAACAGTGACCGAACCGACGATCGCCGCGACCATCGCCGCCGCCCTCCGCCGCGAGCGGGAGCGGGCGGGGCTCTCGCTCACCGAACTCGCCCGGCGCGCCGGGATCGCCAAGTCGACGCTCTCTCAGCTCGAGAACGGCGTCGGCAATCCCAGCGTCGAGACGCTCTGGTCGCTCGGCGTCGCGCTCGACGTGCCGTTCAGCCGGCTGGTCGAGCCGCCCGCCCCGGCGCTGCGGGTCATCCGGTCCGGCGACGGGCCGAGGATCAGTTCAGACCAACTCGACTACACCGGCACCCTGGTCGCGGCCGGCTCCCGGTCGACGCGCCGGGACATCTACATCATGACCATCGAACCCGGCGCCGTACGCGTCGCGGACGCGCACACCCCGCGCAGCGTCGAGCACATCGTGGTGGCCCGGGGCCGGCTGCGCACCGGGCCGGCCGGCGAGACCGTCGACCTCGAACCCGGCGACTACGCGACGTTCGCGGGCGACGTGCCGCACAGCTACGAGGCGCTCGAGTCGGGCACCTTCGCCGTGCTGGTCATGGAACACCCGTAGAGGCGGGCGACCACGTCTTCGATGTCGGGCTCCACGATGGACACTTCCCGCAACGAAGCGAGCCCGGCCAGCCGGGCCAGCAGTTCGCCCGCGGTCGCCGTCTCCAGGTCGTACTCGATGCGCAGTGGGGTGACGCCGGCCAGCGTCGCGCCGGGCACCTCGGGTGGCGCCGCCAGCGGCGCGTCGAGCTCGACCACCACCCGGCGGCGCGAGCCGTACCGGGCGTGCAGCGCCTCGATCGTGCCGTCGTGCACCACCCGGCCGTGGTCGATGACCAGCAAGCGTCGGCAGAGTCGCTCGATGTCGGCCAGGTCGTGGGTGGTCAGCACCAGGGTCACGTCGCCGCCGGCGCCCAGCTCGGCCAGGAAGGCGCGGACCGCCTGCTTGCTCACCACGTCGAGGCCGATCGTCGGCTCGTCGAGGAAGAGCACCTCGGGGCCGTGCAGCAGCGCCGAGGTCAGCTCCCCGCGCATCCGCTGGCCCAGCGAGAGCTGGCGGACGGGAGTGTCGAGGAACGCGTCGAGGTCGAGCAGCGCGCGGCAGCGGCGCAGCCGGGCGGCGTGCTCGACCCGCGGCACCCGGTAGACGTGGCGCAGCAGGTCGAAGGACGCGGCCAGCGGCAGGTCCCACCAGAGTTGCGACCGCTGGCCGAAGACGACGCCAATCCGCCGGGCCAGCCGGGTGCGCTGGCGCACCGGCGACAGCCCGCAGACGCTGACCTCTCCCCCGGTGGGCGTCAGTACGCCGGTCAACATCTTCAGCGTCGTCGACTTGCCGGCGCCGTTGGGGCCGATGTAGCCGACCATCTCGCCGCGCTCGACGGTGAGGTCGACGCCGTCGACCGCGGCCACCGTGCGCGTGGCCCGGCGCAGCCGGCCGGCCCGGACCTTGACCTCGAACTCCTTGCGCAACCCGCGCGCCGCGATGACCGCCATCATGACCCCGTGCTCGTGTAGTGCCGGATGCCCGACCGCCAGAACAGCGCGGCCACGCCGCTCGCCGCGACCGCCACCAGCGGCGCGCACCAACCGACCCAGCCGGGCAGGCCGATCGGGTCGGGCACGCCGAGCAGCGCCAGCGCCGGGTAGTAGGAGACGAAGGCGAAGCCCAGCGCGTACGCGAAGGCGTTGCGGAACCACCCGCTGTAGACGCTGACCGGATAGCTGGTGAAGTCGCGGCCGCCGTAGGTGAAGGCGTTGCCGAACTCGCCGGACTCGGTCCACCAGAAGGCCACCGAGGCCGTGATGACGAACATGGCGCCGAAGAACACCACGCCGGCGGCCGGCGCGACGACCGCGAGCAGGGCCCGGGCCGCCGTCCAGGTGATGTCGGCCGACCCGAGCGCGAACAGGTAGATCGCGGCGCCGAGCGCGGCCCGGGAGAGCTTGCGCAGCGGCAGGTCGAGCAGCAGGAGTTGCGGCAGGGCGGGCAGCGGGCGGGTGAGCACGGTGTCGAAGCGGCCGGTGCGCACGTACAGCGTGATCCGCTCGACGTTGCCGACCAGCATGTCGGCCGCCGCGAACGCGCACGCCGACATGCCGGTGATGACCAGCGCCTGATGCAGGTCGAGGCCGCCGAGCGTGCGGGTCACACCGAAGAGCACCAGGATCGTGGCGACGTCGAGCGCCGTGGACCAGACGTTGGCCACCAGGTCGACGACGAACGACGCCCGGTAGGAGAACTGGCCTTCCGCCTGCGCGCGCAGCAGGGCCCAGTAGGCGCGCAGGGCGCCCGGTTCAGCCACCCTGCACCACCAGCTTGCGCTCGGCGCGGCGCTGCACCAGGCGGCAGAGCGACAACACGACGAGCACCCAGGCCGCTTGTACGGCGATCAGGCCGGCCTGGCGAGCCGTCGGGTCGACCTCGACGAGCACATCGAGCGGCGCCTGGAACAGGCTGGGCAGCGGGGTCAGCAGCCACAGCGGGCCGACGACCCAGTCGGGCAGGAAGCGCAGCGGGAAGTAGAGGCCGCCCAGCACCCCGGATAGCAGCGTCCACAGGATCATCGGGCCGCGGACGTCGAGCAGCCAGTAGGCGCTGGCGTTGACCAGGAACCGGCAGCCGAAGCAGAGCACGACGGCCAGCACGACCGACAGGACGAACAGCGGCCAGGTCGGCCACCGGTGCGGCAGGTAGATCGGGAAGAACAGCGGGCCGACCACCACCGGCGGCACCAGCCGGGTGAGCACCGCGTGGCCGGCCCGGCCGAGATCGGTCGCCAGGTAGTTGGTCACCGGGTTGACCGGGCGGAGCAGGTCGGCCACGACGTCGCCGGTGCTGATCCGCTGCGCGAGGTCGGTCCAGCCCCAGAGCAGCACGACGGCGAGCAAGCCCTGGCCGAACCACACGTAGCTGGCCAGTCGCGCGGGGTCGTAGCCGGCCACCGTCGCGGTGCCGGCGCCGGCCGCCACGGCCAGCAGGACGTAGCTGCGCAGGAAGCCGAAGACGGTGTTGGTGAACGCGCCCGCGATGGTGGCCTGCCGATAGGTGGAGTATCGGCGGAATCCGGCGACCGTTAATGCCCAGAATGTGCGGGTTTGTGCGGCGACATTCGCATAACGCGGGCGAGGGACAGTGGCGGTGACGGAGTCCACGCCGTTACCCTCCATCCGCGACATACGCCGTATCGGGCCGCATGACAGTATCGGGTGCCGGCGGATGCCGCGCGACACAAATTCCGACGAGGTGACCCGCCGTGATTGATCGACGCGTACCGCGCTCCCGCGGGACGCGCGCGTGGATCGCAGGGCGGATCGGCCGGCGCGGATGAGCAACGAGAACGCCGAGCGACGGCGCCGCGACAGCGGCCGCGGCCGCAGCCGGCGCGGTGGCGAAGAGCAGCGACCCGACAGCGGCTGGGGCGACGACGACGGCTGGCTACGCGAGCTCGGCCGCAGCAGCGACCCCGACCCCGGCGGCGGCACCGGTTACAAGGATCCCAACGACCCGTGGGCCTGGGCGAAGGACCGCCCGCCGGCGCCCGGCTGGGCACCCACCGGCGTGCCACCCGGCCCCGGCGGCCCCGGTTGGGTCGACGACCCCGCCGCCACGGCCGGCCGACCCGGCGACGGCTTCGGCCCGCGCAGCGCGCAGCGCAGTGCGCCGGGCGAGCCGTCCTGGGTACGCGAGCGCACCGACGAATGGTCGGCCTCGGGCGGCGAGCGCTACCCGGGCGACAAGCCGCAGCGCACCGGGCGCCCGGCAGGCCGCGCCGTGGTCCGCGGGCGGGCACCCGAACCGGCCGACGACGAGGGCTACAACGCCGACCCGCGGCGTGCCGACCCGAGCAGCACCGACCCGCACATGCCCGACCCGTTCGCGCCGCATCCGATCTCGCCGCATCCGATCTCGCCGCATCCGATCTCGCCGGTCGACGGCGTGGGGCGGGCGGCCGCGGGACGCGGGCGGGTTCCCGACGCACCCACCCGCCGGGGCGGCGGCCGGGAGGCGGCGTTCCACGACGAGCGCGGCCGCGGTCCGGCCTACGACGAGCGGCCGAGCCACACCGGTCGGTCGGCCGTACCCGGCCCGGACTGGGCCGGGCGGCCGCAGTCTCCCGCCGGGCCCGGCTGGGACGACCGGCCACAGTCGCCCGCCGGCCCGTCGCGGCGACCCGCGCCGCCCGGGCGGGAGGCGGCGTTCCACGACGAGCGCGGCCGCGGACGGCTGGACGACCGCGCGCGCGAGGCCGCCTTCCTCGACGGACGCGGCCGCGGGCCCGCCGACGACCGCGGCCATGGCGTCCGCGACGACCGCCGCCGGCCGGCGGATGAGCGTGGCCGCGAGGCCGCCTTCCTCGACGAGCGCGGGCGCGGATCCGCCGACGACCGCGGGCGTGACGCCGCCTTCCTCGACGGACGCGGGCGCGGACCCGCCGACGACCGCGGCCGCGAAGCCGCCTTCCTCGACGAGCGCGGGCGCGGACCCGCCGACGACCGCGGCCGCGAAGCCGCCTTCCTCGACGAGCGCGGGCGCGGACCCGCCGACGACCGCGGCCGCGAAGCCGCC
>NZ_JBFAPI010000024.1:61989-89857 GCF_040676615.1 Asanoa sp. NPDC049573
CTTCCTCGACGGACGCGGTCGCGGACCGGCCGACGACCGTGGGCGCGAAGCCGCCTTCCTCGACGGACGCGGTCGCGGACCGGCCGACGACCGTGGCCGCGACGCCGCCTTCCTCGACGAGCGCTTGCGCGGACCCGCTGACGACCGGACGCGCGACGCTGCCTTCCTCGACGGACGCGGGCGCGGACCCGCCGAGGGCCGGGGGCGTGGGCCGGCCCACGACGAACCGCTCGGGCCGCCGCCGTGGGAGCAGGGTCCGCGGAGTGGCCGGCGCGGTCCGGCCGGGCCCGTGTCGCCGGGGTATCCGCGGGAGGTCGACCCGCACGCGCCGCCGTTCCCCGACGAGCGGGCGCCGGGCCGGCGGCCGGCCGGGCCGCCGCGTCAGGTCGACCGGCCTGCCGCGCTGCACGACGAGACGCGCCGTGGCCGGCCCTACGACGAGCGGGTCGGTCCCTACGACGACGCGCCACGGCGCCCCGATCGGCCCGGCGGCTGGGAAGACCGCCGCGGCACGCCCGCCGGGCCGCCGCCGCGCGATCCGCGCTACCGGGAGCAGCCGGTCGAGCCGGTGTCGCCGGCCTACCGCGACGAGCCAGTCGCACCGGCTCGCCGCGAGCGGCCCGTCGAACCCGTCTCACCGGGCTACCGCGACCAACCCGCCGCACCCGTCCGGCGCGAGCGGCCCGTCGAACCCGTCTCGCCGGCCTACCGCGACGAGCCGGCCGCACCCGCCCGCCGCGAGCGGCCCGCGGAACCGGCGTCCCCGGCCGTACCCGCGCGCCGCGAGCGGCCCGTCGAGCCCGTGTCGCCGGGCTACCCGGACGGGCCGCCGGTCCGCGAGCGGATTCCCGAGCCGGAGCGCCGGCCCTACCGCGAGGAGCGGCCGGCCGCCTACCGGCAGCCCGGGCCGCCGGCGGCGCCCGAGCGCCGCGACGAGCGTCCGGTGCCGTTCCGGGAGCCGGTGCCGCCGCGTTACGCCGAGGAGCGGCCCGCCGCCTTCCGCGAGCCGGTGCGTCCCGCCGAGGAACGGCCCGCGGCGTATCGCGAGCCGGTGGCGCCGAGATTCACCGACGCGCCCGAGGCGCCGCGGCGCCCGGCCGCTTCCCCGCCCGCGCACGTCGACGACCTGCCGACCGCTCCGCTGTCGCCGCCTCCGCCGCGCCAGCCGGAACGGCTCGTCGAGGCACCGCGCCGGCCCGGGCGCGACGGTGGCACGCCCGACCCGTGGGTCGCGGCGCCGCCGGCGCCGTTCGTGCCGGAGCCGGCCGGGCGGGACGTCCGGCCGCCCGTCGGGGAGGTCCCGCCGGCCGCCGAGACGTCGGCTGAGGCGGCGACCGGCGTCCGGGTGCCGGCGCCGCGCACCGGCGACTCGGCACCGGCCTACCCGCGGCGGCTCGCCGACGACGAGTTGCACGCGGCGACGGTCGGCGACGAGCCGCCGACGCCGAAGCCTGCCGCGGCCCGCGACGACGTCGGCTGGTTCGCCGCCGCGGCCGACGACGCCGCGCCCACACCGGCCGCCGAAACGGTGGAGCCGGCCGCGCCGAGCGAGCCGGTCGAGCCGGCCACGCCGGTCGAGGAACTGGCGGTCGCGGCGGCTGAGGCCGAGGCCGGGCTGGCGCCCGCCGAGGAGCCGGTGGCCGCAGTGGCCGAGGCCGAGCCGGCACCCGTCGAGAAGCCGGCACCCGAAACCGAGCCGGCACCCGTCGAGAAGCCGGCAGCCGAAACCGAGCCGACACCCGTCGAGAAGCCGGCAGCCGAAACCGAGCCGACACCCGTCGAGAAGCCGGCAGCCGAAACCGAGCCGGCACCCGTCGAGAAGCCGGCAGCCGAAACCGAGCCGGCACCGGTCGAGGAGCCGGCGGTCGCGGTGGTCGAGGCCACGGTCGAGCCGGCACCGGTCGAGGAGCCGGCGGTCGCGGTGGTCGAGGCCACGGTCGAGCCAGCACCGGCCGAGGAGCCCGCGGTCGCGGCGGAACCGGCGAAGCCCAGACCGCCGATCGTCGAGGGCCTGCGACTGGACCTGCAGGAGGCCGTCCGCCCGGTATCCACGCCACCGGCCGAACCAGAACCGGAGCCACAGCCGGAGCCTGTCGCGGTGAGCGCCGGCGAGGCGGGAGCACCGGCGGCGGACCCGGAGCCCGAGCCCGAGCCTGTCGCGGAGACGGTGGAACCGCCGGAAACCGCGCCCGACGACAGCGCCGGGACGCCGGCCGACGAGCCCGAGGTCGCCGACGCCGCACCGGGCGGCAGTGCGGCCGAGGAGACCGGTCCCGCACCGTCGCGCGTATCCCCTGCTGAGCCGGAAACCACCGACGAGCCGGACGAGAAGGCTTCCGCGGACACCGTGCTGCCGGTGCCGGAAGGCACCGCTGCCGGTGCCGCGACCGCCCTGCGGGCGCCGACGATGCTGCATCCCGTCGTCAAGCCCGACGCGGAAGAGGAAAAGGCCGAGCCGAAGGACCCCGAACAGGTGCTGGCCGCCTATCAATGGCGGTTCCACCACGAGACGCTGCGCGAGTTGGTGGAGGACCCCGACGAACTGCGGGCGATCCGCGATCAGCTCACCGCGAAGGTCGACGTCGCCACCGACAACGCCGCCCGGGCCCGGCTGCTCAGCCTGCGCGCGGTCGTCTCCCGGATCCTCGGCGACCTCGGCAAGGCGCTCTCCGACGGCAAGCTGGCGCTGGCGCACGCCGAGGCCACCGGCGAGCTGCGCCGGATCGCGATCGCGCAGGCCCGGCTGGCGCACGTGCTGCAGTGGCGGGGCGACTACGCCGAGGCCGACCGGCTCAACGCGCTGGCCAACTCCCCCGAACTGCCCGACCGGCTGCGGGCCACGATGCACGAACACGCCGGCCGGTCCTGCTACGACCAGGGTCGCTACATCGAGGCCTGCAACCACTTCGAGAAGGCCCTCGACCTGCGCAAGGTCGACGACCCGGAGCTGATCGCGCGGACCGAGCAGGCGCTCGACGCGGTGCTGGCCAAGGTGGCCACGAACGGGCTCGGCCCTTACCCGCGTGACGAGGACGAGATCCTCCAGCTGCACAAGCCGCCGAAGCCGTCGTTCAGCGAGAAGGTGCAGCGCTGGGGGTACGTGGACGCGGCGGGTGACTGGGCCATCGCACCGAGCTATGCCGAGGTGCAGCCGTTCCGGGAGGGCGTCGCCTGGGTGCGCCGGCCGGAGACCGAGCCGTGGGAGCTGATCGACGAGTCCGGCGAGGTGCTCATCTTCGCCTCGCTGGGCTATCTGGGTGTCGGCTCCTTCCACGACGGGCTGGCCTGGGTCTCGCACAACGGGCGGAGCAACTGGCTCGCGATCGCGAAGTCCGGCGACGTCGTCATCAACATCGGCTTCGAGGACGTGCGGCCGTTCCGCGGCGGGGTCGCCGCGGTGAAGCGGGGTGCGTGGGGCGCGATCGACAAGAGCGGTCGCACCGTGTTGCCGCCGCAATACACCGGGTTCGCGACCGCGCTGACCGACGGGCGCTACGTCGACGGCTTCACCGACGAGGGACTGGCCGTCGTGGACTCCGGCGGGCGCAAGGGCGTGGTCGACCGCAACGGGCGGGTGCTGGTGCCGCCGCGCTACCCGGCGCTGGTCATCCACCCGGTCGCGTTCCTCGTCGGCGGTGGTCAGGGGCTGTGGGGCGCGCTCGACCGGCGGGGTGAACCGCTGATCGACATCGAGCACGGCAGCCGGGCGGCGGTGACCGAGGAGATCGACCGGTTGCTCGCCGACACCAAGCCGGTGCTGTGACAAGATCGGCCGCGGATGGGTGACGGATTCGTATCTGGTTAATGTGTCTCACATGGAATTCCGTCACCTAGGCCGATCCGGCCTGTTGGTCAGCGAGATCTCGTACGGGAACTGGATCACCCACGGTTCCCAGGTCGAGGAGGACGCCGCCGTCGCGTGCGTCTCTGCCGCGCTCGACGCGGGCATCACGACGTTCGACACGGCCGACGTATACGCCGGCACCCGCGCGGAGGCCGTCCTCGGCCGCGCGCTGAAGGGTCAGCGCCGCGAGGGCCTCGAGATCTTCACCAAGGTGTACTGGCCCACCGTCCCCACGGGCCCGGACACCACCGCCACCCCCGGCCGCAACGACCGCGGCCTGTCCCGCAAGCACATCATGGCGTCCATCGACGGGTCGCTGCGCCGCCTGCAGACCGACTACGTCGACCTCTACCAGGCGCACCGGTACGACTACTCGACGCCGCTGGAAGAGACGATGGAGGCGTTCGCCGACGTCGTCCGCGCCGGCAAGGCGCACTACATCGGTGTCTCCGAGTGGCGGGCGGAGGAGCTGCGCGCGGCACACAAGCTGGCCCGCGAGCTGCACATCCCGCTCGTCTCCAACCAGCCGCAGTACTCGATGCTGTGGCGGGTGATCGAGGCCGAGGTGGTGCCGGCGTCCGAGGAGCTGGGCATCAGCCAGATCGTCTGGTCGCCGATCGCACAGGGCGTGCTGACCGGCAAGTACCTGCCGGGCCAGCCGCCGCCGGCCGGCTCGCGGGCGACCGACGAGAAGTCGGGCGCCGGCTTCATCTCGCGGTTCATGACCGACGAGGTGCTGACCGCGGTGCAGAAGCTCAAGCCGCTGGCCGACGAGGCCGGGCTGACGATGGCCCAGCTCGCGGTCGCGTGGGTGCTCCAGAACCCCAACGTGGCCTCGGCGATCATCGGGGCGACCCGCCCCGAGCAGGTGCACGACAACGTCAAGGCGGCCGGCGTGAAGCTCGAGGAAGGTCTGCTCAAGCAGATCGACGAGGCGATCGGCGGGCTGGTCGAGCGCGACCCGGCCAAGACCGAGTCGCCGCGCGACATCCGCGCCTGATGTTTCCGGCGGCGGCGCGGCCCACCCGGGCCGCGCCGCTGTCGTCAGTGCCGAAGCGGCCCTAACGCTCCCAGAAGCGGATCAGCTCGAAGCCGAAGGCGTAGAGCTGCCGGTCCAGCCCCAGGCCGTCGCCGATCCAGAAGATCGCGTCGAAGAAATAGCGGTTGATCGTCGGCTGCCAGAGCAGGGCGAAGAGCAGGATGAAGCCGTACGGCGCCAGCGTGCTGTAGACCTTCTGGGTGTTGGGCTTGAGCCACGGCTGGATCATGTTGCCGCCGTCGAGCCCGGGCACCGGGAGCAGGTTGAGCACGGTCGCGGTGAGCTGGAGGAACGCCAGCAGCGCGACACCGCACCAGAACTCGAGGTGCGCGAACACATTGGGGTCGAACGCGAACGGGATCAGCAGCACCAGCGTGAACAGCAGGTTGGTGCCGGGGCCGGCGAGGCTGATCAGCGACTTGCGCAGCCGGCCGCGGATCGCGGCGTGGTCGACCCAGACCGCGCCGCCGGGCAGGCCGATGCCGCCGAGCAGCACCACGATCACCGGCAGGATGATCGACAAGAGCACGTTGCTGTATTTGAGCGGGTTGAGCGTCAGGTAGCCCCGATGGGCCACGTCACGGTCACCCGACCGGTAGGCGACCAGGGCGTGCGCGTATTCGTGCAGGCACAGCGACACCAGCCAGCCGGACACGACGAACAGGAAGACCGCGAAGCGCGGGGTGACCTGGTGCCAGGCCATCAGGCCGCTGAGGGCGAACAGTGCCACCAGGGCCAGGAAGATCGCGCTCGGTCGGAACGCCGCCCGCGGCACGCCCATCACGAGCCGGTAGTCGCGGCCCCAGTCGCTCATTCGGTGGCCGGCGCCGGCGCCAACGGCATGCGGTATTCGACCCGGTCGTCTTCGGCGAGGACCACGGTGGCCACACCGGCTCCGGCGAGGTCGCGCCAGGTCTGACCGATCCATGATTCGGCGTCGGCCTGGCTGCCGAACGTCTCGGCAGGGCCGGTGACCGGCTTGCCGTCCGCTCCCTCGTACCGCCAGCTCCACGGCATCGTGTCTGCTCCCCTCGCGATCTGGACCCCACACAGCCTAGTCGGGCCACCACCGCTACCCCGAGCCATAGGTCGCGCCCGTAAGGTACGGGGCATGTCCGTAAGCGGCTGGCGCTCCGTTCTCGTCCTCGGCGGGATCCGGTCTGGTAAGTCCGAGTTTGCAGAATCCCTGGTAGGCGAGGGCGGTCCTGTCCGTTATGTCGCCACCGCCGCGCGCGTCGGGGCCGTCGACGACCCCGACTGGGACGAGCGGATAACGGCACACCGCGAGCGGCGGCCGACCTCCTGGCCGACCGAGGAGGCCGGCGACGACCCCAACCGGCTGCTCGAGATCATCTCGTCGGCCGAAGACGGTGAGACGCTGCTCATCGACGACCTCGGCGGCTGGGTGACCACGCTGATCGACCCCGAGCGGCAACCGGCCGACGATCTCGCGACGATCGCCGACCTGGCCACCGCGGTCCGGGAGAGCAACGCCCGGCTGATCCTGGTCAGCTCCGAGGTCGGGCTCTCGCTGGTGCCGCTGAGCCAGGTCGGCCGGGCCTACACCGACGCGCTGGGTACGACCAACCAGGCGGTCGCCGCCGTCGCCGACGCGGTCGCGCTGGTCGTGGCCGGCCAGACCGCGTGGCTCAAGCAAGGGGTTTCCGCCGCCGCACCGGCCGCGCCGCCCGCACCGGCGCCGGCCGCTCCGGTCGTGCCCGCCACCTCGCCCGAGGTGCTCACCCCGGCGCCGGCCGCCGACGCCGACGCGGCCCCCGCGGGTGTCGTCGACCAGCCCGCCTGGTCGGCACCGACCACGATGCTCCCGGCGATCGCCACGGGCCTGGTCATCCAGCAGGGCATGGCGCTGCCGATGCCCGACGAGTTCACCCCGGCCCAGGCCCGCGACCGGCTGCTCACCCTCGACCTGGGCGGCGCCGGCTTCGGCGGGCTGCAGAAGGTCGTCGAGTTCGCGGCCGCCACCCAGGGCCGCACGACACCGCAGCCGTGGCGCGCGCCGCGCATCGTGCTGATCCGCGGCGACCACAACGGCGGCGCGGCCGCGGGCACGCTGCCGGGCGAATCCCGGCGCCGGGCCGAGCAGGCCCGTGCCGGCCAGGGCCCGATCGCCCGGCTGGCCGCCGACGCCGGCGCGACACTGCAGGTCGTCGACGCGCCGGCCTGCGCCGCGATGGAAGAGCGCGCGGTGCTGACGCTGGAGGAGGTCGAGGCGGCGCTGCGCTACGGCTGGCGGCTGGCCGAGGAGGCCTCCGACGCCGGCGTCGACGTGCTCCTGGTGGGCGCGTGCGGCAGCGGTTCCGAGGCGGCCGCGGCGGCCGTGCTGGCCGCGACCACCGGCGCCGAACCGGCCAACGCCCTCGGCCGGGTGGTCGTGCCCGGCACCGAGTTCGACGACGACGCCTGGATGATCCGCTGCGCCGCCGTCCGCGACGCGATGCACCGGGTCCGGCGCAACGCCCGCAGCGCCAAGCAGGTCCTGGTCGACGTCGGCGGCGGCGATATCGCTGTGGCCACCGGCCTGATCCTGGGTGCCACCGCGCGCCGGCTGCCGGTGCTGATCGACGGCCCGGTCGGCGTCGCCGCCGCCCTGGTCACCCGCGACCTGGCCGGCCAGGCCCGGCACTGGTGCCTGTTGCCCGATCACGGCCAGGACCCGGCGGTCAAGCTCGGCGCCGACGTGCTCGGCCTCACCCCGATCCTCGACCTGCGGCTCGGCCTCGGCGAGGGCGCCACCGCGCTGGCCGCGCTGCCGCTGCTGCGGTCGGCGCTGGCCCTGGCGGCCGCGCTGCCGGTGCACCCGGCCGTGGCGCCCGACGACGAGCCGGCGCAGGACTCGCTGGACGGGCCGGACGAAGGCGCCGCGGCGGCCGACCCGGGCTGGTCCGAACCGGCCTGGTCCGAACCGGCCACCTCGGCCGACACCGCCACCGACACCGCCGGGTCCGGGCCCGGCTCCCCGCCCGAGGCGGCGGGGCCGGAGACCGCAGGCGCTTCGTCGGCCGGGACGGCCTGGTCCGAGGCCGGTTCCGCCCCCGCGACGGCGCGGCCGGAGGCCGCCGGCGCGCCCGCGGCCGAGACGGCGTGGCCGGAACCGGCCGGCGCGGCCGCCGAGGAGACCGCGTGGCCCGAGCCGGCCGCACCGGCCGCGGCTCCCGCGCCGCGCGACGCCGCCGAGAACGGCACGTCGCTGACCTGGCAGCCCGATCCGGAGCCGTCGGCGCTGGACGCCTGGTTCCAGCCGAAGCCGGCCCGCGACGACAGCGACAAGGACGAGCCCGCCCGCGGTGCCTGACGGCCTGCGGCTGGCGCTGACCACCTTCACCGTCCTGCCGGTCCGCGCGGGCCGGGTCGACCGGTCCGCGGCCGGCGCCGCCATGGGCCTGGCCCCGCTGGTCGGTGCCGCCCTGGGCGCGGCCGCCGGCGGCACGGCCGCCCTGCTGCACGCGGCCGGCGCGCCCGACCTGGTCGGCGGTGCCGCCGGGGTCGGGCTGGTCGCCCTTCTCACCCGCGGCCTGCACCTCGACGGCCTCGCCGACACCGTCGACGGGCTGGGCTCCTACCGCTCCGGCCCGGCCGCGCTGGAGATCATGAAGCGTCCCGACATCGGCCCGTTCGGCGTGGTGGCGCTGGTCGTCGTCGTGCTGCTGCAGGCGGGCGCGCTGGGCGGCCTGAGCGGCGCCGGCGCGGTGCTCGCCGGCGCGGTCGCGCTCGGCACCGGCCGGCTCGCGGTCACCTGGGCCTGCCGCCGGGGGGTGCCAGCGGCCCGCCCCGACGGCCTGGGCGCCCTGGTCGCCGGCACCGTCCGGGCACCGGCCCTGGCGGTCGGCACGGTGCTGGTCGCGGCCGCCGCGGTGCCCGCGGTGCCGGGCCGGCCCTGGCAGGGCCCGCTCGCGGTGGCCGCCGGGCTGCTGGCCGGCGGCCTGCTGGTGGGGCACGCGGTGCGCCGCCTCGGCGGGATCACCGGCGACGTGCTCGGCGCCGCGGTCGAGGTCGCCGCCACGGCGACCGTGCTGGTGCTGGTGCTAACGCACTGACGGGGTCACGAACGGGGGCTTGACCACCTTCATCTCGGCCCGCCGGCCGCGGATGTCGACCTCGACGATGTCGCCGTCCTTGACCCCGGCGGCGGTGTCGAGCAGGGCCAGCGCGATGCCGACCTTCTTGGTCGGCGAGAACGTGCCGCTGGTGGTCTCACCGATCACCTGGTCACCGGCGTACACCGTCATGTGCGGGCGCGGGATGGCCCGGCCGACGGCCTCCAGGCCGCGCAGCGTCCGGCGCGGTCCCGCGGCCTTCTCGGCCAGCAGCGGCTCGCGGCCCCAGAACTCGGGCTTGCTCCAGCCGACCGCCCAGCCGACCCGGCCCTGCACCGGGGTGATCTCCGGGCTGAGGTCCTGGCCGTGCAGCGCGTACCCCATTTCCGTGCGCAGCGTGTCGCGGGCGCCCAGGCCGCACGGCAGGATCCCGGCGGAGTCGCCGGCCGCGAGCACCGCGTCCCAGACCACGCCGGCGCCGGCGGCCGGCACGACCAGTTCGTAGCCGTGCTCGCCGGTGTAGCCGGTGCGGCAGACGACCAGGTCGACGCCCTCCAGGGAGGCCGGCTCGAAGCTCATGTAGTCGTGCTCGGTGGGCAGGCCGAGCGCCCCGAGCACCGAGGCCGACGCCGGACCCTGCACCGCGAAGATGGCGTAGTCGGGGTGCTCGTCGGTCACCGTCAACGCCGCCGGCGCCACCTCCCGCAGGCGGCGGACCACCTCGGCCGTGTTGGCCGCGTTGGGGATCAGGAAGACGTGGTCGTCGGCGTAGCGGTAGGCGATGATGTCGTCGACCACGCCGCCGGTGGCCGGCTCGCAGGCGAGCGTGTACTGCGCCTGACCTGCGCCGATCCGGTCAAGGTCGTTGGCCAGGCAGGCGTTGACGAACGCGGCCGCGCCCGCGCCGCGCACCCGGGCCTTGCCGAGGTGTGACACATCGAAGATCCCCACCGCTGTACGCACAGCGGTGTGCTCGCGGATCACGCCGCCGCCGGGGTATTCCAGCGGCATCTCCCAGCCGCTGAACGGCGCGAACTTCGCACCGAGCGCGACGTGACGGTCGTGGATCGGAGAAAGGCGCGGTACGGCGTCGGTCATGGGTGGCAACTTACCGGGACCGGCGACGATGGTTAGCATCGGCGGGACAACCCCGTCTCCTGGTCGGTAGGTTTTCGGCCGGAAGCAAGTCCACCCTTGATCGGCCGGTCGTCAAGAGCGACCGACCCGCAGCCCAGCCCGGAGCCGCCGCGTGACCGCGCCCCAGTCCACCGCCCTCAGCCTCGTCGACACCGACCCCGCCGAACTGACCACCGACGCGATCGTCATCGGCGTGCACAGCGTCGCCGACAACGGCGGAGACGGGCCGCCCGGGCTCGCCGGCACCCTGCTGCTGGCCAGCGGAGCGGAGAGCATCGCGGCCGCCTTCGACGGGAGGCTGACCGAGACGCTGGCCCGGCTGGGCGCGTCCGGTGCCGCCGGCGAGGTGACCAAGGTCGCGACGCTGGGCACGGTGGCCGCGCCGGTGGTGGCGGTGGTCGGCCTCGGTCCGGAGCCGACCGGTGCCGCCCCCGCGCCGGAGACGCTGCGCCGGGGTGCCGCCGCCGCGGTCCGCGCCCTCGCCGGCAACGGGTCGGTGGCCGTCGCGCTG
The DNA here is from genome assembly GCF_040676615.1 of Asanoa sp. NPDC049573. Taxonomy (NCBI): domain Bacteria; kingdom Bacillati; phylum Actinomycetota; class Actinomycetes; order Micromonosporales; family Micromonosporaceae; genus Asanoa; species Asanoa sp. NPDC049573. The sequence goes on from NZ_JBFAPI010000024.1 coordinate 72,576, forward strand.
CCGCTGCCCGACGACGAGGACGCGCCGGCCGCGCTGCGCGCGGTCGCCGAGGGTGCGCTGCTCGGCGCCTACCGGTTCCCGGGCTACAAGACCAAGCCGGCCGTCCGGCTGCCGGTCGGCGAGATCGCCGTGCACGTGCCGGACGCCGCCGACAAGACCGCGCTCGGCGAGGTCGACCGGGCGCTGGTGGTGGCCCGCGTGGTCGGCCTGTGCCGCGACTGGGTCAACACCGCGCCCAACGACCTGCGCCCGCCGCAGTTCGCCGACGCGGTCACCGCGGCCGCCGGCGAGGCCGGGCTGCGGATCGAGGTGCTCGACGAGGAGCAGCTCCGCGAGGGCGGCTACGGCGGCATCCTCGCGGTTGGCCTCGGCTCCTCGGCACCGCCGCGGCTGGTCAAGCTCACCTACACGCCGGCCGGTGACGGGCCGCACAAGCGGGTCGCCCTGATCGGCAAGGGCATCACGTTCGACACCGGCGGCGTCTCCATCAAACCCGCGCAGGGCATGTGGGAGATGAAGAGCGACATGGCCGGCGCGGCCGCGGTGGCCGCGACGCTGCTCGCCGTCGCCGCGCTCAAGCCCGACGTCGAGGTCAGCGGCTATCTGCCGATGGCGGAGAACATGCCGTCGGCCAGCGCCTACCGCCCCGGCGACGTCGTCACGATGTTCAACGGCAAGAAGGTCGAGGTGCTCAACACCGACGCCGAGGGCCGGATGATCCTGGGTGACGCGATCGCCCGGGCCTGCGCCGACGGCTGCGACTACCTCTTCGAGACCTCGACGCTCACCGGCGGTCAGGTGATCGCGCTCGGCAAGCGGGTCGCCGGCGTGATGGGCGCGACGGAGATGTGCGAGCGGGTCCGCGACGCCGGCGACGCGGTCGGCGAGGCGGCGTGGCCGATGCCGCTGCCCGACGACGTGCGCACCGGCATGGATTCCGACGTGGCCGACATCTCGCAGGTCAACGCCGGGATGGACCGGGCCGGTCACATGCTCCAGGGCGGCGTCTTCCTGCGCGAGTTCGTGGCCGAGGGCGTGCCGTGGGCGCACATCGACATCGCCGGGCCGAGCTACCACTCGGGCGAGCCGACCGGGCACTGGAGCAAGGGCGGCACCGGCGTGCCGATCCGTACCCTGCTGGAACTGGTCGACCGGATCGCGGCCGAATAGGCCCTATCAAGCGAAGAGCCCCATCGCGTACGCGGTGGGGCTCTTTCGTGAGTCAGTTGGCGGCGCGTTTGCGTCGCTCGTTGTAGTCGCGCATCCGCTGCGGGTAGCCGACGAGGCGCACGTCGTAGATCGGGATCGCCATCTTGTGCGCGAACCGGCGGGCGCCGTCGGGGCCGTCGATCCGCCGCCGGGTCCATTCGCCGTCGTGTGCGATCAGCATCACTGTGGTCTCCGTGACCGTCGTCTTCGGCTCGATGAACGCTTCGACGCCGCGACGAGAGCGGACAAAGCCCTCAAGATGGTCGAGATCGGCCTGCGCTGCCGGTCTTTCACCCTGCCGACCGGTGGTTGTTCTCCGGCGCCGGAACCAGGACACCGACCCTCCCCTACGAAACGGACATCGAAGACTGCCGCAAGCGTACGTCCCAGCGCAACATCGCCGGGTACCTCGTTACGCGGCCAGGCTCCACAAGTGACAAGATGGCCGAGGTAGCCCGCGCGACCTGGGAGATGACTGTGAGCCAGCCGAACGACGCAACTTTCGACGTCGTGATCCTCGGAGGTGGCAGCGGCGGCTACGCGGCCGCGCTGCGCGCCGCCCAACTCGACCTGTCCGTGGCGCTGATCGAAAAAGACAAGCTGGGTGGCACCTGCCTGCACCGCGGCTGCATCCCGACCAAGGCGCTGCTGCACGCCGGTGAGATCGCCGACCAGACCCGCGAGGCCGAGTCGTTCGGGGTCAAGGCCGAGTTGCTCGGCGTCGACATGGCCGGGGTCAACACCTACAAGGACGGCGTCGTCGGCCGCCTTTACAAGGGCCTACAGGGCCTGGTCAAGAGCGCCAAGCAGATCACGTACGTCGAGGGCCACGGCACGCTCGTCGCACCCGACGCCGTCGAGGTCGACGGCACCCGCTACACCGGCCGCAACATCATCCTGGCCAGCGGCTCCTACTCGCGCAGCCTGCCCGGCCTCGAGATCGACGGCGAGCGGGTGATCGCCAGCGAGCACGCGTTGCGCCTCGACCGGGTGCCCACCTCCGCGATCGTGCTCGGCGGCGGCGTCATCGGCGTCGAGTTCGCGAGCGCGTGGAAGTCGTTCGGTGCCGACGTGACCATCGTCGAGGCGCTGCCCCGGCTGGTCGCCGCCGAAGACGAAGACCTGTCCAAGGCGCTGGAGCGGGCCTACCGCAAGCGCGGCATCAACTTCAAGGTCGGCAAGCCGTTCGAGAAGGTGGAGCGCACCGACACCGGCGTCCGCGCCACCCTGGCCGGCGGCGAGACCGTCGAGGCCGAGATCATGCTCGTCGCCGTCGGCCGCGGCCCGACCACCGCCAACCTCGGCTACGAGGAGCAGGGCGTCAAGCTCGACCGCGGCTTCGTGGTCACCGACGAGCGGCTGCGCACCTCGGTGCCCAACGTCTTCGCCGTCGGCGACATCGTGCCCGGCCTGCAGCTCGCCCACCGCGGCTTCCAGCAGGGCATCTTCGTGGCCGAGGAGATCGCGGGCCGGGCACCGGCCGTCATCGACGAGGCGGGCATCCCGCGGGTCACCTACTCCGACCCCGAGCTCGCCTCGGTCGGCCTCACCGAGGCCAAGGCCAAGGAGCGCTACGGCGCCGAGAAGGTCACCGCCTACAACTACAACCTCGGCGGCAACGGCCGCAGCCAGATCCTCAAGACCGCGGGCTTCATCAAGGTCGTCCGGGTCGAAGACGGGCCGGTCGTCGGGATTCACATGGTCGGCGCACGGGTCGGCGAGTTGATCGCCGAGGCCCAGCTGATCTACAACTGGGAGGCTTACCCGGCCGAGGTCGCCCAGCTCATCCATCCGCACCCGACGCAGTCGGAGGCGCTCGGCGAGGCCCACCTCGCCCTCGCCGGCAAGCCGCTGCACGCGCACGCCTAGCCGACCCGTCCCCGGTCGCACGACAAAGGAGTCCTGAGAGAGATGCCGGTATCGGTCACCATGCCTCGCCTCGGCGAGAGCGTCACCGAGGGCACGATCACCCGCTGGTTGAAGCAGGAGGGTGACACCGTCGAGGTCGATGAGCCGTTGCTGGAGGTCTCCACCGACAAGGTCGACACGGAGATCCCGTCGCCGGCCGCCGGTGTGCTCAGCCGCATCGTCGTCCACGAAGACGAGACGGCCGAGGTCGGCAGCGAGCTCGCGGTGATCGACGGCGAGGGCTCCGGTGGCGGCGCGCCCGCCGCGGAGTCAGCGCCCGCCGAGGCCGCCGTCTCGTCGGCCGAGGCTGAGACCGAGGCCGACGCCGAGGCCGAGGCCCGGGCCGACGCCGGCGAGCGGGAGGCCGCCGCGGAGCCGGAGCCGGCCCCCGTGGCGCAGGCCGCCGACTCCGGTGCCGGAGGCGGCGAGTCCACTGTGGTCGCGATGCCGGCGCTCGGTGAGAGCGTCACCGAGGGCACCGTCACCCGGTGGCTCAAGGAGGTCGGCGACAGCGTCGAGGTCGACGAGCCGCTGCTCGAGGTCTCCACCGACAAGGTCGACACCGAGATCCCGTCGCCGGTCGCCGGCACGCTACTCGAGATCAAGGTCCCGCAGGACGAGACCGCCGACGTCGGCGCCGCGCTCGCGGTGATCGGCGCGGCTGGTGGCGCCGCCGGTGGCTCGCCGGCGCCGGCGCCCGCCCCGACCGAGGCCGCCGCGCCGGCCAAGGCGGAGCCCGCCGAGAGCAAGCCGGCCGAGACCAAGCCGACCGAAGCCAAGCCGAGCGAGGCCAAGCCCGCCGAGACCAAGCAGGAGGCGCCGGCCGCCGAGCCCGCGCCGGCCAAGGCTCCCGCGCCGCGGCAGGCGCCGGCCCGTGAGCCGGCCCCGGCGGCCGCCGCCGCACCGGCCCGCCCAGCAGCACCGTCGGCCGCGCCCAGCGGCGACGAGGGCAACGGCTACGTCACCCCGCTGGTCCGCAAGCTGGCCAGCGACCAGGGTGTCGACCTGTCGACGCTGAGCGGCACCGGCGTCGGTGGCCGGATCCGCAAGCAGGACGTGCTGGACGCCGCGGCCAGGGCCAAGGAGGAGGCGGCCCGCGCCGCCGCCGCACCGGCCACACCGGCCGCGCCGGCCGCGGCACCGAAGGCCGCGCCCGCGCCGAGCCCGCTGCGCGGCCGGGTCGAGAAGCTGAGCCGCATCCGCCGCACGATCGCCACCCGCATGGTCGAGTCGCTGCAGGTGTCGGCGCAGCTGACCACGGTGGTCGAGGTCGACGTGACCCGCATCGCGCAACTGCGCCAGCGGGCCAAGAACGACTTCCTCCAGCAGCACGGCGTCAAGCTGTCGTTCCTGCCGTTCTTCGCGCTGGCGTCGGTGGAGGCCCTGCGCACCCACCCGTCGGTCAACTCGAAGATCGACATGGCGGCCGGCGAGGTCACCTACTACGACGCCGAGCACCTGGCCATCGCGGTCGACACCGAGAAGGGCCTGGTCGTCCCGGTCATCAAGGACGCCGGCGACCTCAACCTGGCGGGCCTGGCCCGGCGGATCGCCGACGTGGCCGAGCGCACCCGGAGCAACAAGATCAGCCCTGACGAGCTGTCCGGCGGCACGTTCACGCTGACCAACACCGGCAGCCGCGGCGCGCTGATCGACACGCCGATCATCAACCAGCCCCAGGTGGCGATCCTGGGCACCGGCGCGGTGGTCAAGCGTGCGGTCGTCATCAACGACCCCGACCTGGGCGAGGTCATCGTGCCCCGCTCGATGGTCTACCTGTCGCTGTCCTACGACCACCGGATCGTCGACGGCGCCGACGCCGCCCGCTTCCTGACCGCGATCAAGGAGCGTCTGGAGGCCGGCAACTTCGAGGCCGACCTCGGTCTCGCCTGAGATCTGGTTTTCCGGCGAAGGGCCCGGCGCTTTGGCGCCGGGCCCTTTCGCTGCCCGGGTTTGGTTGTGAGCATGTCGGGGTGCCTCCCGCCATGGACCGCCGACTCACCTTCCTGTTCGCCGTCGCCGCCGGCGCCGCCGTCGGAAACCTCTACTGGGCGCAACCCCTGCTCGACCTGATCGCCGGCGACTTCGGCTCGTCGGCCGCCGGCACCGGATGGTTGATCACGTCCACGCAGGTTGGTTATGCGGTCGGGGTGCTGTTGATCGTCCCGCTCGGCGATGTCGTCGACCGCCGGCGCCTCGTGGCCGGCATGCTGCTGTGTTCGGCGGCGGCGTTGGTGCTCTGCGCGCTGGCCCCGAGCCTCGGGGTGCTGCTGGTCGCCGTCTGCCTGCTCGGCCTGACGACCGTCGCCGGCCAGATCCTCACGCCACTGGCCGGCGACCTGGCCGACGACGACCGCCGAGGTCGGGTGGTCGGCACGGTCGCGTCCGGCATCCTCACCGGGATCCTGATCTCCCGCACGATCAGCGGCCTGGTCGCCGAGGTGGCCGGGTGGCGGGCCATCTACCTGGTCGCCGCCGTGCTGGCCGCCGCCCTGGGCGCGCTGTTCCACCGGGTGCTGCCACCGCTGCCGCCCAAGACCCGGGTGCGCTACCCCGCGCTGATCGCCTCCGTGGCCGTGGTCGCCCTGCGGGAACGGACCGTCCGGTGGACGCTGGTGCTGGGCGCGACCGGTTTCGCGGCGTTCACGATGTTCTGGACGTCGTTGACGTTCCTGCTCAGTGCGCCGCCCTACTCGTACCCCGTCTCGGTCATCGGTTTGTTCGGTCTCGCCGGCCTGGCCGGTGCGCTCGCCGCGCAACGGGCCGGGCGGCTGCACGACCGCGGCTGGTCGCTGCCCGCCACCGGCGCCGCATGGCTGGTCGTCCTGGTGTCGTTCGTGGTGGCCGGGCTCGCCGGTGGCTCGTCGGTTGCCGTGCTGCTGGTCGCGGTCGTCGGCCTGGACGCGGCGCTGCAGGGCCTCGCGATCCTCAACCAGACCCGGGTGTTCGCCGTCTCCCGCGAGGCCCGCAGCCGGATCAACACGGCGTTCGTGGTGTGCAATTTCGCCGGCGCGGCGCTGGGCTCCGCGGCGGCGACGTCGCTGTGGTCCGCCGGCGGCTGGTCGGCCGTGACGGCGGCGGGGGTGGTGCTGAGCTGTGTCGGCCTGACCATCTGGGCAACCGGGCGGCGCGGCGCCCTGGTCGTGGCCACCTCGCGCCCATGAACCGGCGGCTGACGTTTCTGTTCGCCCTCGCCGCCGGTGCCGCCATCGGAAACCTCTACCTCGCGCAGCCGCTGCTCGACCTGATCGCCCGGGACCTGCGTACGTCTGTCGCCTCCGCCGGCTACCTGGTCACCCTCACACAGGTCGGGTATGCGGTCGGGGTGCTGCTGATCGTGCCGCTCGGCGACGTCGTCGACCGCCGGCGGCTGGTGCCCGGGATGCTGCTGTGCTCGGTGCCGGCATTGGTGCTGTGCGCGGTCGCGCCGACGATCGGCGTGCTGCACGTCGCGGTGACCGTGCTCGGGCTGACCACGGTCGCGGGGCAACTCCTCACGCCGTTGGCCGGGGATCTCGCGTCGGAGGCCCATCGCGGTCGGGTGGTGGGCACGGTCGGTTCGGGCATTCTCACCGGGATCCTGGCGGCCCGCGCGATCAGCTGGTTGGTGGCCGACGCAGCCGGCTGGGGGGCCATCTTCCTGGTGGCCGCGGCGCTCGCCGCCACCCTCGCGGTGCTGCTGTTCCGGGCCCTCCCGCCGTTGCCGCCGAAGACCCGGCTGCCCTACCCGGCGCTGATCGCCTCGGTGCCCGCGATGGCACTGCGGTTGCGATCCGTCCGGTGGACGCTGGCGCTGGGTGCGTGCGGGTTCGCCGCGTTCGCGATGTTCTGGACGGCGTTGACGTTCCGGCTCAGCGCTCCGCCGTTCTCGTACCCCGTCTCGGTCATCGGTCTTTTCGGTCTGGCCGGCCTGGCCGGTGCCGTTGCCGCACAACGCTCCGGGCAACTCCACGACCGCGGCTGGTCGCTGCCGGCGACGGGCGCCGGCTGGGTGGTCGTGCTGGTGTCCTTTGTGCTCGCCGGTCTCGCCGGCCGCTCCATCGCGCTGCTGCTGATCGCGATCGTGTTCCTCGACGTGGCCCTGCAGGCGGTGGCGCTGCTCAACCGGATGCGCGTCTTCGCGGTCTCGCACGAGGCGAGAAGCAGACTCAACACGGCGTACGTGGTCAGCAACTTCGTCGGTGCCGGCCTGGGTTCGGCGGCTGCGACGACCCTCTGGGCCTTCGGCGGCTGGGCGGCGGTGACCACGGCGGGCGTCGTGTTGAGCGTGCTCGCGCTCGGCGTGTGGGCGGTGGGCCGGCGGGCCGCCCTGGTCGTGGTGGCGCCACGATGAGCCGCTTCCTGACGGTGCTGTTCGCCGTCGCCGCCGGGGTCGCGGTCGGCAACCTCTACTGGGCGCAGCCGCTGCTCGGCCTGATCGCCGGTGATTTCGGTGCCTCGACCGCCGCCGCCGGTTGGCTGGTCACCACGACGCAGGTCGGCTACGCGGTCGGGGTGCTGCTGATCGTGCCGCTGGGCGACGTACGCGACCGCCGCAGTCTTATCGTCGCTGTGCTGCTGTGCTGCGCGGTGGCGCTGCTGGCCTGCGCACTGGCCCCCACGATCGGCACGCTGCTGGTCGCGACGACGGCGCTGGGGTCGGCGACGGTCGCGGGCCCGATCCTGATGCCGCTGGCCGGCGACCTGGCCGACGACGCCCGGCGGGGCCGGGTGGTCGGCACGGTCGCGTCGGGACTGCTGATCGGCATCCTGGCGTCCCGCACGGTCAGCGGGTTGCTCGCCGGTGCGGCGGGCTGGCGAGCGGTCTTCGCGGTCGCCTCGTTCGTCACGGCTGTTCTCGCGGTGGTGCTGCACCGCGCGCTGCCGCCCTTGCCGCCGAAGGCTTCGATCGGCTATCCCGCGCTGATCGCCTCGGTGCCGGAGCTGGCGTTCCGTGATCGCACGGTGCGCTGGACGCTGGCGCTGACGGCGCTCGGGTTCGCAGCGTTCAGCATGTTCTGGACGTCGCTGACGTTCCTGCTGAGCGGGCCGCCGTTCGGGTATCCGGTCGCGGTCATCGGCTTGTTCGGCCTGGCCGGTCTGGCGGGCGCGGTCGCGGCCCGCAACGCCGGCCGCCTGCACGACGCCGGCCGCTCTCTCCCCGCCACCGGGGCGGCGTGGTTGGTCATCCTGCTGGCCTACGCGGTCGCGACGTTGGCGGGCGGTTCGGTGACCCTGCTGCTGGCGGCGATCGTCCTGCTCGACGTCGCCTTCCAGACGACTGCCATCCTCAACCAGACCCGTATCCTGGCGACCTCGGCCGCCGCCCGCAGCCGCCTGAACACGACCTATGTCGTGGCCAGCTTCACCGGCGCGGCGATGGGCTCGGCGCTCGCGACCACCCTGTGGCCGGCGGGTGGCTGGCCGGCGATCACCGCGACCGGGATCGTGCTGAGCTGCGCGGCACTGGCGGTCTGGGCAACCATCCGACCGAGGACTTATCGGCCGGCCGGAGGTGGTCCATAGTCGACGGATGGCGCACACGCTCGGCTACGCGGACGCGGCCCGCCTTCTCGGCGGTGGCGAAAGCGCGTTGGTCAAGACGCTCGACAAGGCGACCGGTGGACTGATGCTCGGGCTGTCGGTCGCGTTCCCAGGCGTGCTGGCCCTGTTCGACGCCAAGACCGACTTCATCCGCCTGTCACACGACCTGGTGCGGCGCGCCTCCGAACGCCGCAGGGGCCTGTCCCGCTACGACCGCACCCAGCGCTTCGAAGCGGCGCACACGGTCATCGTCGTGGTCGCGTTCTTCGAAGCGCTTCAGGAGGCCGACCTCCCGTTCCGCTTCGCCGACCTCGAACTGACCCCGGCCGAGCAGTTGACCATCGCCGGCGGCAGTCCGACGACCGACCTGTTGCACGACCTGTTCTCCGGGGTGCCGCCGCTTCCGTTGGCCCACCGTGGGCACGACGCCATCCGTTTCGAACTGAACGAATTCTATGTGGGCATCTGCGACAATCTCTTCGAGTTCGTCGGCGGGCTGGCTCTGGGCGAACGACTGTCCGGGCCCGACCGCGCGGCGTTCTTCGAGCAACTCACCTCGTGTGTGGCCCCGGCCATCCGCCGCTACTTCGAGCTCCTCCGTCAGCTCGCGGTGGAGTTTCCCGAGGTCGGTTTCTGGGTCAACCTGGGTGAGCACGCGGCGACCCGCGCCGAGTTGCGGGCCGGTCTTTCGCGGCTCGAGGAGGCACTGGCCCGCGGCTCGGCCGGTGACGACCCCGACGCCCGTCGCAAAGGGCTGGCCCGCGCCTACCGGGCAGAGTTGGATCTGCCGGTGGTGAGCGGTGGTGAGGCGCCCGACGGGCTGCGCGTGCCCACGCTCGGCGCCGCCTATCTCGCGCCGCGGTTCCGGGTCGGCGAGATCAGCGGGTCGGACAAGCCGAACGACGAGGATTGGTGGGCACGGCAGGAGGTCCGCGACGATCTCGACGAGTTCCTGGTCGGGCACCTGACGTCGAGTTTCGCCCTGGCCGCGCCGCTGCTGGTGCTCGGCCAGCCCGGCTCGGGCAAATCGGTGCTCACCAAGGTGCTCGCGGCCCGGCTGCCGGCAGCGGACTTCGTGCCCATCCGCGTGCCGCTGCGCGACGTGCACGCCGCCGCCGATCTGCAGGAGCAACTCGAACAGGCGATCCGGAAGGCCACCGGCGAACGGCTGGAGTGGCCGGCCTTGGTCGCTTCGGCGGGAGACGCGTTGCCGGTCGTGCTGCTCGACGGTTTCGACGAGCTACTCCAGGCGGTCGGCGTCAGCCACACCGACTACCTGGGCAAGGTGGCGGAGTTCCAGCGCCGCGAGGCGGTGCAGGGCCGCCCGGTCGCCGTCGTGGTGACCAGCCGCACGGCGGTGGCCGACCGGGCGTTCGCGCCGTCCGGAACGGTTTTGCTCCGGCTGGAGCCGTTCGACGTGCCCAGGATCGACGCCTGGCTGCGCGTCTGGAACGACGCGAACGAGCCGTCCTTCCGGGCCGCGGGTGTGGCGCCGCTGTCCCCCGAGGCGGTCCTGGCCCAACCCGCGCTCGCCGAACAGCCCTTGCTCCTGCTGATGCTCGCCATCTACGACGCCGACGGCAACGCGCTGCAAAAGCTCGGGGCGGGCATCGGCCAGTACGAGCTCTACGAGCGCCTCCTCACCGCCTTCGCCCGCCGCGAGATCCAGAAACACCGGCAGGGCCTGTCGGACGCCGCGTTGGCGCAGGCCGTCGAGGAGGAACTGCGCACGCTGTCGGTCGTCGGCTTCGCGATGCACAACCGCGGCACTCTGTGGATCACCGAAGCGGAACTCGAGGCCGACCTGCCGGCCTTGTTCGGGATCCCCCGCCCGCCGGCGCCCGGCACCGGCATGCGGGTGCCGCTGCGGGCCGCCGAACTGATGATCGGCCGATTCTTCTTCGTCCATCGCGCGGCCGCGACGACCGGGGGCGCCGACCGCCGGGAAACCTACGAGTTCCTGCACGCGACGTTCGGCGAGTTCCTGGTCGCCCGGCTCACCTGCCAGGTGCTGCACGACATGGCGGCCCGTGAGCACGTGACGGTGACATCGCTGGCCGCCGCCCCGGTCGACGACGACCTGCTGCACGCGCTGCTCTCCTACTCGCCGCTCACCTTCTCGACCGCGATCCCGGGCTTCATCGAGGAGAAGCTCGCGATGGGCGGCCAGCAGGAGGTGGCTCGCCTCACCACCAGGCTCTACAAGGGTGCTGGCGAGGCACCCGCCGCACGGCGGTTCGGCGCCTACCGACCGCAACGCCTCCCGGACGCGGCCCGCTACGCCGCCTACAGCGCCAACCTCCTGATCCTGACCCTCTGCGCGAACGGAGAAGTCTGGTACTCAAACCTCTGCCCGACCGGCGACGAGGTGGTCGAGGCCTGGCGCCGCCAGACGCTGCTGTGGCGTTCCCAGCTTCCCACCGACCCGTGGGCTGGCCTTGTCTCGGTGATCCGGGTCGAACGAGGCTGGCGCGAAGGAACGCGAACGATTCGGCTCACATGGCGCGGAAAGCCATCCGATGCCGCGCCCATCGATCCCCACTGGACCTACAGCGTCCCGCCCCATAGCGACCACAGCGAGGGCCTCACTGCCTGGAGCGAAGTCCCTGGGGCTTTCCTGCATAGGGCGAATTTCGAATGCGAAAAAGTCGACGACGTCGTCGGTCATGCCGTCGAACCGTTGGCGCGCACGCTCGGCTCCAGTACTCATAGCTTCATCGACTGGGGTCCGGGAACTGCTCTGTCCACCGCGCACTTATTACTGGACGCCTGGCTCGCCCCCGTCGGCCGCCCGAGCCCCGACGAACAGCGAGAGACCTACGAGCGGGTGGTCAGAGCCGCGGCCTACCCATGGATGCCCTGGAGTCAAGAGGAACGGATCGCCTTCGCCGGGCTCGTCCTCGACCGATTGGCGACCGACGTCCAGGTGCCGCCAGCTCTCGCCGCCGAGCTGATCAAGCGGCTGTGGGTGGCCCAGGGCATCGATTTCGCAAAGGAGTTACCCAACCATTTCGTCAGGTGCCTGCTCGCATTTCTCGGCCGGGACGGCGAAGCCGACCTACTTCTGCGCGCCGTTCTGGCCCAAGGTCTCGAGGAGTTCTTGGCCGAGCCGGCCGACCTGCAGATCACCGTCGAGGCAATTGTTCGCTGCCACGAACTCGGATTGACGGTTGGCGGCCGATCGACCCTCACTCGGGTACACGAAGTGGTGAAGCAGACGCTCACCCAGCGTCCAGACCTGGCACGACGCTGGGCATTTATGAAGATCGAGCCCGCCCCGCGGTGATGATGAGCTTGACCGGCGACACGTTGCCCGGTGGGGCGGGCAAAACCTGCCGCTCTCCCGTCATGGTGCTGTTCGGAAATGCGTCGACCATCGGGCGTGGCGCGGATTGACGTGCAGAGCCCGCTCGCGTGATGCGAACTCGTTGTCAACGGGCTGCTGCGCCGTGGATCAGCTCGCCAACCGATAAGGCTGACCATCTGGGCCTATCGCCCGACGACCGAGGCGACCTGGGTGCGCGAAGAGACGCCGAGCTTGTGCAGGATGTTGCTCACGTGGACGGCCGCCGTCTTGGGTGAGATGTAGAGGCGCTTCGCCAGTTCGGCGTTGGTCAGGCCGTCGGCGATGAGCAGCGCCACCTCGCGTTCGCGGGGGGTCAGGGCCGCCGCTCCGGTGACCGCGCGGTCGCCCTCGCGGGGGGTCAGGCCCAACTGGTCGCGGACGCGGTCGAGGGCGGCCACCCGCCAGCCGCCCCAGCGGGCCAGCAACTCGGTGGCCCGTGCGGCCTCGACGTCTGCCTCCGCCGTGCGGTCGAGGGCGAGGGCGCAGCGCGCCGCGCCGACGGCCGCCGTGCCGCGCACCGAGGGGAACAGGATCTGGGAGCCGCACACCGCCTGGTAGCCCGCCAGCGCCTCGGCCAGCCGGCCGCCGACCTCGGCGAGCTGGGAGTCGACCAGCGTGCGGTAGTCGTCCCAGACGTTGTCGTCGACCAGGGCGCGGGTCAGCTCGGTGAGGCGCTCCGCCGGCAGGCCGGCCTCGATCGCCGCGGAGAGCAGGTCGTGTGCCTGTGAACCGCTGCGCCAGGTCTGGTCGGCCACCGCGACCAGCACCTCGTCGAGCAGCGCCGAGACGTCGCCGGAGCCGGGGCGGCGGCAGGCCAGGTGGAAGGCCAGGCCGGGGATCGTCAGCGGCTCGATGGTGAAGCCGGTGCGCAGCGACTCGATGATGTCGGCCACGGCTTCGTGGTCGCCGGACTCCAGGTAGAGCCCGGCCAGGAAGACCGCGTGGTAGTCGGCCCAGCGGCCACGGCGCAGGTAGCTGCGGTCGCGGTCACGGCCCTGCTCCAGCGCGGCGATCGCGGTGCGCAGGTCACCCTCGCGCATCGCGATGCGGGCACGGCCCTGGTAGTAGGCCGCGACCGCCAGCGACTCGAAGCCCGCCCGCTCGGCGTCGACGCGCATCCGCTCCAACAGCTCGGTGTGCTCGGCCGGGGAGTTGGGTGGGACGCCCTGGACCAGCTCGTTGAGTGCCCGCGCGGCGAGCACCCACTCGCCCGCCTTCTCGGCCTCGTCGATCAGGCCCGACAGGATGGCCTGGCCCTCGGCCGCCGTCGACGGCCACTCGGTCATCGCCAGGCCCTTCTCGACCAGGGCGGCCAAGCGGATGCGGGGCAGGTCGAGCTCGTCGGCCAGGGCCAGGGCGCGGTCGGCCCAGGCGATCGCCTCGGCGGTCTCGTCGCGCAGCATCGACGACTGGGCCACCGCGGTCATCGCCAGGGCCTGGTCGGCGCCCGGTGGCAGCTCGGCGATCAGCAGCTCGACCTCGTGGGTCAGCTCGTCCATCTCGGCCAGCTCGTCGGCTTCCCAGGCCAGCCGGATCATCAGGTAGAGGGCGTCGTTGCGGTCGGTCGCCGAGCGGGCCCGGTCGCGCCAGCGGCGGGCATAGCCGATCGCGTCGGGCAGCAACCCCGCGAGCCAGGCCGCGCGGGCGGCGCCGGCCAGCAGGGACGGGTCTTCGGCGTCTTCGGCCAGGCCCATCTCGGCCAGCTCGAGCGCCTGGTAGGCCGAGCCGATCGACAGGTAGAGCGCGACGCCGCGGCGGGCCGCCGTGAGCATGTCGTCGTAGCGGCCGGCGGCCTGGGCGTGGTGGGCGACCATCGCCGGGTCGTGGGGCAGGCGGCCCTCGGTGTCGGCGAGCAGGGCCTCGAGCGCGGCCTCGTGCAGGCGGCGGCGTTGGCGGCCGATCAGGTGGCCGGCGATCGCCTCGCGGAGCAGGGCGTGGCGGAAGCTGAACTCGTCTTCGCCGGTCTCGACCAGCACGTCGCGGGCGACCAGCGCGCCCAGGGCGCGGATCAGCTCGTCTTCGCCGGCGGAGGTCACGGCGGCCAGCAGGTCGAAGTGCACGCGGTGGCCGAGCACGGAGGCGGCCTCGACGATGCGGCGTTGCTCGGGCTCGAGGTCGTCGACCTGGCGGCGGAGCACCTCGGCCAGGCTCCACGGCAACGGCTGCTCGTAGACCGCGGCGAGGTCGTCGCCCTCGTGGCCGCGGAGCAGTTCTTCGAGGAAGAACGGGTTGCCCCCGGTGCGCTGGTGCAGCGCGGCCACCGCCCGCGGCGGTGCGGGGCGGCCGGTGACGGCGGCCAGCAGCGTCGCGGTGTCGGACTCGTCGAACGGGTGCAGGTCGAGCCGGGTCAGCGAGTGGCGGCGGCCGAGCCGGGCGAGCAGCGCCGTCACCGGGTCGCGGCCGGTCACCTCGGCCGGCCGGAAGGAGCCGATCAGCACCTGCGGGCCCTCGATGTCGGCGATGCGCTCGAACAGGGCGGCGCTCTCGGAGTCGGCCCAGTGCAGGTCTTCGAAGACGATGACGGCGGGCCGCCCGGCGATCAGCTCGGTGACCAGGCGGACGCCGCTGTGCAGCCGCTCGACGGGGCTGCGCGCGGAGTCGCCGAGCTCGGCCAGCAGCGCGGGATCGACACCGTCGCGGCCGTCGAGGGCGTCCATCAGCACCTCGTAGGGCCGGGAGAGCGAGCCCGGCTCGGCCTGGCCGACGAGCACGACGGTGTCGGCGTCGAGCATGGACAGCAGCTCGCGGACCAGTCGGGTCTTGCCCACCCCGGGCTCGCCCGCGATCATCGCCACGCCGGACCGGCGGGCCGCGACCAGCTTTCTGAGCTGGCGCAGCTCGCGATCGCGCCCGATCATCACCGGGCTGGCGCCTCCCCGCGTCGTCCGCACGCGGACAGGCTACCCGCGACCACCGACAACACCGGCCCCGCGGAACGCGCGCGCGGCGCCGCCAGGCCGGAGAATGGGACGCATGCGGATCCTCATGGCCGGCGCGTCCGGCTTCCTCGGCAACCGGCTCATCACCGGCCCGCTGCGCGGCCACGAGATCGTCCGTCTGGTCCGACGCGCCCCGAGAGGCGCTGACGAGATCCGCTGGACCCCCGCGTCGGGCCAGCTCGCCCTGGAGGCCCTCGACGGCGTCGACGCGGTGATCAACCTGTCCGGTGCCAACATCGGCGACCAGCGCTGGACCCCGGCCTACCGGCGGCTGCTGCGCGACAGCCGGGTCGAGCCGACCCGCACGCTGGCCGAGGCGATGGCCAAGCACAGCTCACCGCCGGCGACCTTCATCAGCGCCAGCGGCATCAACATCTACGGCGACACCGGCGACCGGGTGGTCGACGAGACCGACACACCGGGCGAGGGCTTCTTTCCCGACCTGTGCCGGGTCTGGGAGGCGGCGACCCGGCCGGCCGAGGAAGCCGGGGTACGGGTGGTCCTGCTGCGCAGCGGCGTACCCCTGGAGAAGAACGAAGGTTTCCTGAAGCCGCAGATGCTCCCGTTCCGGCTCGGCGTCGGCGGCCCGATCGCGGGCGGCCGGCAGTGGGTCCCGTGGATCTCCCTCGACGACTGGCTCAACGCCGTGGGCTTCCTGCTGGAGCAGCGCACCGAGGTCGCCGGCCCGGTCAACGTGACCAGCCCGCTGCCGGTCACCAACGGCGAGTTCACCAAGGCGTTCGGTGCCGCGTTGCGCCGCCCGGCCGTCCTGCCCATCCCGGAGTTCGGCGTGCGGGTCGCGGTCGGCGGCGTCGCCGAACTCGCCGTGATGAGCACGCGGGCCGTCCCGGGCGTGTTGGGGCGGGAGGGGTTCCCGTTCCGCTATCCCGACGTGCGCGGCGCGCTCGCCGAAGCGCTCGCGGATCGGTGACTGCCGATTCGGCAGACGGAAAGACCGCTCGCGAATAGCCTGACCGCATGTCGGCGGCATCGGGCGACAACAACGCACTGTCGCTGTTGGCGTGCGTGTTGTTCGTCGTGGGCGTGGTGGTGGTCGTGCTGGCGGTCGCCCGCCGCCGGGCCGCCGACCGGTCCGCGCCCCGGCACCGCCTTGGATCGGACGCCGGCCACGGCCGGCGCAGAAACCCCTTCCGCCGCAACCGCAACCGCCCCGAGCCCGAACCGACCGCCGCCCGGACCGTCGAGGAGACGCTGGCCGAGGCCGCCCTCGACGAGCCGCCGGCTTCGGCGTGGGCGCCACCGGACCAGGTCGGCCCGGCGCTCACCGCGCCGACCCGCACCGCCGGCCCGGCGGGCCCGGCCGAACGGGCCGGCCCGCCACCGGCAGCGTCCGACCACGACGCCGACACCCTCGACCTCGGCGGCGACCTCTCGACCGCCCGCCTGCTCGCGCAGGCGGACGCGGCGCTGGTCGCCGCCGACAACGCTCTGTGCACGAGCGAGCAGGAACTCTCGTTCGCGCAGGCGCAGCACGGCCGGGACGCGACGGTGACCTTCGTCGAGGCCGTCACGGCGGCCCGCGCCGACCTGGCCGAGGCCTTCCGGGTGCGCCAGCACCTCGACGACCACGAGCCGGAAGACGAGTTCACCCGGCGGCGGGTGCTGCGGTCGATCGTCGAACACTGCGCCGCCGCGAGCCACCGGCTGGACGCCCGGGCCGAGCCGTTCGAACTGCTGCGGGCCAGCGAGGAGGCGCGGCTGGCCAGCCGGCTGACGGTGCGCCGCGACGAGGCCCGGGCGCGGCTGCAGGTGGCCGGGACGACCTGGAAGGAGCTGACCGCGGCGTACGCGGAGAGCGCCCTCGCACCGGTCATCGACAACCTCGCGCAGGCCGCCGCCCGGATCGAGTTCGCCACCGCCGAGATCGAGCAGGACGGCCGCCGGACCGGCCTGCGCACCGCGCAGCAGGCGCTCGGCCAGGCCGAGGCGCTGCTCGACGCGCTGGACCTGTTCGCGGCCGACCTGGCCACCGCCGAGGACGCGGCCGCCGAACTGCTCGCCGACCTGCACGCCGAGGTCGCGGCCGGCAAGGCGGTGCTGGCGATGGCGGGCCGCCCGCCCGGCAACGCCCGCGGCGACAAGGTGGGCCTCGCCGCCGACGTGCACCGGGCCGACGAGGCCGCCAACGACCTGGCCACCGAACTGGCCGTGGCCCGGCCGGACCCGGTCGCCGGGTTGCGCCGGCTGGAGTCGGTCTCCGGGCCGCTGGGCGAGTCGCTGGGCGCCGTGCGCGACCCGTCGTCGGCCGGGTGGCGTGACCGAGAGGACGGCGGCGGCGGTCAGCCCGTGCGTGGCCAGCAGGTCGCGGGTCCGCGACGGCGACCAGTCGCCGACGT
>NZ_JBFAPI010000025.1:0-23319 GCF_040676615.1 Asanoa sp. NPDC049573
ACGGCGGGGGCCCGACCGCACGGCGGGGGCCCGACCGCACGGCGGGGGCCCGACCGCACGGCGGGGGCCCGACCGCACGGCGGGGGCCCGACCGCGCGGCGGGGGCCCGACCGCGCGGCGGGGGCCGGACCGCGCGGCGGGGGCCGGACCGAGCGCCGCCTCACGAGCTGTGGCGCGGACCGAAGCACGCCGGGGACGCGCGCGGCACAGCCGCGCCGACCGGCAGGCCTGGGCAGAGCACGCGCGATCGGCGTCAGGCGTCGTTTGACAGGCTCTACTGTGGATGGCGACGCTGGAGGGGCCGTTGTAGGTGACGACGTGGTCGTGGTTGGCGCCGGGGTCAGTGGGCTGACCACCGCGGTCGTGCTGGCCGAGAGTGGCATTCCGACCAGAGTGCTGGCTGACCGGCAACCGCGGGAGACGACCTCGATGGTCGCGGGAGCACTGTGGGGACCGTCGTTCCAGCCACCGCTCGACAGGACCCTCGCCTGGACGGCGCAGTCGCTCGAAGACTTTCAGCGGCTCGCGACCGACGCCACCACCGGGGTGCGGGTCGCGGACGTCCTCACCGTCGGCGACGGTATGCCCGACGGGGACCTGCCGCCGCAGGTCAGGATGATTCCGGGGTTGCGCGAGGCCGCGAGCGACGAGGTGCCGGACGGGTTCCGGGCGGGGTCGTGGGGGCGGATGCCGGTGGTGGATATGCCGACCTACCTCGGCTATCTCGAGCGGCGGCTCACCGCGGCGGGCGGCGCCATCGAACAGCGGCGGGTCACCGACCTCGCCGCGGTCGGCGAGCGGGTCGTCAACTGCGCCGGGCTGGGGTCGCGGGAACTCGCCGGTGACGACACCGTGCGGCCCGTCTTCGGGCAGCATGTCGTCCTCGGCAACCCCGGAATCGACACCGTCTTCATGGAACTGGCCCGGGACGCCGAATGGACCAGCGTCATGTCGCATCCGGGGCGGGTGGTCTGTGGCGGCGTGCGGATCCCCGACCGGGAAGACCTCACGCCCGACGACGACCTGACCGCCCGGATCCTCGAACGCTGCCGGCGGGTCGAGCCGCGACTCCGCGACGCCGACGTGATCGAGACGGTGACCGGGTTGCGGCCCGAGCGCCCCGCCGTCCGGGTCGCGGTGCAGTGGCGGGAGCGGACGCTCGTCGTGCACAACTACGGGCACGGTGGGCTGGGCGTCAGCCTCTCGTGGGGATGTGCGCGCGAAGCGGCCCGTCTGGTGGTCGATCCTTAGACGTCGAGCAGGGCCGTGATGGTCCTCGTCATCACGCGCTCCGCCGCCTCGGGGGAAAGGGCCAGGCCCTCCCGGAGCATCGACCACGCCGGCCACATCGACGCGGCGATCACGCCGTCGCGGATGGTCGCCGCGTCAGGGCCGGCCAGCGTCAGTTCCGCGGCGAAAAGAATCTCTACCTCGTCGCGTACGCGATCGATGTGCCTCTGGCGGTTGACGCGCAACTGCCGGGAGAACGGCTCGCGCACCGCCGCCGCCCGTGCCGGGGCCGCGATCAGTTGCAGCAGGCGCGCCCGTTGCTGGCAGTAGAGGGTGACCCGCTCGGCCCGCGGTAGCTCCGGCGACACCGGTGTGAAGTTGTCGTCGTACAACGCCAGCACCTGGGCGCCGCTGGCCTCGAACAGGGTTTCCATGTCCTTGAAGTTGGTCCACAGGGCCCGCAGGGACACCCCGGCCCGCTCCGCGATCCGCTCCCCCGTCGGGCGCAGGTCGCCCTCGCCGATCAGGCTCAGGTGGGCGTCGACGATCGCCGCGCGGGTGCGTTCGGCCCGGGCCGTGCGGCCGTCGACGCGCTCGACCTCGGCGGGGACTCCGGCCATCAGGCACCCCGCCCGGTCAGCGTGACCCCGCCGTCGATGACCAACGTCTGGCCCGTGATCCAGGCCGCCTCCGACGACGCCAGGAACGCCACCGCCGCCGCCACGTCGTCCGGGACGCCCAGCCTGGCCAGCGGGTAGCTCGCCGCCACCTCGTCCTCGCGGCCCTCGTAGAGCAGCGTCGCGAACTTCGTCTTCACCACCGCCGG
Organism: Asanoa sp. NPDC049573; assembly: GCF_040676615.1. Taxonomy (NCBI): domain Bacteria; kingdom Bacillati; phylum Actinomycetota; class Actinomycetes; order Micromonosporales; family Micromonosporaceae; genus Asanoa; species Asanoa sp. NPDC049573. The sequence continues at coordinate 2,057 of NZ_JBFAPI010000025.1, forward strand.
CGCCACCGCGTTGACCCGCACGTGCGGTGCCATCTCCACCGCCAGGCAACGGGTCAGGTGCTCCAGCGCCGCCTTGGTGATGCCGTAGAAGGAGATGCCGGGCGGCGGCACGCGGCCACCGACCGACGACACGTTGATCACCGCACCGGGGCGAGGGTCGCCGCCGAAGATCTCCTGGGTCCAGCCCAACGCCGACAGCAGGTTGACTTCGAAGATCTTGCGGGCGGCGCCGAGGTCAATCTCCATCAACGGGCCGAAGACCGGGTTGATGCCGGTGTTGTTGACCAGGATGTCGATCGGGCCGAACGCCGCCGTCGTCTCCGCCACCGCCGCGCTGCGGTGCTCCGGGTCGTCGGCCCGGCCGGCCACGCCCAGCGCCACCGACGGGCCGCCCAACGACGCGACGGCCTCCACCAGCGGGTCCGGCTTGCGGGCGGTCACGCAGACCTTCGCGCCCGCGGCGGCCAGCCGCGCGGCGATGGCCAGGCCGATGCCCCGGCTCGCGCCGGTGACCAGCGCCACCCGGCCGGTCAGGGATGCGGTCACGACTCCTCCAGCGGTAGGTCGACCAGCGTGGCCAGGCGGGCGCGGTGCCGGTCGGGCGAACCGTACGCGACCGCGGTCGCCTTGGCCCGCTTGAGGTAGAGGTGGGCGGGGTGTTCCCAGGTGAAGCCGATGCCGCCGTGCATCTGCACGCATTCCTCGGCCGCCCGCACCGCGACCTCGGAACCGACGATCTTGGCGAGCGAGGCCGCCACCCGGCCGTCGGACCCGCCCGCGGCCAGGTCGGCAATCGCGTAGGCGACGACCGCGCGGGCCTGGGTCAGCTCCACCCACAGGTCGGCCAGCCGGTGCTTGAGCGCCTGGAACGAGCCGACCGGGCGGCCGAACTGGTAGCGCTCCTTGAGATAGCCCACCGTCTCGTCGAGGCACCACGACGCCACGCCGACCTGCTCGGCCGCGGTCATCGCGGCCGCCGCCCGCAACGCGCAGGGCACCGCCGACAGTGAGCCGACCAACCTGGCGGGCGCCGCGCGGAACTCCAGGTCGGCCAGGGGGCGGGTCTCGTCAAGAGAGAGCACGCGGGTACGGCGGACCGCGGCACCGTCGACCGCGTAGAGACCGTCGTCGGCCGGCACCAGCAGCAGCCCGGCGCCGAGCGCGTCGGCGACACCGCGCACCGTGCCGGTGACCGCACCGTCCACGACGGACAGCAGCGTCGGTGCCGACCACAGGCCGTAGGGCACCGCCAGCGCCGCGGTCAGCTCGCCCGAAGCCAGCCGGCCCAGCAACGAGGGCTCGTCCGACGAGCCGAGCGCCGTCGTGGCCACCACCGCGCTGGACACGAACGGCACCGGCGCGACGGCCCGGCCCAACTCCTCGACCACCACCGCCGCCGCCCGCCACTGCGCTCCGGCACCACCCTGGGCTTCGGGGACCAGCAGGCCGGCCAGCCCCATCCCGGTGGCGACAGTGCGCCAGAGCTTCGCGTCGTACGCCTCCCCGCCGTCGGACACGAACGACAGCACCGTCTGCCAGGGGCACTCGGCGGCGAGCATCTCGCGTACACCGGAACGCAGGTCCTGCTCGTCCGACGACTCGAGCAGGTCCAGCATTTCGCTCATCGCGGCAGGTCCTTCCAGGCGACGCGGGTGTCGACCCGCGGCTCGGCGGGCAGGCCGAGCACCCGCTCGGCGATGATATTGCGCAGCACCTCGGACGTGCCGCCCTCGATGGAGTTGCCCTTGGCCCGCAGGTAGCGGTAACCCGCGTCGCGGCCGGTGAAGTCGACCTCTTCCGGCCGGCTCATCGCCCACGAGTCGCGGCGCAGGCCCTCGTCGCCGCGCAGGTCGAGTTCGGCCGCGGAGATCTGCTGGTTGAGGGTGGCGAAGGAGAGCTTGACGGCCGAACCGTCGGGGCCCGGGGCGCCGGCGGCCAGTTGCTGCCGGACCCGCAGGCCGGTCAGCCGCGCGGCCTCGGCGCGGACCCAGAGCCGCATGATCGTGTCGTGCATGCCGGGGGTGCGCACGGCCGGCTGGTCGCGCCAGGCCTTGGCCAGCACGCCGATCATGCCGCCCTCGCGGGGCAGCGCGCCGCCGCCGATCGACACCCGCTCGTTCATCAGCGTTGTCTGCGCGACCTTCCACCCGGCGCCGACGTCGCCCAGCCGGTGCTCGTCGGGCACCCGCACGCCGGTCAGGTAGACCTCGTTGAACTCGGCCTCGCCGGTCAACTGGCGCAGCGGCCGCACCTCGACGCCGGGCGCGGTCATGTCGAGCACGAAGAACGTCAGGCCGGCATGCTTGGGCACGTCGGGGTCGGTGCGGGCGAGCAGGATGGCCCAGCGCGCCACGTGTGCCATCGAGGTCCACACCTTCTGGCCGTCGAGCACCCAGCCGTCGCCGTCGCGGCGGGCCCGGGTGGCCAGGCCGGCGAGGTCGGAGCCGGCACCCGGTTCGCTGAACAGCTGGCACCACACCTCCTCGCCGGTCCACAGCGGACGCAGGAAGCGTGAGCGTTGCGCGTCGGTGCCGTGCACGAGGATGGTCGGCGCCGCCATGCCGAGCCCGATGCCGATCCGGGTCGGGCGGTTGTCGGGCGCGCCCGCCTCGGCGAACGCGTCGTCGGCGACCGGCTGCAGCGACCGCCCGGCGGCCAGCCCGCCGAGCCCGACCGGGAAGTGCACCCAGGCCAGCCCGGCGTCGAAGCGCGCGCGCAGGAAGGCCAGGCGCCCGTCGTCGTCGATGCCGGCCGGGTCGTGGTCGGCCAGGAACGCCGAGATCCGTGCCCGCAGGTCGGCCTCGGTGATCTCCGCCATCGCGCCCTCCTCATCCACCGTCACGAAGAATTTGCACTCGGACTGCAATCTACGGGCCGGCAGGCGCCGACGCCACGGCCGGGGCGTGTCGCGCGGTTTTCGCGTCGCGGGCCGGGGGGAGGATGGAGGGGACAAACTCGCATCAACTGATCGCGAATGGACTGGCTCATGCGACTCAGCATCCGCAACCAACTCGACGGCACGATTCTCTCGGTGTCCCGCGGCGAGGCGATGGCCGCGGTGAAGGCCCGCCTGTCCAGCGGACAGGATCTGACCGCCGCGATCACCCGGGAAAGCGCCGACGAGCTCCAGTTGGTCGCCGGCCTTCCGGTGACGATGCTGGTCAAGGCGACCGACGTCGCGCTGGCCACCGGCACGGTCGGTGACGTGAGCATCCGCAACCAGCTTCCCGGGCGGATCACCTCGCTGACTGGCGGTGCCGCGATGACGACGCTGAAGGTCGCGGTCGACGGTGGGGGCGCGCTCACCGCGGTGGTCACCAACGATGCGGTCGACGACCTCGACCTCACCGAGGGCGACGAGGTGCTCGCTCTGGTCAAGGCGACCGAGGTCAGCGTCGCCGTCGACTGAACCGGGCCGCTAGGCTCTGGATCATGCACCGCACGGCATTTCTCGACGCGGCGGCGATCGCCGTCAACCTGCTCGCCGACCCGGCGGTCGCCGACCGCTGGAGCGAGCCGAGCGCGCTGACCGGGCTCACCGTGGGCGGGCTGGCGGGCCACCTCGCGCGGCAGTTCCACCAGGTGGTCGAGGCGGTCGAGCAGCCGGCGTCCGAGCAGGAGCCGCGCGACCTGACGTCGCACTACGCCGCGGCGGCGTGGCTCGGCCAGGACATCGACGCACCGGCCAACGTGGCCATCCGGGGGCAGAGCGACGACTACGCCGCCGTCGGCCACGCGCAGCTGATCGAGCGCGCGCACCTCGAGTTGGCCACCCTGCGGGCGACGCTGCCCGGCCTGGCGCCCGACCGCGCGGTGCCGATCTGGACCGGCTGGGCGCTGCGCCTCGACGACCTCCTGGTCACCCGCATGATGGAGATCACCGTCCACAGTGACGACATCGCGGTCAGCGTCGACCTGCCGACCCCGACGTTCCCGCCGTCGGTCGTGACCCCGGTGCTCGGGCTGCTGACCGCGCTGGCCGTCGAGCGGCACGGCCAGACCGCCGTGCTGCGCGCCCTCAGCCGCCGGGAGCGGGCGCCGAAGACGATCTCGGCACTCTGACCGGAGCGTCCACGAGTCAGACAGGATCCGTGAACGAGATCGGCTTGCCGGCGGCCCGGGCGTATGCGATCTCCCTGCTCGTGGACTCGCCGATATACCCGCCTGGGTTGACGACCAGAACCCGGTCGGCCAGGTCGATCTTGCGCAGGTGGAGGGCGTCCAGCGCGGTCTTCTGCTCGTCGCTGATCGACTCGCCTGCTTCGTGACCCTCGGCGCGCAGGAAGACGCCCGGCGCGACGACGATGACACCTGCGAAGGTCAGATCACGGTTCGCCGCGCTCATCTCGTCCGCGAAGCGGGTAGAGCCGCAGATGCAGACAATCTCAGGTCGGTCGGGCACGGCTCAGTCCTTCGGGTCGAACGGGAAAACGCCCGCGATGAACGCACGTCCGGCAGGTTACGGCTTGATCGGGTGAAATGACGACCCGGATGGTTGTCCCCCGCGCGGGGTACGACCTGGCACGCCGGCCACCCGCCGTCGTTATCGTCGGCCCGTGACCACGAGGAATGACGACTGGGTGGGCCCGCCTCGATACCACACCGCGACACTGCCGGCGCGACCGGCACCGGCAGCGGCAGCGGCAGCGCGGCCGGCCACAGTGGACACACCGGGCCGGGACCGCTGGTTCGACCTGCTGCGCGCCGCGGCCATCGTGCGGGTGGTGCTGTTCCACATGTTCCCGGTCGCCTGGCTGGAAATGGGCTTCCCGGCGATGGGCGTGATGTTCGCGCTGGGCGGCTCGCTGATGGCCCGCTCGGTCGACCGGTCCGCCACCAGGGCGGTCCGCGGCCGGTTCCGCCGCCTGCTGCCGGCATTGTGGTTGCTCGCGGCGGTGTTCGTACCCGCGATGCTCCTGGTCGGTTGGGACGACCATCCACAGTGGCCCACCTTCCTGCTCTGGCTGGTGCCCGTCGCCGAACCGCCGGCCACCGCGTGGGCCGAACCGGTCAGCGAGGTCCTGTGGTACCTGGTCACCTACCTCTGGTTGGTGCTGCTCTCCCCGCTGCTGCTGGCCGTCTACCGCCGGGCCCGGATCGTGACGGTGCTGGCTCCGCTGGTGCTGCTGCCGCTCTTCGACCACGCGGCATGGCCCATCGGCGACCGTGCCGCCTCGGTGATCGAAGACGTGCTCACGTTCGCGGCCTGCTGGGTGCTGGGTTTCGCACACCGCGACGGCGACCTGCGCCGGATCCGCTTCCCGGTGATTCTCGCGGTGTCCGTCGTGGCCACCGCCGGCGCGATCGGCTGGGTGGTCACCCACCCCGGCGAGAACGGCATCGAAATCGGCGACAGCCCACCGCCGTACGCCATCTACTCGATCGGTTTCGTGCTCGTGCTGTTGCGGCTGGCGCCCCGGATGGACTGGCTGGCCCAGCGCCGCCGCGCCGACGCCGCCGTCACCCTGCTCAACTCGCGCGCGGTGACCATCTACCTGTGGCACAACGCGGCGATCGCGGCCGCCTTCCCGCTCGGCGACCTGCTGCACGTCTGGGTGTTCGGCGACGCGCTGGCCGAGGTCGGTTACACCGCCATCGCCCTGTGGCTGGTCGCCCTGATCGTGATCCACGTCGGCTGGGTCGAGGACCTGGCGGCGAAGCGGCGGCCCCGGCTGTTGCCGGTCTAGACCCGGTTGTCGACGATCCGCCGCATCTTGCCCATCGACCGCTCGACCCCGTCGGGCTCGACCACCTCGACCGCGACCGTCACACCGATCGTCGCCTTGACCTTGGCCGCCAACGAGGTCGCCGCGCCCGCGGCCGCCGCGGCGGAGACTTCCGGACGCCGCTCCACGCGGACGGTCAGTGAATCGAGCCGCCCGCTGCGGCTGAGCACGCACTGGAAGTGTGGCGACAGCTCCGCGGTGCCGAGGATCAGTTCCTCGATCTGGGTCGGGAACAGGTTGACGCCGCGCAGGATCATCATGTCGTCGGTGCGCCCGGTGATCTTCTCCATCCGGCGCATGGGGCGGGCCGTGCCGGGCAGCAGCCGGGTCAGGTCGCGGGTGCGGTAGCGGATCACCGGCATCGCCTGCTTGGTCAGCGAGGTGAAGACCAGCTCGCCGAACGCTCCGTCGGGCAGCACGGCGCCGGTGACCGGGTCGATGACCTCCGGGTAGAAGTGGTCCTCCCAGACGTGCGGGCCGTCCTTTGTCTCCACGCACTCGTTGGCCACGCCGGGACCCATCACCTCGGACAGGCCGTAGATGTCGACCGCGTCGATGCCGAGCCGCTCCTCGATCTCGCGGCGCATGTCTTCGGTCCACGGCTCGGCGCCGAGGATGCCCAGGCGCAGCGAGGTGCCGCGCGGGTCGACACCCTGCCGCTCCAACTCGTCGACGATCGCGAGCAGGTAGCTCGGCGTGACCATGATGATGTCCGGCTTGAAGTCGCGGATCAGCAGCACCTGGCGCTCGGTCATCCCGCCGGAGACCGGCACCACCGTGCAGCCGAGCTCCTCGGCGCCGTAGTGGGCGCCGAGGCCGCCGGTGAACAGCCCGTAGCCGTAGGCCACGTGGACGACGTCGCCGGGCCTGCCGCCGGACGCCCGGATCGACCGCGCCACCAGTTTGGCCCAGGTGTCGATGTCGTCGCGGGTGTAGCCGACCACGGTCGGCCGGCCGGTGGTGCCCGACGAGGCGTGCAGCCGGACGACCTGCTCGCGCGGCACCGCGAACATGCCGAACGGGTAGTTGGCCCGCAGGTCTTCCTTGCTCGTGGTCGGAAACGCCGCCAGGTCGTCCAGCGTCTTGAGGTCGTCGGGGTGGGCCCCTGCCGCGTTGAACGCGGACCGGTAGTGCGGGACGTTGTCGTAGGCGTGCCGCACCGACCACTGGAGCCGTTGCAGCTGCAGGGAGCGCAGCTCGTCGACGGACGCCCGCTCGATGGGTTCAAGCGGCATGGGCCCAGCATGCCACCCCGCTCTACGCCTGGCTCCCGCGCGCCGCCTTGCCGTCGAGCCACAGGGTGTCGGAGGCGTCCCGGTGGGTGCCGGTGCCGCCGACGTGCTTGCCCGGGATCTTCGGGCCCTTCTTGACGACGTGCACGATCGCCATCGCGTGGCCGCGCCCGAGGCCGTAGTCGTCACGCAGCCACTCGACGATGGTGGTCGCCTTGACGGCGGGTGCGTCGTAGCCCCGCGCGACAGCCTCGTCGACGAGCTGCCGCGGCGTCTTGCCGGTCTTGTCCTCCACCGCGTCGAGGTAAGCCTGGAACGACATGTCGGTCTCCTTCGTTGTCCCGGATGGTGCCTACCTCCGCAGCGAACGGGACCGGCCGGTTTCGACATCCCGGCCGGAGAATTCTGGCGCGCCCGGGTCCACGATCGACATGGTCCGATTCAAGGGCATTTAGGCCATTCTCGGTGGTAAATGGCCTTAGCCATTCGGATCTTGACCGTGGGAAATGCCAGGTCCTAGGCTCGTTTTGCCTTTCACTCCACCTTTCCGGGAAGGGAAGCGGGTTTAATGCGACTACCGAACCGCGCGAAACGGTTGGCGGGTGCTGCGGCTGTGCTGCTGCTCGCCGGCACGCTTCCGCTGCTCAACGGGTCCTCCGTGGGCGCCGCCCCCCGTCCGCCAGCCTGTGACCCCGACCCCGGCGCGCGCCTCGCCGACGTCCCGAGTCCGGAGCAGTTCCTTGGCTTCCCGCTCGGCGTCGGCCAGCAGCGGGTCGTGACCAACGACGAGATCCGCCGCTACCTGGCGGCCGTGGACAGCGCCTCCGACCGCGTGGTCACCGGCACGATGGCCACCAGCGCGACCGGCCAGCCGCTGCCCTACGCGATCGTCTCCGATGCGGCACACGTCACCAAGGACGGCCTGGCGAAGATCGCCGAGGACCTCCGCGACCTGCGCGACCCGCGCACGATGGCGGCGTCCAAGGCGGCCCGGATCGCACACGACGACCCGGCCATCGTCTACATCGCCGGCAACGTGCACGGCGGCGAGACCAGCGGCGCCGACGCCTCGCTGAAGTCGCTCTACGAGCTCGCCGCCGGCCTGTCCTGCGCGGTGCGGGACCGCAACGACAACCTGCTGACGGTCATCGTGCCGACCCAGAACCCGGACGGACGCGACGCCAACCGGCGGCAGAACGACTTCGGCTTCGACCTCAACCGGGACTGGTTCGCCCGCACCCAGCCGGAGACCGACGGCAAGGTCGAGCTGCTCCGCACGTACCCGCCGCAGGTGTTCATCGACGCGCACGAGATGGGCAGCCGGCGCTACTTCTTCCCGCCGAACGCCGACCCGATCCACCACGAGATCGCCGACGCGCCGGTCGACTGGATCAACCGGATCGGTGAGGCCAACAAGGCCGGCTTCGGCTACAACGGCGCCTGCACCGACACGGTCACCACCGAGTGCTACTTCAACTACGACACGTATGACCTGTTCTACATGGGTTACGGCGACACCGTGCCGGCAACCGGCTTCGGCGCGGCCGGCATGACCTACGAGAAGGGCAGCGCGTCGGCGGTCCAGGACCGGGTGCAGCAGCAGTTCAACACCCAGTGGTCGACGACCGGCTGGGCGGCGGACAACAAGAACGAGGTCCTGAACAGCTACTTCAAGATCTGGACGGACGCCCTCGCCGAGGGCCAGGCCGGCGAGCTCGAGCCCAACGAGGTCGTCCAGCCCGACAACACGGTGCAGTTCCCGGTCCCGGACATCAAGGTCAGGTCCTACTTCCTGCTGCCCGACCGGCAGCTCGCCGACGTGCGCCGGCTGGTCGAGCGGCTGCGCGCGATGGACGTCGAGGTCTACGAGGTCAAGGAGCCGTTGACCGTGCCGCAGGCGCGGGTCTTCGGTGGCCGCACCCAGGCCAACCTGACCGTGCCCAAGGGCGCCTACTGGATCCCGATGGACCAGCCGCAGAAGCACTGGATCCAGGCGACGCTGGGCGAGGACCCGTACGTCCCGTTCCCTTACTTCTACGACGTCTCCTCCTGGAGCAACCCGCTGCTGATGGGCATCGACACCGTCTACACCGGTGACGACCTGCACCCGAAGGTGCAGCGCGTGGCCCGGCCGGCCGGCGGCAAGGCCGCCACCGCTCCCGAGGGCGGCTCCTACCAGTACCGGCGCGACTCGGCCGGTGCCGCGGAGTTCACCTTCGCGCTGCTCGGCGCCGGCGTCGAGGTCCGCCAGGACCCGCAGACCGGCCACACCACGTTCCCGGAGGCGGCGCTGACCCCGGCGCTCAACGACCGGGCGCTGGGGCTCGGCGTCACGATGGGTGCCAGCCGCAGGCCGTCCGTGGGCCCTGCGATCACCCTTCCGGACGTCGGCCTGTTCGCGGGCACCGGCATCTCCACCACGTCCGGCTCGTACGGCGAGGCGCGTTACGTCCTCGGCAAGCGCTGGGGCCTGACGCTGGCGCCGGTCACCACGGCTGACATCAACAACAACACGCCGGCGTTCACCGACCGCTCGGTGGTGCTGGTGCCGGACGGTTCCAACGCGACCGGCGGGCTAACCGCCGCCGGCCAGGCCAACCTGCGGGCCTGGGTCGCGGCGGGCAACACCTACATCGGGTTGCGCAACGAGGGCACCCGGATGGCCCGGGCCGCCGGGCTGACCTCCACCACGGAGAAGGCCAAGCCGGCCGGCTACGAGGTGGTCGGCTCGCACTTCCGGGTCGACGTCGACCACGCCAGCCCGGTCGCGGCGACCCGCCCGGCCGAGGACTTCGAGTTCAACAACAACGACTCGATCCTCACGCCGAGCACCACCGGCATCAACGTGCTCACCTACCCGAGCGACGACACCTTCTGGTACAACGGCTACACGGCCGGGGCCGACGTGCTCAAGGGCACGGCGGCACTCGTCGACGAGCCGACCGGCGCGGGCCGGGCGGTGCTGTTCGCCTACAACCCGCTGTTCCGGGCCTACAACGAGAGCGGCATCCAGATGCTGGCCAACGCCGTCCTCTACCCGGCGGGCGAGCCGGCCCGGGCGGCGGCGCGCAGTGCGGCGCCGGCGATCGACCCGGCCCGGGCCGCCGCGGCGGCCCTGCCGGCGCCGGAGAACCTGGGCGGTGAGTGGCGACCGATCACCATCCAGGTGGCCGCGGCCGACCTCGCGCGGACCGAGTCGCTGGTCCACAACTACACCGACACGGCGCGGGTGAGCCAGGCCAACGGCTCGGCCTACCTGCTGATCCCCAACCCCGAGGGCCTGCAGGCCGACGAGCACCCGTACCTGCGTGATCTGGTCAGTGACCTGAGCGCGGCCGGGATCACGCTCAAGTCGGTCGTCGGCTAGCACGCGCACGGCACCACGAACCCGGTGGTTCCGGCACCTCTGCCGGAACCACCGGGTTCGCCCGTTATGAGCGTCACCACTCGGGCCTGAAGACGAAGAGCCCTCACCACTACAATCGGTGGTTGTCCCAGCACTTCACGCGCGCGGGGGTGAGGGTCCTGACCAGCAAAAAGGCGATGTGCGGCGTCGGCACCAGCAACGACGCCGACGCCCGGTTGGCCGCCGAAACGGCGACCGACGAGGCGTTACGACCACTTGACGGGAGTACGCCCGATCTGGTGCTGGTTTACGCTTCTGTCCGCTATGACCTCCCCACCCTCCTGAAGACGGTGGCCGCGGCGACCGGATCCGCGGTGGTCGCCGGGGCGACCAGCTCCGGCCAGCTCCACCACGGCCGGTTGACCGAGCCGGGCAGCGGCGTGGCGGTGCTCGCGCTCGCCGGCGGCGGCTACCGCTTCGGTCTCGGGCACGCCACCGGCCTGCAGGCCGACGCCACCCAGGCCGGCCGGGCGCTCGCCCGGGCCGCCCTGGACGCGATGGGCCCGGTCCGCTCACCGCATGAGGCGGTCCTGATCTTCTCGGACGGGCTGGCCGGCGACCAGCAGGAGCTGCTCAACGGCATCCACAAGGTCACCGGCTTCCAGGTGCCGGTGATCGGCGGCGCCGCCGCCGACGACCGGCAGCTCGCCGAGACCTTCGTGTTCGCCGGCGACCGCGTGCTCAAGGACGCCGCGGTCGCCGTCTGGATCGGCTCCGAACGGCCGCTGCGGGTGGTCGGCAAGCACGGGTGGCGGGCGACCAGCCTGCCGCTGATGCTCAGCGGGGTCGACGGGCAGATCGTCAAGGAGCTGGGCGGCCGCCCGGCGCTCGAGGTCTACCAGGAGAACTTCCGGCCGCTCGACCCGACCGCCAAGAAGCTCTACCAGAAGGCCGGCGGTTACCACTCCGAGCACGCGTTCGGGCTGATCCAGCCCGACGGCTCCCTGCTGATCCGGGGCGCCTTCATAGACGGTGACGGCAAGCTGCGGACGTTCTCGCCGATGCCGCCCTACTCCGCCGTCCAGGTCGTCTCCTGCGACGCCGAAGACCTGCTCGAGGTCGGCGAGCAGACGGTCGAGGCCGTCGTCCAGGGCGACGAGCCGGCGGTGGTGCTGGTCTTCGACTGCGTCGCCCGGCTCGACATCCTGGGCCAGCGCGGTCACGAGGAGGCACGGCGGTTGCAGGAGGCGGCCGGCGACGCGCCCACGTTCGGCTACTACACCTACGGCGAGTTCGCGCGGACCACGGGCGTCGCGGGCTACCACAACGCCACCATCGCCGCGATGGCGCTCTGAGCGCCCGATGACCACCTATGGGGAGTCACCCGCCGCGCGACTCGACGCCGACGCGGAAGCACTGCGCGCCGCCCTGACCCGCGCCGAAGGTGCCGCGGCCGCGGCCTACCGCGACACCGCCCGGCTGATCCGGCTGCTGACCGTGATCGGCACGCCGTCCACGCCGGGCCGGCTGATCGACCGCACGCTGACCGTGCTCTCCGAGGTGTTCGCGGCCGACGTGGTGTGCATCGCGGAGGCGATCGACGACCGGTTGTTCGTCACCGCGTCCTGCGGGCTCCCCGAGGACGACCCGGCGTTCACCACCGGGTGGGCGCTCGGCCCGACCGCCCGCCGGGTGATCACCTCGGGCAGCGCGGCCGCGCTGCACGGCGTGCCGACCGACGACCGACCGCCGCCGCTGCACGAGGCGGAGAACGCCTCGGCGGCCTGGATACCCCTGTCCGGCGTCGGCTCCGAGTTCGCCGGCGACCTGCTCGTGCTCTACCGATCGGGCGGCGACCTGTTCACGCCGGCCGATCTGCAGGTGCTGCTGTCGATGGCCTACCGGATGTATTCGGCGGTGGAGGCCCGCGAGCGCGGCGCGGCGATCGAGCGGCTCGCGCAGGCCGGGCCGGGCCTGGCCCGCCACCTCGACGTGGGATCGCTGCTCAACGACGCGGTGGTGCTGCTGCGCGAGCTGACCGGCACCGACTCCGCGTGGATCCTGACCGTCCGCGACGAGCTGGCCGAGATGGCCGCGGCCGCCGACGTCGGCGAAGACACCAACCGGCGCTGGCCCACCCCGGCCGCCGACCTGCCCGGCTGGGCCCGGCTGTCGGCCGGCGAGCCCTACGTGGGCCCCGGCCGCGACGACGACCCCCTGCTGCTCGTGCCGGTGATGCGCGACGACGGGGTGATCGCCGTGCTGGCCGCCAAGGGCCGGCGGGCGCGCTCGTTCGGCAAGTCGGTGGTCGAGGTCGCGGTGGTGCTGGCCAGCTACCTGAGCGCGGCGATCAGCAACAGCGAGCTCTACCGCCGGCTCAAGGCCCGCGAGCAGGAACTGCACCGGCGGGCCTCGCGCGACCCGCTGACCGGCCTGGCCAACCGGATGACGGCCGCGCAGCGGATCGACGAGGCGCTCGCCGAGTCGCCGACCGGCGCCGCCGGGCTGCTCTTCTTCGACCTCGACAAGTTCAAGGCGGTCAACGACCGGCTGGGCCACGAGGCCGGCGACGAGCTGATCCAGCAGGTCGCGCAGCGGCTGCGCAAGGTCGTCCGCCCCGGCGACATGCTCGCCCGGTTCGGCGGCGACGAGTTCGTGCTGCTGATCAGCGGCGCGTCCGACCTGACCGACCTCACCGACATGGGCCGCCGGATCCAGGTCGCGCTCAGCGACGAGTTCCCGCTGCGCGGCGAACGGGTGGAGGTGACCGCCAGCATCGGCGCCGTGCTCGGCCGGCGCGGGACCGCTTCCGCGAGCGCGATGCTGCGCGACGCCGACGCCGCGATGTACGCCGCCAAGGCCCGCGGCACCGGCCGGCTGGAGGTCTTCGACGACGAGGCCTCGCACCGCTCGATCGACCGGCTCGACCTGCGCTCCGACCTGTCCGAGGCGCTCGACCGGGGCCAGCTCTCGGTGGTCTACCAGCCGATGGTCGAGCTGAAGACCAACACGATCCGCTCGTTCGAGGCCCTGGCCCGCTGGCGCCACCCGGAGCGGGGCAACGTGCCGCCCGACGAGTTCATCCCGCTGGCCGAGGAGACCGGCGCCATCGTGCCGATCGGCGCCTGGGTGCTCGACCAGGCCTGCCGGCAGCTCGCCACGTGGCAGCGCGAGTTCCCCGAAGCGCACCTGACCATGGGCGTCAACATCTCGGCCGTGCAGCTCGAACGCGGCCACGGCGACCTGCTCGACGTGATCCGCGCGGCCGGCGTCGACCCCGGCGACATCTGGCTCGAGGTGACCGAGCACATGGACACCTCGGAAGACATCTCGGCGCAGGTCAGCGCATTGCGCGCGGCCGGCGTGCACTTCGCGCTCGACGACTTCGGGATGTCCTATTCGAGCCTGTCCTACCTGCAGCGCTACCCGGTGGAGGGGCTGAAGATCGACCGGGCGTTCGTGGCGGCGATGAACGACGCCGGCAACGGCGGTCGGGGCATCGTGCAGGCGATCATGGCGGTGGCCGACTCGCTGTCGATGATGGCGTTCGCCGAGGGCATCGAGACGCAGGCCCAACTCGACGCACTGCTCGACCTCGGCTGCGGCTTCGGCCAGGGGCACCTGATCTCGCCACCGCTGTCGGTCGAGCGTTCCACGGAGGCATTGCGGGCCCAGCGTGTGCCGGGCACGTCTGGCTGAGCCGGCGGGGTGACGCGTCAGCCCGGGGCGCGCCCGGCCAACGCCGCGCGGTCGATGGCACCGTCGCTCGTACGCGGCAGGCTGTCCAGCACCACCAGGGTGTGCGGGACCCGCGGGGCAGCCAGGCGCGCGGCGAGATAGCCACGGAGCACGGTCGGGTCGGCCCGCCAGCCGGGCAGCAGCGTCAGGTATCCGACCAGGACGGTGCCCGTCTCCTGACGCTGTGCCAGCACGACGCACTCGTCGACCTCGTCCGCCGCCGCCAACGCGGCCTCGGCCACCTCCGGATCGGACCGGCCGCCGCGGATGCGGAGGCTGGGCCGGCGCCGTTCGGGCACGAGCGCGGCGCGCCGGACCGGCACGCCCGCCGCGTGCAGCAGGGCCACGGGCGGCGGGAGCCACAACCTGGTGCAGTGCGGCGGCGGCGCCAACACCCGCGTCGGGACCAGCCGCGGGTAGGTGGCGCTCAACAGGGCGCGGATCGCTTGCGGGTCGGCGTCGTCGGCCACGGGAATGTCCCGTTCCGCGGCCCATCGCCGGATGGCGGGCAGCTCGTACCCCCACTCCCGCGGCAGGTGCAGCCGCCCGTCCGTGGGCAGCGCGACGTGCAACGATCCCATTCCCCGTGACTCCCCCGTTGTGGCAAACGCCGGTAACTTTAGGTCACCGACCAACTACGGTGGGACATCACCGCCCTCGGCGTGTCTCCGTTAGTTAGACAGTCATCACTGCCAGCGCGGTAGGCTGAGCCGACCAGAGATCGCGGCACCGAGGAGGTCCGGGTGGCGTTTCGCGGCGACCGGCCGCGGATCGGCCAGGTCGCGCAGCTTGCCGGCGTCAGCGCGACCACGGTCTCGCACGCGCTCAACGGGCGCCGGCCGGTGTCGGCCGAGACCCGGCGACGGATCATGGACGCGATCGCCGAACTCGGCTATCGGCCCAATGTGGTGGCACGCGGCCTGCGGGCCGGCCGCAGCCTGACCATCGGGTTGGTCATCCCCGACATCACCAACCCGTTCTACCCGGTCCTGGCCCGCGGCGTGCAGGACGTGCTCGGTCCGGCGGGCTACGACGAGATCATCACCAACACCAACGGCGCACGCGACCTGGAGCGCGCCGCCCTCGACAAGATGATCTCCCGGCAGGTCGACGGCGTCGCCTTCGCCGTCTTCCACACCCACGCCGACGACCTCCAGCCGGTGATCGACGCACAGATACCGGTGGTCCGGCTCGGCGGCCGGGCCGCGCAGCCCGGTGTCGACCTGGTGCACAGCGACGACGAGGGCGGCGCCCGCCAGGCCGTCCATCATCTGATCCACAATGGATACCGGCGGATCGCCTTCATCTGCGGGCCGGCGGCCGAGGGCCCGGCCGCGGAGCGGGTGGCCGGCTATCGGTCGGCGCTGGCCGAGGCGGGCATCGGTCCACAGCAGAACATGGTGGTGCACACCGACTTCAGCCGGGCCGGCGGCGCGCACGGCGTCGAAAAGCTGATCCGGCAACGCAAGCGTCCCGACGCAGTGCTCTGCGCCAACGACATGATGGCGATCGGCGCGCTCGACGCGGCCCGGGAGCGGGGCCTGCGGGTGCCCGACGACCTCGCGGTGATGGGCTTCGACGACATCGAGGCCGCCACCCTGGTCACCCCGCAGCTGACCACGATCGCCAACCCGGCGCGGGAGATCGGGATGGCCTGCGCCCGGCTGCTGCTCGACCGGATCAACGGCGTGGCCGGGCCGCCGAAGGAGATCGTCATCCCGACCCGGCTGGTCCGCCGCCAATCGGCATAGGTCGTATCGACCCTCTTGACTTTCGTCGGCGTACGGGTAGATTGCCGGTCAGTCTTAACGATTTGCTAGCCCGATAGATCCCCTTCGTCCAGCGGGAGGGCCAGACCATGATCGGAAACAGACGCATCCTCGCGGCGGTGGCCGCCGTCGCGCTCGCCCTCGGCGCCGCCGCCTGTGGCGGCGACGACGAGGGCGACGCGGCCGGTGGTGCCCTGACGATGTGGACGTTCAAGCGCACCCACGTCGAGGCCCTGCAACAGGCGGCCGCGGCGTTCAAGGCCAAGACCGGCACCGACGTGAAGATCGAGGCGTTCACACCCGACGACGTGTTCACCGCCAAGATCCAGAGCGCGGCACAGACCAAGGACCTGCCCGACGTGCTCGAGTTGCACTCCGGCGGCGAAGACCTGCGGGTCGGCGGCGGCGGGCTGCTCGCCGACCTCAAGGGCGACTTCGACGGCAAGCTCGACCGCTTCCTGCCCAGCACCCGGGAGTCCGGCCGGGTCACCCAGCAGCGCAAGGACAGCGTCGAGGAACTGTCCGGCGCCACCGTCGGCAGCCTCTACAGTGTGCCGTTCACGGCGGGCACGTTCGGCATCGTCTACGCCAACAAGGAGAAGCTGACCGCGGCCGGCCTCGACGCCACCAAGCCGCCGGCCACCTGGGAGCAGTTCCTCGACTATCTCAAGGCCACCACGACCGCCGACAAGGCCCAGGGCGGCCTGTCGCTCGGCCTCAAGGTGACCCAGACCGGGTTCAACTGGATCTACGAGCAACTCGCCTTCGCCTACCTCGGGCAGCAGAAGTTCGAGGCGCTGTTCGGCAAGGGCACCACGGCCGGGTTCCGCTCGCCCGACGGGGTCAGGACCCTCGACCTCTACGCGCAACTTCGGCCCTACTGGATCCCGGGCGCCAGCGCGCTGGGCATCGACGAGGCCGACATCGCCTTCGCACAGGGCAAGTCGGCGTTCAACGTCGGCGGCACGTTCACCCTGGCGTTCCTCGCGCAGAACGGCATGAAGCCGGAGAACGTGCTGGCCTTCCCGATCCCGCCGGCGACCGGCGGCGCGGTCAGCGACCTGCGGCTGGCACCGCTCGCCCTCACCGGCCTGTCGGTCACCTCGACCAGCGCCGACAAGAGCGCGGCGACGCAGTGGGTCGACTTCCTCACCTCGCCCGAGGGCGCCGGCGTCTTCGCCAAGGCGTCGCTCGACCTGCCCGCCACCGACCTGGGCACCCAGGCCGAGTCACTGATCGGCGCGGACCTGGCCGCCCTGCAGCGGTTCTTCACCGGGCCGGCGCAGGACACCTACGACGCCGGCAACCGCGGCTTCCGCCCGCCGGACTACGACGAGGTCGAGATGGGCAACCCGTTGCTCAAGCTCTCGCCGCTCGGCGAGGCCGACGCGGCCGGCACCGGCCGGACGCTCGACACGGTCATCAAGGCGATGTGGGACGCGAAGTAAGTGACCGCGACCGACACCACCACCATCGCGGCGCGGCTCGTCACCGAGCCGCGCCGCACCACCCGGCGCGGCCGCCGGGCGCTGGTCGGCTACGCCTTCATCGCACCGGCCGTGCTGCTGTTCCTGGCGATGGGCCTCTACACCCTCGTCTACAGCTTCGGCCTGAGCTTCGCCAAGTGGAACGGCTTCTCGCCCAGCTGGGAATGGGTCGGCCTGGACAACTACCGCGACCTGCTCTATGCCGACCCGCGGCTGGCGCCCGAGGTGCGCAACGCGGCGGTCAACACCGGCATCGCCATGGTGGCCGTCTCGTTGGGCACGGTGCTGATCGCGCTGCCGCTGGCCACGCTGCTCAACAGCATCGGCCGGCTGCGTGGCCTGCTCCGTTCGGTGTTCTTCCTGCCCTACGTGACCGCCGGCATCGCCGTCTACTACGCCTGGCGCTACGTGCTCGAACCCGACGGCGCCGTCAACCTGGCACTGCGGTCGGTCGGGCTGGGCAGCCTGGCCCGGCCACAGGGCTTCCTGGCCGATCCCGACACCGCGCTGCCGGCCCTGATCGTCATCATGATCTGGGGCAGTGTCCCGGTCGCGATGCTGCTCTACCTGGCCGGCCTGCAGGCGATCGACCCGGCGGTGATCGAGGCGGCGTCGCTCGACGGCGCCGGCCCGGTGCGCCGGCTGCGGCACATCACCTGGCCCCTGCTGGTGCCGATCACGGTGGCGATCCTGCTGCTCGGCCTGCGCGACACCATGCAGGGCTTCCAGATCTTCCTGATCATGACGAACGGCGGCCCGGGCGGCCACACCGACGTGCTCGGCCTGGAGGCCTACCAGCAGGCGTTCCTGCAGAGCCTGTCGCCGACCCTGGGCGTGGCCAGCGCGCTCGGCTGGCTGATCTTCGTCGCGGCCCTGCTGCTCGCGGTGGTCAACGCCCGCCTGCTGCGGAGCCGGGAATGAGGCGGCCCGGCGCCGGCGCCCTGGTCGCCTATCTCGCGTTGACCGTCTACGCCGCGGTCAGCCTCTACCCGTTCGCCTGGATGGTCTCCGGCGCGTTCAAGGACCGGCTGGAGATCCTCGAGGGCGGCCACCTGGTGCCGCACCGACCGACCCTGGCCACCCTCGCCGACACCTGGAGCCGGCTGCACTTCTTCGACTACTTCCTCAACAGCCTGAAGGTCACCGGCCTGACGGTGCTCGGCGTGCTGGTCGTCTACAGCCTCGCCGGGTACGCGTTCGCGATGATCGACTTCCCCGGCCGGCGCTTCGTGTTCTGGTTCTTCGTCGCGCTGCTGTTCGTGCCGAGCATCACCGTGCTGCTGCCGCTGACCATCCTGGAGAACAAGCTCGACCTGCTCGGCACCCACACCGGCCTGATCCTGCCGTTCGTCAACGGCACCGCACCGCTGGCCGTGCTGATGCTGACCAACGCGTTCCGCGCCGTTCCGCTCGACCTGCACGATGCCGCGACCGCCGACGGTGCCGGCGAGTGGCGCATCTTCTGGCGGGTCTACCTGCCGCTGGCCCGGCCGACCCTGATCACCATCGGGGTGCTGACGGCGGTGCCGACCTGGAACGAGTACGTGCTGACCCGGGTATCCCTCAACGACGAGTCGCGCTACACGCTGCCGCTCGCGCTGGAGAAACTGGCGTCCGGCACGGTCCCCTCGTACAACGAGATCATGGCCGGTTCGTTGATCCTGGTCGTCCCCGTGATCGTGCTGTTCCTGGCCCTCCAGCGCTACTTCGTCAACGGGTTGTCCGGTGCGGTCAAGAACTGAACGGGTGCTGGTGACCGGCGCCGCGGGCCTACTCGGCCGAGCCGTCCTCGACGCGCTCGCCGGTCAGGGCGTGCCGGTCACCGCGCTGGACCGGGCCGATCCCGGCGACCTGCCGGCCGACCGGGTGTTCACCGGCGACGCCGGCGACCCGGGCCTGGTCCGGCGGGCGCTGGCCGGCGTCGACGCGGTGGTCCACCTGGCCGCGATCCCCGCGCCGACGCTGGACACACCGCTTGCCGTCTTCGGCGGCAACAGCCGGGCCACGTTCGCCGTCCTGCACGAAGCCGCGGCCACGGGGGTGCGGCGGATCGTGCTGGCCAGCAGCATGTCCGTGCTGGGGTTGGCGTGGGCGCAGGTCCCGCTGCGCCCACGCTACTTACCCGTCGACGCGCGGCACCCGCTGCAGGTCTCCGACCCCTACGCGCTGTCGAAGCAGGCCGACGAGGCGACCGCGGCGATGGTGGCCCGCCGGCACGGGATCGCGGTGACCGCGCTGCGCTTCCCTTTTCTCGGCGGCGACGCGCGGCTGGCCCGGCGGGCGGAGGAGTTCCGCACCGACCCGGGTTCCGGTGCGCTGGAGCTGTGGAGCTATCTGCATACCGCCGACGCGGCGACCGCCTGCCTGCTGGGGCTGACCGCCGCGCCGGCCGGGGCGCACGTGCTGTTCGTCGCCGCCCCGGAGACGCTCGCGCCGTACCCGACCGAGGACCTGCTCGCGGCCTACCTGCCCGAGGTGCCGCTGCGGTCCCGGTTCCCGGGGCGGGCGGTGCCGGTGGCGCTGGAGCCGGCCCGGCGGCTGCTCGGCTTCACGGCCGCGCACACCGTGCCGTTAGGCTCTAGCCCGCTGGCGGCGGAGGAGGAACCGGTATGACGATGGTCGAGACCCAACCGCCGTGGGCGGCGCGCGACGGGCTGCGGATCACCGGGGTGCGGGCGATCGTCACCGCGCCCGAGGCGACGCTCGTCGTGGTCAGGGTCGACACCTCCGAGCCAGGGTTGTACGGCCTGGGCTGCGCCACCTTCACCCAGCGCGCGACGGCCGTGGCCGCGACCGTCGAGCACCTGGCCCCGTTGGTCGTCGGCCGGCACCCGGCCGACATCGAAGACATCACCCGGATGGTGCACCTGTCCTCCTACTGGCGCAACGGCCCGGTGCTCAACAACGCACTGTCCGGTTTGGACATGGCGCTCTGGGACATCGCCGGCAAGCGGGCGGGTGCTCCGGTCTACGAGCTGCTGGGCGGCCGGGTCCGCGCGGCCGTGCCGATCTACCTGCACGCGAGCGGCGCCACGATCGACGACACCATCGAACACGCACGGTCACTGATCGGTTCCGGGTTGCGGCACGTGCGCCTGCAGACCGGCGGGCCGGGTGTCGGCACCTACGGCGCGCCGGGGATCCCGGGCGGCTATCCCGACGCGCCCTATCCCGACGGCTGGGACGTCGAGCACTACCTGGCGACGACCCCTCGCCTGTTCGCGGCGGCCCGGGAGGCTCTGGGTGACGAGGTCTCGTTGCTGCACGATGTCCACAGTCGACTGACGGTGAAGCAGGCGCTGGTGCTGTGCCGCTCGCTGGAGCCCTACCGGCTGTTCTTCGTCGAGGACCCGATCGCCCCCGAACACTACGACCGGCTGCCGGAGCTGCGCGCGGCGGCGGCCGTGCCGATCGCGGCCGGCGAGCAGGTGGGCTCGGTCCCCGACGCGGCCCGCCTGGTCACCGCCGGCGGCGTCGACCTGTTGCGGCTGCACATCTCGGCGATCGGCGGCCTGACACCGGCGCGCAAGCTGACCGCCCTGTGCGAACTGGCCGGGGTACGCACCGCGTGGCACTCCCCCGCCGACGTCTCCCCGGTCGGGATGGCGGCCAACCTGGCGCTCGACGTGTCGAGCCACGCGTTCGGGATCCAGGAGGGTCACGTGTACGCCGAGGCGGTGCACGAGGTCTTCCCCGGCACCCTGCGGCCGGTCAACGGCTACCTGACCCCGTCGGACGCGCCCGGCTGGGGCATCGACCTCGACGAGCGGGCGGCTGCCAAGTATCCGCCGCACCACTATGGTCACGAGCGCTGGTCGACCCGGATCCGCCGCCCCGACGGAGCGATCGAACCGCCGTAGACGGCCGTACCGCGGGGCGGTAGAACCGCCGTAGACCATCGACCGCCGTAGACGGCCGTGCCGCGAGGCGGCCGTGCCGCGAGGCGGCCATGCCGAGAGGCGGCC
>NZ_JBFAPI010000025.1:23416-75947 GCF_040676615.1 Asanoa sp. NPDC049573
GCCGTACCGCGAGGCGGCCGTACCGCGAGGCGGCCGTACCGCGAGGCGGCCGTACCGCGAGGCGGCCGTACCGCGAGGCGGCCGTACCGCGAGGCGGCCGTACCGCGAGGCGGTCGGACCGGAACCGCGCGGCGCAATCACCCACGGACCCGCGCACAGGCCCGGGGGCGCACGCGGACAGGCCGTGCATGCATGCCGATCCCGCGAGGCCGGAGGCCGCGACCGAATCTTCGCGGCCTCTCGTCATCCTGGCCGACGGGACGGCCAGCCGGTCCCCACCGGCTGCGGGGCCAACCGGGTGCGTCCGCCGGCGGACGGCCGGGGATCGTCGGCGGCGGGCGACGTGCGGTCCGGACTCTTTGGCCGGGCGCCGACCAGACCGGCCAGGACGCCGCCGATAACGAGCAGGCCGCCGAGGACGTCCGTCGGGTGGACCGGTTCGTCCAGGAGCAGGGCGGCGCTGGCGATGCCGAACAAGGGCACCAGCATGGCGAACGGAGCGACCGTCGACGCGCCGTACCGGCTGATCAGGTAGCCCCACGCGGCGAAGCCGCCGAGCGTCGCCGCGCCGGCGACGAACAGGACCGCGAAGATCGCGGCCGCGTCGACGTCGCGCAGCGCCGCCAGGTCGGTGGCCGGGCCGTCGACCAGCAGGGACAGGGCGATCAGCCAGGGTGCGGCCAGGGCGCTGACCCAGACCATGAAGCGCAGCATGTCGGTGCCGCCGGCCTTACGGGTGGCCACGTTGGACAGGCCCCACGCCGCGGCCGCGGCGATCACCAGGGCGAACGCGCCGCCGGGGAGGTCCGAGCCGAGACCGGCGGCCACCACGACGACGCCCACCGCCGCGACGGCCAGGCCGGCCAGGCGGCGGCGGCCGGGGCGCTCGCGCAACAGCGGCACGGCGAGCAGCACGGTGAAGACGGCCTGGCTCTGCAGGACCAGCGAGGACAGGCCCGCCGGCATGCCGGCCGCCATCCCGGCGAACAGCAGCGAGAACTTGGCCACGCCGAGCGCCATCGCGACGGCCAGCAGCCAGCGCCACGGCACCCGGGGGCGGCCGACGAAGAAGACCGCCGGCAGCGCCGCGAAGGTGAAGCGCAAGGCGTTGAACATGAGCGGCGGGAAGTGGTCGAGGCCGACCCGGATGACGACGAAGTTGACGCCCCAGAGGGCGGTCACTGCGACGGCGAGGGCGATGTCGCGAAGTTTCACGGCGTCATCGTCGGCGGCGCAGACGGTTTAGCACCAGCAATGCTTTCTTCATCCGCCAGGTAGCCTCGCTACATGATTGATGTCGGCCGGCTGCGCGCCCTCGACGCCGTGGCCAGCTACGGAACGGTGCTCGCGGCCAGCGCGGCGCTGCACTGCACGCCGTCGGCGGTCTCGCAGCAACTCGGCAAGCTGGAGCGGGAGACCGGCGCCACACTGGTCGAGAAGGACGGCCGGCGGATCCGGCTGACCGAGGCCGGCCGGGTCCTCGCGGCGCACGCGGCCAAGGTGTTGGCGGCGCTCGACGAGGCCGAGGCCGCGTTGGCGGCACAGCGCGACACCGTCACCGGGCGGCTCACAGTGGCGGCCTTCGCCACGGCCTGCCGCGGGCTCATGCCGCACGCACTGCACCGGTTGGCCGCCGATCACCCTGCCCTGCGTACGGGCCTGATCGAAGGCGACCCGCACCACGCGCTCGACATGCTCCAGCGCGGCCACGTCGACCTGGCGGTGCTCGACGACTGGCCGGAAGCGGCCCTGACCTGGCCGCCCGGGGTCACCGCGACCGAACTCGGCCTCGACGTCGCCGACCTGGTGGTGCCGACCGGCCACCGGCTCGCGGGCGCGACCGGGCCGGTCCGGCGGGACCAGCTGATCGGCGAACGCTGGATCGCGGCCCCGCCCGGCGCGATCTGCTACGAGTGGCTGATGCGGGTGCTGCCCGGCGTGGAGCCGGACTTCCTGGTCGGCGAGTTCGAGACCCAGTTGACGCTGGTCGCGGCCGGCCTCGGGGTGGCCATGCTGCCCAGGCTGGCCCGCCCGACGTTGCCGTCCGGTGTGGTCGCCCTGGCCGTCGCGCCCCGGCCGACCCGGCGGGTGACGATCGCCTGGCGGGCCGCCGCGGCCGCGCGCCCGGCGATCCACGCGGCCGTGGCGGCGCTGCGCGAGTCCTGGGTCGGTACGAGTACAGTCGAACAATGACGGAGCGCTGGCAGCCCACCCGCGCGGAGCTGGATCTCTCCCGCGTCCTGGAAGCGTTGTCGAGTCCCCTGCGGCAGCGGGTGGTGGCCACCATCGCGGCCAACCCGGGCGCCGCCTACAGCTGCGGTGACCTGCTGTCAGACCTGCCGAAGTCGACCGCGACCCACCACTGGCGGGTGCTGCGGGAGAGCGGCGTCATCGGGGTCAACCGCGACGGCCGCACCCACCGGCCCGAGTTGCGCCGCGCCGATCTCGACGCCCGCTTCCCCGGCCTGCTCGACGCGGTACTCGGCGCCGTCGCGACGTCGGCTCCCTCACACGCGGGCGCCGTTGCTTAAGGTTCGATAGTACGCGTACGTTCGTACCGTGCTACCACCTGCCCGGCACGGCCGTGCCGACACCCGCCTCGTCGTTCCCGTTCTGCTCCTCGGCGTCGTGTCGTACGCGCTGATCCAGTCGCTGATCGCTCCCGTCCTGCCGGTGATCCAGCAGGACCTGCACACCACCCAGAGCACGGTCACCTGGGTGCTGACCGTCAACCTGCTCTCGGCGTCGATCTTCACGCCGATCCTGGGCCGGCTCGGCGACCGCGCCGGCAAGCAGAAGGTGCTGCTGTTCACGCTGGTCGCGCTCGCGGCCGGCTCGGCCATCTCGGCGGTGGCGCCCAACATCGGCGTCATGCTCGTCGGCCGCGCCGTGCAGGGCCTCGGCGGCGGTGTGCTGCCGCTGGCCTTCGGCATCGTCCGCGACACGCTCCCGCGCCCGCGCGTCGCCGGCGCCGTCGGCCTGGTCGCCGCGGTGCTCGCGATCGGCACCGGTCTCGGCGTGGTGCTGGCCGGCCCGATCGTCGACGTGCTCGACTACCGCGCGCTGTTCTGGCTCCCCATGATCATGGTGCTGATCGCAGCCGCGGTCACCTACGCGCGCATGCCGGCATCGGGGGTGCGGGCGCCGGGCCGGTTCAGTTGGACCGCTTCCGTGTTGCTGGCCGCGTGGCTGGTCGCCCTCCTCGTGCCGCTGACCGAGGCCGCGCGGTGGGGCTGGGGCTCGACCCGGGTGCTGAGCCTGCTGCTGGCCGCGGTCGTGCTGGCGGCCGCCTGGATCGTCGTCGAGACGCGCTCCGCCAGCCCGCTCATCGACATGCGGATGATGCGTACGCCGGCTGTCTGGACCACCAACCTCGTCGCGCTGCTGTTCGGCGTCGGCCTCTACGGGCTGCTCGGCTTCCTGCCCGCGTTCGTGCAGACGCCGCCGTCGGCCGGTTACGGCTTCGGTGCCAGCGTGACCCGGGCCGGGCTGCTGATCCTGCCGATGAGCGTGGCGATGTTCGCCTCCGGCCTGGCGGCGCCGCGGCTCACCCACCGGTTCGGCGCCAAGGCGGTGCTGGTCGGCGGGACGCTCTTCGCGGTGGCGTCGTTCGCGATCCTCACCCTGGCGCACGACCACCAGTGGCAGATTTTGATCGCGATGGCGGTCCTGGGCCTCGGCTTCGGGGCGGCGTTCGCCACGATGTCCAATGTCGTCGTGGCCGCCGTGCCGGCACACCAGACCGGCGTCGCCAACGGCATGAACGCCAACATCCGCACGATCGGCGGCTCGCTCGGCGCGGCGCTGATGGCCAGCATCGTGAGCGCTCAGGCCCTGCCCAACGGCCTGGCGACGGAGGACGGCTACCGCTACGGCTTCGCGGCACTGGGCATCGCCGCGATCGGCGCGGCCCTGGCCGCGCTCCTGGTGCCCCGCAACCACCAACACGCCGCCGAGCCGGTCGCCCCGGCCCGCGACGAGGAGGCCTACGCGGAGGCCGCCGTTGCGGGTGTCCCCGGCCTCGAGGCCGAGGCCACCGCGTAGCCGGGTGACAAGGGACGCGACGCAGCAGGGCCCACACCGTGGCCCGGGTGACAAGGCCCCGCGCAGCACGGCCCGCGTCGTAGCCGGGTGACTAGGGCCCCCACGCAGCAGCGCCTACGCCGTAGCCAGTGACAAGGCCCCCACGCAGCAGCGCCTACGCCGTAGCCAGTGACAAGGCCCCCACGCAGCAGCGCCTACGCCGTAGCCAGTGACAAGGCCCCCACGCAGCAGCGCCTACGCCGTAGCCAGTGACAAGGCCGCCACGCAGCAGGGCCCGCGCCGTAGCCGGTGACAGGGCCCACGCGCGCAGCAGGCACCGGGCCGTAGCGAAGGGCGCGACCACACGGCCGCGCCCTTCGCACGCGGCTACGCGAAGTAGTGGATGGTGCCGCGCAGGGCGGCGGCGCCGCCCTCACAGTGCTGCTCGTAGGTCGCGAACAGGGCGCTCACCGCACCGGTGTCGTCGAACGCGATCTCCCGGATCGTGAACGAGCCGGTGAGCGTGTTGCAGCCGCGCCCGTTGCCGCTCACGGACAGGCCCGGGTGGCCGGGCTCGTTGAACGGGTAGCGCTGTGCGTCGGTGTAGGTGCCGCGCTTGAGCGTCTGACCCGCCGGCGGGGTCAGGTTGACCGTCCAGTCGTCGCGCTGGCCGGATACCGAATAGGCCACGCCGTTGGCGTTGCCGGACAGGTTGAAGACCGACAGCGCGTTGGTGTAGGACTTCGTGACCCCGCCACCGATGTAGTCGCCGCTGTCGCTGACGAACTTGTAGGACAGCGGGTAGGCGGCGAACTTCACCGTGCCCTTCAACGGCGGCGCGGTCGCCGACTCGCAGTTCTGGGTGAAGCGGGCGTCCAGCATGGTCACCGTGCCGTCGGCGGCGGTGCCGATCTGGTCGATCCAGAAGCTGCCGTAGACCTCGTTGCAACCCCGGCCGGTCCCCGACACGTCGAGGCCCGGCGAGCGGCCGGTGCGGAAGGCCGCGCGCTCCGCGTCGAGATAGCGACCGGGCTTGAGGACCTCGCCGTTGGGTGCGGCGAGATCGATCGACCACCACTCGTCGCCGGCGTCGACCGACACCGTCACATAGCCGGCCGTTCCGGAGATCCGGATGTTGGCCTCGGGCGCTGTGTAGTCGCGCGTCTGGCCGCCGCCGATGTAGTCACCGGCCGCGCTGGTGAACGAGTAGGACGTCGTGCTGGTCGGTGCCGCCTGGGCCGGCGCGGCCACGAACGCCAACACCAGTC
The DNA here is from genome assembly GCF_040676615.1 of Asanoa sp. NPDC049573. NCBI lineage: Bacteria > Bacillati > Actinomycetota > Actinomycetes > Micromonosporales > Micromonosporaceae > Asanoa > Asanoa sp. NPDC049573. The sequence goes on from NZ_JBFAPI010000025.1 coordinate 28,708, forward strand.
CACTGACGACACTGATCGCGAGACCAACCCGGGACATGCGTCTGAGCAGCATCAGTTCTCCCCGTTGTGATGCGGTGGGCCGCACCGGCCGGCGCGGCCGGAGCCACCGTATCGACAAACGTCAGAACTTGCTGCCCCGCAATCAGTCGCCGAGGAAGTCGAGCACCACCGCGGCGAAGAGCGGTGAGCTGAAGATCGAGTAGTGGGTCACGCCCGGGATGATGGCCAGCGCGTGACCGCCCGCGGGCCGGCCCTCGCCCATCCAGCCGCCGTCGCGCTGGCCACCGTCGAGCAGGGCGAAGGTCTCCATGTAGGCGCTCGGCGGCACCTGGTCGGCGTCGGCGCCGACGACCATCGTGGGCACCCGCAGCGACCGGACCTGCTCGGTGAAGTCGATCTCCTCCGACATGAAGGCGCCGATCTTGTCGAGCAGCCGGCCGAAGTCTTCGGGGCGCGGTGCGACCTTCTGGTAGAGCTGGTACATCGGCGTGTCCACCATGAACTCGGCCGCCGCGGCGCTCACCTGGCCCTGCTGGGCGCGCATCTCCGGGTAGACCGACTCGGTGCGCAACCAGGCCGAGGCCATCACGAGCTTGCCGACCTTGTCGGGGAACAGCGCGGCGGTGTGCATCGCCACGCCGCCGCCCAGCGAGTAGCCGACCAGGTCGGGTCGCGACAGGCCGAGGTGGTCGATCAGCGCGGCGATGTCGGCCGCCATGAGCTCCAGTCGCAGCGGCCGGTCGACGTCGGCCGTGCGCCCGTGCCCCTGCAGGTCGACGGCGATCACCTGGTGCGAGGCGGCCAGCAGCGGCAGCACCGGGCCGAACATCTCGCCGGAGCCGAGCCCGCCGTGCAGCAGGATCATCGGGCGCCCGGAGCCGTGCGTCTCGTAGTAGAGGTTGATGCCGTTGACGTCGGCGTACCCGCCGACGCCGGTGGTCTCGGCGGTCCAGTCGGTGTTCGTCACCCCGACCATGCTACGGAAACCGCCCGATTCAGGCGCCCCAGCCCGCCGCCGTGCCGCCCACCCGGGCGGCGGTCACCGTCTCGAGGTATCCCGACGCCTTGAACGCGCCGATCGGGTCCGGGTCGAGGCCCATCTCCGCGCGCAACTCACGCAGCAGCGGCCGGACGTCGGTCTGGTAGGCGTCCATCAGCACGTCGTTGGCCTCCAGCACGTCACCGGCCTGCTGCGCGGCCGCCAGCGCGTCGACGTCGACGAGCAACGCTTTCGCTGTCGCTTCCTGGACGTTCATCACCGAGCGGATGACGGCCTGGATCTTCGGTTCGATGTTGTGACACTGATCGAGCATGAACGCGATCCCGGCGGCCGGTGCCAGCGCGCCCGCGGACACGATCTCGTGCATGATCCGGAACAGCTGGAACGGGTCGGCCGCCCCGACCATCAGGTCATCGTCGGCGTAGAACCGGGAGTTGAAGTCGAACCCACCCAACTTCCCGGCCCGCAGCAGGAACGCGACGATGAACTCGATGTTCGTACCCGGAGCGTGGTGCCCGGTGTCGATCACGACCTGGGCCCGATCACCCAGCGACAGGCAGTGGGCGTACGCCGTGCCCCAGTCCGGCACGTCGGTCATGTAGAAGGCCGGCTCGAACAGCTTGTATTCCAGCAGCATCCGCTGCCCTGCGCCGAGCCGGCCGTAGACAGCCGACAACGCCTCGGCGAGCCGGTCCTGCCGCGCCCGGACGCTGTCCTGACCCGGATAGTTCGTGCCGTCGGAGAACCACAACTTCAGGTCACGCGAACCCGTCGCGTCCATGATGTCGACACACTCGACCAGGTGCGCCAACGCCTTGGCCCGGACCGCCGGATCGGGATTGGTCACCGAGCCCAACTTGTAGTCGTCGTCCTGAAACACGTTGGCATTGATCGCACCCAGGGCGACCCCGCGCTCCTTGGCGAAAGCCGAGAGATGGCCGTAGTCGTCGACCCTGTCCCACGGGATGTGCAACGCCACCGTCGGCGCCACCCCCGTGAACCGGTGCACGACCGCCGCGTCAGCGATCTTCTCGTACGGGTCCCGCGGCACACCCTCCTGCGCGAACACCTTGAACCGGGTCCCCGAGTTGCCGAACGCCCACGAGGCGGTCTCGACCCGCTGGTCACGAAGCGCCGCGAGGACCCGCGTACGGTCGGTCATGGTTGCTCCCTCAAGGCCGCGTCGACGGCGGCGTGGCGGCGCCGGTCGTGAAGCAGATCCGGCGCACGCCAGCCACCTTCCGCGAAGGACTAGAAGTCGAACTGGTCGATGTTGGACGAGTCGAACGTGAACGGGTCACCCAGCACGATCTCGCCGCCCGCGCCGACGGTGTACTCACCGAGCTTGCCGGCCTTGAACTTGTCGCCCTCCTTGCCGGTGATGATCCCGGAGGCCAGGGCGCCGCCGGCGTACGCGGCCAGGTAGCCCAGGTCGGCCGGGTTCCACAGGGCGAACGCCTTCACGGTGCCGTCCTTGACGTACGCGCGCATCTGGTTGGGCGTGCCCAGGCCGGTCAACTGCACCTTGCCCTTGTAGGACGACCCGGACAGGTAGCGGCCGGCGGCGGCCACCCCGACGGTGGTCGGCGAGATGATGCCCTTGAGGTTGGGGTGCTTGGCCAGCAGGCCCTGCGCCTCCTGGAACGACTTCTCGTCCTGGTCGTCGCCGTAGACCGTGTCGACCAGCTTGAGCTTCGCGTACTCCGGCTTGGCCAACTCGGTCTTCATCATCTCGATCCAGGCGTTCTGGTTGGTCGCGTTCGCCGTCGCCGACAGGATCGCGATCTCGCCGCCGTCCGGGCCGACCGCGTCGGAGATCAGCTTGATCTGCGACTTCGCGATGCCGTCGGCGGTGGCCTGGTTGACGAACACGTCGCGGCACTCCGGCTTGGTGTCGGAGTCGTAGGTGACCACCTTGGCGCCGGCGGTCTTGGCCTCGGTCAGGGCGCCGCAGATGGCGTCCTTGTCGTTGGCCGACACCACGATCACGTCGGTCTGCTGCTGCGAGAGCGTGTTGATGTAGGACACCTGGGCCGACGGGCTCGCCTCGGACGGGCCGGTCTGGGTGAAGGTGCCCTTGAACTCCCCGACGGCGACCTTGCCGCCCTTGTTGTCGGAGGTGTCGAAGTAGGGGTTGTTGACCTGCTTGGGCAGGAAGGCGACCTTCAGGCCCTCCTTGATGGTGCCCGACGAGTTGCCGCCGGTGCCGGTGCCCGAACCGGCGCCCGCGTCGGTGCTGTCGTCCGCACAGGCGCCCATGGCGAGCGTCAGCGCCGCGAGGACGGTCGTCGCGACGACGCGTACACCTGTGATCCTCATGGTTGGGTCCTTTCCTCAGGGGGTCGTCGCCGCAGCCGCCCGCGGGCCATCCGCACCACGTTGGGCCCGACGACGGAAGCGATGAGCAGCGTTCCGGTGACGATCGTCAACGCGTTGGCCGGGACGTCGGCCAGTTGCAACGCGTTGCGCAAAGTGCCGAGGAGCGCGACCGCGGCGACCACACCGAGCAGGCCGCCCCGACCACCGAAAATGGACACGCCGCCCAACAGCACGGCCGCCACCACCGACAGCTCGAGGCCATTGGCGTTGTCGGCCCGGGCGGACGCGAACCGGAACGTCCAGAAGACGCCGGCCAACGCGGCGACCACGCCGGTCGCCACGAACAACCAGAATTTGGTACGCATGACCGCGATGCCGGAGTACGCGCTGGCTTCGGCGTTGTTGCCGATCGCGTAGAGCCCGCGGCCGATCGGGGTGGCGTGCAGCAGCACGCCGAACAGCACCGCCAGGACGGCGACGACGATGACGAACCAGGGAATCACCGTGCCGGGGATCGGGGCGATCATGTTGGTCGTCCAGGCGATCGGGTAGTCGGCGATCGCCCGGTCGCCCAGCACGACGTAGGCCAGTCCCCTGTAGAGCGCGAGGGTGCCGATCGTGACGGCGAGCGAGGGCAGGCCGAAGACGGTCACGAAGATACCGTTGACCGCGCCCAGGACGGCGCCGAGCAGCAGGCTGACCACCAGCAGCACCGGGAACGACGTGACGCCGGAATGCCAGAGCTGGCCCATCACGCTGCAGGTCAGGCCGACCGTGCTGGCCACGCTCAGGTCGATCTCGCCGGTGATCACGATCAGCGTCATCGGCAGCGCGATCAGCGCGATCGGGATCGCCTCGAGGATGACGAACCGGTAGAAGCGCGGGTTGCCGACGCCGTCGACGGTGAGCGTGCCGACGACGATGACGAGCACCAGGGCGACCAGCACGAGCAGGTCCCAGGAGCCGAGCAGGCCGCGGGCGGTCGGCCGCGCGGGAGCCGCCGGCTCGCGGACGGGTGTCTCAACGGCCACGGTCGCCGCCTCCTCGGAGCCGGCGGGCCATCCGCACGGCCAGCGAGCGGTCCAGGCCGATGGCGGCCAGGATCAGCACGCCGACCGCGGCGCGCTGCCAGAACGGGTTGATGCCGAGCACCGGCAGCGCGCTGCCGATCGTGGTCAGCAGGACCGCGCCGAGCGCGGCGCCGTAGACCGAGCCGCTGCCGCCGAAGATCGCGACCCCGCCGACCACGACCGCGGCGACCACGTTGAGCTCCTGGCCCAGGCCGGCGTTGGCGTCGATGGTGCCGAACCGGGCCGCGTGCAGCACGCCGGCCAGGCCGGCCAGCGCGCCGCTGGTGACGAACGCCCAGAAGACGCGGCGGCCGACCGGGATGCCGTAGAGGCGGGCCGCGTCGGGGTCGGAGCCGATCGCGTAGAGCTCGCGGCCGCTGCGGTAGGAGCGCAGGAACAGCCCGGCGGCGACCAGCACCACGACGGCGAAAAGGGCGAGCACGGGAATGCCGAGGACGCTCGCGTTGCCCATCCGCAGGAAGCCGTGCGGCATGTCGGCGGCGTTGATCTGGCGGCCGGTGGCCCAGGTGTAGTCGATGCCGCGGAACACGTAGAGGGTGCCGAGGGTGACCACCAGCGCCGGGACCCGGGCGGCGGCGATCAGGCCGCCGTTGACCGCGCCGCAGGCGGCGCCGAGCGCCATGCCGGCCAGGATCGCGACCGGGATCGGCAGGCCCGGCGCGCTCTGCAGCATCGCGCCGGTGGCGAACGCGGCCAGGCCGAGGATCGAGCCGACCGACAGGTCGACGTTGCGGGTGATGATGACGATCGCCTGGCCGACCGCGAGGATCGCCAGGATGGTCGAGCCGAGCAGCAGGTCCTTGACGTTCTGGCCGGACAGGAACCGGGTGTTGGTGGCGAACGTGACCGCGACCAGCAACAGCAGCGCGAGGGCGATGCCGAGTTCGCGGACGACGAAGACGCGGTGCACGGCCGCCGTCGGCCCGGTCGCGGCCGGCACCGGCGGGGCCGTCATGACCCGGCTCCCGTCGCCGCGACCATCACCGACTCCTCGTCGGCGCCGGACCGCGGGATGTCGGCGACCAGCCGGCCCTCGCGCATGACCAGCACCCGGTCGGCCATTCCCAGGACCTCCGGCAGCTCGCTGGAGACCATCAACACCGCCACTCCGTCGGCCGCCAACTCCGAGAGCAGGCGGTGCACCTCGGCCTTCGTGCCCACGTCGATCCCCCGGGTCGGCTCGTCGACGATCAGCACCCGGGGCCGGGTCGATAGCCATTTCGCGAGGACGACCTTCTGCTGGTTGCCGCCCGACAGCGTGCTGACCGGGTCGGTCGGGCGGCCGGCCTTGACCTGGAGCTTGTCGGTCCAGGTGGCCGCCGCCCGGCGCTCGGTGCCGCCGAACAGCAGGCCGGCTCTGGCCAGGGCCCAGCGCCGGGGCAGCGTGGTGTTGCGCTCGACCGACAGCTCCATCACCAGGCCCTGCTGGCGCCGGTCCTCCGGGACCAGCGCGAGGCCGGCGGCGATCGCGGCCGGTGTGTCGCCGGGCGGCAGCGGCGTGTCGTCGACCCGCACCTGACCCGCGTCGGGGCGGTCGACGCCGAAGACCGCGCGGACCACCTCGCTGCGGCCGGCCCCGACCAGCCCGGCCAGCGCGACGATCTCGCCGGCCCGCACCTGGAAGCTGACGTCGTCGAAGAAGCCGTGCCGGGTCAGCCCCCGCACGTCGAGCCGGACGTCGCCGGCCGTGCTGTCGAGCTTGGGAAACAGCGTGGCGACGTCGCGCCCGACCATCTTGCGGACCACGGCGTCGACCGTCAGCTCGGCCGTCGGCGCGGTGTCGACCCGGCGGCCGTCGCGCATCACGGTGATCCGCTCGCAGAGGTCGAACACCTCGTCGAAGCGGTGCGAGATGAACAGCACCGCGGCACCGGCGTCGCGCAGCGACCGGGCGACCGCGAACAGCCGCTCGACCTCCACACCGGACAGTGCCGCGGTCGGCTCGTCCATCACCAGCACCCGGGCGTTGGTCGACAGCGCCTTGGCGATCTCGACCAGTTGCTGGTCGGCGATGGACAGGCCGCGCGCCGGCCGGTCGGGGTCGAGCCGGACACCGAGGCGACCGAACAGCGCGGCGGCCCGATCGCGCATCGCGGCGGTGTCGATCCGGCGCAGGCTCCGTCGCGGCTGCCGGCCCATGAAGATGTTCTCCGCCACCGAGAGGTCGGGGAACAGCGTGGGCTCCTGGTAGATCACCGCGATGCCGGCGGCCCGGGCGTCGGCCGGGCCGGCGAAGGTGACCGGCGCGCCGTCGAGCACGATCGCGCCGCTGTCCGGTGGATGCACCCCGGCCAGGATCTTGACCAGGGTGGACTTGCCGGCGCCGTTCTCACCGACGAGCGCGTGCGCCTCGCCGGCGACGAGCTCCAGGTCGACGTCGCGGAGCGCCGCGACGGCGCCGAACGACTTGCTCACCGACTGCAGCGACAGCATCGCACCTCCCGGTCATGAAACGTTTCACCGACGCCGTGCTGAAGACACTAGGGATGTCGATCCATCACCGTCAAGGGTTTGCTACCCGCCGGTGTGGCCCTCTTCCTCGCCGTCGGCGGTGAAGGCGCCGCTGCCCTGCTCGGTCTGCAGGTAGACGTGTTGGTGACCGAGGCCGGCGTCCACATTGATCTGGTCGAGCTGAGCGGCGGCGACCGACCAGGCGGTCGCCGCGGCGGTGCGGGCGCGGCCGGCGATCTGGGTCAGGGCCGCCCTGTCCGCGGCCGGAGCCGCGACGGCTTCGGCGTAGATGTCGACCGCCACCTGGAAGTCGGCGACAGCGCCGCGGAAGCCGCCCCGGGCGACGTTGGTCGCGGTCGTGCCGGAGGGGCTGTCGGCGTGCGCGGCGACCAGTTGCCGCACCGTCTGCTGCCAACTCCTGACGGTCGCCGCGTCGACCGGCTTCGTGCCGTCGACGGCCGTGTCGAAGGCGCCGAGCAGGGTTGTCAGAGCCTCCTGCGAGCGGCGGGCAACGGCGGTCAGGTCGCGGATCTGGTCGAGGTCGCGCTTGGCCTCCTGCGCCTTGATGTCGTCGATCGCGCGCGTGGTGGCGTCCGGGCGGCCAACGACATAGCCGACGAGGCCGGCGACCAGCGCGGCCAGCAGCACCGCGGCGATGGTGGCGGCAACCGGAACGCGACGGGCCCGCGCCTGCTCGGCCTGGCGGACGTAGGACGGCTTGCCGGTTTTCCGCGACATCGATGGACGGTATTACGTCATCGTCGCTCGGATCAAGGCTTGCCGCCCGCGCCCGCCGGCGGACCGCCGGATGCCGGCGCATCCTGCCGCCGTGCGGTCATTCTCGCGCGGTAGGCGCTCGCGGCGGCCCTGTTGCCGCAACCGAGGTCGCAGAAGCGCTTGGAGCGGTTCTTCGACAGGTCGACCAGGACGTTGGCACAGTCCGGGTGGGCGCAGGTGCGCAGGCGGTCGAGCGCGCCCGTGCGGACCACGTCGACCAGTGCCATCCCGGCTTCGACGGTCAACCGCACCGCGACCGGCGCCTCGGGCGGCACCGCGTGCAGGTGGTAGCCCCAGCCGTCGTGCCGCACGAGTTGCGGCAACGGACGGCTCTCCCGCAGGAGGGCGTTGACGGTCTCGACCAACTCGTCCTCGCCGATCGCCCAGAACCGGCGGAACCGGGGGCGCAGCGCGCGGACGGCGTCGAGTTCGGCCAGGGTGTGCGCGCGGGAGCCGGTGAACCGGTGCTCGCCGAGAAACGCGTCGAGGGCGGGCAGGTCGGGCAGCGCCGTGTTGACCAGCGCTGCCAACGTCGTCAACGCAGCTTCCGTGTCATGAGCGAAAACCATCTTGCCCCTTGCAGTCCGGCCCCCTACCGTCATCAGTGTAAGCCGCTTTTGGTGATGACAGGGGACCCATGCCACCGACCCGCTCGCTCGGTCTGCTGCTCGCGCTGCTCTCCGCGCTGACGTTCAGCACGTCGGGCCCGTTCGCGCACGCTCTGCTCGACGCCGGCTGGTCGGCGCCGGCCGCGGTCGCCGTCCGGGTGGGCGTCGCGGCGCTGGTGCTCGCCGTCCCCGCGGCCATCGCGCTGCGCGGCCGCTGGGCCGCGGTGCGCCGGGAACTCACCGGCGTGGTCCTGTTCGGCGTGCTCGGCGTCGGCATCGCGCAGGTCGGCTTCTTCAACGCGATCCGCTATCTGCCGGTCGGCGTCGCGCTGCTGCTGGAATATCTCGGCGTGGTGCTGGTCGTGTTCTGGATGTGGGCGGTGCACGGGCAGCGGCCGCGGGCGCTGACCGCGGTCGGCGCGGTCACCGCGGTGGTCGGCCTGGTCCTCGTGCTCGACCTGAGCGGCGGCGCCGACCTGTCCCCGATCGGTGTGCTGTGGGGCCTCCTCGCGGGCGTCGGGCTGGCCTCCTACTTCGTGCTGGGCGCCCGCGACACCGGCGACGAGGGCGTGCCACCGCTGGCCCTGGCGACGGCCGGCCTGGCCATCGGCGCGGTGGTGCTGGTGCTGCTCGGCGTGACCGGGCTGCTGCCCATGCACGCCACGTACGGGCAGGTCGACCTGGGCGACCTGCGGGTCAGCTGGCTGGTGCCGGTGGCCGGGCTGTCACTGGTCGCGGCCGTCGTGCCCTACGTGACCGGCATCGTGGCCGCCCGCGCCCTCGGCGCCCGGCTCTCCTCGTTCGTCGGCCTCACCGAGGTGCTGTTCGCCGTGCTGATCTCCTGGCTGGTGCTCGACGAACTGCCCCGCCCCGTGCAGATCGCCGGCGGCGCGCTGATCATCGCCGGCGTCGCGCTGGTCCGGCTCGACGAGCGGCGGCCGGCCGAGGTGCTGGTGTCAGCCTGACGCCCAGGTGAGCGCGGGGTCGGGCCGGCCGTCCGCCGCGAACGCATGGACCGCGCGCAACGCGGTGTCGAGGTCGACGACGTCGCGCCGGGCCACCCGCCGTGGTTGTCCGGCGGCGACCACGACCTCGTCGCCCGGCTCCGCGTCGACCGACCGCAGCACGATCCGGTCGTCGTCGACATCGGAGCCCAGTTGGACGAGATAGCGGCCGTTGCCGCCCTCGACCGCCAGGTACTGGTCGTCGTGGCCGGTCAGCACGACCTCGGTGCGCGTGTGCTGGTCGAGTGCGCGGACGGCCGCCTCGATCTCGGCCGGCGTCGGGTCGGCGTGGTCCAGCCGCTCGACCCGACCGGCACGCCAGCGGTCGCGTTCGAGCCGCACGGCGTCAGCCGCGTGGACTGTCGAGGTCGTCATAAAGCTCGTCGTAGAGGGTCGGGTCCATCGTCAGCCGGCCGTCGGCGCCGACCGCGAACGCGGCGCGGCGATAGCAGTCGACGAACAGCACGACCATGGACAGCAGGTCGGGGAACTCGACGCGGCTCGGCTCGCCGGCGCGCACCGCCACCACCCGGGGCTCGTCCGGGCCGGACCAGCACGCCGCGAACAGGTCACCGTCGGCCGAGGCCAGCAACGGGAGCCAGGTCTCGCCGAGCACGGGGTCGCCGTCGTAGGCGGGACGCAGGCCCGTCGCTTCGGCGAGCGCGAGCGGCGCGTACCCGGGGATGATCTCGATGTCCTGGTGTTGCTGACCGGCGCCCAGGGTGACGCCGTCGTGCCAGGCGAACCACTCGGCCACGCTGGCCGGCAGCGGGCCGTGACGGCGGATCCCGTCGGGCGGCAGGCCGGGCACCAACAGGTCGACGACCGGGCGGCCGAGCACCCGCAGCCACCACTCCAGGTCGTCGAGGCGATCGGTCAGCGACTCATCCACACGATCACCAGCGCCCGCGGGCTCCCGGATGTCACACCTGTCGCCCGGCGGGCCGGGAAAGTTCCCGCCATCTTCCGACAGCCGGCGCTCCGCTCGTGCCCGGCCGCCAGCCGCTAGCGTGTCCCGAACACCGGATGGAGGATCGATGCGCCGTTATGCCGCCACCCTGGCCGCGCTGCTCGTCGGGCTGGTCGTGGTCGTCGCGCCGGCGTCGCCCGCGTCGGCACACACCAAGCTGTCGAAAGCGGCACCGGCCGCGAAGGCGACGGTGACCAAGCCGGTCGAGACGGTGACGCTCACCTTCAGCGGTCTGGTCAAGCAGGCCGGCACCACCGTGGCCGTGACCGGTGCCGACGGCACGGCCTACCAGGTGGACGACGCCCGGGCCGTGGACAGGACGATCACCCAGGCGGTGCGGCCGTTGGGCGTCGGCGAGGTCACGGTCGCCTGGCAGACGGTGTCCGGCGACGGGCACAGGATCTCCGGCCGCTACACGTTCACCAACAGGTACCCGCCGCCGTCCCCGGCGCCGTCGCCCACGCCGGTCGTCGCGGCCACCGCCACCGCCACGGCCCAGGCCTCGGCGCTCGCGTTGCCGGCCGCCGCGGTCGACGACGGTGGGATCCCGCCCGTCGGGCTGGCCGCGATCGGCGCCGGCGTCGCGGCGGTGTTGGCCGTCGCGGTGCTGGTGCTGGTGCGCCGGCGCCGGCCGCGTTCGTGAGCGTTATTCCACAAACCGGGTGCGGCTGGATGCGATAGCCGGGCACCCCCGATAGGGTCGCGTTTCTATGCCCGACTCCCCCAGGGCGTCCGCCCCCCGGCTGCCCTCCCTCACCGGCCTGCGCTTCGCCGCGGCGCTGCTCGTGTTCGGCGTCCACGCCTACTCGTTCATCCCGGTCGGCGGGCTCGCGCACGACGCGGGCCACCTGCTGCTCGATCCGGGCGACCTCGGCGTCTCGTTCTTCTTCGTGCTCTCCGGCTTCGTGCTCACCTGGGCTGCCCGCGGCGCCGGCCCGGCACCCGGTCGCGGGCTCGGCCGGTTCTGGGCGGGCCGGGTGTTGCGGATCTACCCCGCCTACCTGGTCGCGCTCGGGCTCGCGGTGGCCTCGAAGTATGTCGGCGACCTCGCCGACCCGGTCGGCAACCGGGTCAACCAGGTCAACGGACACAACCTGAGCACGAGCCTGTTCCTCGTCCAGGCGTGGTTTCCGGACGACGTCACCTATCTCGGCATCAACCCCGTCGCCTGGTCACTTTCCTGCGAGATCGCCTTCTACGCCGTGTTCCCGCTGCTCTACCTGCTGCTGCGCCGGCTCGGCGGCCGGGCGCTGGCGATCTCGGCCGTCGGCCTGGTCGCACTCGGGCTGCTGATGCCGGCGTTCACGCACACCGTCGTCGACCCGGCCTACCAACGCTGGTTCGGCTACATCCTGCCGGCCACCCGGGCGGTCGAGTTCGCGCTCGGCATCGTCCTCGCGCTGCTGGTGCGCTCGGGCGCCTGGCGCGGCCCCGGCCTGCCGCTCGCGTCGGCGCTGTTCGCCGCCAACTACCTGATCGTCAACCTGCTGCCGCATCCCGTACGCGACACGGCGGCGGTGCTGGCCACGACGGCACTGCTGATCCCGGCCGCGGCCACCGCCGACCTGAGCGGCGCCCGGTCGGTGTGGCGGCACCCGGTGCTCACCCGGCTGGGCGACGCGTCGTACGCCTTCTTCCTCGTGCATCTCACGATCCTCACCACGGGAATGACGTTCCTCGGCCGGTCGCACGACTATCCGGTCTGGCAGGCGGTGCCGCTCGCGCTGGGTTTCCTGGTCGTCTCCTACGCCGTCGCGCTCCCCCTGCACAGCTATGTCGAAAAGCCCGCGATGCGCCTGTTGCCCCGTCCGCGGCCGCGCCCCGCGATCCCGGCCCAGCGCTCACCACAACCGACGCAGGTCGGCGTAGGCTGATGGGATATGGGCAAGGTTGTCGCAGACATCTCCATTTCGCTTGATGGTTACGTGGCCGCACCCGGCGCCGACATCGAGCACGGCCTGGGCGTCGGCGGTGAGGCGATCCACACGTGGGTCTTCGCCGGCCATCCGGTCGACTCCGAGATCCTGTGCCGCGGCCTCGACCAGACCGGGGCGGTCGTGATGGGCCGCCGGCTGTTCGACTTCGTCGACGGGCCACACGGCTGGACCGACGAACTCGGCTACGGCGCCGGCACCGACCAGGCGACCGGTGGCCCGCCGGTCGTGGTCGTGACCCACGAGCCGCCGAAGTCGTGGCGGCTCGGCCCGCGGTTCAGCTTCGCGACCGACATCGCCGAGGCGGTGAGTCGCGCCCGGTCCGAGGCCGGCGACAAGACCGCGGTGGTGATGGGCGGCGCGCAGGTCGTACGCCAGAGCGTGCTGCTCGGCCTCGCCGACGAGTTGCGGATCCACCTGTCACCGTGCCTGGTCGGCGGTGGCACCCCGCTGTTCTCCCCCGCCGACCAGCCGACACCGCGGCTGCGCCAGGTCGACGTGATCGTCTCTCCACATGCGACCCACCTGACGTACGACGTGCTCCGCTAGCTCCCGAGAACAGCTAGCAGGCGCCGGTGCGCGTCATCCAGTTCGGCGGCCGGGGCGTCCGGCTTGGCGTCGGCGAAGTCGAAGTCGGCCATCCCGCGCGTCTGGAAGACGTGCACGTGCGCGTGCGGCACCTCGAAGCCCGCGATCACCAGGCCCGCCCGCGGCGCGTCGAACGCGGTCTTGACGGCCACGCCGATCCGCGCGGCGACCATCATCACGTGTGACCACAACGCCGGGTCCAGGGTGGTCCAGTCGTCAACCTCGGCGCGCGGCACGACCAGCGTATGCCCGGGCGTCACCGGCGCGATGCTGAGGAACGCGACCACCTCGTCGTCGCGATGGACGAAGCGCCCGGGGATCTCGCCGGCAATGATCATGGAGAAAACGGAAGCCATAGCAGGCATCATTCCAAAAGCGACTTGAGTTCCCGCAGGTCGGTGAGCACGGCGGCGGCGTCGGCCGCGAACGCCTCCGCGGTGGTTCCCTCGCGCCGGAAGACGGTGAAGACCACCTCGCTGCCGTCGGCGTTGGAAAACACCCGCATCGGGTTGTAGAACGTCTGTCCCGACGGGAACGTCACGTCGTGGTCGAGCACCCCGACGGTGTTGGCCGGCGCGAACGTCACCTCGACGGTGCCGTCGGGCGTCTCGGCGAGCCAGCGGCCGTCGACGTTCGCGATCGACCCGGTCAGCCCCGCCGCCCAGCGGGGGAGGTTGGCCGGGTCGGCGGCGAACGCGTAGACCTCGGCCGGTGACCGGGCGATGGAGACACTCACGTGCCGCGACTCGTAGAGCACCTGCACAGTCCTACCACGCCGGCCCGCCGAACCACGGCCGTTAGCACCGGCACCATCGGCCTCGGCTGTCACGCCGCCCGGTCAGGCCGAGGCCGTGGCCCGCGGCCCGTAACGCTCGGCGGCCCGCGCCCTGGCCTTGGCGGCCTCAGTCTCGCGGTCACGCGGCGGCGCCTTGATCACCAGCGTCTCCAGCAACGCCCGGGTGGCCTCGGCGACCACCCGAACGGCCTCGTCGAACGCCTCCTGGTTGGCGGCCGACGGTTTCGTCGCGCCGCTGACCTTACGCACGTATTGCAGCGCGGCGGCCTCGATCTCGTCTTCGGTGGCGGGCGGCTCGAAGTTGCTCAGCACCCGGATGTTCCTGCACATCCGACCAGCATGTCAGCAACCACCGGCCAACCGCCACACCCCTTCCTTCAATGGTCGACTTCGATCCATACTCGACGCGTGATGGGCGTGATCGTTGTGGAGTTGGGCGGGCCCGAGGGCCTGCGGGTGGCCGAGTTGCCCGATCCGGTGGCAGGCCCGGGGCAGGTCGTGGTGCGGGTGCGGGCGGCCTGCGTGCAGCCGGCCGACATCGCGGCCCGGATCGGGATGATTCCCGGCGGTCCGGTGCCGCCGCCGTTCCTGCCCGGGTGGGACATCGCGGGCGAGGTGGCCTCCGTCGCGGACGGCGTAGCCGATCTCCGGGTCGGTGACCGCGTTGTCGGCATGATCCCCTGGTACCTGACTCGGGGCACGCCCGGCGGTTACGCCGAGTTGGTGGCGGCCGACGCTGACTGGCTCGTGCCGGTCCCGGACGGGGTCGACGTGGCGGCCGCCTCGACGCTGCCGCTCAACGCGGTCACCGCACACCAGGCACTCGCGCTGCTGGCGCCGGGCGACGCGTCGACCGTCCTGGTCACCGGGGCCAGCGGCGGGGTCGGCGGGTTCGCGGCGCAACTCGCCGCGCAACGGGGCCACCGGGTGCTCGCCGTCGCCAGCCACGACGACGAGGCGTGGGTCGGCGGTCTCGGCGCCGCCGAGGTGATCGCCCGGTCGACCGATCTGGCGACGCTGGGGCCGGTGCCGGCCGCGATCGACGCCGTGCCGCTCGGCGAGGCGGCGGCCGCGGCCGTCAAGGACGGTGGCGGTGTGGTGACCACCCGGCCGACCCCGCCGATCGACCCGAGCCGCGGCATCCGCCAGCAGCTCCAGCTCATCCACCACGACCGCGACGTGCTCGCCGCGATGGTCGGGCAGTTGGCCGCGGGCACGCTCCGCACCCGGGTCGCGGCGACGATGCCCCTGACCGAGGCCGCCGAGGCGCACCGGTTGGTCGAGGCGGGCGGGCTGCGCGGAAAGATCGTGCTGACGGTGTAGGGCGCTCAGCGGCCGAGGTGGATGGGCTGGGTTGGCGGGTCCGTGGTGAGTAGCGCCGTCAACGGTGTGGCGAGGTCGCGCGGCGAAAACAGCTCGGGGCCGGCAGAGCCGACGATCTCCGAGAGATGCCACCAGCGGAACCCGGCCAGGTTCTCGGCGGCGAGTTGGTCGTCGGTCAGCTCGCCGCGGGGCTGGAAATGGCTCGCCCGGACGAGGAAGCGTTGACGATGCCGTCGAACCTCGGCGCGTGGTCGGTGGAGAGAACCTCCTGGTGCCAGACGTGCGGTGGGTCGATGGTGATCGTCAGGCCGGTCTCCTCGCGAAGTTCGCGGCGCAAGGCCGTCAACGGGTCCTCGCCGGGTTCGATGCCGCCGCCTGGTGCCGCGCATACGCCCTTCGCCTCGCCAGGCACCGCCGGATGAGGGAAGACGAACCGGCACAGCAGGACGCGGTCGCCCTCGTCGAGCACGATCGCCCGGGCGGAGCGACGCAGGTTCGGCGTCATGGCAGGTCAGACGTGGCGGCGGCGGGAACGATGATCGACATGCCTGGACGCTACCAACCCCCCGGTGCGGCTCGACAGGTCCGATTCGTTCAAGCCCGCGCGCGGGCCCGATGACTATCGTCGCGGGCATGACCGCACGATTCCTCGATGGACGCGAGTTTCTCCGCCGTAACGGGCGGCTGGTGGAACGACGGCTGTTCGCCACCTGTTTCGAGGGCGCGCCGGGCCAGGGCGTGGTCGACGCCGTGCGTGGTTACGCGAACGACGACGGCGGGTTCGGGCACGGGCTCGAGCCCGACAAGCGCTGCCCGGCCAGCCTGCCCATCGACGTCGAGTGCGCGCTTGCCGCGATGGCCACCGCCCGCACCGTCGACCTGCCGCTGGTGCACGCCGCGTGCGACTATCTCGCCACGGTCGCCACCGACGGCGGGGCCGTGCCGCTCGCCTTCCCGGTGATCGAGGACTATCCGCGGGCCGAACACTGGTCTGAGTGGACCTACGAGCCGGCCCTCAACCCCACCGCCGGCATCGTCGGCCGGCTCCACGAACTGCGCGTCGAGCACCCGTGGATCGACGCGGCCGCGGCCTGGTGCTGGAAGCAGATCGACACGGCCGAGCTGCCCACCGACGCACACGCGCTGAGCGAGGTCCTCGGCTTCCTGGCGCAGGCCCCGGACCAGGACCGCGCCCGCGCCGCGGCGGCCAAGGTGCGCGACGCCCTCGCGGGCGCGTCGTGGTTCAAGCTCGATCCCGACGACTCGGCGTACGGACTGTCCCCGCTGACCGTGGCCTCGTCCGCCGACAGCCCGTGGCGCGCCCTGTTCACCGAAGACGTCATCCAGGCCCACCTCGACCGCCTGGAGCGCGACCAGCAGGAGGACGGCGGCTGGCCGGTCACCTGGCAACCCCCGGGCGAGGCGGCGCTGCTCGAATGGCGCGGCATCGTCACCCTGGAGAGCCTGCGCACCCTGGTGTCGTACGGCCGCCTCTAGTGTCGGTTGTACGGTAGTCAGTGGTCATATGACGGTGCTGATCCGGATCGAGCTCGTCGGGTTCTGGAACCGGGCCTTCCCCGAGAGCTTCTACGACACCTTTCCGACCGTCACGCTGACGCCGCCGTTGAGCGAGCACTACGCGCGCGACTTCGGCGGCCCGCCGCGTTAGGCCTTGCGCCGGGTGACGTGGTCGAGTCGGCGGCGGATGCTTGGGTCATGCGCAGCAGATGGATCTGCCTTCTCGTCGGTGTGGTGACGGCGGCCGCGCTGACCGCGTGCACCGAACCCCCGCCGCCGGCGCCACCGGGTGGCACGCCGACCACGCCGGGCCCGGCCGCCCCCGCGCCGGCCACGACCGTGACCGCTCCGGCGACGGCCGCTCCGCCGCCGAGCCGCGGCGGTGGCGTGTGCGCCGCCGGCGACCTCACCCTGACGGCCGCCGGTGCCGAGGGTGCGGCCGGGACCAGCTACACCACCTACCGGCTGACCAACGACGCGGCCGGCGCGTGCACGCTCGAAGGGTATCCGGGTGTGTCCTATCTGGACGCTGCCGGGCACGAGGTGCAGCGGGACGCCGCCCGGGAACCCGGTCTGCCGACCCCGCGGGTGCGGCTCGCCCACGGCGCGGCGGCGCTGTTCACCGTGGCCAACTCGACGGTGGAACAGTGCCCGGGGCCGCGCGACGCGGTCACGCTGCGGGTGTATCCGCCGGACAACACCGCGGCGCTCAGCCTCGCCGGGAGCTATCGGGTCTGCGACCCGCGGGTGCGGCCGGTCGCGCCGGCATCATGACTTGCGCGCGAGGCCCCCGTACACCGAGACCTGGGTGTCGGTCGGTGGTTCGCCGCCGCCGGGGTCGGGCCGCCACGCGGGCAGCACCCGCACGCCGGGTTCGACCAGGTCGAGGCCGGTGAAGAAGCGCTCGATCTCGGGCTTGGAACGCACCCGCATGGTGACGCCGCTGCGCCGGTAGACGGCCGCGACGCCCTCCCAGGCGGCGGGGTCGAAGTCGCCGGTGAGGTGCGACAGCGCGAGGTAGCTGCCCGACGGCAGGGCGGCCATGAGCCGATCGACGATGGCGTACGGGTCGTCGTCGTCGCCGACGAAGTGCATGATCGCGATCAGCAGCAGGCCGACCGGCTGGTCGAGGTCGAGCACCGCGCGGAGTTCCGGTGAGGCCAGCAGCCCGTCGACGTCGCGCAGGTCGGCGTCGAGATAGGCGGTGCGACCCTGGCGACCGCTGGTCAGCAGGGCCCGGGCGTGCGCGAGGACCATCGGGTCGTTGTCGACATAGACGACCCGGGCCTCCGGCGCCACCTCCTGCGCGACCTGATGGACGTTGGGCGCCGTCGGGATGCCGGTGCCGATGTCGAGGAACTGCCGGATGCCGGCCTCGGCCGCGAGATGGCGGACGACCCGGCGCAGGAAGGCCCGGTTTTCCCGCGGCGGGATCCGGCTGTGCGGGTTGGCCCGCAGACCGGCCTCGGCAGCGGCCCGGTCCGCGGCGAAGTTGTCCTTCCCGCCGAGCAGGAAGTCGTAGACCCGCGCCGGATGCGGCCGTTCCGCGTGCAACTCCGCCGGCACGGCGATCTCGTCAGTCACGGGCACATGATAGTCGATTGTGGATCACTCTGGCGGGGTGGCGCCCGACTGCTCGCTGGCCATGAAGGTGGCGTACCAGTCGGGCCAGTTCGGGTCTTCCTGGCCGGTCCGCTTCTCGTGCTCGCCGTGCGCTTCGGAGGCGCGCCGCATGGCGTTGGCCAGGTCGGTCACCGAGGTGTAGGAGGTGATCCCGGTGTCGACCCGCCCCGGCAGCCGGTTGACGATCTCCTGTAGCAGCCAGCCGTTGCCGTCCGGGTCGGTCCACGCGGCCAGCGAGTTGTAGCTGTTGCGCTCGGGGTCGGGACCTTCGGCGGTGCCGTCGGCGGTGTTGTGGAAGATCGGACCAACCTCGACCCCACGCGCGATCAGGTCGTCGCGGGCGGCCACGATGTCGGTGACGATCAGAAACAGCCCCGGCGGCGTCCCGGCCGGCGTCGGCGGGCTGCCGATGCCAAAGTGGATCGAGCACTCGGACCCCGGCGGCGTGAACTGGATGGCCCGGCTCCCGCCAAGCTCGAAGTCGGCGTCGAGCCGCCAGCCGAGACCGGCGTAGAACGCCTTGGCCCGGTCGGGGTCCGAGACCGGGATCGTGATCACTTCAAGCTTCAAGTCGGGATTCGGCATCACAGTCTCCCAGTTCGTTGACAGCCCGTTCGTGGTCAGTATCCCCTGACCGATCGGCGGTCGAGGCCCATACGGAGCCCCGTTTCGGCTCTGGTGCGGACGGGGTAGACGAGACCATGGATCGCAATGTGGTCAAGGTGCTGCTGGCCGCGTGGGAACGGCCCGACTTCCGGGCCGGGCTGCGGCACCTGATCGACCTCGACGAGGTGACGTCGCTGCTCGCCGCCCTGTCCGTCGACGACCACGACGACGAGGTGCGGCGGCGGGCGATGGAACTGCTGCGGTCGGCGCTGGAGACCTCGGAGATCCGCGCCGCGGTGCTGCTGCTGATCGAGACCGACGACATCCGGCACAGCCTGGCCGCCGCGATCGCCGACGGCCTCGCCGACCGGCCTGGGCTCGCGGCGTCGATCCGCTCGGCGCTGGAGGATCCGGCCGTCCGGGCGCAGACCCGCGACGCCCTCGAGTCGCCGGGACTGCGGGCGCTGGCCTGGAAGGTGGCGGAGGACGAGTTCCGCGGGCGTCGGGTGGCGCTGGTCAGGCAGGTCGTCCTGCTGCTGCTCCGGCACCGGCCGGCCCGCCGGCTGGCCTGGGCCCTGAAGAAGCACGGCGTCGTCCGCGAGCTGCGCCGCGCGACGTCCGCGCCACGATCCGGCGATGCTTGACGATCGAGGCGATGCTCGCGCCGACCCCGCGCTGCTGGTCCGGCCACGGACTAACGTCGGCGTGTGTCAGGCTACGAAGTGCTGCAGGACGGTCCACATCGCCGGGTCGTGCGCGTGGGCGATACGGTCCGCCGGCCGATGCATCCCTGGTCCCCCGCCATCCACGAGCTGTTGCGGCATCTGGCCGACGTAGGGTTCCCCTACGCGCCGCGGGTCCTGGGCGTCGACGATGACGGCCGTGAGGTTCTCACCTACCTCGCCGGCGAGTCCGGCCCGGCCGGGTGGGCCCCCGTGGTCGACGAGGCAGGCCTGACCGCCATGGCCCGCCTGCTGCGCGAGTATCACGACGCGGTGCGCGGCTTCCGGCCGGACGCGACCTGGGCGGCCCGGACCGGCGCACCCGGCGACGGCGAACTGGTCTGCCACGGCGACTTCGGGCCGTGGAACCTGGTGTGGCAGGGCAGCCGGCCGGTCGGCATCCTCGACTGGGACTACGCGTGGCCCAACCGGCCGGTCCACGACGTCGCGTACGCGCTGGAGTACGTCGCGCCGTTCCGCGACGACCGCGAGTGCCTGCGGTGGCTGCGCCATCCGGCGCCGCCCGACCGCCGGCAACGGATCGAGGTGTTCGCCGCCGCCTACGGGCTCACGTCGACCGACGGGCTCGTCGACGAGGTCATCGGTCAGCAGCGGCGGGTGCTGGAGCGCGCCCGGCGACTCGCGGCCGCCGGGCACCAACCCCAACTGAGCTGGCAGGACAGCGGCGCGCTCGACGAGATCGCCCGGCGGATCGACTGGAGCACAGAGCACCGCAAGCTCTTCGGGGCGACCTGAGTCGCGGCCGGTCCTAGCGGCTCTGGGCGGCCTGCCAGTCGGCCAGCCGGATCGCGCCCGGGCGGTAGTCACCGACCGGGACGATCGTGTCGTCGCCCATCGTCTGCCCGAAGTAGCGTGCGGCCGGATCCGCCACCACCCGGCGCGGATCGCCCTTGGCGGCCAGGGACTGCCTGATCACCTCGTCGAACCGCAGCCGGTCGGGCCCGGCCGTCTCGACCGCACCGTTGACCGGTGCCGCGACCGCCGCGTCGGCGACCGCCGCCGCGACGTCGGCCGAGGCCATCGGCTGGAAGGGGACCGGCGCGATGCGCACGGTGTCGCCCTCGGTCGCGGTGTCGGCGATGCCGGCGAGGAACTCGAAGAACTGTGTCGCGCGCACGATCGTGTAGGGCACGCCGGACTCCCGGATCAGGTTCTCCTGCGCGACCTTCGCCGGCAGGTAGGAGCTTTCCGGGCTGCGGTCGGCGCCCACCACCGACAGCGCCACGTGATGCCCGACCCCGGCCGCCTTCTCCGCGGCGAGCAGGTTGCCGGTCGACGCGCGGAAGAACGCCAGCACGTCGTCGGGCGCGAACGACGGCGAGTTCGTCACGTCGACCACCGCGTCCGCCCCGGCCACCGCGTCGGCGACTCCGTCACCGGTGACCGTGTTGACCCCCGTCGACGGCGACTGGGCGACGGCCTCGTGGCCCGCCTCGCGCAGCCGGCTCACCACCTGCGAGCCGATCAGACCGGTTCCCCCGAACACCACGATCCTCATGTTCAACTCCTCCGAGTCAGTTGTGACCGTCGTCGCAGGTCAATTGACGAACAAGATACGGTTGGTTTCTTGTCTCCCCACGGTACCTCGGCCCGCAAGCCGCGTTCACGGCCGCGCTGGTGCTGGACGCCTCCATCGAAACTAGCCCGGGCCTGGTCGTGCCGGCCGACACCGGCAGCCTGGCCGGGGATCCGCCGAGCCCTCCTCCGCTCGCCCGATCCATGATGGAACCGGTCGGGCGGCAGACGCTGCTCAGCCTCCTCGCCGAACTCGACCGGCCAGCCGGCGACGCGGTCCGCGACCCAGCCCTGTGGCCACCGACACGGCTGCGACTACATCACAGTAGGATACCTTGCGTATCTTAGGGCCCGCCCTGTTGGATACGATGCGTATCTAACAGGAGGTAGTGCGACCATGGCGTTGTTCGCCGCATCGGGCCCGAGGCCGACGGACCACAGCACGGCCAGGAAAATGGCGGTGACCGTCGCGGGCCTGCTGGCCGTCATGGTCATCCTCCTGGCGGCCTTCGCCCTGCCCGGCGTCAACACCGCCGTGCGGCACGTGCCCGTCGCCGTCGCCGGTGCGGGGCCCTCGCCGGTGCGACTCGCGGCGACGCTGGACAAAGCGGCTCCCGGCGCGTTCGACGTCAGCATCGTCGCGTCGGAGCAAGCCTCGCAGAACGAGATCCTGCATCGTGACGTGTATGGCGCGTTCATCGTCGAAGACGGCGGCCTGACACTGGACACCGCCTCGGCCGCCAGCGCCGCCGTGGCGACCTCCCTCACCCAGACCGCGCAACAAGTCGGCACGGCCATGCACCTGCCGGTGACCGTGCACGACATCCGGCCGCTGAGCCCGGACGACCCGAAAGGGGTGGGCCTGACGGCCGGGGCACTGCCGATCGCCCTGGGCGGCTGGCTCGCCGCGATGGGCATCATCGCGCTGATCGTCGGCGCTTGGCAGCGCCTGATCGCGGCCGCCGCGTTCGCCGTCGGCGGCGGGTTCACCCTCAGCGGGACCCTGTTCGCCCTTGGCACCTTCGACCAGAACTACTGGACCACGTCCGCCGCCGCCATGCTGGGCATCGCCGGGACCTGCTACTTCGTGCTGGGCTTCGAGCGGCTGTTGCGCGGGCGGGGCATCGCCGTCGCGGCGCTGGTGCTGATCCTGCTCGGCAACCCGCTGTCCGGCCTGGCCAGCGCGCCGGAGATGCTGCCGCACCCGTGGGGCGCCCTCGGGCAGTTCCTGCCTCCCGGCGCCACCGGGACCCTGCTGCGCAACGTCTCCTTCTTCGACGGCGTCGCCATCGCCAGGCCCGTCGTCGTGCTGATCGCCTGGGCCATTCTCGGGCTGGCGGCCTACCACCTCGCCGGGCACCTGCACAAGCGACGTACGCCGTTCGACATCCACATGGACGCCGCCGAGATCGCCGCGTCCGCACCGGCCGGTTCCGGGGCGCCCGACCATCGCCTCGGGCGGCACCGACGGGGCGCCGTCGCCCCTTGACCGCTCTTACGGTCGGTTCCGCGTCGTTGACGCAATGTGGATACTGAAACCTCGCCGATCTCAAGCGAGCAGGTGGCCATGGCAAGCGACGACCTTGACTTCAGCGCCGAGCTGACCGACGCGCGAGCCTCCATCGTGCTCGACGCCGCGCGCCGGGTCGACGCCCTGTCCGGCCACCTCGGCGACGAGCACGACGAACACGACGGGCGCGACGAACCGCACGAGGCCGACACCACGACCGACCAGTTCGGCGACCTGCTGCGGGGCCTGGCCGAAGACTCCGTCGAGTTCGGCGCCTACCCCGACGTGCTGCCGGTGCCGATCCTCGACCTGCCCAACGCCGACCGCACGTCGGCGGCCTGGCAGGCGGCGCTCGACGAGGGCTTCACCTTCTGGTGGGTCCGGCTGCCGCTGCTGCTGTTCCCCCGCAAGGGGTGGGGGTTCACCCGGCTGGAGATGCGGCTCGAGTTCAACCCCGACGAGACCGACCCGCGGCGCCGGCCGAAGGCCTTCGACATCCTCCCCAACAGACGGTTCGACACCCTGGTCGCGGCCGGTGTCGAGCTCAACGTGGGCGTCGGCGCCGACGGGCACTTCTCGGTGCGCACCAGCGACCTGCCGCTGCCGGGCGGCTCCGCGGGCGCGTCGGCGAACGTCGACGTCGGCGCGGCGGTGCGGCTCGACGTCGTTCCCGTGCGGTTCCGGATGGCGAAGGCCCGGGTCAACCACACCGCCGTTGGCCTGGAGAAGGTGTTCTGGCGGCTCGACGGCGCCGAGTTCTTCACCGAGGACCCGCCGCAACTGATCGTCATCGTGCAGGTCCCCCACGACGCGCCGACCGTGACGATGTCGGCGGTCATGCGCGCCTACCGGCGGTTCGTCTTCTTTCCGGCCGGGCTGCAGGCCATGATCCGGCAGTTGCCGGCGGCGCTGCGCACCTTCTTCGCGCAGGGCGCGCCGGTCGGCGCGACCGCGCGCTACGACCTGACCCCCATCGTGCGGCGGTCGGCGTGACGGCACTGTCGGTCGAGGAGTTCATCATCCAGGTCGGCCGCGACCAGCGGGTCGTCGCGGAGTGGCAGCACGCCGGGTCGAGCCAACAGGTCTCGGGCGAGCTCGACATCGACGACCTGCGCCTGCGCACCATCGATGTGCTGGTCGACCTGCTGCGCAGCAACCAACTGGTGAAGATCCACGAGCTCAAGCTGCTCGGCGAGCACCTGTTCGTGACCCTGTTCGGTTCGTCGACGCTGCGCGACGACGTGCACGGTCGCAGCGGGCCCGGCGCGCTGCTGCGACGGGCGATCAAGGGCGACCATGCCGATGCCGAGGGCGGCGGGGGCCGCCTGCTGCGGGTGGTGCTGGAGATGGGTGCCGGCGCCGAGCGACTCGCCTCGTGGCCGTGGGAATACCTCTACGTGCCGCTCGACAGCCAAGACCCCGACAGCGGGTTCTTCCTGGGCGAGAGCAAGAAGTTCATGCTGACCCGCAAGCTGCCGCTGGCGGTGGCCTCCCGCACGATCCAGGTCGGTCCGCCGCTACGCGTGCTGTTCGTCGTGCTCAGCCCCAACAACCTCGACATGATCGAGTACGAAGCGGTGCTGGAGACGATGCTCGAGTTGCGCGACGCCGACGACGAGACCCGCATCGACCTGCGGGTGCTCAGTCAGGGCCACGGGCCCGACGGCACGCCCTATCCGCCCGACGAGGACCTCGCCGTGCAGGCCACGTGGCCGTCGTTCCTCAACAGCGTCGAGCAGTTCGACCCGCACGTCGTGCACATCATCTCGCACGGGCGTTATTCCGAGGGGCGCGAGGGCGGGCCGCGCGGCCAGGTCGCGTTTCCGCGCGACGACGCGACCGCCGACTGGATCGCCGACCGCGACCTCGCAAACCAGCTCAACGAGAGCGGCAGTTCGCTGCGGCTGGTGTTCCTCCAGTCGTGCGAGTCCGCGGCGAGTTCGTCCAACGCGTACCACGTGATCTCCGGAATGGCGCAGTCGCTGGCCCAGAAGAACATCCCGGCCGTGGTCGCGATGAACTTCAAGATCAAGAGCCTGCTGGCCAACACGTTCGCCCGGGCCTTCTACCAGAACCTCGTGGCCCGCAGTCCGATCGAGGTCGCGATGCACGCGGCGCGCCGGCAGCTCTACCTGAGCGGGATCACCGACGAGTCGCACCGCCGCGGCTTCGGCCTGCCCGTGCTCTACCTGCGCGAGTCCAGCCCGCTGCTCAGCCCGGCGATGCTGTCGCCGTCGTCGGCCACCGGCTCCGGCGGAGGCCGGGTCACCGCGCCCAGGGGTCCCGACAACCGATCGGGCGCCGGGCAACTGGTCGTCGACCGCCCGGGAGCCGACCGGCCGGATTCCGTCGCGTTCACCGGGAGGAGGCCCAGCGGTGACCGGCCTGTCGCCTGAGGCTCCCCCGCAACCCGCGACCCGCGGGCAGCACCTGCTGGTCGTGCCGATCCTGCTGACGCTCGGCCGGACGCTGGCGCACAACGGCCGCTACTCCGAGGCCTCCGAGGCATTGGGCCGGGCGCTGGCCGAGCCGGAGGACAAGCCGATCGGCGAGGTGCTCCTCGCGCTCGTCGACGCGTTGCTGGCCGGCGGCGACCGCGAAGGCGCGCTGCGGGCGACCCTCGAACAGGGTCGGACGGCGCCCGGCGAGGTGCTGCCGGCGCTGCCCCGGCTCACCCCGTTGCTGCGCCCGGCGACCCTGCGGCCGATCGCCGACCTGGTGACCGGCGAGCAGTGGACCGCGGTCGTCGGCGATCCCGCGGCGCCGGTGCCGACCCGCCGCCGGCTGCTGGCCTTCCTGGTGCGGGCCCGGCTCGCCCTGACCGACCCGGCCAGCGCCACCGCTCTGCTCGACTCCGCCGCCGGCATCGTCGACGGTGACCAGGAGTTGCTGATCCTCCGCAGCGACTGCCAGTCGCGGCTGCGCGCGCTGGACGCGGCGGTGGGGTCGCTGACGGCCGCCGCGGCGCTGCCCGGTGAGTTCACCGCCGAGATCGAGTTGCGCCTGGCCCGCCTCTACGAGCAGCTCGCCCGCCCGGACGACGCGTTGCGCCACCTCGACGCGGCCGAGCGGGCCGGCGACGGGTCCGCCGAGCCACCCGCGCTGCGTGCCCTGGTGCTGCTCCAACACGACGACCTCGACGGTGCCCTGCGGTCGTTCCTGGAGGCCGAGCGGCGCGCGCCCGACTCGGTCGCGACGACCTACGCCGGTGCGTGCGTCCACCTCGCGGCGCACGACTACGAGGAGGCGAAGGCGCGGGCCGACGCGGGGCTGACCCATCACCCGGGCCACAGTGGACTATCGTTCCTCCGCTTCCAGGCGATCGTCGAGACCGGAGAGGACGCGGCCGGCATCGAACGCCGGCTGTCCCGGTTCCTGCACCGGATGCCGCAGCCCGACCTCGACGAATGGGTCGAGCGCTGCGCCCGCGTCCGGCGCACCGACGACCCGGCGCTGCACTATTTCGTGGCCGTCCTCAACCAGGCGCTGCGCCGGCCGGCCGAGGCGCTGCGCGCCGCCGACACCGCGCTCGCGCTGCTGGCCACTCCCCAGGCGCCGGCTCCCGTCGAGCTGCCCGCGCGCCGGCTGCGCGCCCTCCTGTTGGAGCCGCTGCTGCCCGAGGAGTCGGCCGCGGAATACGAGCGTGCCGGCCAACTGGCCTTCGACCTGGGCTCACCGGACCTGTGCGCGCAGCTGCTCACCGCCGCCCGCGGCCTGGGCGAGCTGAGCCAGCTCTCGCGCTGGCTGCTGGCGGAGTCGCTCCAGTCGACCTGCTACGAGCTGGCCGAGCCGATGAAGATCGACCGCGAGCGGCTGCGGCGCGCGCTCGACGTGTGGGAGGAGGCCATCGGGCTCGAACTGCCCACCACGGACGCCAGCTGGGTCTACGTGACGCGCGCCCGGATCAGCCTCCACTACGCCCGGCTCGCACCGGATCCGCTGTCCCGCGTGGTCGAGGCCGCGGTCTGGACGCAGTGCTTCGACGCGCTCTCGGTCGGCACCGAGGCTTCGGTCTTCACGTTCGGCGCGGTCGCCGCCCTGCTCGGGATCTACGGCCTGCGCAACGAGCTGACCTGGGCGGCGACCAGGCCACCGCTGCCGCCGGGCCAATATCCACCCACCGGCGACCTGCTGGCGACCGCCGCGGCCAACGCCGGCGAGCTCGACCTGATGGCCGCCGCCGTCCCGCTGGTCGAGCACGACGGCGACGTCAACCTCATGCGCGAGACGCGGGCCCGCCTGGAGGTGCTGCGCGGCGACGGGGCGGCCGCCCTCGTCGCGCTCGACGACGTGCCGCCGGACGAGCGCGACCGCGCGTTCCACGTGTGGTGGCGGGCGATCGCCAACTGGCTGGTCGGCGACCTCGACGCGCTCGACGAGACCCTGACCGGTGCACCGTCGGCGACGTCGTGGGAGGGCATCAGCGTCTGGATGCATCTGCTCGGCGGCGATCCACAGCGGGCGGCGCAGATCGTCGCCGGGCTCGGCGACGAGCAGAGCTGGAGCACCGACGCGACCTTCGAAGCGGCGTTGTGCCGGCTGGCGGCCGGTTCCGCGGACGCCGCCGCCGACGAGGCGATCGCCCTGAGCCGGGCTGAACAGGGCCGCTCGTTCGAGGACGCCACCCACCTGCCGATGCTCGCCGGCATGCTGGCCCGGCGCTATCCGCACGCCGGCGCGGCGTTCGGCCGGATCGCCGCGGCGGGCGCGGCCCGGCTGCCGGACGCCCTGTGGCCGCTCACCCCGGAGGCCGACCTGGCCCATCTCGAGCGGATCGCGCGGTCCGGGCGAGACGAGGGCTGGGCCGAGCCGGCCCGGGCGGCGCTGCGCGCCCGGCTCGCGATGAGCCGCCGCGCGTGGAGCGACGCGATCGCCGGCTACCGTTCGCTGATCACCCATCTCGACCGGTTCCCCGAGGTCGAGTCGGGGCTGGCCTGGGTCCTCGCCGAGGTGCGGGCCGAGCCGGACCCGCTCGCGGAGCTCACCGAGCTCGAAGCCGCCGTCGCCGAACTGCGCGGCCACCCCTCCCGCCGCACCGAGTTCATGCCCGAGCTGACCCTCGGCGACCTGCATCTGCGGGCGGGCCGGCTGGACCGCGCCGTGGCGCTCTACGGGATCGTGACGGGCCAACCGCTCACCGCCGGGCAGCATGCCCTGGCCTGGGCGCGGCTGCACCTGGTCGCGGTCGAGCGCGGCGACCGGGAGGCGGCCGACCTGCTGGAGCGGGCGCTGCACGATTTCCGGGTCGACAGCCGGGCGCCGTGGTTCGGCCTCGCCGCCACCCTGGGCGAGGTGATCACCGCCGCCGAGACCTGGCAACGCCTGCTCGCCGCGTGGGCGCCGCCGGCCGGCGAGACCGAGGGCGACCGGTATCTGCTCCACCTGACCGGCCGGTTCCACCTCGCCCTGCAGCTCGGCGTAGAGGGACGCGACAGCGAGTCCGAGGCGGAATACCGCGCGGTCCTCGGCGAGGAGCGGCGGGTCTACGGCGACGACGGCGTCAACACGCTGATCACCTTGCAGCGGCTCGCGGGCGTGGTCGCCGCGCAGGGCCGGTGGGACGAGGCGGAGGCGATGAACCGGACGATCCTGGCTGCGCGCACCGGCAGCCTGGGCGCCGACGACCCGGCAACGCTGGAAGCCCGGCAGGAGGTCGCCTGGACGCTCTACAACCAGGGCGACCTGACCGCCGCGGAAGCCGAGTACCGTGCGGTGCTGGAGGCCCGGCGACGCGTCCTCGGCGAGAACGACCCGGCCACGCTGGAGACCTGGCACAGCCTGGCCGGCGTACTGTCCAATCAGGACGACCTGGTCGCGGGCGAGGCCGAATACCGGGCGGTGCTGGCGGCCCGGCGGATGGTCCTCGGCGACAACGATGCGGCCACTGTGGACACCTGGCAGAACCTGGCCTACGTCGTGGCCAACCAGGACCGGTGGGCGGAGGCGGAGCCCGAATACCGCGCGGTCGCCGACGCACGCCGCCGCACCCTGGGAGACGACCACGCCGAGACGGCCCGGTCGCGGGCCGAACTGGCCTCGATCCTGGAGAACCTCGGCCGGCACCGGGAGGCGGCCGAGGAATACCGCGCGGTGCTCGCCCAACACGTCAAGGCGTACGGTGCCGACGCACCGCAGACCCTGGCGGTTCAGCACCAACTCGCCGGCGCGCTGGTCAAGGGCGGCGAGCCGCAGGAGGGCGCGGCCGAGTTCCGCGCGGTGCGCGACGCCCGCCTCCGGGTTCTCGGCGACGACCATCCCGAGACCGTCCTGTCGGCCTACGAACTGGCCGCGGTCCACCACCTGCTCGGCGACTTCGCCGAAGCCGAGAGCGGCTACCGCGACGTGCTCGTCCGGGAACGGGTCATCCACGGCCCGGAACACCCGGACACCCTGATCACCTGGCACAACCTGGCCACGACGATCAGCGAGCAGGGTCGCTGGGCGGAGGCCGAGGAGGCCTACCGCGAGGTGCTGGCGATCCGGCGACGGTTGCACGGCGACGCGGATCCGGCCACGTTCGAGGCCAGGTCGGGGCTGGTCAAGGTGCTGCTGGCGGCCGGGCGGTGGGACGCGGCCGACGCCGAGCTGACCAGCTTCGTCGCGGTGGCCACCCAGGCGTTCGGCGACGAGCACCCCAGCGTCCTGGCCGCCGGAATGGACCTGGCCTGGTTGCGGTTCCGGCAGGGCCGGCTGGCCGAGGCGGAGGAGCAGTTCCGGAGCCTGGCCGAGACCCACGCCCGCGCCTTCGGCCCCGACGACCCCGAGACCCTGACCGCCCGCGCCGAGCGCTGCTCGGTGCTGGTCGAGCAGGGCCGGTTCGACGAGGCGATCGCCGAGTTGGGCGAGGTGTTCCAGGCCCGGGCGCGCGTCTTCGGCGACGACCACCCCGCGGCGGTCAGCACCCGCTCGTGGCGGGCCGACGTAATGCGGGTGAAGGGCGACTACGCCGCCGCACTCGTCGAGCAGTCCGCGATCGCGGAGGCGTTGACCAGGATCCTGGGCGAAGACGACGAGCAGACCCTGATCGCGCGCTACATGGTGGCGTTGAACCTGCAGGGGGCCGGCCGGATGACCGAGGCCGAAGCCGAGTTCCGCGAGGTGCTGGAGCGCGAACGCCGAACGCTGGGCGACGAGAACCCGAGCACCTACGACACCTGGTTCCGGCTCGCCGAGGTGCTGGCCGCGCAGGGCCGCCGCGAGGAGGCGCGGGCCGCCTTCCAGACGGTGCTGACCGCGCGCCGGAACCTCCTCGGCGACGACGACCCGGCCACCGACGAGGCCCGCTCGGCGCTGGCCGGGCTTGCCGATTAGCCTGGCCCCGTGAGAGTCGTCGTCATCGGTGGCAGCGGCCACATCGGCACGTTCCTGATCCCCCGTCTGGTCCGCGGCGGTCACGAGGTGGTCAACATCAGCCGCGGCCGGCGATCCGGCTACGTCGACGACCCGGCCTGGCAAGAGGTCCGGCAGGTGACCGCGGATCGGGAGGACGGCTCGGGCGCCTTCCCCGACCGGGTGGCCGACCTTCGACCGGACGCGGTCGTCGACCTGATCTGCTTCGACCTCGAATCCGCGACCGCGCTGGTCGAGCGGCTGCGCGGCGAGACCGGCCACCTGTTGCACTGCGGCACGATCTGGCGCAGCGGCCCCAGCGTGAAGGTGCCGGTCACCGAGTCGTCCGGAACGCCGCCGATGGGTGGCTACGGCATCGCGAAGGCCGCCATCGCCGAGATGCTGCGGGCGGAGACCAGATCCGGCGGCCTGATCACCACCTCGCTGCACCCGGGCCACATCGTCGGCCCCGGCTGGCACCCGATCGGGCCGCTCGGCAACCTCGACCCCACGGTGTGGCGCCGGCTGTCGGCCGGCGAGCCGATCGATGTGCCCGGCATCGGCGCCGAGTTCATGCACCACGTCCACGCCGACGACGTGGCACAGGCCTTCGAGGCCGCGATCGCCCGCCGCGACGCCGCCGCCGGCGAAGACTTCAGCGTGGTGGCGCCGTCGGCGCTGAACGTGCGCGGCTACGCCCAGATCGGCGCGTCCTGGTTCGGCCAGGAGGCGCGGTTGCGCCCGGTGACGTGGGACCAGTTCCGTGCCGGCACCGACGCCGAATCGGCCGAGCTCAGCTGGGAGCACCTGGTCCGCGACCACTACTTCAGCATCGACAAGGCCCGCGCGCTGCTGGGCTACGCCCCGGCCTACGAACCGGAGGACGCCGTGCTGGAGTCGGTGCGCTGGCTCGTCGACCACGGACAGCTCGAGGTCGCCAACCCGCTGAAGGTGTGAGCGTCAGGCCGCCGTCGCCGCTCCGATCCGCTCGGAGAACTCGACCAGGCGGTTGGCGAAGCCCCACTCGTTGTCGTACCAGCCGAGGACCTTGACCTGGTTGCCGACCGCCTCGGTCAAGGGTGCGTCGAAGATCGAGGAGTACGGGTTGCCGACGATGTCGGCCGAGACCAGGGGCGCCTCGGAGTACTGCAGATAGTGGCGCAGCCGCTCAGACGCGGCGGCCTCGCGGAACGCCGCGTTGACCTCGTCGACGCCGGCGCGCCGCCGCAGGACCACGGTGAGGTCGGTGATCGAGCCGACCGGGACCGGAACGCGCAGCGCCGCGCCGGTGAGCCGGCCGTCGAGTTCCGGGATCACCTTGCCGATCGCCTTCGCGGCGCCCGACGACGTCGGGATGGTCGAGACGGCGGCGGCGCGGGCGCGGCGCAGGTCCGAGTGTGGCGCGTCGTGCAGCCGCTGGTCGCCCGTGTAGGCGTGGATCGTGGTCATCAGCCCCGATTCGATGCCGAACGCGTCGTTGAGCACCTTCGCCAGCGGGGCCAGCGAGTTCGTGGTGCACGAGCCGTTGGAGAAGACGTCGTGGCTGTCCGGGTCGAGCCGGTCGTCGTTGACCCCGAGCACGACCGTGGGGACCTCGCCCTTCGCCGGCGCCGAGACGACGACCTTCCGCGCGCCGCCCTTGAGGTGGGCGGCCGCGGCGACGCCGTCGGTGAAGTGGCCGGTCGACTCGATGACCACGTCGGCGCCGGCGTCACCCCAGGCGATGGCGGCCGGGTCGGACTGCGCGAAGACCGTGATGCGCCGGCCCCGCACCGTGATCGCGTCGCCGTCGACGGCGACACCGTCGAGGTGGCCGGAGATGGAGTCCCATTCGAGCAGGGTGGCCAGCGTGCGCGCGTCGGTGAGGTCGTTGACCGCGACCACCTCGACGTCGGCGTCGCTGGCCAGGGCCGCGCGCAGGTAGCTGCGCCCGATCCGGCCGAACCCGTTGATGCCGATGCGTACCGTCATGAGCTTCTCCTGGTGTTCTCGGGTTGGGGTGCCGCCGCCCGGAGCAGGGCGAGGGCGCCGGCCCGGGCGTCGTCGAACGGGCGCGGGTCCTGCTGTGCGATCGCGAGCACGTAGCCGCCCTGGAGCACGGCCATCAGCATGTGTGCGAGCTGCTCCGCGTCGAGGTCGTCACGAAGTTGGCCCGCGGCGACCGCCTCGCGGAGCACTCTGACCCAGCTGACGTGGACCTGGGCGAAGGCCCGGGCCACCGGGGCGAGCAGCACCGGGTCGTCGCGGACCTGCGGGTCCTGGGTCATCCGGCCGACCTTGCAGCCCTTGAGCGCGTCGCGCGGGCGCATCAGGTAGGCCTCGAGCCGGGCCATCGGGTCGCCCGGGCCGTCGAGCTCGGACGCGGCCGGCAGCAGGTCGGCGACGTTGCGCTCGAGGGCGGCGAGCCCGAGGTCGCGCTTGGTCGGAAAGTGGTGGTACATGCTGCCCTGTCCGACCCCGGACCGTTCGCGGACGTCACGCGGGCTGGTGTCGGCGTAGCCGCGCTCCCACATGAGCTCGCTCATGGTGTCGACCAGGAGCTGTCGCGAGTCCATGACACCAGTGTACATACCAGTAGGTACAGAATGCTGAACGGTCCGGGCGGCGACCGCCGTTCGGCGGGTCGCCGCCCGGACCGCTGCGTCAGCGGGGCCGGGTCACGGCTGGACCGTCACCCGCTGCTTGAGTTCTGCCATCGTTTGGGGGGTGTTCGCCGCGCCGGGGGTCGCGTTCCCGGCCGCCGCGTTGCCGTTGGCGGTGCCGAAGTCCTCGGCGCCGCGCGCTGCGACACAGTGGCAGTCGCCGGCGATGGTGGTGGTCGCGACGTTGTAACCGCTGATGGTCACGACCGGGTCCTGCCGGTCCAGCTGTGCCGCGGCGTACGTCTCGGTGATGGTCTGTGACTGTCCCGGCCACAGCGTCACGTAGTTGTCGCTGTAGCTGGCCGGCCTGACCTGGGTGTCCGACCCATGCTGCCGATGCACGTCGACCCGCACCATGAACGCCACGGTGTCGGAGGTGTTGGTCAGCGTGACGTCGGTGGCGGTGTCCTGCCCGTCGGAGAGACCCGGCTGGCGGTGCGTGACCGCGCTGGCCCGGATCGTCGTGTCGGGCAGCAGGCCGTTGGCCGGATCCTGCGCCGGGCTCTGCAGGTTGCGCAGGTCGCCGTAGGTGGACAGGTTCGGGTACGCGTTGCCGGTGTAGGTGGGAACGTCGTTGATCGTCGAGAGCCAGTAGACGTTGCGGTCGACCACGTGGCTTCCCCGGTTGAGCGTCAGCTCCAGGAAGTACGTCCGCTGCGGCG
Source organism: Asanoa sp. NPDC049573 (assembly GCF_040676615.1). Taxonomy (NCBI): domain Bacteria; kingdom Bacillati; phylum Actinomycetota; class Actinomycetes; order Micromonosporales; family Micromonosporaceae; genus Asanoa; species Asanoa sp. NPDC049573. The sequence continues at coordinate 61,717 of NZ_JBFAPI010000025.1, forward strand.
TGCCGCCGACGTCGGGCAGGGTCGGGTTCGGGATGGTCAGGAGCTGGTTCATCACGCCCTGGCTGGGCATGGTGATGCCGGACGCCTGCTGCGTGGTGAGCACGGTGCCGCGCATGTCATAGGTCTTCGCGGTCACCGAGAGCCCGCTCTGCGTCTGACCGGTCAGGTTGGACACCGCCACCGTGCGGTTGCCCGGGTCGGCTTCCGGCGCCGGGTAGGCGTAGTAGACGTGCAGGGACTCGTTGGCCTTCTTGGCGCCGAAGTAGGTGCCGGCCTGGTCGAAGTCGTAGCCGTAGAGGTTCCACAGCAGGCTCGGCATCGGCTTGTTCATCATCCAGTAGACAAGGCCGGTCGACGGCGAGTCGGCTCTGGTCGAGTGGTCGAGGTAGGCCTCGAACTGGGCCCGCACCGTCTCGTAGTTGATGGCCTGGGCCTTGCGTACGAAGTCGTCGACACTGGGGTTGTCGTTGTAGAGGTCGGTGGTGCCGGGCGGGTTGGTCGGGCAGGTGACCGGCCCGGCCGTCCAGGTGCCGTAGCGGTGGCAGATCGCGGTCGCGAGCACGCCGAGGTGCTGGAAGCTCGAATAGCTGGTGCCGCTGTCCTCCTCCCCCCGGCCCGAGTTGAACTGCGCCAGGTTGGGCGAGGTGACCATCCGCTTCTGGTCGGCCGGCGTCATGAACCGGTCGAGCGAGTCCTGCGTCGGGATGGTCGAACCGGGGCTGGACTCGGTCTGGAACGCCCACGCGCCGCCGCGGTTGACGAAATCGCCACTGGTGCAGGGAGCGTTGCCGGTGCGGCTCTTGCAGTTGAGGCTGTAGGCGTAGCTCGGCGGGAACCAGTTGTAGGGGCCTTCCTTCATCCCCGACGGGCCGAGGGTCGGCGTCGACTTGTATTCGGCCGAGGCCATCACCGGAACGTCGAAGTCGGTCTCCGCGAAGCCGCGCAGCACGCCGGCTTCCTGGCTGGCCGACGGGACGTTGTCACTCCAGCTGAAGAAGACGACGCTGGGGTGGTTGCGCTGCTGGCGGCCGAGGGCCAGCGCGGTGCGATAGTTGGTCTCCTGGTCCTTCGCCGTCCAGCGCTCGGCTTCCTCCCAGTAGTTGCAGCACAGGAAGCCGCCGTAGATGAGCAGCCCGGCCCGGTCCATCTGCTCGTAGAAGTCGTCGGGCTGGTCGTCGCCCTCGAGCCGCAGGCCGTTGAGGCCCATCGACTTGATGAGCTGGATCTGGTGCGCCACGTTGTCGCTCGAGTAGCGCAGGAACATGTCCTGGTCCATCATGCCGCCGCCGCGGAAGACGAACGGCTTGCCGTTGACGGCGAACCAGCGCGAGCCGTCGTACGCCTGGCTGCCCGGCGCCGAGAGCCAGGTGTCGATGGTCCGGATCCCGAACGTCTTCGTGGCCGAGTCCGACACCCGCTTGTTCAGCGACACGCTCATCGACAACGTGTAGAGCGGCTGGCCGCCCATCTGATAGGGCCACCACAGCTGGGGGTGCCGCAGGTGCAGGTCGCGGTCGGTGCCCGGGTCGAACGCGACGTCGCGTGACTCACCGGCCTTGAGGGTGAGCGTCCTGCGCAGGTCTATCGGGTGCTTGCCCTGCGGATCCGTGATGGTCGCGTGGACGGTGGCGGTCCGGGCGTGCCGCGACGTGTTGGTCACGGTGCCCTTGACCGTCAGGTCGGAGCTGCTCAGGTCGGCGGCGTTGGCCTGCACGACGTGCGCGTCGTCCAACCGGAACGTGTTCGACGTGTGCAGCCTGACCGGGTATTTGATGCCGGTGTTCTGGTCGCGTGCCGCCTGCGTCCAGTCGTTGAAGTCCTGGGTCAACATCTCCCCCGGTACGTTGGGGTAGATCTTGAAGGCGAGCGCGTTGGGGCTGGCGCCGTTGACCAGGTCGGTGATGTCGAAGGTGTATTCGGGCTCGGAGCCCTGGATGACGTCCTTCGTGGCGAGCTGGACACCGTTGACCCACAGGTCGGCCTGGCCCATGATCCCGCGTACTTCGAGCATGACGTTCCGGTCGGCGTCCCCGCGCGCGCTGAACTCGGTGCGGAACCACCACGGCACGTTGTAACGGTCGTTGGGGGCGCCGTGCGCGTCGGGCTGCGGGCCCTGGCACGCCGTGAGGTTCTCGGCGTAGAAGATGTTGTCGGTGCCGCACCGGTCATCCGCCGGGATGTTCTGCAGTTGCGCGGCGACCACGCTGCCGACCGCGTTGGCGTCGTTGGTGTGCACCGGCAGCCAACCGCGCGGCGAGTAGCCGCGCCGCGAGATGACCTCGCCGGTGTCGGGGGTGGTGGTGCTGTCGCGCACCTGCCACTTCCCGGCGAGGTCGACGGTCGATTCCGCGGCGGCGGACGCGCTGCCGGGCGTCGCCGGTAGTGCGGTGAGCAGCGAGCTGACGAGGACGACGGGTAGGGCCAGTGCAAGGGTGAATCTTCGATTCATCGGGGGTTACCCTCCTTCACCGGGTGGTCCAGATGGGGGCTAACTGCTGCCGACCGCTTCGACAGCCAGGGCCAGTGCGCCGAGCAGCGGCGCGTCGTCGATGAACGTTGCCGGCACGAGCTGTGGCGGGAAGGGCACCGCCCGGGGAAGCAGGGCGGCGATGCGGGGCAGGATGCGGTCGGCGGCGCCCATCATGCCGCCGCCGATGACCACGCGCGCCGGGTCGAGGGTGATGCACAGGTTGGCCACCGCCTGGGCCAGCCGGCGCAGTGCCTCGTCGATGAGCGCGTCGACCCGCGCGTCGCCGACGATCGTGAACAGTTCCGCTGCGGCCACCGGCCGGCCCACCAGAGCCGAACCCTGGCTGGCCAACGCGCTGCCGGAGACCAACTCCTCCAGCGGCGCGTCACCGTCGGCATAGCAGTTGTCGCGGGTGGGGTCGAGCAGGTAGCCGATCTCGCCGGCCGCTCCGTGCGCGCCGCGCACGACACGACCGTCGACCACCAGTGCCGCCGCGAGACCCGTACCCAGGTTGAGATAGATGCCGACGTCGACACCGCGCAGCGCACCCCAGCGCAGCTCGGCCGCGGCGGCCGCGTTGACGTCGTTGTCGATGACGACCGGCGTGTCGCCGTACTCGTCTCGGAGCATCCGCGGCAGTTCCATGCCCTCCCAGCCCGGCACGTTGGGTGCGAGCCGGATCCGCTCGTCGCGCACGATGCCGAAGGTGGACACTCCGACGGCGGCCGGCGCGGCGACGATGCCCCGGGCCGTCTCCAGCGACCGCCGCACCACCTCTTCGGCACTCCCGCTGGTCGGGATCCTCAGCCGGGTCGAGGAGACCGCGGGTGACCATCCCGCGTCGGCGGCGGCCAGCGCGACCTTGGTGCCGCCGAAGTCGATGCCGAGCACATGGGCGGCCGTCACTGCTCAGTGCCCCGGCGGGACAAGGAGTCGATGGCCACGGCCGCCGCGAGCACGATGGCGGTGACCATGAAGCGGATCGAGGAATCCACGTTGAGCAGCAGCATGCCGTTCGTGATGGACTGGATCACCAGGATGCCGAGCAGGGCCGCGTAGGGCCGGCCCCGGCCGCCGAACAGCGACACACCGCCGATGACCGCGGCGGCGATGGCCATCAGCAGGGTGTCGCTGCCCCCCGAGCTCTGGTTGACCGCGGCCAGCCGGCTGGCCGCGAGCAGGCCGCCGAACGCCGCGAACGTGGACGCGAGCACGAACGCGACGATCCGCAACCGGGTGACCGGGATACCGGCGCGCCGGGCCGCCTCCGCGTTGCCGCCGATCGCGTAGATCCACTGGCCGAAAACCGTGTTGCGCAGCACCAGGTCGAGGGCCACGACCAGCGAGCCGAAGATGATCAGCAACAGCGGTACGCCGCGGTCCGCGCTGAGCACGAGCACGGCGGCGCAGAGCAGTGCGGCGAGCCCGGCGATGCGCAGGACCATCCGGTTCAGCGGCGCCAGCGGCAGGCCGGCGGCGCGGCGCAGCCGCCGGTTGAGGACGGAACTCGTTCCCGCGACGCCGACGATGAGCACGACGACCAGCCAGCTCGCCCATGGCGGTAGCCAGGTGTCGCTGAGCCGGGCGATCGCCCCGTCGAACGGGAGGTTGATCGTGCCGCCGCGGCCCAGCACGTACAGCAGCAGCCCTTGCCAGCCGATCAGGCCGGCGAGCGTCACCACGAACGACGGCATGCGCAACTGCGTGAACATCAGCCCGTGCACGAGGCCGATGGCGGCGCCCAGGCCGAGGGCGATGACGACGGCGAGGAGCGCGGACTGGCCGTGCCGGACGTGCACGATGGCCAGGACCGCCGCGCACAGCCCGCTGACCGACCCGGCCGACAGGTCGATCTCGCCGAGCAGCAGCACCATGATGATGCCCAGCGAGATCGTGCCGGTCGCGGCGAGTTGCAGTGCGAGGTTGGTGAGGTTCTCGGCGGACAGGAACTGTTCGTTGAGCGAACCGAACACGATCGCGATGGCGATCAGCCCGCCCACGACCGGCCAACTCCCGACGCCGCCGGGCCTGGTCGCCCGCTCGGCCGAGCGGCCCGGCCAGCGGATCGCCTTCGCTTTCGCTGACGCGGTCACGCCGCTGCTCCGGTGATTGCGGCCACGATCGCCTCCGGGCTGGTCTCGGCGGTTCGGAACTCGCCGGCGTTGCGGCCCAACCGCAGCACGACCGTGCGGTCGCTCACGGCGCGGACGTCGGCGAGGTTGTGCGAGATGACGAGAACGGCCAGACCGCGGTCGCGCAGGCGCCGGATCAGATCCAGCACCTGCGCGGTCTGCTCGACACCGAGCGCGGCCGTCGGCTCGTCGAGGATGACCAGCCACGGTTCGCCCACCAGCGCCCGGGCGATGGCGACGGACTGCCGCTGGCCGCCCGAGAGCATCGCCACCGGCACCTGGATGTCCTGGATCCGCACGTCCAATGAGGACAGCAACGCCCGCGCGGACCGTTCCATCTCGATCTTGCGCAGCAACGACCAGCGCCGCCGCTCCGAGCCGAGGAACAGGTTGCCGATGACGTTGAGGTTCTCGCAGAGCGCCAGATCCTGGTAGACGGTGGAGATGCCGAGGCTCCTGGCCTGATGCGGGTTGTTGATCTGGACGGGCACGCCGTCGCGCTCGAGCCGCCCCTCGTCCGCGCTCACCGCGCCGGAGATCACCTTGATCAGGGTCGACTTGCCGGCGCCGTTGTCGCCTACGAGCGCGACCACCTCGCCCGCGTTCAGGTCCAGGTCGACCGCGTCGAGCGCGCGCACCGCACCGAACCGTTTGGACACCCCTCGCGCCGCGAACATCTACTGGATTCCCGCCTTGGCGCAGGCGGCGGCCACGGCGCCGGTGCAGATCTCGCTGGGCTTGTAGAAGCCGTCCTTCACGATGGTGTCCTTGACCTTGTCAGCGGTCACCGCGATCGGGTCCAGCAGGAACGACGGGATGTCGGTCGCCCCGTTGTTGACCTTGGTGGTCGCCGGCGGCTGCTCGCCCTTGGCCAGCGCGACCGCCAGCTCCGCCGACTTCTCGGCCTCGCTGCGAATGTCGAGGTAGATGGTCATGTACTGCTCGCCGGTCAGGATCCGCTGCACGGCGGCCAACTCGGCGTCCTGTCCGGTGATCGGTGGCAGCGTGGTGTAGCCGGCCCGCTTCATGGCGGCGATCGCGCCGCCGGCCATGCCGTCGTTGGCGGACAGCACGCCGACGATGTTGTCGCGGCCGAGCGCGGTGATGGCCTGCTCCATCTGCTGCTGCGCCTTGTCGGGACTCCAGTCGGGCGTGTCGAACTCGCGGCCGATCTGGACCTTGCCGTCGAGGACGTTGTGCGCGCCGGTCTTGTAGTCCGCGGAACTCGGGTCGGTCGGCGCTCCGTTGATCATCACGATCTTGCCCTTGTCGGTGGTCCCCTTGGCGTTCAGGGCGTCCAGCAGCGCCTGACCCTGCGCCTCACCGACCCGGACGTTGTTGAAGGACACGTAGTACTCGTACGGGATCTTCGAAATCAGCCGGTCGTACGCGATGACCGGCACCTTCTTCTGTTTCGCCTGGTTGACCAGGGAGGCGGCCGCGACGGCGTCGACGGCGTCGAGCACCACGACGTCGGCGCCCTGCGCGAGGGCGGCCTCGAACTGCTGCTGCTGTTTGGTGGCGTCCTGGTCGGCGTTGTTGTAGAGCAACTTGCAGGCGGGGCAGAGCGACTTGACCTTGGCCTCGAACAGCGGCCGGTCGAAAGCCTCGTAGCGCGTGGTCTTGGACTCGGGCAGGAACAGCGCGATCGTCGCCGCGTCGTCTGCCTGGGTGCCGGAACCGGAACCGGAATCGGAGTCGGACCCGGAGCCGCAACCCGCGACCAGCAACGAGGTCGTCAGTAGGACAACGAACCATCTAGTTCTCATGGCATACCTCTCGTTGGAGGTTCAGGCCAGCAGGATGCACCCTGCCCGAGCCATTTAGCAAGGTCTCTAACGAAATTCGTATTGGACCTTTACGAACCCGTGTGAGAGCGTGATCTGGTGCCGACTCACCAGACCGCGAGCACGACGAGCATGTTGCGGGTCATGAACGAGCGGGCGGTGTTCGGGGAGATCTTCCGGCTGGGCCCGGTGTCGCGACCCGAACTCGCCCAGGCCACCGGCCTGTCCAAACCCACGATCTCGGTCGCCCTGGCCAACCTCGGCCGCGCCGGTCTGGTGCGGGAGGTCGGCCTGCGCGCCGGACCCGCCGGCCGGTCCGCGCTGCTCTACGAGGCCCGCCCGGAGGCGGGCTGGGTGCTCGCTGTCGACATCGGACGGGCCTTCGTCCGGCTCGTGCTGGCCAACCTGGCAGGAACGGTCGTGTCCCGCATCGACGACCCGTCCGGCAGCCGGAACCCGGCGGACCTGCTCGACCAGGTGACCGGACTGGCCGACCGGCTGACGGCGGAGGTCGGGATCGGCCGCGCCGACGTCACCCTGGCCGTCTTCGGCACACCCGGCATCCACGACAAGGAGACCGGCGCGCTGCACCTCGCGCCCAACCTGCCCGGCTGGGACCTGCCCGGCGCGGTCGACCGGTTCTCGGCGGTGTCGCCGTCGCCGTTCCTCGTGGAGAACGACGTCGACCTGGCCGCGGTCGGCGAGGCGACCTACGGCCTGGGCCGCGGGGTCGCGCACTTCGCCTACGTGTCGATCGGCACTGGCACCGGCATGGGCATCGTGATCGACGGCAAGCTCTACCGCGGTTCCCGTGGCTGCGCCGGCGAGATCTCCTACCTCCCGATCGGCGAGGGCGACCCGTTGCAGGACGACCCGGCCGCGGCGCGCCGCGGGATGTTCGAGACGGTGGCCTCGGCCGACGGCATCGTCGCGGCGGCCCAGCGGCTCGGCTGGGCGGGGGCGACCAGCGCCAAGGAGGTCTTCGACGCGGCACGGGCCGGCGAGCCGGTCGCCCGGCGGGCGGTGGAGGTCGAGGTCAACCACCTCGCGCACGCGCTCGCCGCGGTGACGGCCGTGCTCGACCTGGAACTCATCGTGCTCGGCGGCGGCGTCGGGGTGCAGGGCGCCGACCTGCTGATCGGTCCGGTCCAGGACCGCCTACGCCACCTCGTGGCCCTGCAACCCCCGCGGATCGAGGTGTCCACGCTCGGCGCCGACGCCGTCCGCATCGGCGCCGTCGCCGTCGGCGTCACCGCCGCCCGCGATCTGGTCCTCGACCGGACCGTGGCGGCCAGCGGCTGACGCGGTGCGCGGCCAGCCAGAGGTGGACGCACCGGATCGCCGTCGTCCACGCCCACAAAGCAGGTGACCAGACGGTCACCTGGCAACGGCTCCCGCATCGAGGACCGTGAAGGGCAGGGGCCCGGGTCGGCGCCTGCCTGGCACCGCCAGCGACAGCCTCGCTCGCGTCAGAAGCGCGGCTCGACGCGGCGGATGGCCCGGGCCGCGCCGGGAAGGCCGCCGACGGCGGAGCGGTACTCGGGTGTGCCGATGCAGGTGAACAGGAGGCCGTCGGCCGGCTCGCCCAGCAGGTCGGGCAGCAGCGTGTCGGCGAAGGTCATCCCGGAGGCGCTGGCACCCAGGGCGTACGCCAGCAGATGCAGCCGGCCCTCGACCAGCCCCGCCGCGAGCTGTGCCGCGCGATAGCCATTGTCATCCACCGTGGAGATATCCGTCGTCGAGAACACGACGAACGCGGCCTCGCTGCCCAGGCTCTGGTCGCAACACAGCCGGTAGAGCTCAGGCCGCAGGTCGCCCGACCGCACCGGGCTGGACAGCTCCGGCCACCGGTAGAGGCCAGGCTCGACTCCGTCCACATTGTGCACCGCGACCCAGTGCGGCACGCTGATCCCGCGCAGAGCCACGGCCAACGACGTGCGCAACACACTGCCAGGCACGGCCCGATCCGGGTCCATCAGGCGTTGCGACCCGCGCGAGAGGATCACGGTCTCGACCGGCCCGCCCGGCGAGCCGGCCACGTCGACCGGAGCGCCCCGGTCCCAGGCCGGCCCGAGCGCGTCCCGCTCGCCGGCCCACTGCGCGGCCGTCACGAGGGGGAACTCGATCGGCGCGACGTCGACCTCACCGGTCGCGGCCGCACCGCCCGCGCCGAGCGCCGGCTTCCCGTCACCCAACGTGACCACGGCCACCGGCCACTCGTGGACCCGGTCCGCGCCCACCAGCGCGGCGACCGCCGCGTCCGGTAACCGGGTGTGCGGGTGCGCCGGGATCCCGGCAGAGTCGGCCAGGGCGAGGAACTGGGAGAGCATCGTCCCGGCGTCCCAGTAGACGTGCCGGAAGCCGCGCTCGCGGTACTTCCAGCCGGTCCGCCACGGAATGCCGGTCACGACCAGGGCCGGCGACTCCCCCAGCGGCGGCGGGCCGACGCGCACCAGGGCGTGGTCCTGCGGGTGGTACCAGAAGACGCCCGCCGGCAGCGCGCCGCCGGCGGGTACCGCGACATAGAGCTCCAGGGGGAACCGACCACCGGCGGAGCCGGCCGCCCGGAACAGCCAGGTGCCGTAGGGGCGCTCCATCGTCCGCGTCACGCCGGCGGACAGGTGCAGCAGCCGGGACAGCTGCGCCAGGTCCAGATCCGCCCGGGGTACGCGGGCCGTCCCGGCGAGCACGTCGACGGCGGGCGCCTCGGTGGCCGGCAGGTCGCGCGGCAGGGCCACCGACGGCAGCGGCGCGGCATAGCGCTTGTAGAACCACGGCAGGTGGTCGACGTCGTTGGCCACCAGGTCCCGCACGACCCGCGGGTCGTCGACCGGCGGCTCCAACTCGCGGTCCGGGTCGTACGGGCCCATCGAGGTGATCCGGTGCAGGTCCTGGGTCGCCGTCAATGCCACGCCGTCAGCGTAGGGTCGGCCCGTCCGCCACACCAAAACTGCTCTACAGTGGACTCGGGGATCGATCGGGGGGGTCGAGTGGTCTATGCGGTTTCGTCTGCTTGGTCCGGTCGAGTTGTGGGACGGCGACCGGCGGATCGAACTGGGCCCGATGAAGCAGCGCACGGTGCTGGCGGTCCTGCTGGCCGACGCCGGTCAGACGGTCGGCCCGGACGCGCTGATCGACCGCGTGTGGGGCGACCACCCGCCCGCGCAGGTGCGTAACGCCCTGCACACCTATGTCGCCCGGCTGCGCGGCCTGCTCGGGCGGCTCGGCGACGACCCGCCCCGGCTGGTGAAACAGCCGGCCGGCTACCGCCTCGACACCGGCGGGGCCGCCGTCGACCTGCACCGGTTCCGCGCGCTGGCGAAGACCGCCGAGGCCGGGCCGCTGCGCGAAGCCCTCGAGCTGTGGACCGGTGAGCCGCTGGACGGGGTCGAGGGCGCCTGGGCGGACGCGTGCCGGACGCGCTGGCTGGCCGAGCACCGCGACGCCACGGTCCAATGGGCCGGCCTCGAGCTGGGCCTTGGCCGAGGGCCGGCCACGCTCGGCCCCCTGGAACGGCTCGCCGAGCGCTATCCGCTGGTCGAGCCGGTCGTCGACGCGCTCATGCGGGCCCTGCACGCGGCCGGGCGCGACCCCGAGGCGCTGGCCCGCTACGAACTGCTGCGCCGCACGCTCGCCGAGGAACTCGGCGTCGACCCCGGCAGCGGCCTGCAACAGCTGCACCGGTCGATCCTGCGCGGCGAGCTGGGCGCACCCGTCATCGCGCTGGCCGCCCAGGTGCCGGTCGGTGTCGCCGGGTTCGTCGGGCGCCGCGAACAGCTCGACCGGCTCGACGAGGCGTCGGAGATAACGGTTCTGCACGGCACGCCGGGCGTGGGAAAGACCTCGCTGGCCGTGCGCTGGGCGCGGACCGCCGCGGACCGGTTCCCGGACGGGCAGCTCTACGTCGACCTGCACGGCTTCTCGGCCGGCGGTGCGGTGACCACGCCGGCCGCGGCGCTGCGCGGTTTCCTGGAGGCGCTGGGTGTGCCGTCGCAGCGCATCCCCCAGGACCTCGACGACCGGGCGGCGCTGTATCGCAGCCTGATCGCCGGCCGGCGGATGCTGGTCGTGCTCGACAACGCCCGCGACGCCGAGCAGGTGCGCCCGCTGCTGCCCGGCACACCGACCGCCAGGACCGTGGTGACCAGCCGCAACCGCCTCACCGGCCTGCTGGTCGCGTACGCCGCCCGCACCATCGCTCTTGACCTGCTCGACGAGGCGGACGCGCTGCGGCTGGTCGTCGCCCGCGTCGGCGCCGAGCGCGCCACCCGCGAACCCGGCGCGCTGCGGGAGATGATCGGCCGCTGTGCCGGGCTGCCGCTCGCACTCGCGGTGTTGGCCAGTCGCATCGCGATGCGTCCGGACGTGCCGCTGGCCATGCTGGCCGAGGAGCTGCGCGAAGACGGCAGCACGTTGGACGCGCTGGCCAGCGACGACCCGGCGATCGACGCGCGGACGGTGTTCTCCTGGTCGCTGAGCCGGCTCAGCCCGGCGGCCGCGCGCCTGTTCCGGTTGCTGGGCGCGCAGTTCGGCAACGACATCAGCGTACCGGCGGCGGCCAGCCTCGCGGCGCTGCCGTTGGCGCAGACCCGGCGGCTGGTCCAGGAACTGCTCGGCGCGCAACTGCTCTCGGAGACCCGCCCGGGGCGCTATGCGATGCACGACCTGCTCCGGGAGTACGCGCGGGAACTGGTCGACGACGACGACCGCCAGGCGGCGGAGGTACGCCTGCTCGACCACTATCTGCACGTCGGCCACGCGGCCCGGATCCGGATGACGCCGAGCTACGGCTACCTGACGCTGCCCGATCCGGCGCCGGGCGTGCAGGTCGTGCCGATCGCTGACTACGAGGCCGCCCACATCTGGTTCGCCGCCGAGTATCCGGTGCTCACGGCGGCGGTCCGGCGCGCGCTGGCCGTCGGGCTGCCCTCCGTGGCGTGGCGCCTGAGCTGGTCGTTCAGCAAGTTCCAGCAGCAACAGGGCAACTGGCGCGACCGGATCGACGGTGGGCGGCTCGTGCTCGACGCGGTCGTCCGCGCCGGCGACCGGGTCGGCGAGGCGCACGTGCGGCACGGCCTGGCGGTCGCATACAGCCGTATGGGCCAGGCCCAACTGGCCCGGAGCACGGCCGAAGAGGCGCGGCGGATCCATCAGGAGATCGGCGACCTGCACGGCGAGGCGTTCGTCCTGACCACCCTGGCCATCATGGTCCACCGCACCGGCGACAAAGCGCTGTCCCGGCAGTTCTACGAGCGCTCGGTCGAGCTCAACCGGATGGCGGGAAGCCGCCTGGGCGAGGGCGCCGCGCTCAACTCCCTGGCGTTCCTGGCCTGCACCGAGGGGAACTTCAAGGAGGCCGTCGAGTACGGGCACCTGGCCCTGGCGGCCATCGCGGGTCACGACTACCTGCTCGTCCGGGCCGCCACCTGGGACACGCTGGGCGTCGCCTACCAACACCTGGGGCGGCTCGACACGGCCATCGACGCCTTCCGCCGGTCCATCCGATACTTCACCCGGGGCGACGACCCCTACTATCTCGCCGCCTCGCACATCCACCTCGGCGCTGCCCTGCTCGACCGCGACGACCGCGAGGGCGCCCGCGCCGAATGGCAGCGGGCCGAGCGGCTGCTCTCCGACCTGGAGCACGACCGGGTCGCCGAGGTGCGCCGGCGGCTGGCCGACCTCGACCGGCCGGCCGGTCGCACCACCACGTCCGTACTCGACGAGGTCGTGTAATCAAGAATCGTTCATGTCGCGAGGCAGAACCTGCTTCACGTGTCCACGAACTTCGCCACCCAGTTGCGACTGAAGCGACAGGACGCGGGTCTGACGCAGCGGGAACTGGCCACCCGGGCGGGGGTCAGCGTCGCCGTCATCCGTGACCTGGAGCAGGGCCGGACCAAGCGGCCACAACCCCGCTCGGTCGAGGCGCTCGCCCGCGCGTTGAGCCTCCACCCGGTGCTCCCGCCCCGGCCGGCGCCGCCGCGGGTCGCCGACAGCACGAGCCGGCCGGTGATCCAGATCCTGGGACCGCTGACCGTCCGATATGCCGGGTGGGGTGCGGACCTCGGCGGCCCGGGACCGCGTACGGTGCTGGGCCGGTTGGCGTTGAGCCCCGGCCGGCCCGTGCCGCGGGCCGAGCTGATCGACCTGCTGTGGCCGGGCGAGGACCCGCCCGTCTCGGCCGTCAACCTCGTGCAGACCTACGTCTCCCGGCTCCGCCGGGCGTTGGGCCCGGCCGGGTTGGTCAACCTGGTCCCCGGTGGCTACCAGCTGGCGGTTTCGGCCGAGCACCTCGACGCGCTGCGCTTCGGCGACCTGCTCCGCGAGGCGCGTGGCGTGGCTCCGCTCGAACCCGAGCGGGCCGGGGAGTTGCTCGACCAGGCGCTGGCGCTGTGGCGCGGCGACCCGCTCGCCGACCTGGTCGGCCTGGCCGAACACCCCGCCGTCGTGACGTTGTCCGAGGAGCGGCTCAGCGCCGGGCTCCTGCGCGCTGACGTCGCGGGCGCCCGCGGAGAGCACGAGTTGGCGGTGCGGCTGCTGTGGCCGCTGGCCGACCGGCATCCGCTGCACGAGCCGCTGCACGCCCGCCTCATGCTGGCGTTGGCGGCGGCCGGGCGGCAGGCCGAGGCGCTGGAGACCTACGAGCGGATCCGGGTGCGGTTGGCCGAGCAGCTCGGCGTCGACCCCGGCCCCGAGCTGAGCGGCTACCGGCAACGGGTGCTGCGTCAGCAATGGCGGCCCGGCCCCGGGCGCCCGACCGTCCCGTTCCAGGTGCCCGCCCCGCCCGCCGACTTCACCGGCCGGGCCGGACCGCTCCACCGGGTGCAGCGCATGCTGGACCGGTCGGTGGTCTGCGCGATCTCGGGGGTCGGCGGTGCCGGCAAGACCGCCCTGGCCGCGGTGGCCGCGGCGCGGCTCCGCACCGCCTGCCCCGACGGGCAGCTCTTCGTCGACCTGCGCGGTTCCGGGCCCGCGCCGCTGCCGCCGGTCGAGGCGCTGGGCAGCCTGCTGCGCGCGCTCGGGGTGGACGGCGACCTGCCGGCGGACGTCGCCGAACGCGCCGGCCTCTACCGCAGCATGCTGGCCGACCGGAGGGTTCTCGTGGTGGTCGACGACGCGCGCGACGCCGCTCAGGTCCGGCACCTGCTGCCGGGCCCGGGCCGATGTGGCGCGCTCGTCACCAGCCGCCGGCGCCTGGTCGACCTGGCCGGCGCCCAGCTGGTCGACCTGGAGCTGCTCTCCTGCGAGGAGGCGGTCGAGCTGCTCGGCTCGGTGGCCGGCCCTGCCCGGGTCGGTGCCGAGCCGCAGGCCGCCGCGGCGCTGGTCGCGGCGTGCGGGCTGCTGCCGCTCGCGGTCCGGATCGCGGGGGTACGGCTGGCGAGCCGGCCCGGCTGGCGGCTCGACGCGTTCGCCCGGCGCCTCGCCGACGGGCGGCTGCGGCTCGACGAACTGTGCGCGGGCGACCTGGACGTGCGGGCGACCTTCCAACTCAGCTACGCGCAACTGGCGCCGCCCGACGCGCGGGCGTTCCGGCTGCTCGCGCTCGCGCCGGGCGCGCTCATCGGGCTGACGGCCGCCGCCGCGCTGCTGGGTCTCGATCCGATCACCGCGGAGCGCGGGCTCGACGCGCTGGTCGGCGTCAACCTGCTCCAGCGCCTGCCCGGCGACCGGTTCACCTTCCACAACCTGCTCCGGTTGTACGCGATCGAGCTGGCCGGTGCCCTTCGGCCGACGCGCGGGCTCGCCCGGGCCAGCTGAGAGCGGCGTGGGGGGGGGGGGGGGGGGCCCCCCCCCCCCCCGCGGGGGGGGGGGGGGCGGGGCGGGGGGGGGCGGGCGGGG
>NZ_JBFAPI010000026.1:0-68535 GCF_040676615.1 Asanoa sp. NPDC049573
GGCCGGATCCGGTGCGGACATCGCGTGGATGCAGGGTTCGGGTGTGTTCACGTTCGCGGGTGCGGGTTTCCCGACGATCGGGTCCGTCGACGGGCTCGGGACACCGACCTGGGCCGGGGTCGGTGACTACACCCACGACGGCAAGGACGACCTGTTCTGGTACTACGCCGGTGACGGCACCCTGCACACCTGCGACGCCACCGGCACCACCTTCGCGAACTGCACGATGCGCCGCGGCCCCGGGGTCGGGAAACCCGACTGGGCCGGCGTCGGCGACTTCGACGGCGACGGCTACCGCGACGACATCGCCTGGCTGCAGGGCTCGGCCCTGTTCACCTTCTCCGGAACCGGCCTGGCCACCATCGGCTCCGTCGACGGCCTGGGCACACCCACCTGGGCCGGGGTCGGTGACTACACCCACGACGGCAAGGACGACCTGTTCTGGTTCTACCCCGACGGCACCCTGCACACCTGCGAATCGACCGGCACCACCTTCACCAACTGCACGATGCGCCGCGGCCCCGGGATCGGCACACCCGACTGGGCCGGCGTCGGCGACTTCGACGGCGACGGCTACCGCGACGACATCGCCTGGCTGCAAGGCTCGGCCGTGTTCACCTTCTCCGGAACCGCCCTGGCCACCATCGGCTCCGTCGACGGCCTCGGCACACCCACCTGGGCCGGGGTCGGCGACTACAACCGGGACGGCAAAGACGACCTGATCTGGTACTACGGCGCCGACGGCACCCTGCACACCTGCGAATCGACCGGCACCACCTTCACCAACTGCGGGCTGCGCCGCGGACCCGGGATCGGCACACCCACCTGGGCCGCCACCGGCACCTTCCACTAACCCACCCCCGGGATCCTGGGCCCGCCTCGAACCTGAGGCGGGCCCACGGTCTGTGCGAGGATCGGGCGATGATCAATTGGGCTCGACCACTCGACGGCATGAACGCACTGGTCATCGGAGGCGGAGGCGGCGGAATCGGGCGAGCGATCTCCCGGGCGTTCGCGTCGGCCGGTGCGGCGGTCGCCGTCGCCGACATCGATCTGGGCCGGGCCCGCGATGCCGCGGGCGAGTTGACCGGGTCCGGCGCCCGCGCCCTCGCGCTCGCCGGCGACGTGCGCTCGCGCTCGGCCGGCGACGAGTTCGTCGGTGCGACGGTCGCCGAGTTCGGCCGGCTCGACACGCTCGTCACCGTCGTGGGCGGGCAGGTCGCGTTCGTGCCGGCCGTGCGGCTGCACGAGATGAGCGACGACGACTGGGATCTCGCGTACGAGATGAATCTCGGTTATGTGGCCCGCGCCGCCCGGGCGGCGATCCGGGCGTTCCTGGCCCAGGGCCGGGGCGGGTCGATCGTCAGCGTCGGGTCGGTCACCGGTGTGATGGCCGCACCGATGCAGGCCGGCTACGGCGCCGCCAAGGCCGGCCTGGTCAGCCTGGCCAAGACCGTGGCCGCCGAGTACGCGAGCGACGGCATCCGGATGAACGTGGTCGCCTGCGGCGCCATCGCCACCGCGGTCGCGAACACCGACCAGCCCGCCGCCGACGTCCCCGAGATTCCGCTGCGTCGCCTGGGCGTGCCGGACGACGCCGCCGCGGCGGCCGTCTACCTGGCCTCCCCCCTGTCCTCCTACGTGACCGGCCAGAGCCTCGGCGTCGACGGCGGCGTCACCGCGCGGGGCCCGTTCCCCGGATGACCCGCGCCGCCGGAGCAGGCCGCTTCTGATCAGTCGACCGCGTCGGGTCGGGCATCACTCCCACGCGGTGTCGGCGGCCAGGACGACCGGGCCGTGTGACGCCAGGTCGGCCAGCACGTCCGGGGCGCGCTCGCCCGACTGGACGCCGCGGGCCAGGACGCCCGTCACCGTCGCCGCCGCGAAGGAGGTGCCGCTCCAGACCGCCGTGCAGAACTCGTACGCGTCGTCCTTGGCACGCACGTACGGGCCGACGACGCGGACGCCCGGCGCCCACAGTTGGATGCCCGACCAGAAGTTGCTGAACGACGCCCGGGGTGGTTCGCGCAGGTCGGGTGACCAGCGGATCGAGGTGTCGACGGCGCCGACCGCCACCAGGCGGTCACGGTGGCGCAGCAGGTCGCGGTGGAACGCCGCCGGCCACGGTGGCACGCTGGTCCACCGGTTGCCGGCGCTGGTGACCACGACCAGGTCCGGTGCGGCGTCGAGCAGATCGAGCAGGGCGTGGCCGATCCCCTCCGGCGGCTCGGTCTCCGCGCCGTAGAACGACAGGTTCACCACCTGCGGGCGCACCGAAGGGTCGAGCGCGGTGAAGGCCGCGAGGCGGGTCGCCACCATCGTGTCGGCGTCGAAGCCCTCGGCGTCCAGGCCGCGCCGCGACATGATCTGGACGTCGCTGGTCTCCTGCAGGATGCGGCCGATCACGAACGTGCCGTGCCCGTCGGACGGGCCCAGCTCGCCGCCCTTGGGCAGAGTGTCGAGGTTCTCGTCGACGAGCGAGACCCGGTCGAGGCAGGCCGAGATCCGCGGGTGGGGTCCGTCGATGCTCACCACTCCGGCGTCGATCACGCCGACGAGGGCGCGGGCGGTAGCGGACGGGATCAGTGGTTCCAGCGTCCTGTCGATCACCTCGGGCAGGGTGGCGGCGCCTGGGTTGCGCGTCATGCGGATGCTCCTCTTCGGTGACGGTGCCGATCGGATGGAACAGCTACCATTTCGGCATACGGATGCGACGTGCGGCGCGCTGATACACGTTCCGATCCGAAGGGTCGTTCCGGGTGACCGATCAGGCAGTCCGGGCCGCACTGGCGGCGGTCGACGTGGCCTATACCGATCCGATACGGGCCCGCCGGCTCGCCGCGCGCGCGGTGGCCGACGCCGGCGCCGACCCCGAGCCGGTCGCGATAGCCGAGCGGGCACTCGGGATGGCGCGCACGGCCACCGGTGATCTCGACGCCGCCGAGGCGCACTTCCGGGCCGCGATCGCCCACGCCGACCGGGCCGGGCTGCGGTTCCGGGCCGGCGAGGCGCGCGGCTCGATCGCCTACGTGCTGGCCCTGACCGGCCGCTCCGCCGAGGCCCTGCGCGAGATCGACCTGGCCGAACCGGCCCTGCACGGGGTGCCGCACGCCCGGCTGCTCATGCAGCGGGCCCTCGTGCTCACCGAGGCCGGCCGGTTCGCGGCCGCCGCCGACGGGTTCGGCGCGGCGCTGGCCGCCCTCGGTCGGGCCGGCGGCGACCCGGTGCTGGAGGGCGACATCCGCAACAACCGCAGCACGGCCCTGATCCGGCTGCGGGACTGGGCGGGCGCGGAAGAGGATCTGGTCAACGCGGAGGCGGCCTACGACGCGGCCGGCCACCTCGGCAAGACCGCGCCGGTCTACCACAACCGCGGGCTCGCGGCGGCGGCCCGCGGCGACGTGCCGGCGGCGCTCGCGGCGTTCGACGAGGCGGCCGAGCGCTACCGGCGGTCCCATCGCGACCCCAATCAGCTCCCGGTCGACCGGGCCGAGATCCTCCTGTCGGTGCTGCTGGTCTCCGAGGCCCGCCGCGCCGCCGCCGAGGCGGTCGCGCACTACGCCGCCCAGCGCAACGCGATCGACCTGGTGCAGGCCCGCGTGGTGCTGGCCCGGGCGGCGCTGCTGTCCGGCGACCGGAGCACGGCGGTGGCCCAGGCGTCGCTGGCGCGCCGCGCGGCCCGGCGGCAGCAGCGCCCGGCCTGGGCGGCCCTGGCCGGCTACCTGGCCTTCCGGGCGGCACCGGCCACCGAATCCACCGCACACGTGATCCGGTCCGGGCGGCGGGTGGCCGCCGCGCTCGTCGCCGCGGGCTGGCTGGTCGAGGCCGTCGACGCCCGCCTGGTGGTCGCACGGGCCGCCCTCGACCGTGGCCGCACCGCGGTGGCCCGGCGTGAGCTGGCCGCCGTGCGCGGGCTCGCCGCGGGCGTGGCCGGCCGGCACCGCACCGCCGAACTGCGGGCCCGGGTCCACCACGCGCAGGCGTTGCTGCACCTGGCCGAGGGCGACGGGGCCGGTGCCGAGCGGTCGCTGCGCGCCGGGCTCCGGGTGCTCGACGACTTCCGGGCCAACCTCGGCGCGACCGAGTTGCGGGTGCACGCCTCCGGACACGGCGGCGAGTTGGCCGACCTCGGCGTCCGGCTCGCCCTCGGCCGCGGCGACGCCCGCGCGGTGCTGGCGTGGACCGAACGCTTCCGGGCCCGCGCCGCCGTGCTGCCGCCGGTGCGCCCCTCCGACGATCAGGCCTTCGCACACGACCTCGCCGAGTTGCGGCAGGCGGTCGCCGGACACGCCGCCGCCGTCGCGGGCGGCGACGACCCGGCGCCGCTGCTTCGTCGCCAGGCGGCCATGGAGGACGCGGTACGCCGCCGGGCCCGCCGCGCCGGCGGCACGACCTGGGTCGGCACCCACGAGCCGGTCCACCCGGGCGCCCTGCGCGCGGCGCTGGGCCCGGCGGCGCTGGTGGAATATCTCGCCCTCGACGGCGTGCTGCACGCGGCGGTGGTCACCGGCGGCCGGGTCACGCTGCACCGCCTGGCGGAGGTCGCCGAGGCCGAGAACCACCTCGCGGCGCTGCGGCACGGCCTGCGCCGCCTCGCGCACGCCAGCCGCACCGCCGCGGCCGCCGCCACGCTGGCCGAGCACAAGGCCAAGCAGCTCGACGCGCTTCTGCTGCACCCGCTGCGGCTCGACGGTCCGCTGGTCATCGTGCCGACCGGCGCGTTGCACGCACTACCCTGGCCGGCGCTTCCGTCGTTGGCCGGCCGCCCGGTCTGCGTCGCTCCGTCCGCCACCCTCTGGCACCGCGCGGCGACCGCCGGAGCGAGCGAAGCGGCTGGGCGGGCGGTGTTCGTCGCGGGACCCGGCCTGCCGCACGCGACCGCCGAGGTGACCGCGCTGGCCCGGGCCACGCCGGGCGCCCGGCGGTTCACGGGGCGGTCGGCCGACGTGGAGTCGGTGCTCGCCGCGCTCGACGGTGCCGGGCTCGCGCACCTGGCCGCACACGGGTCGTTCCGGGCCGACAATCCCCTGTTCTCGGCGCTGCGGCTGGTCGACGGGCCGCTCACGGTCTACGACCTGGAGCGGCTGCGCCGGCCACCGCGGCACGTGGTGCTCTCCGCGTGCGACTCGGGCCTGCAGGCGATCCGGCCCGGCGACGAGTTGCTCGGCCTGGCCGCGGCGCTGCTCGGGATGGGCGCCACGGCACTGGTCGCGGCCGTCGTGCCGGTCCCCGACGAGGCGACCCGGCCGCTGATGCTGCGGATGCACCGCCACCTGCGGGCGGGAGCCGGGCCGGCCGAGGCTCTCGCGCGGGCCCAGCAGGAACTGCTGCCCAGCGACCCGGCCGCGGCCGGCTTCGTCTGTTACGGCGCCGGCTGAGCCAGGTCTGACGGGCGCAGCCGGAAGACCTGCAGGCGCAGGTCGTAATACTTCTCCGTCTCGCCGACCCACTCCATGCCGATCCGCCGGGCGGTCGCCTGCGCGCGGGTGTTCGCGGGCCGGGCGACCGCGAGCACCTCGTCGTAGCCCTCGTCGAACGCCCAGCGCGCGACCGCTCGGCCCGCTTCGGCCGCGTACCCCTTACCCCACTGGTCGGGGTGCAGCTGCCAGCCCATCTCCAGGTCTTCGCCGCGGGGTGGCAGCGGCAGGAGCACGGCCCCGCCGACCAGCCGGTGGTCGTCGGTCTGCTCGATCGCCCAGCGACCGGCCGGCGACGTCAGCCGCGCGTCCTCGCCGATCCACTGCTGGATGACCAGGCGCATCGCGTCGACGTCGGCGACGGTGTCCATCGCCGGACTCAGCCACCGGGCGACGTTGGACGCGCCGTACACGGGCAGCGCCGCCTCGGCGTCGTCGACCCGCCACGGGCGCAGGGTCAGGCGTTCCGTCTTCAACTCAACAGCCACCCGTCCCACTCTAGACAGTAGGCTGGGCAGGGAAGAAACGTTACGTTCCCTAGAGGCGGGCATGGCAGCGACGACACGGAGACACGGCGAGGCGCTCCTGCGCGCCATCCACGCGGCGGTCCGCGCGGAGGTCGCCGCGCACGGTTATGCCGGCACGACCTACGAGGGCGTCGCGAAGCGGGCCGGCACCAGCAAGCCGGTCCTCTACCGGCGCTGGCCGACCAAGGCGGGCATGGTCCTGGACGCGTTTCTCGAGGCCCGCCCGGGCCTGACCGTTCCGGCCGACACCGGCAGCCTGTCCGGCGACCTGAAGGCGTTCCTGCGCACCGCCCAGTCCATGATGGAGAGGGCCGGCCGGCAGACGTTGCTCGGCCTGCTCGCCGAACTCGACCCGTCGGCCGGCGAGGCGGTCCGCGAACTGCTGTTCGCCCGCGGCGCCGACGTGCTCGGCCCGTTGCTCGACCGGGCCCGCCGGCGCGGCGAACTCGGTGACGCCCCGCTGCCGATCGGCATCGCCGGGCCGGCGCTCGATCTCGTTCGGCACGAGGTGCTCATCGTGGGGTCGCTGACCGACGAGAAGCTCGACGCCATCGTCGACGAGATCGCGGTGCCCCTGTTGACCGCCCGCAGCAGGCTTTCTACTGGGTCGTGACGTCGAAGCGGTCGACCAGCATGTAGGTGCCCGACCGCTTGACGCCACGCAGCGTGTGCGACCCCTGCGGCAGGCCGCGTACGCCGTAGACGACCTGCTGCGGCTGGCGTACCGCGCTGGTGGTGTCCACCGTGGACACCAGGGTGCCGTCCAGGTAGATGTCGACCAGGCCCTGGTCGGAGTAGCGCTCCGACACGTAGTCGATGCCGGTGCCGGTGAACGGGTAGCTGAACGAACCGCCGTTGCTGGTCGTGTAGTGCACGTCGTCGTTGTAGTCACCCAGGCCCCGGCCGCTGCTGACCGACCACCCGGAGCTGTAGGTGGCCACGTTGTCGTTGAACCGCTGCGTCACGCCGGCGGCCGGGTAGAGCTGTGCGCGCGGCACGATCTGGACCGGCGTGTCGGGGCTGTTCCAGATCAGCTTCAGATAGGCCTCGCCGCCCTGCTCGGTGTGTTCGAGCCGGATGTCGTGGCGGCCGGCGGTGAGGGTCACGCTGCCCTGGTCGACGGTCGGGCCGTGCGGCGTCGGGTTGTCGATGACGGGTTGCCCGTCGATCCACAGCCGGACCGTGTCGTCGGAGACCGCGGTGAACGTGTACCGCTCGGAGTAGCGGGCCTCGATCGAGCCGGTCCAGCGGCCGGCGAAGTTGTCGGTGCCGATCGACGCAGCCGGGGAACCGCTGTAGCGCCACGCGTAGTTGACCGTGGAGTCGGTGCGGGTGACCGCGGGCGCGCCGGCGAAGGTGGTGTTGTTCCAGAACTCCGCTTTCAGACCCGTGCCGGTGCCGACCGCCGCGGGCGCGGGGGTGCTGATGTCGGCCTCGATGACGGTGGCGATGGCGTTGGTCGTGCCGCCGCTGGGCAGGAAGTCGTAGCCGTCACCGGCGGCCCGCACCGTCACCGGTGACGTGCTGCCGAGCACCCGGGCGCCGGTGACCGTGAACGGTGACCGCTGGCGCAGGTGCAGCGTGCCGGCCCAGGTGTTGACGACCAGGTAGAGCCTGTTGCCCTTGCGCGTGACCCGGCCCCAGGCCGGCTGGTCGACCAACCCGGTGTAGCCCGCGCCGGAGACGGCGGTGCCGTTGGTCGTCATCCAGGTGCCGACGCCGGTGAGGGCGTTGGACTGGCCGGCGGTGACCGCGCCGGTGTCGGTCGGGCCGATGTTGAGCAGCAGGTTGGCCCCGTTGCTGGTCAACTGGGTCAGGTTGCGCACCAGGTCGGTCGGGGACTTGAAGGCGGTGTCCCAGGCCGCGTACCCCCAGGTGTTGTTGATGGTCATGCACGTTTCCTGCAGTTGCGCGGACGGCGGCGCGTCAGCGAGCGACTGCTCCGGGGTGCCGTAGTCGCCGTCGACGGGGCGACGCTTGCCGATCCGGTTGTTGGTGACGATCTGTGGCGAGATGCCGCGGACGAACCGCTCCAGGTCCTCGCCGTTCTGCGCCGACCAGGGGTTGATCGGGTTGGTCTCGGTCCATTCGCCGTCGAACCAGAGCAGGGCCGGGTCGTAGTTGGTGACCAGTTCCTGGAGTTGGGCCTTCATCTTGGTGACGTAGGCCGGGAAGTTCGCGACGAAGTCCGGGTCGTGCCAGTCCCAGATCGAATAGTAGAAGCCGAGCTTGATGCCGTTGGCGGTCGCGGCGTCCTTGAGCTCGCGGAGCAGGTCACGGGAGAAGCCGGACTGGTCGCGCAGGTTCCACCGGTTGACCTTGGTTGGCCACATCGCGAAGCCGTCGTGGTGCTTGGCGGTGATGACGATGTATTTCTGGCCCGCCTGCTTGGCCAGCCGCACGATCGCGTTCGCGTCGAACGAGGCGGGGTTGAAGGTGGCGGCCCTGCCCTCGTAGTCGCTCCACGGGATGTTGCACTCCCGCTTGATCCACTCGGCGCCGCGACAGGTGCCGTATTGACCGCGGTAGGCGGCGTAGGTGCCGAAATGGATGAACATGCCGAACCGGGCCTCGTCGAACCAGCGGGTGCGCGGGCCGCTCAGGGCGTCGTCGACGGCGTAGTTGTCGCCCTGTGTGGCGGCGACGGGCGCCGGCGGGACGACGGCCGTCGCCGCCAACGCCACGAGCAACGACAGGCCGATCCGGAGTGTTGACCGCATGGTGCTCTCCTCCGCGCGCCGCCAAAGATATCCAAGTGTCTCGATGATTCTGGCGAGACATCGGATGTTCTGTCAATGGCTGGCGGCGAACGGCCGCGGTCGACCTCGACCGGCCATCGTTACGGCCGGCTAGACATGGGATCTAATGACGGCCCTCGAGTTGGCGCATCTGGCTTTCCACGTGCGTCCGCAGCGCCGACTCGTATTGCCGGCCCAACGTGCCGAGATCGGCGATCTGCTGCTCCAGCGCGGTGCGGTTGGCGCTGATGTCGGCCAGCGCGGCCTGGTGGCGCTGGCGGGCGTCGCGTTCCAGCGCCTCGGCACTGGCCAGCGCCTCCTCGGTGATCCGCTGTGCCGTCGTGCGGGCGTCGGCCAGCAGGTCGCCCGCCTCGCGCCGGGCGTCGCCGAGGTGCTTGTCGGCGGTCCGCTCGGCCATCGTCAGCACCCGCGACACCTGCTCGTCGGGCTGCGCCTGGCCGCCGCGCGCGTGCGCCTGCTCCAACCGGCCGCGCATCTCCCGGGCGGCCTGCTCGGCCGCGGCCGTCTCCCGCTGGAGCCGCTCGAGTTGGGCCGTCATCGCGTCCAACTCGGCCGAGCGGCGCCCGGCGGACGGCGGAGGCGGCGGGCCACCGCGCCCGACCTGGCCGCGCAGTCGGTGGTTCTCCTCGATCAGCACGACCAGCGCCTGTTCGACATCGTCGAGGAAGGCGTCGACCTCCTCCTCGTCGTATCCCCGCTTGCCGATCGAGGTCTTCGCGAAGATCATGTTGTGGACGTCGGCGGGAGTGAGCGGCATCGAGACTCCTTGGTCAGTCCGGCCTGCGCGACTGAACCCAGGTCCGGGCGCGACACTACCAAGCCCGCCGCTCGGGCATGCTTGGGCCGCGCACCCCACGACGAAACGCGAACCTGATGAAAACCGGACGAAACCCCCTGTTCGACGAACTCAAGGCCGTGCACGGCATGCTTCGGCGCGATCTCGCGACCGTCCGGAAGCTGGCCGACGCGGCGGCCGCCGGTGCACCCGCCGGCGCCGTCCGGGCCGGCCTGACCAGGGTCAGGTCCAACGGGCCGCTGTTCCAGCTGCGGGTCAACTGCCTCGGCTACTGCCAGGTGGTGCACGGCCACCACCACAACGAGGACGAGGGGCTGTTCCCGGCGGTCGTCCGGGCGGCGCCGCACCTGCGTGGCACGGTGGCCAGGTTGACGGCCGACCATCGGCTCGTGGCCGACCTGCTCGACCAGGTCGAGGGCGCCGCGCGCCAACTCGGCGGCGACGACGTCGCGCCGCGGCGCAAGCTCGTCGAGGCGCTGCGGGCCTTGTCGGATCACCTGCTCGAGCATCTGGCGTACGAGGAGCGCGCCCTCGCCCCGGTCCTGGCGAAATGGAAGACCTGGCCGGGCCGGCGCTGAGATTCTGGGTGAATGGACGCGAAGCAAGTCGTGCTGACCTCGGCCGCGCAACTGTTCGGCGAGCGGGACCCGGCGGCGGTCGACCGCTGGATCTCCCCCACCTACGTGCAGCACAGCAGCATGGCCGCGGACGGCCGCGACGGGATGCGCGACCTGGTCCGGAGCCTGCCCGACGGTTTCCGCTACGACCTGCACCGCGTCATCGCCGACGGCGACCTGGTCGCCCTGCACGGCATCTACACCGGCTGGGGACCCGATCCCCTGGTCGCCTTCGACGTCTTCCGCGTCGTCGACGGCAAGCGGGCCGAACACTGGGACGCCCTGACGCCGCTGGTCCGCACGACGGTCTCGGGCCGTTCACAGACCGACGGGCCGACCGAGGTCACCGACCTCGGCGCCACCGAAGCCAACCGTGACCTGGTCGTCGGGTTCGTCGAGACCGTCTTCAAGGACGGCCGGATGGACGCGGTCGGCCACTTCATCAGCACCGAGCGGTATCTGCAGCACAACCCCGCGATCGGCGACGGCCTCGACGGGCTGACGAGCGCGTTCGCGCGGATGGGCGACACCGTCCGCTACGACAAGGTGCACCTGGTGGTCGCCGAGGGCAACTTCGTGCTGACCGCGGCCGAGGGCACCTTCGGCGGCCGGCCGACCGCGTTCTACGACCTCTACCGGGTGGCGGGCGGCAAGCTCGTCGAGCACTGGGACGTCACGCCGGAGATCCGGGACGACCTGCCGCACGCCAACGGCGCCTTCTGACCGTCAGGGCTTGCGCGCCACCGCGCAGTAGCCGTCGAGCGGGTCGCCCTCGGGCTCGTGCCGCCACCGGGTCGTCGGCACCACGCCGGGTTCTTCCAGCTCGAGGCCTTCGAAATAGTGGGCGATCTGCTCAGGCCGGCGCAGGGCGTAGTTCTGCGCACCGGCGCTGGCGCCTTTGGTGATCTCGTCGCTGCTGTCGGTGCCGTCGTTGATCACCACGAAGCTGCCGGAGGGGACCGCCTCGACGAACCGGGCCACGACCGAGCAGGCATCGTCGTACGACGGGATTTTGCCCAGGATGCCGAGCATGAGGACCGCGATCGGCCGGTCGAAGTCGAGCACCCGGCGGTGAGCACCCGGTCGGTGTCGCGCACGTCGGCGTCGATGTAGTCGGTGATGCCTTCCGGGCTGCTGGTCAGCAGCGCGCGGGCGTGCACCAGCACCAGCGGGTCGTTGTCGACGTAGACGATCCGCGACTCCGGCGCGACCGACTGGGCGATCTCGTGGGTGTTGTCGGCCGTGGGTAGCCCGGTGCCGAGGTCGAGGAACTGCCGCACTCCCCGGTCGGCGGCCAGGTGGCGCACCGCGCGCCGCAGGAACGCGCGCTGCGCGCGGGCGTTGTCGACGATCGCCGGGAACACCGCGCGGACCCGGTCGCCCGCCTCCCGGTCGACGGCGAAGTTGTCCTTGCCACCCAGCCAGTAGTTCCAGACCCGCGCGCGCAGCTTAGCGTTTCCGCGACGTCCTATGTACCCGTCAGTTGGCGCCGGTGCGAAAGACCGGCGTGCACATCGGGGCCGACGTGACAGGCCGGGTCGGTGTGGACGGTCGCCGCGGTCAGCCGCGGCACGTGGTGGGTCAGTTGGTGCTCCGCGTCGGCGGCGACCTCGTGCGCCTGGATCAGGCTCAGGTCGGCGGCCACCACGATGTCGGCCTCGGCGTGCAGGCGGTGACCGATCCAGCGCATCCGGATCCGGCTGACGTCGCGCACCCCGGCGACGCGGCGCAGGCAGGCGTCGGCGGCGTCGATCAGCGCCGGGTCGACCGCGTCCATCAGCCGGCGGTAGATCTCGCGGGCGGCGTCCTTGAGAACGAACAGGATCGCGACCGTGATGGCCAGGCCGACCGCCGGGTCGGCCCACTGCCAGCCGACGAAGGCGCCGGCGGCCGCGACCACCACCGCGAGCGAGGTGAACCCGTCTGTGCGGGCGTGCAGGCCGTCGGCCACCAGCGCCGCCGACCCGATCCGCCGGCCGACGGCGATCCGGTAGCGCGCGACCAGTTCGTTGCCGGCGAAACCGACCACGCCGGCGGCGGCGACCCAGGGAATGTGTGTCATCGGCTGCGGGTCCAGGAGGCGGACGACCGCGGTCCAGCCGGCCAGCGCGGCCGAGGCCGCGATCACCAGGATGATGACGATGCCGGCCAGGTCCTCGGCCCGACCGAAGCCATAGGTGTAGGCCCGGGTCGCCGCCCGCCGGCCGACCAGGAACGCCACGCCGAGCGGCACGGCGGTCAGCGCGTCGGCCACGTTGTGCAGCGTGTCGCCGAGCAGCGCGACCGAGCCGGAGAACAGCACGATCACGACCTGGACGGCGGCGGTGACCCCCAGCACGAGCAGCGAGATCCACAGGGCACGCAGACCCTCGCGGGACGACTCCATCGCGGAGTCGACCTTGCCGGCCGAGTCGTGCGAGTGCGGCGTCAGGGCGTGCTTGAGCCGATGCCAGCCGCCGGGCCGGTGCTGGTGCTCGTGCTCGTGTTCGTGCTCGTGCCCGTCTGCGCTCACCTCAGCAGAATACGTGCTCATGTACGCACGCGACAACGCTGCAACAGCCAACGATGGGCAACAGCCGGTCGGTGGACGCCAGGCTCCGGCCGTCCCGCAGAATCTGTGCACATGTACGCAAGCCACGAACTGCCCAGCGACGCCCAGTTCGAGGCCGCGGTGGTGGCGCTGCGGATGCTCGCCGAGCCGACCCGCCTGCGCCTGCTCTGGTTGCTGCACGACGGTGCCGAGCGCGACGTCGGCTCCCTCGCCGCCGAGGTGCGGGCGGCCCGGCCCGCCGTCTCGCAGCACCTCGGCAAGCTGCTGCTCGCGGGCCTGGTCAGCAGCCGACGCGACGGCCGCCGGGTCCTCTACCGGGCCCGCGGCGGGCACGTCAAGCGACTCGTCGCCGAGGTCCTCTCCGCGGCGGATCATCAGCTCACCAACGCGCCGGAACACGACTGACACCGTGCCGGCCGGGCCGGCGCCGCTTAGCCTGGGCGGATGCCATCCCACCCCGGTCGCAGGTGGACGGTTCGCGCGGCGCTCCTCATCACGCTCCTCGGCGCCGTGACCGCCTGCGGCGTCGACCAACCGCCGCCCGCCGCCCGGCCGGCGCAGGCCCCGGCCCTCGCCCCGCTGGTGGCCGGCTATCTGACCGGCTGGAAGACGGTCGACGACCTCGACCACCACGCCGACCTGCTCACCCACCTGGTGTACGCGTTCGGCGGCGTCGCCGGCGGCCGGTGCACCGCCCCCGCCGGCCACGACCGCGCGATCACCCAACTCCGCGAGGTGAAGACTCGCCACCCCGAGCTGAAGGTGCTCTGGTCGTTCGGCGGCTGGAACGGCTCCGCCGGGTTCACCGCCGCCGCCCGCGATCCCGCCGCGTTCGCCGCCTCGTGCCGCGCCCTGCTCGACGATCCACGTTGGACCGGTGTGTTCGACGGCATCGACATCGACTGGGAATACCCGAACGCGTGCGGTCGCACGTGCGACACCAGCGGGCCGGGCGCGCTGGCCCGGCTCACCGGGGCGCTGCGGGCGGCGTTCGGCCCCGACCGCCTGGTGACGGCGGCGGTCACCGGTGACGCCAGCACGGCCGGGAAGGCCGACTATGCCCGCGCGGTCGCACCGCTGGACTGGGCGATGGTGATGACCTACGACTATTTCGGTACCGGTTCGCCGAAGGGCCCGACCGCGCCGCACTCACCGTTGACCGGTTATCCGGGTATTCCCCGCCCGGATGCGACGGCGTCGGCGGCGATCGGGGCGTACACCTCGCTGGGCATCCCGGCCCGCAAGCTGCTGCTCGGCGTCGGCTTCTACGGCCGCGGCTGGACCGGCGTCTCCGGGGCCGAGCCCGGAGCGACCGCGTCGGGGCTGCCCCGGCCGCGCGACTACCGGGTGCTGCGCGAGACCTGCCCACCCACCGGCAGGGTCGGCGGCACGGCCTACGCGGCCTGCGGCGACGAGTGGTGGTCGTATGACACCCCCGAGACGATCAGCACCAAGATGGCGTACGCCCGGCGCACGGGTCTGGGTGGCGCCTTCGCCTGGGAACTCGCGGGCGACTCGGCCGACGGCGAACTGCTCACCGCGATGGCCGCCGGCCTGAAGTGACCGGCCCGGCGCCGGCCGACCCGGCCCGCGGCGCCAGCCCCAGCTCACCGCCGGCGGCACCCGCGCCGCTCAGTGCATCGCCACCCGGGGACGGTCGTGGTCGGGCTCGTCCGATGTCGTTCGGGCGGGAACGATCACCGCGCTGAGGATGGCGGCTGCCGCCGCCGTGATGGCGGCGAAGGTGAAGGCGTCGGTGAACCCGGCGCCGGTCGTGCCGGCGATGCTGGCCGCGGCGATGCTGGAGACCACGGCGACACCGATCGACGCGCCGAATTCGTGGAAGGTGCTCAGGATCCCGGACGCCACACCGGCTTCGTGGGGTTCCGCCCGGGCCAGCGCGGTGGTGGACGCCGCCACGAAGGTGGCGCCGACGCCCGCGCCGGCGACGCTGATGCCCGCCACCAGGGCCGCCGCTCCGGTCCAGAGGGCCGGAACCGCGGTGCCCACACCGGCCACCGCGAGCCCGGCCACCGCCACCGCCCGCTGGCCGAGGTGCCCCACGAGCTGACCGGCCGTGTGTGCCCCGACGATGGTGGCCACCGCCACCGGCAGGAACAACAGTCCGGTGTGGAGCGCACCGTACCCCCGCAGGTGTTGCAGGTAGAACGAGCCCAGGAAGAAGACGCTGATCATCAGCGCGGTGGCGACCAGGATCATGAATGTCCCGGCGACGACCGGGCGGCGGGTGAGGATCCGCGGATCCATCAGCGGCGCCCGGACGCTTCGCTGCAGCACCGCGAACCCGGCGTAGAGCCCGGCCGCCAAGGCGAACGCACCCAGCGTGCCGGCCGAATCCCAACCCCGGTCTCCGGCGTTGATCAGGGCCCAGATCGCCGATCCGGTGCCGGCGGTGACGAGCAGCGCGCCCGGCACGTCCAGGCGCGGCCGGTCGCGCACCGGCACGTCGGCCGGCAGCGACCGGCTCAGCGCCGCGGCCACCAGCAGCCCGATCGGCACGTTCACGTAGAACACCCACTGCCAGCCCGGCCCGGCCGTCAGCAGGCCGCCGAGCAGCACGCCGATCGCGGCGCCACCACCACCGAGACCCGACCACACCCCGAGCGCCTTGTTGAGTTCCGGGCCCTGGAACAACCTGGTCACCATCGACAGCGCCGCCGGCGACAGCATCGCCGCGCCGATGCCCTGGGCCACCCGGCCGGCCAGCAGCATCGACGCCGACCCGGCCAGGCCGGTGACCAGCGACGCGGCGGTGAACACGAGCAGGCCCGTGAGCACCAGTCGCCGCGCGCCGAACAGGTCCGCCGAGCGGCCGCCCAGCAGCATCAGGCCGCCGAACATCAGCGTGTAGGCGCTGACCACCCAGGTCAGCGTGCCGCGACTCAGGTCAAGATCCTCGCCCATCCGGGGCAGCGCGATCGCCACCACGGTGACGTCGAGGACGAGCATGAACTGGGCCGTGCCGAGCAGCGCGAGCGATCGCCAGCGGCGCGGATCGACGGACATGGACCCTCCATAACCTGAACACTGCTGTACGACTTCACTTCGGCTACAGTAACTCGTACAGCGGTGTTCAACAAGAGAGAAGGTGTCCGGTGCGGGCCGACGCGCAGCGCAACATCGACGCCATCACGGCGGCCGCCGTCGACTGCCTGAGCCGCGACCCCGACGCGAGCGTCAACGAGATCGCCAAAGCCGCCGGCGTCGGCCGGGTCACCCTCTACGGGCACTTCCCGTCGCGGGCCGACCTCGTCGACGCCGCCGCGGTCCGCGCCATCGCCGACGGCGCCGCACTCCTCGACGCGGTCGACCTCGACGGCGAGCCCCGCGCGGCATTGACCCGCCTGGTCGAGGCCAGTTGGCAGTTGGTCAACCGGTTCCGGTCCCTGCTCCTCGCGGCGCAGCAGACCCTGCCCCCCGGTCGCATCCGCAGCCTGCATTCCGAACCGGCCGACCGCATGCTGGGCCTGCTCGAACGCGGCCAGGCCGCCGGGGTCTTCCGCACCGACCTGCCCAACCCGTGGCTGATCAGCGTGATACAGAACGTGATGCACGGCGCCGCCGACGAGATCAACGCCGGCCGCCTCGACGCCACCGACGCGGCCGATCTCATCTCCGCGACGATCCTGGCCGCCCTGACCCCGCCGGGCCGGCGCGTCCCCGCGCCCACTAGGGTGCCCGACGACAGCGCCTAGGGTTCCGGTGCTCGGTCGATGCGGGCCGGGCACGCCTGGTCCGAGCGGCGCCACCGTGTCCCACCAGAGCGGACGCGGTCATCTAACGGGACAAAAGCCTTGAGGATCCCCTACCGGTGCGCCCGCACCGGCGTGAGGTGGTCCCGCACGTGCTCGTCCTTGTCCTCCTCTTCGCTCTCGCCCTGCTGGCCGGCGTGCTCGGCGGCGTCGTGGGCACCGGGTCCTCGATGGTGCTGCTGCCGGCCCTCGTCCTCTGTTACGGCCCACGGGCCGCCGTCCCGGTCATGGCCGTGGCCGCGGTCATGGGCAACGTCGGCCGGGTGGTCGCCTGGTGGGGCCGGATCGCCTGGCCACCGGTCGTCGCCTACGCGCTGCCCGGGATACCGGCGGCGATGCTGGGCGCGCACACGCTGCTGACCATCCCGCCCCGGGTCGTGGACGGGTGCCTGGCCGCGTTCTTCGTCGCGACGATTCCGCTGCGCCGGCTCGCGGCCCGACGGCGGTGGCGGCTGCGGCTGTGGCACCTGGCCGCCGCCGGAGCGGGCGTGGGTTTCCTGACCGGCATGGTCCTGTCGACCGGGCCGCTCAGCGTGCCGGTCTTCACCGGCTACGGGCTGACCGGCGGCGCCTTCCTCGGCTCCGAGGCCGCCAGCGCCCTGCTGCTCTATGCCAGCAAGCTGGCCACGTTCGGCGACGCCGGGGTGCTCGGCACCGACGTGCTCACCAAGGGCGTCGTCATCGGCGGCGCCCTCCTGGTCGGGTCCTTCCTCGCGCGGCGGATCCTGCGGAATGTCAGCGGCCGGCGCTACGACCTGCTCATCGACGTCGTCCTCGTCGTCGCGGCGGCCGGCCTGGCGGTCAGTGCCGTGCGCTGAGGGCCACCACCAGGGTGTGTACGGTGCGACCCGAGATTTCTTCGGCTCGCGGTAAATGGTTCGGGGCGCTGGTGCGTAAAGCGGGTGTGGAACGAGACCGGGCGGGCTTCGCCGACTTCTACCAGCGTTCCCGGGACAACTGCCTGCGCGCCGTGCTGGCCGGCACGGGCGAGCGCGCGTTGGCCGAGGACCTGGTCGCGGAGGCGTTCGCGCGGGCCTGGGCGGCCTGGCCCAAGGTGAGCCGGCATCCGGCACCGGCGGCATGGGTGGTGCGCACCGCCCTCAACATGCGGGTGTCGTGGTGGCGGCGGCACCGGCGGGAGGTGGCCCTCGACGGCCACGACCGGGTGCACCACGCCGACGAGGGCCTCGGCGTCGACGGCGCCCTGCTGGCCGCCATCCGCCGGTTGCCGCGGCGGCAGCGCGAGGTGATCGTGCTGCGCGTCTGGCTCGACCTGGACACCCGGACCGTGGCCGAGGTGCTGGGCATCTCCGCGGCCACCGTCGCCGTCCACCTGTCTCGTGCCACCGCCACCCTGCGGGCGCAGTTCGTGCCCGCCGCCCGTCAGGAGGTCGGATCGTGAGCGACGACGAGGTGCTGGACGCGGTGAGACAGACCCTCTCCGGCGTACGGATGGATCGTCCGATCGAGGCGATCGAGCAGCGCGGCCGGGCCCGCCGCCGCAAGCGCACCCTGCTGGGCCTGGCCGCCGGCGGTGGTGCCGCGGCCGTGGCCGCGTTCGCGCTGGCGCTCCCGCTGGCCGCCCAGCATCCGGCCGGCCAAGCGGCGGCGCTCCAGCCGGCGGCGTTCACGCTGGTCAAGCAGTCGGACCGCACGGTGAAGCTGACCCTGCACTACAAGCAGATCCTGGACCCCGCCGCCCTGGCCAAGGCGTTGGATGACGCGGGCGTCCCCGCCGTCGTCAAGGCCAACGTCATCTGCGTGCCGAAGGGCAGGCAGCTCCCCGGGGCCAACCAGGTCTCCTGGACCGAGCGGGTCGACTGGCCGGACGGCTCGCCGAAGGAATACACGCTGGTCATCGCGCCCGACAGGATGCCGGAGAACAGCCGCATCTTCTTCAGCGTCTTCGCCGTGCATCCCGACGGCGGGTTCGCCAAGGCCGCCCACTTCCTCGTCTCGAAGGACGACCCGATGATCTGCCGGCCCATGCCGGGCACCACCGAGTGAACCGGTCCCGGCGTGGCCTGCTGGCCGCGGCCGCCCTCGCCGTGCTCGGCGGCGGCGCTGTCGAGGCCGCCGCCCTGAGCCGCTCCGACCCGAGCGACGGACCATCGCTGGCCGCGGTCGGCCCGAGCGCCTCCCCCACGCCCAGCCCGACGCCGGACCACCTCACGGCCGCCCGCACCCGGATCGCGGCCGACCTGGCCAAGGTCGGCAAAAGCCGGGTCACGCTGGCGGTGCGGGACCGGCGGTCGGCCATCGCGCTGACCCTCGGCGGCACCCGCTTCCCGACGGCGAGCATCGTCAAGGTCGACATCCTGGCCGCGCTGCTGTTGCGGGCCCAGCAGCGGCACGAGGAGGTCACCGGCACCGACCGGCGGGACGCCGAGCGGATGATCACCGTGAGCGACAACGACGCCGCGACCGCCCTGTTCGGCCGGATCGGCGGGACGTCGGGGCTCTCCTCGGCCAACCGGACCTTCGGCCTGAAGCAGACCACGCCCCACTCGTCCTGGGGCACCACCACGACCACCGCAGCCGACCAGGTCCGCCTGCTCACCGCGCTCGCCGCCGAGGACGGCACGTTGACCAAGGCCAACCGGGACTACCTCTTCGACCTGATGGGCCAGGTCGACGAGGGGCAGGACTGGGGCGTTCCGGCCGCCGCGGGCCCGGGGACCACCGGCGTCTACGTCAAGAACGGCTGGGACAACATCTCCGCCGACGCCGGGCGTTGGCAGGTCAACTCGATCGGCCGGCTCGTCGAGCCGGGACACGACTGGCTTGTGGCCGTGCTCTCGCACGGCCACAAGACCCAGCCGGACGGCATCAAGATGATCGAGACCGTGGTCCGGCACGCCCTCGCCGAGCTCCGCGAGATCCCCGGTCAGCCGGCGTAGAGCGGTTCGGCCTGCCGCTCCGGTGCCGGCGCCCGGGCCGGCACGAGGTAGGCCGCGACCACACCGAGGGCCGGCGCCACCGCGGCGACCACCAGCGCGGCGCGGACGCCGTGCAGGAAGTCGGCGTAGCCGCCGTGCGCCGCGAAGACCGCCGCCAGCACGGCGACGCCGAACACCCCGCCGATCTCGCGCAGCGACGTGTTGGTGCCGGCCGCGACGCCGGCGTCCTGCGGCGGCACCGCCGCGACCACGGCGTCCGCCGACGTCGGGAACACCAGCGAGATGCCGACGCCGGCCACGATCAGCGGTGCCACCAGCAATCCGTAGCCGACCCCGGGCCTGACTTCCGCCGCCAGCCAGCCCAGCCCGGCGCCCTGCAGCACCATGCCGACCAGCATCACCGGCCGGTTGCCGAACCGCCCGGCCAGCACGCCGCCGACCGGCGCGACCAGCATCGGCATCGCCATCCAGACGAGCAGCCGCAGCCCGGCCTCGAGCGGCCGGTAGCCCAGGCCGATCTGGAACAGCTGGGTGATGATGAAGAGCGAACCGATCAGCGAGATGAACTGAATGAAGATCACCGCGTTGGCGGCGCTGAAGGCGCGGGAGCGGAAATACCGCAAGGGCAGCATCGGGTACGCCGCCCGCCGCTCCCACCGCACGAACGCCACCATCAGCAGCACGCCCGCGACCAGCGCGCCGAGGACCTCGGCCGAGGTCCAGCCGACCACCGGCGCCCGGACCGGCGCCCAGACGAGCGCCAGCAGGCCGGCGCCGCCGAGCAGCACCCCGGGCAGGTCGAGGTGCGGGCGCGGGCCGTGGCTCTCCCGCAGCCGCACCGCCGACAGTGCGGCCACCGCGAGCGCGACCGGCACGTTGAGCCAGAAGATCCAGTGCCAGGAGATGCCCTGCACCACGGCACCGCCGACCACCGGCCCGGCGGCCACGCCGAGACCGGAGACGCCGCCCCAGATGCCGATCGCGACCGACCGCCGCTCGGCCGGGAACGCGTCGCTGATCAGCGTCAGCGACAGCGGCAGCACGATCGCGGCCCCGGCGCCCTGCACCGCCCGCGCGAGGATCAGCGTGGTCGCGTCGCCCGCCAACGCCGCCGCCGTCGACGCCGCCCCGAACACCAGCACGCCCAGGACGAACGTGCGCCGCCGGCCGAACCGGTCGCCGAGGGCCGCGCCGGTGAGCATGAGGCAGGCGCAGACCAGGTTGTAGGCGTTGACCGTCCACTCCAGATCGGCGAGGTCGGCGCCGAGGCCGGAGCGCAGTGCGGGCAACGCGGTGGCCACCACGACCACGTCGAGCGAGGCGAGGAAGCTGCCCAGGGACGCGAGCACGAGCGTCCAGGCGGCCAGCTTGCGGCCGCCCTCCATTGTGGAGTTCATCGGCGCGGCTCCAGGCCGAACGCCGGGAACAGGCCCGGGTCCAGGAAGGTGACCACGTGCGAGACGCCGCCGTCCGTGACGGTCGGCAGTTGGATGCCGTGCGCGTGGTGTCTGCCATCGGGGCCGCGCAGCCAGGTCGCGATCGCGGGTCGCCCGTTGGCCGCGGTCAGCGCCGCGCGCCAGTCGCCGGGGCGGCCGAGCACGGTCGTCGCGAGGAAGCGGCCGACGGCATCGCGGCCCGCGTACCACTGTGGCTTGGGTGGCATCTCGAACACGATGTCGTGCCGCATCAGGCCGACGAGCGCGCCGGCGTCCGCGGCCTCGAAGGCGCGCATCCAGCGTTCCAGCCGGTCCCGGAGCACGGGCTCGGTCGGTTCGGCGAGGTCGTCCTCGCGCGGACCGGCCGAGGCCAGTTGCCCGTGTGCCCGCTGCAGCGCGCTGTTGACGGCCGGCACGGTCGTGTCGAGCAGGTCGGCCGTCTCGGCCGCGCTCCAGGCCAGCACGTCGCGCAGGATCAGCACGGCCCGCTGCCGCGCCGGGAGATACTGCAGCGCCGCGACCAGGGCCAGCCGCACGCTGCTACGCACCGCCACCATGGTCGCCGGGTCGCCGCCGTCGGGCAGCACCCGGGCGTCGGGCACCGGGCCGAGCCAGGCGACGTCGTCCGCACCGCCGTCGAGGGCAGAGGGCAGCGGCCGGCGACCGGCCCGCTCGATCGCCCGCAGACAGGCATTGGTCGCGATCCGGTAGAGCCAGGTGCGCACCGACGAGCGCCCACCGAAACCGTCGAAGCCGCGCCAGGCCCGCAGGTAGGTCTCCTGTACGACGTCTTCGGCGTCCGGCAGCGAGCCGAGCATGCGGTAGCCGTACGCCAGCAACTCCCGCCGGAACGGGTCGGTGACGCGCGCGAACTCCGCGGCATCTGTGCGCACTGCCACCCCCTGTGCGGTCACGCCGGACCACCCAGCTGGACCACCTGCACGTAGTTTCCGTCAACGTCCTCGACGGTGCCGATCAGCCCCGGCGGGCCCGGCTCGACCGGCCTGACCCAGGTGACCCCGAGACCGGTCAGGTGTGCGGCGACCGCACGCGCGTCGGTCACGTAGAGGTTGATCAGGACGCGCCCGGGTTCGCGTGCCGCGGGCTCGAGGTCGGTGCGCGCATCGAAGATCAGCCGGCTGCCCTCGGCCAATTGCAGCACGCCGCTCTCTGGCGCGTCCGGCGCGAAGGCCGCGCGATACCAGCGGGCCAGCCGCTGCGGGTCGGGACTGCCCAACACCAAGCTGCCCAGCCGGACTGTCATGTTTCCACTCATGCCTGTACTGATCCGCGGCGCGGCCAAAACTCATCGCGCGATACTGGTGCTGGTTGCGGTATCAGCGCTAATCCGGTCAAACCCACCTTGGGGGGCCAAACGATGCGCACGGAACACGACCTCGCATCTGTCGGGACAGTGGTCGCGCGGTACGGCCTGGCGACGGTCTTCATCTGGGTCGGCGGCCTCAAGTTCGTCGAGTACGAGGTGGAGAACTCGAAGCCGCTGATGAGCGCGAGTCCCTTGACGTTGCAGCTCTACAAGCGGATGGGCGCACGCAAGCTGGCCCGCCTGGTCGGCGTCTCGCAGATGGTCCTGGGCGGCCTGATCGCGGCCCGGCCGGTTGCGCCGCGGGCGTCGGCACTGGGAAGCCTCGGCGCGGCCGGGATGATGGTCGGCACCCTGAGCTTCCTGATCACGACGCCGCAGGCGTGGCAGAACGGGATCCCGCAGCTCTCCATCCTCGGCGAGGCGTTGCTCAAGGACAGCGTCCTGCTCGGCGCCGGCCTCGTGACGGCCGCCGAGTCGCTACGATCCGCGAGTGGCGGACACTAGCGGCCTGCGGGTGGCGATAGCCGGTGCCGGCCTCGGTGGGCTGTGCCTGGCCCAAGGGCTCGCGCGGGCCGGTGTCGACGTGCAGGTCTACGAGCGCGACGCCACCGCCGACGCCCGGCGGCAGGGTTACCGGCTGCACGTCGACGCGCGCGCCGGCCTCGCCCTGCGGCGGTGCCTCCCAGCCGACCTGCTGCGGCTGTTCCTGGCGACGGCGAGCCGGCCCAGCCGCGCCTTCACCGTGCTGTCGTCCCGGCTGCGCACCCTGCACGTGACGCACACCGACCCCGACCGCGACCCCTACCGGCCGGCGACGCTGGCCACGTCGGTCGACCGCGGGACGTTCCGGGAGATCCTCAGCGCCGGCCTCGACGACCGGATCCACCGCGGCCGCGAACTCGACGGCTACGAGGCGGACCCGGCCGGAGTGACGCTGCGCTTCGCCGACGGGTCGACCGAACGGGCCGACGTGCTGGTCGGCGCCGACGGCATCAACTCCGCGGTGCGCCGCACCCTGCTGCCCGACGTGACGCCGGCCGACACCGGCGCGCGCATCATCTACGGCCGGACGCCCCTCGACGCGCAGACCCGACCTCTCGTCCCGGCCGCGCTGCGCGACGGGTTCACGGCGATCGTCGGCGGTCGGGTCGGTATGGCCGCCGGGCTCGTCGAGTTCCGCCAGCCACCTCCGGAGGCGGCCGCGACGATCGCCCCGGGCGTGCGGCTGACCGCGGCCGGCGACTATCTGATGTGGGCGGTGTCCGCCCGCCGGGAGCACCTCCCCGACCTGGCCGGCCTGGACGCCGCGGGGCTGCATGCCGTCGCGGCCGACGCGATTCGCCGGTGGCACCCCGACCTGCGGGCGCTGCTCGCCCGGGCCGCGGTCGACGAGACGTTCCTCGTCCGGGTCCGCAGCGCCGAGCGCGTCCAGCCGTGGCGGCCCGGCCGGGTCACCCTGCTGGGCGACGCGATCCACGCGATGAGCCCGGCCCGCGGTTCGGGCGCCAACACGGCACTGCAGGACGCCTCGAACCTGTGCGCCGCGCTCACCTCCGGCGGTGGCGACGCCGTCGCGGCGATCGGGGCGTACGAGGAGAAGATGCGCGACTACGGCTTCGCGGCCGTCGAGGCGTCCCGCCGGGCGGAGCGGCGGGCCAGCCCGTACTGGCTATGGATCCTCGAACGGCTGCCGGTGCGAAATCGCGTTGCCGGTGGCGGCCGGTGAGGCCTAGCCTTGATCACGACGAGCGAGGAGTCCGGCCATGACGGTGCAAGCCACAGCGAACGCGACACGGTGCCTGCCGTGTGGTGGCGTGGTCCTGCCGTCCGCCGCACCAGCCTCGCGCCGACCGGGTCGACGGTCCTAGCCGAGCGCCTCGCGCCGCTGCTGCTGCCGCCCACCCGCCACCGGGTCCGGGCGGCGCTTTCTCTCCTCCCTCCATAAAGGAGTCCGCCATGAGTTTCACCCTGCTGCCCGGCACCCGGGCGCCGGTCCGGGTGTGGACCGATCCCGCGACCATCGAGGCCGAAGCGGCCGGTCAGCTGCGCAACATCGGCTCGCTGCCGTGGGTCGAGGGTGTCGCGGTCATGCCCGACGTGCACTTCGGCAAGGGCGCCACGGTCGGTTCGGTCATCGCCATGCGGCAGGCGCTCGCGCCGGCCGCGGTCGGTGTCGACATCGGCTGCGGCATGTCGGCGGTGCGCACCAGCCTCACCGACGCGGACCTGCCCGACGACCTCGGCCCGCTGCGGCGCGCGATCGAGTCGGCCATCCCGGTCGGCTTCAACGCACACGACGAGCCGGTCAACCCGCGCCGCGTCCACGGGATGCCGACGGCGGGCTGGGACGCGTTCTGGGCCACGTTCACGTCACTGACCCCGGGCGTACGCCAGCTCGAGGCACGCGCGACCCGGCAGCTCGGCACGCTCGGCGGCGGCAACCACTTCATCGAGGTCTGCGTCGAGCAGGGCGGCCCCGACGCCGGGCGGGTCTGGCTGATGCTGCACTCGGGGTCCCGCAACATCGGCAAGGAGCTGGCGGAGCGGCACATCGCGGTGGCCCGCAAGCTCCCGCACAACGCCGACCTGCCCGACCGCGACCTGGCGGTGTTCGTCACCGGCACGCCGGAGATGGACGCCTACCGGCACGACCTAACCTGGGCGCAGGAGTACGCGGCGCGCAACCGCGCCATCATGCTGGCGCTGCTGTGCCGGGTGGTGCGGGAGGCGGTCGGCCGGGTCCGGTTCGACGAGCCGATCTCGTGCCACCACAACTACGTGGCCGAGGAGCGCTACGGCGGTGTCGACCTGCTGGTGACCCGCAAGGGCGCGATCAAGGCGGGGCGCGGCGACCTGGGCATCATCCCGGGCTCGATGGGCACCGGGTCCTACATCGTGCGCGGCCTGGGCAACGACGACGCGTACCGGTCGGCGTCGCACGGGGCGGGGCGGCGGATGTCGCGGGCGAAGGCGAAGAAGACGTTCACGACCCAGGACCTGGCCGAGCAGACGGCGGGCGTCGAGTGCCGCAAGGACGCCGGGGTCGTCGACGAGATCCCCGGCGCCTACAAGGACCTGGGCGCCGTGATCGCGGAGCAGCGCGACCTGGTCGAGGTCGTCGCCCACCTCAAGCAGGTCGTGTGCGTGAAGGGTTGAACAGCGCGGCCGCCGGTCCTCCGCGGAGACCGGCGGCCGCGCGCCGCCCGGGTCAGGCGACCGCCGACCAGCGCTGGGCGCCGGTGCCGTTGCAGGTGTAGAGCTGCACCTTGGTGCCGTTGGCGGTGCCGCTCGCGGTCACGTCGACACACTTGCCCGACGCCGGGACGAGGATCGAGCCGTTGGCCTGGAACGTGAACTTCTGGGCGCCCGTACCGTTGCAGTCCCAGATCTGGATCTTCGTGCCGTTGGCCGTGCCGTTGCCGTTGACGTCGAGGCAACGGTTGCCGTAGACGCGCAACTCGTTGGCGGCCGTGCGGGTCCATTTCTGGTTGGCGCCGTTGTGGCAGTCCCAGATGTGGACCTGGGCGCCGGGGGTGGTGCTGGCGCCGGAGACGTCCATGCACCGGCCCGACTGCGGGTTGACCAGCGAGACCGGCGTGCCGACGGGCGGCCCGGTGGTGGCCGGCGCCTGCAGGCTGGCCGGCACGGAACGCAGCGCGGTGTACCAGACCGCGGCCATCTTGTCGTAGCCAGCCTGGTTGGGGTGCACGCCGTCGGCCAGGTCGGCGGTGGTCAGGGCAGAGTGCTGGTCGACCAGGTGCGTCTTGGCGCCCTTGCCGGCGACGATGCCGGGGATGGCGGCGTTGTAGGCGCGTACCCGCTGCTCCAGGGTCGCGTCGGTCTCCGGGGTGAGCTGGGCGACGAACAGTTCCACGTCGGGCGCGTTGGCCCGGATCTTGTCGATCAGCGCGGAGAGCCGCGCGGGCGCGTTGGCGATGTCGTAATTCTGGTTCATGTCGTTGGTGCCGATGTGCAGCAGGATCGTGCGCGGCGTGTACGCGCCGAGCCAGGCGACGATGTTGGCGTCGATCTGGTCGATCCGCCAGCCGGAGTGGCCCTCGTGGTCGTGGTCGCCGAGGGCGGCCGGCCCGTTGAACCCGGACCCGACGAAGTCGACGGTGTAGCCGCCGCCGACCAGCCGCTGCCACAGGTTGATCCGGTAGCCGCCGGGGACGTTGTAGCCGTCGGTGATCGAGTCACCGAGCGGCATCACCCGCACGCCGCCGTTGGACTCGGCGTGGGCCGGTGTCGCGGCGACGACGCCGATGCCCACCGTGGCGAGCGTGAGCGCGAGCCCGAGTCGGGCCAGTCTCCAGCGCATGGCACGTTCCTCTCGTCAGTGCCGTCCGGGACGGGGGACGGCTCCTGAGATCGAGGTTCGGCGATATCGACTGGTCGACGGGAGCCCTGCGGCCCACTCGGAGCGGCGGGCGTCGATGCCCGTGCGCCGAACGGTCACACGCGGGCGGCTGACCGGGCGGCGTGGCCGGGGCATCGTCGCCCCGGCCACGCCGGGTCAGCAGGGCTCAGCCCTCGTCGGGCTCCAGGGCCAGGCCCATGTGGCCGGCCAGGCCTTCGGCCAGGGCGGCCAGGGTCGGGTGCGTCCAGACGAAGTTGCCGGCCAGCTTGACGCCGAGACCGGCCTCCAGGCGGGCCCGCAGCTCCATCGCCAGCAGCGAGTCGAAGCCCAGCGCCCGCAGTGGCGTCCGCGGGTCCAGGGCGCTGTCGCCCAGCCGCATCACCGCCTGGACGTGGCCGCCCACGTAGGACTCCAGCGCCGCCCGGCGGGCCAGGCCCGCCGGTGCCGCCGCCAACTCCGCGCGGACGTCGGCGACCGTCGGGCCGGACGGGCTCGCCGCCCTCGGAGTCGCGACCGCCGCGAGGACGTCGGCGAAGAACGGCGACGCCGGTGCCGGCACCCAGGTGGCCGGCGCGCCCGGGATCACGCCGGTGCGGACTCGCTCGTGGGCCAGCAAGGTAGACAGCGCGGAGAACCCGTCCGCCGTGCCGATCGTGGTGTAGCCGCGCGCCGCGAAGTCGGTCGCCGCGCCGGTCTGGCCCCACGGGCCCCAGTTGACCGCCAGCGTCGGCAGGCCCTGGGCGCTGCGCCATGACGCGAAGCCGTCGAGCCAGGAGTTCGCGGCCGCGTACACCGTCTGGCCGGCGTTTCCGATCAGCGACGCCATCGACGAGAAGACGACGAACCAGTCCAGCCGGTGTCCGGCGACCGCGGAGTGCAGCGCGCGGGCGCCCACCACCTTCGGCCGCCAGACCGTGTCGAACTGCTCGTCGGCCACCGTCGTCAGCGCCGCGTCGGAGAGCACCATCGCCGCGTGCAGCACGCCGCACAGCGGCCGGCCGAAGGCGGTGGCCGCCTCGACCAGGGCCGTCGCCGTGCCGGGTGACGCGACGTCGCCGCGGAGCACGGTGACCCGGGTGCCGGCGGCGCGCAGCTCCGCGATCGCCGCCGCGGCCTCGGGCGACGGCGCCCGGCGGCCGTTGAGCACGAGGTGACCGGCGCCGCGCGCGGCCAGCCAGGCCGCCGCCGCGAGGCCGACGCCGGTCAGGCCGCCGGTGATGATGTACGAGCCGTCGCCGCGCACCGGGGGCTCTGCCGGGCGCGCCGCCGGCAGCGTCCCGGAACCCGGCACGGTCAGCACCAGCTTGCCCTGGTGTGCCGCCGCGGCCATCGTGCGGAACGCCTCGGTCGCCGAGGTCAGCGGGTAGGACCGCACCGGCAGCGGCGGGAGTGACCCGTCGGCCAGCCCGGCCAGCACCTCCCGGAGCACCGTCGCGAACAGACCCGGCCGGCGGCTCTGCAACTCGATCAGGTCGACCGTGCTGAAGGAGATGTTGTGCCGCATCGGTGCCAGCCCGATGGCCCGGTCGGCGAGGATGTCGCGCACGCCGAGCTCGACGAACCGGCCGAACGGCCGGAGGGTCGACAGGCCCGCCCGGATGGCCGGGCCGGACAGCGAGTTGAGCACCACGTCGACGCCCTCGCCGCCGGTGGCCTCCAGCGTCTCGGCCGCGAAGTCGAGGGAACGGGAGTCCATCACGGCCGCGATGCCCAACTCGCGCAGCCGGGCCCGCTTCTCCGGCGTGCCGGCGGTGGCGAACACGGTCGCGCCGAGCTTGCGGGCGACCGCGATCGCGGCCAGCCCGGTGCCGCCGGTTCCACTGTGGATGAGCACCCGCTCGCCGGAGCGGACGCCGGCGACGTGGCGCAGCGCGTACCAGGCGGTCAGGTAGCCGGTCAGCTGGCCGGCGGCGACCACCGGGTCGAGCCCGCCCGGCATCCGGGCCACCGCGGTGGCCGGCACGGTCAGGAACGAGCCGAACGCGCCGCCGCGCAGGTCGACCGCGAGCACCGATTCGCCGACGGCGAGCGGGACGCCGGCACCGACCGCGCTGACCACGCCGGCGCACTCGAAGCCGAT
The DNA here is from genome assembly GCF_040676615.1 of Asanoa sp. NPDC049573. NCBI lineage: Bacteria > Bacillati > Actinomycetota > Actinomycetes > Micromonosporales > Micromonosporaceae > Asanoa > Asanoa sp. NPDC049573. The sequence continues at coordinate 28,544 of NZ_JBFAPI010000026.1, forward strand.
CCGGTAGCGGACGTCGTGGCCGTCCCCGGGCAGCAGGCCGAGCACGGTGAGCACGTCGCGGAAGTTGACCCCGGTGGCGGTCACCTGGATCTCCACCTCGCCCGGGCCGGGGCGCCGGCGGTGGCAGGCGGCCAACTCCAGGGCCGACAGGTCGCCGAGGCGGCCGGCCCGCAGCCGGAAGCCGTCGACGCCGCAGCGGACGTCGACCGTGGAAACCTCGGGCACCGGGGCGTACGCCAGCCGCGCGACCATGCGCTTTCCGGAGCGGAGCCGCACCTCGTCGTCGGTGCCGTTGGCGAGCAACTCGTCGGCGAGCAGGCCGGCATCGTCGGTCTCGACCAGCGTCGCCCGCAGTTCCGGGTGCTCGATCGCCAGCACCCGGACGATGCCGCGCAGCGCCGACTCGTCCAGCGCGCCGCCGGTGACCAGCACCAGCCGCGGCGGTACGGCCTCGGCACACAGCGCCTGGGCCACCGCGACCGCGCGCCGGGTGCGGTCGAGCGCGGCGTCCCCACCGGAGGGCCCGCCGCAGACCAGCGCGACGGCGCCGGGCAGCACCCCGCCGAGCAGGCCGAGCACCGGCTCGGTGAGTGGCGCGTCGACCACGTCGACGACGGCGCCGCGGGCCCGTAGGGCCGACACGACCGGCAGCACGGCGCCGCCGCCCTCGCCGACCAGCAGCACCCGGCCGACGGCCCGGCCGGTCAATGCCGGGGCCGCCTCCCAGCGGGGTTCCAGCAGCCACTCCCCCGCCTCCGTCGCGGGCACCCGCTGGCGCACGCACCGCAGGCCGGCGAGGGTCAGCACGGCCGCGCCGGCGCCGTCGCGGAGCACCACGTCGCCGGTGAACGCGTCGGCACCGGACGAGACCAGTCGGGCCTCGGCGTACGCGGCCGTCGCCAGGTCGCCGGTCACCGCCACCCGCGCGATGCCGACCGGCAGCACCAGGCCGCGGCCGGGCGCGTCGAGCACGGTGGCGACCAGCAGTTGGGCGCACAGGTCGAGCAGCACCGGGTGGATCGCGAGCCCGGCCGGCGCCGGGCCCGGCGTGGCGACGTTCGCCCGTGCGGCGGATCCGTCGGCCGACCGGGTCAGCTCGGACAGGCCGGCGAACGCCGGACCGTGGTGGATGCCCCGGGCCCGCATGGCGGCGTAGAGCGCGCCGGCGTCGCCGGGAACGTCACAGGTCGTCGACGGGGAGTCCATCGTGGACCGCCGACCGGTGCGCAGCGTCGCGGTGGCGTGCCGGACCCAGGCACCGTCCGCACCGCGGGCGAGGATCTCGCACTCGGCCCGGTCCTGCGCCGTCATCGTCACGGTGGTGCTGATCTCGGTGCGCGCCTCGAGCCGGAGCAGCTCGCGGAACACGAGGTCCTCGACGACGACCTCGTCGGCCGGCGTCGCGAACACCGCACACGCGGCGCTGAGCGCGAGCGCGTGGAACGCCGCACCGGGCAGCACCGCCTCGTCGTGCACCCGGTGATGGGCCAGGAACGGCAGCGCGTCCAGGCCGGCGTCGCCGACCCAGGTGTGCCGCACCGGGTCGCCGGCCACCTCGGTGTGCCGGCCCGGCAGGCCGGCGACGAGCGGTTCCGGCTCCCCGTGCGACACGTCGACCCAGTGCCGGCGCCGGTCGTAGGTCATCGTCGGCGGGTCGGCCAGTTCGGCGTCGCCGTAGAGGGCCGACCAGGCGACCGGCACGCCGGCGCAGTGCAGCGCCGCCAGCGCGGTGCGGAAGGTCTGCACCTCCGGTTCGTCGCGGCGAAGGGTGCCGACCACCACGCCCTCGGCCGTGCTGTCGCGCACGGCGCCGGTGACGATCGGGTGCGGCGAGACCTCCAGGAAGACCCGATGCCGATCGGCCGCGGCGGCACCGATGGCGGCCGAGAAGCGGACGGGCTGCCGCAGGTTGCGGCACCAGTAGTCGGCGTCGAACGCGGGCTCCTCGGAGCGCGGGTCGAGCACCGTCGAGTAGAAGCGGACGGCGGGGTCGCGCGGCCGCAGGTCCTTCAGCGCGGCGGCGAGGTCCTGGAGCAGCGGGTCGACCTGTGGCGAGTGCGACGCGACGTCGACCGCGACCAGCCGGGCCGGCACGCCCTCGGCGTCCCAGGCGTCGACCAGCAGGCGGACCCACTCGTCGTCGCCGGCGACCACGGTGCTCTCCGGTGCGGCGACCACCGCGACGGAGACCTCGGCCCCGGCGCCGGCCGCGGCGATGTCGGCCTCGACCTGTGACCGGCTCAGGCCCACGCTCGCCATCGCGCCGGCGCCGGCGATCCGTTCCAGCAGCGCCGACCGGCGGCAGATCACGGCGGCGCCGTCGGCCAGGGTGAGCGCGCCGGACACCACCGCGGCGGCCACCTCGCCCATCGAGTGGCCGAGCACGCCGGCCGGTGTCACGCCGTGCGCCCGCCACAGGTCGGCGAGCGCGACCTGGAGGGCGAACAGCACCGGCTGCACGAAGCCGCAGCCGGACACCTGCTGCCCTGAGCGGATCACGTCGAGCACGGAGAAACCGGCCTCGGACGCGATCAGCGCGTCGGAGCGGGTCAGGCTGGCGGCGAACGCCGGCTCGGTGGCGAGCAGTTCGCGGCCCATGCCGGCCCACTGTGAACCCTGGCCGGAGAAGACCCACACGGCGCCGCGGGCCACGCCACCGGGTACGGCGCCGGCGACGACGGCCGGGTCGAGCCGGCCGGCCGCGTACCCCCGCAGCTTGTCGGAAAGCTCTTCGGTGCTGGTGGCGACCACACCGAGCCGGCCGCGGCCGGCGCCCCGGCGCAACGCGAAGGTGTGCGCGATGTCGCGCAGCGGCACGTCGCGGCCGTCACCGTCGAGCCAGTCGGCGACCCGCACGGCGGCCGCCGGCAGCGCCTCGCCGGAGCCGGCCGGGATCACCACCACCTCGGGCTCGCCGGTGGTGCGGGTGGCCGACGCCGACGACGGCAGGGTCGGCGCCTCCTCCAGCACGATGTGCGCGTTGGTGCCGGAGAAGCCGAACGAGGAGACCGCCGCCCTGCGCACCGCGGCGCCGTCGGGCCAGCGGGTGGTGCCGGTCGGCACGAACAGCCCGGCCGCCGACGGGTCGGTGCCCGGTGTCCAGCCGGTGAAGTGCAGGTTGCCCGGGATCACGCCGTAGTCGAGGGACAGGATCGCCTTGAGCAGGCCGGCGATGCCGGCGGCCGGCTCCAGGTGACCGATGTTCGACTTGATCGATCCGATCGCGACCGCGCGGCCCTGGCCGCCGTAGACCCGGGTGAGGCTGGCCAGCTCGGTCGGGTCGCCGAGCCGGGTGCCGGTGCCGTGCGCCTCGATGTAGCCGACCTGGCTGGCATCGAGGCCGGCGCGGACCAGCGCGGCGCGGTAGACCGCCTCCTGCGCCTCGGCGGACGGCGCGCTGAGGCCGTCGGAGCGGCCGTCCTGGTTGACCGCCGAACCGCGGACCACGGCCAGGATCCGGTCGCCGTCGCGCAGCGCGTCGCCGAGCCGCTTGAGCACGACCGCGCCGGCGCCCTCGGACCGGACGAAGCCGTCGGCCCGCTCGTCGAAGGCCCGGCACCGGCCGGTCGGCGAGAGCATCCCGAAGCGGGTGAACTCGCGGGTGGTCCGCTCGTCGACGACGAGGTTGACCGCGCCGGCGACGGCCAGGTCACACTCGCGGTCGCGCAGCGCCTGCGCGGCCTGGTGCACCGCCACCAGGCCCGACGAGCAGGCGGTGTCGACGCTGACCGCCGGGCCGTGCAGGCCGAGCAGGTAGGAGATCCGCCCGGCGGCCACGCAGTGCCCGTTGGTGAGGATCCCGCCGGCCAGCTCCTCGGGCTGGCCGGCGAGGCGGTGCATGTATTCGTCGTAGCTGAGCCCGAGGAAGACCCCGGTCGGCTCGCCGGCCAGCCGGTCCGGTGGGAGACCGGCGTGCTCGAACGCCTCCCAGACCACCTCGAGCATCAACCGGTGCTGCGGGTCGAGCACGTCGGCCTCGCGCCGGGAGACGCCGAAGAAATCGGCGTCGAACCCGGCGACGTCGCGCAGCCAGCCGCCCTCGCCGGGCGTGCCGGAGCCCGGCAGCGGTCGCCCCGCCGGGAAGGGGCCGACCGCGTCGTGGCCGTCGGCCAGCAGTCGCCACAGGGCGGCCGGCGAGTCGACGTCGCCGGGCAGCCGGCAGCCGAGCCCGACGATCGCGATGTGCTCGTGTTCCACGGTGGGGCAGTCCTCTCGGAAAGGTTGTCGCTCTAGAGGGCGTCGGGGCTGCCGAGCAGGATCGCGCTCTGCACGCCGCCGAGCTGGTAGGTGAAGCTCAGCGCGTGGTCGAAGGCGAGCGGCACGCTCTGGTGGCCGGGCAGCGGGTTGAACGGGAGGAAGTCGAGCGGCTCGACGCAGTTGGCGGTCGGGCAGACCGTGCGGTTCTGCATCATCAGCAGCGTCAGCGCCACGCCGAGGGCGCCGGTCGGTGCGCCGTTGTGTCCGAAGCAGCCTTCCTGCGAGGTCATCAGCAGGTCCTGGGCCGCGTCGCCGAAGAGCGTGCGGATCGCCTCGGCCTCCTGCTCGGCCATGCCGCCGTCGCTGCCGCCGTGCACGTAGCGCACCTGCTCGATCGGCCGGTCGCCGAGCGCCTGCCGGACCGCCGCCACCAGGCCGCCGCCGGTCTGGTCGCTGGCCAGCGGGTGCGGCAGGCCGTCGCGGGTGACGGCCTGGCCCAACACCTGGCCGTAGATCGCGGCGCCGCGCCGCTCGGCGTGCTCCCGGCTCTCCAGGATCAGGCTCACCGAGCCCTCGCCGTAGTTGACACAACCCTGGCGCCGGTCGTACGGCCGCATCAGCCGGTCGAACTCGATCGGCTCGTCGGGCAGTGCGTTGGTCGGGCGCTCGTCGGCCGACTGGTCCTGCACCATGCGTACGAGGTCGAAGACCTTCTTGAGCAGCGGGTAGTAGAAGTTGTCGACGCCGGTGACGGCGATCATGTCGGACGCGCCGCTGTTGATCAGCATCCGGGCGTTGTTGATCTGGACCGACGACGACGAGCAGCCGGCGTTGGCGGTGTAGCAGGGCCCGGTGGTCCGGGCGAACGCCGACTGGGCCAGCGCCACGTCCGACGAGGTGACCGCGATCGAGCTCTCGATGAACAGCGAGGTCGCCTCGATGATGTCGAGGTCGCCGATCTCGGTGTTGAGCACCTTGAGATAGCCGGCGATGTTGGCGTCGACGCCGCCCCGGCCGACCAGGATGCCGGCGCCCTCCAGCGCACCCGCGCGCACGTCGAGCTTCGCGTCGGTGCACGCCTCGAGGAACGACATCAGCCCGAAGCGGTGCGTGTCGGTGAAGTGCGCGGCGAAGATGCCCGGGATCTCCGGGAAGTACTCGGCGAACGTCTCCGCCGAAAGGTCGACGCTGCCGTAGAAGACGCCGTCCTCGCGGGCCGCGATCGCGGTCCGGCCCTGGGAGGCGATCTCCCAGACGTGCTGCGTCGTGATGGCCGGCCGGCCGATGCCTGGCAGACAGAACCCCATGCCGGTGACGACGACGTCACGCGCGTCCGTACCCGACCGCACCATTGTGTTGTTTCCTTCCCGGAGGGTGGCTTGTTCGGGGAAGAGATTACGTCCTAACCGGACGAATCGGACGTAACGCCGCCAACGAGGGCGCGGCACAGCCCCGCACCGCGTGCTGCTAGGGTTGCGGCGTGCAGCGCTGGTATCGGTTTACACCCCCGGCCCGGATCGGGTCGGCGGGCGATTCGCCGCGCTGACCTTCACCCCTGAGCCGGATTCCTGAGCCGGCTCGGCGCGCGTCCGGGGGCGGCTCGCCCATGAGAGGACGCCATGTCAGTCACCGCCGCGGCGCTCGACGATGCCCGCATCGCCCGGATGAGCCCGTTGATCTCCCCTGCCCTGCTCCGGCACGAGTTCCCGGTCTCCCCCGGTGTCGCCGACGTGGTCGCCCGGGGCCGGACGGAGGTCGTCGACATCCTCGACGGCCGCGACGACCGCCTGCTGGTGATCGTCGGCCCCTGCTCGATCCACGACCCGGACGCCGGCCTGGAGTACGCGCAGCGGCTGGCCGCTGTTTCCGCTCGGCTCTCCGACGACCTGCGGATCGTGATGCGCACCTACTTCGAGAAGCCGCGTACGACCGTCGGCTGGAAGGGTCTGATCAACGACCCGGAGCTGTCCGGCGGCTTCGACGTCAACCGCGGCCTGCGGCTGGCCCGGCAACTCCTGCTCGACGTCTCGGCGCTGGGCCTGCCGGTCGGCTGCGAGTTCCTCGACCCGATCACGCCGCAGTTCATCGCCGACATCGTCAGCTGGGGCTCGATCGGCGCCCGCACGGCGGCCAGCCAGACCCACCGGCAGCTGTGCAGCGGCCTGTCGATGCCGATCGGGATCAAGAACTCGACCTCGGGCGACATCGGCGACGCGGTCGACGGCATCCGCGCGGCGGCGGCCAGCCACGTTTTCATGGGCATCAACCTGGACGGCATCGCGGCGCTGGTCACCACGACCGGCAACCCCGACTGCCACCTGATGCTGCGCGGCGGGTCCAACGGCCCGAACTACTCGGCGGCGCACGTGTCGGACGCACTGGGCAAGCTCTCCTCCGCCGGCCTGCCGGGGCGGCTCATGATCGACGCGAGCCACGGCAACAGCGGCAAGGACCACAACCGCCAACCCGGTGTCGTACGCGACATCGCGGCGCGGCTGGCCGCCGGTGAGCAGGGCATCGCCGGCGTGATGATGGAGAGCTTCCTGGTCGCCGGCCGGCAGGACCTGGGCGGGGCCGACATGGTCCGCGGGCAGTCGGTCACCGACGCCTGCATCGACTGGGACACCACGGCGACGCTGCTCGACGAGCTCGCGGCTTCGGTTCGCGCGAGGCGCTGACCGGAGTGGGCGCGCCCCGGTAGATTAGGGGCAAATGTCCGGGGCGCGCTTTTCGTACCAGCCGGCGCTCGACGGGGTTCGGGCCTTCGCCGTCCTCGCCGTGCTGCTCTTCCACGGCGGCGTGGCTTTTCTGCCCGGCGGCTTCCTCGGCGTCGACGCCTTCTTCGTGCTGTCCGGTTTCCTGATCACCTCGCTGCTGCTCGCCGAGCGGGCCGGCACCGGGCGAACGAACCTGGTCGCCTTCTGGGGTCGCCGGGTGCGCCGGCTGCTGCCGGCCCTGCTTGTCGTGCTGGCCACCGTGGCCGCGGTGTCCCACTGGCTGCTGCCGCCGACCGAGTTGCCGGCGCTGCGGCTGGACTCGCTGGCCGGCGTCGCCTACGTGGCCAACTGGCGGATGATGCTGCGCGGTGGCGACTACTTCGCCGCGACCGGGGCGCCCTCGCCGTTGCAGCACACCTGGTCGCTGGGCATCGAGGAGCAGTTCTACCTGGTCTGGCCGCTGATCTTCATCACGGTCGCCGCGGTTGCCGCGGTGAACCGGGCCCGGCTCGTCCTGCTTCTCGTCTGCGGTGTGGGAGCCGTGGCCTCGGCACTGGAGTCGGCGTTGCTGTTCTCGCCCGCCGACGTCGACCGGGTCTACTACGGCACGGACACGCGGGCGGTGACGCTGCTCGTTGGCTGCGCCCTCGCGGTGCTGCTGTCCGGCCGCGGCCGTCCCGATGCCGGGCGGCGGCATCTCGTGCTCGGGACGCTCGCCGTCGGCGGCGTCGCGGTCACCGGGTTCCTCTGGGCGACCGCGGGCGGCGGCTCGGCCTGGCTCTACCGGGGTGGATTGACGCTGGTCGCGCTGGCCACCGCGGCGGTGATCGCGCACGCGGTGGTCAGTCCCCGGTCGCCGACCGCCCGGGCTCTCGGGGTGCTGCCGCTGGTGCTGATCGGGCGGATCTCGTACGGGCTGTATCTCTGGCACTGGCCTCTCTACGGGTGGCTGAGCGCGGACCGGACCGGGCTGACCGGGTTCCCGCTGCTCGGCGTGCGGCTCGCTGCCACGTTTCTGGTCGCCGGCGCTTCCTACCTGCTGATCGAGCGGCCGATCCGGACGGCGCGCTGGACCCGGAGGCGACCGCGGCTGAGCGGTGCGACGGCGGTCACGGCCGCTCTGGCGGTCGCGGCGGTGGCGGTGGCGCTCACCGTGCCGCCGTCGGCGCCGCCGGCGCCGCGGATCGCGCTGGACCTCGGCGGGCCGGCCGCCTCGGCGTCGAAGCCGCCGCCGATCCAGCGGCCGGGTCGCGCGCCGGGCGCGCTGCCCCGGATCGCGTTCATGGGCGACTCGGTCTCCTGGTCGCTCGGCAAGTACCTGCCGAAGCAGGACAAGCTCCAGGTCTTCGCGCGCGGCGTCCCCGGCTGCGGTATCGCCCGGTTGCCGGAGATCAACTACGTCGGCGCGCCACACCCCAACTATCCCGGCTGCGACAAGTGGGACCAGCGGTGGAAGGGCAACATCGCGGCCGACGACCCGGACGTCGCGGTGATCCTGCTCGACCGCTGGGAGCTGATGGACCGCAAGCTCAACGGCCGCTACCAGCACGTGGGCGAGCCGGAGTTCGACGGTTACCTGTCGCGGGAGCTCAACCTCGCGATCGACATCGTCTCCGCGCACGGTGGTCACGTGGTGCTGCTGACGGCGCCGTACACGCGGCGGGCCGAACGCCCGGACGGCGGCCTGTGGCCGGAGGACCAACCCTCGCGGGTGGACGCCTGGAACGCGCTGTTGCGATCGACGGCGACCCACCGCAAGGCCACCGTCCTCGACCTGAACGCGGTGGTCTGCCCGGACGGCCGCTTCACCTGGGACGTGGGTGGGGTCCGCGTCCGCAGCGACGGCCTGCATTTCACGCCGGAGGGCGTGCAAGAGGTCATAGCGCCGTGGGTGCTGCCGCCGCTGGCCCGGATCGCCACGACCGGGGCGTAGCTCGGCCGTGGACGGTCCATCCGGCCAGGTCGATGATCCGCGATGGCGGCGACCGGGCGGCCGTCTCGCTTCGGGTCGTCACCGCTGTCCCGTCCGCTCAGCCCGGGACGATGACCAGGCGGCGGCCGCGCAGGTCGGTACGGCTCCAGGCCTCGGAGATGCGGCTCAGCGGCATCGTCGCGATCGGGATGGTGAGCGCGCCGTCGCGCACCCACTCGACGACCTGCTCGTAAGCGGCGGCCATGGCCGTGGCGGCGTTGCGGCCGCCGCCGTAGATCTCGAGGCCGGAGGTGCGCAGCGCGTCGCCGGTGAGCCGGATGGCCGGTCCGGCGGACTCGCCGATCTGCACCAGCCGGGTGGGCTTGGCCAGGGTGAAGCTTTCCGGGACGAGGGCGCGGGTGAGCAGTTCGGTGGGCCGGCCCCACAGGTAGTCGACGACCACGTCGTAGCCGTCGCCGGCATTCTCGCGGAAGGCGTCTATCAGGTGCTCGTCGCTGACGGCGGTGTTGACGACAGCGTCGGCGCCGAGGGCGGCGACCTCCTCCAGCGCGGCCTGGTCGCGGCCGGTGGCCACGATGCGGCCGGCGCCCAACAGCCGGGCGACCTGGACGGCGAGGCGGCCGCTGACCCCGGTGGCGCCCTGGATCAACACGGTCTCCCCGGCCGTGAAGCCGCCGGCGGTCCGCATGCACATGGCCGTGATGGCCGAGGACAGGCCCGCCGCGGTCGGCGGCGCTATCCCGTCCGGGATCGGGACGGTGTGCGTCGCCGGCACGACCACCTGCTCGGCGAGAGCGCCGTGCGGTGGTTTCAGGCCGCCGAAACCCACCGTCGTGCCGTCTGGCAGGTGGCCGATGCCGTCGAAACAGGGAACCGCCGGCAGCGCCGCTTGAAACGCGGCGGCGGTGTAGTGGGTGCCGGCCACGATCGCCCGGTCCACGTTCTCCACGGCCACCGCCGCCACGGTCACCAGCACGTCACCGTCGCCGGCCCGTGGATCGGGGACGTCGCGATAGTCGGGGATGCCACCGGTCCGGTCGACGACCGCTGCCTTCATGCCAGCCTCCTCTAACGATGTTAGATTTATCTTTAACACCGTTAGAGACAGCACGCAAGGAGTAGTCCGTTGCCGCTCAACCGCGATCAGGTCCTGCACGAGGCGATGCGCCTGGTGGACGAAGACGGGCTGGACGCGCTGACCCTGCGTGTGCTCGCCACCCGGCTGGGCGTGCAGGCGCCGACGTTGTACTGGCACGTCAAGAACAAGGCCGCGCTGCTCGACGGGCTCGCTGACGCGATCGTGAGCGAGGCGATCGCCGCCGTCCGGGCGCCGGCAGCCGGTGGTGACGGCCGGGAGTGGCTGCTGGGCGCCCTTGGCCAGTTGCGGGCGGCGATGCTGCGCCATCGCGACGGCGCCCGGATCGTCGCCGGTGCCCGCCACTCGATGCGCCGCGGCGACTTCTCCGAGCAGGCCATGGCGACCCTTGTCGACCACGGCATCGACCTGCGCCACGCCCGCCTGCTCGTGCTGGCCGGCGAGCGCTACACCGTCGGCTGGGTCCTCGAGGAGCAGAGCCCGGCGCCCGAGGCTCCCGACCTCGACGTCGACGCGTTGCGGGCCCGCTTCCCGGTGGTGACCCGGGCGATCACCGAATACTTCACCGGCGGCCGCACCGCTGACGATCTCTACCGCGACGTCGCCCGCCTCGTCCTGCAGTTGCCCGACGAGACCTGACGGCCGACCTGTGTGCCGGGGAGGCCCCGGGCCGCGGCGTGCTCACCCGGCACGGCGTCGCGACGCGGTACCCGCGGTGACGGTGGGCGGCCCGGGTCCGCTGGTAAACCTATGCGCGGACGCCGGTTGTCTTAACGTGCTGGCGCTGGTCAGCCGCCGGGCGTGAGGACGTGGGTCAGCCACGGTGTCAGGATGGGCAGGACGGAGCCCGGGGCCATCGCCGACATGTGGTCGGCGTCCTTCACCAACTCGACGGTCCAGCCGCGTTCGATCAGTTCCTCCCGGTGCCGGCGCAGCGGCTCGGCGATCGCGACGCGCGCGTCGTTCCACTTCGGACCGTAGGCGATGGTGTCGCCGGCGCCGGCGAACGCGAGGCGTGGGATGTGCACCCGGCCCAGTGCGGCGCGTTCGTCGAAGCCGCGCAGCGACTCGTACAGCGTCACGTATTGCCTGGTCTGGTCGGGGTGTCGGGTGACCTCGGCCGAGTCCCAGTCGCCGGGCTCGGCGGTGGTCGGCGGCTTGCCCTGGTTGGCCACGGCCATCCGGTGTGCGATGCGGGTGACCTCGAGCATGGCGTCGTAGGGGCCGCCGAGCGGTGGGTAGCCGCCCATGGCCAGTGCGGTGAGCCGGTCGGTGCGGACGGCGAGTTGCAGGCCGGCGAGCGCGAGCCAGGAGTAGCCGTAGTAGGCGAACTGCGGCGCCCCGGCCGCGTCGGCGACCGCGAGCAGATCGGCGGCGACGGCGGCCGCGGTGAGGGTGTCGGGCTTGGGGTGGTCGGTCAGGTGGCCCTCGTAGTCGGCGGTGATCGCGCGGAAACCGGCCTCGGCCAGGCAGGTCGCGAGGGTGTGGCCGAGGGCGGGGTCGGCGCCCCAGGCGCGCAACGCGTCGGCCGCCTCCCCCTCGATCACCGTCGTGCTGACCGGCAGCAGGACGGCCGGCCCGTCGCCCCGGACCGACACGTCGATCAGGGTGTCGTCGTGCATGCGTGCGGTGGTCATGAAAACACTATACATTGTAAGGACTATGACGACGGACGCCGACTCCCATGTCCGCCGCCTCTGGCGGCACCGCGGCACGAGCCTGCCGACCCCCCGCCGCGGGCCGCCCCAACAGCTCGACCTCGACGAGATCGTGGCGGTCGGCATCTCGATCGCCGACACGTCCGGCCTGGCCGCGGTTTCGACCCGGGCGGTGGCCGCGCGGTTCGACAAGACGGCGATGGCGCTCTACCCCTACGTGGGCACGAAGGACAATCTGCTCGCGCTGATGCAGGACCAGGCCAGCGCGATGCCGTCGTGGCCGGATGCGGCGACCTCACTGGCCGACGCGTTGCGGGCGTGGGCGTCGGCGTTGTTCGAGGTCTATCTCGCGCATCCGTGGTTGACCGAGCGGCCGTGGTCACAGGCCAGCCAGGGTCCCCACGAGCAGGACTGGCTGGAACGGCTGCTGGGGATCCTGGCCAGCTGGGACGTGCCGGCCGACCGGCGGGCCACGGCTGTGACCATGCTCTACGCGACGGTCCGCGCCACCGCGGCGACGGCGGCCGCGTACGGCCAGCTCGACGATCGAGGGGCCGCCGAGTGGGTCGCGGTGGCCTCGGCGACCCGGGCCCTCGTCCCTGATCTGACCGCGCGCTATCCGCTGTCGACCAGCCTGGCGCCGGTGACGCCGGACTGGCGCGACAGTCCCCGCGCGGCGGTGGCCGCCGCGGTCCACCTGCTCGCGGTCGGGCTGACGCTCGGCGCGTGAGCGTTGGCCCCGGGCCGGCTCGCTGAGCGCGGCCGCTGTCGAGATGGGCAGCCACCTCGCGGTGTTCACGTCCGATCTGCGCCGCGCGGCGGGATCGCCTTCCGCGGCGATCTTGTACGACTGGCGGTGGCGCGAAAGCGACTTCGGCGCACGCGCCGGCACACCCGCGGCCGAAGAGCGGCCGCCTGGATCGCCCTTATCCGGGCGGCGAAAGCCCCGATCGGTCGGGTCGCCCGGGTGGCGGGACTCGCGGCGGACCTGCCGCCACGCGCGCGCCATGCCGATCGGCCACCTCGCGCTGGAACACGTCACCACCGGCCGTTCCGTGCGCGACCTGGCGGCGGACGCCTTCGAGTGGCGGGCCGAAGGACCTCGCGTGAGCCGTCGCCGAATTCGGTGGACAGCCGGGGTCAGCGCTGGAGATGGTGGCCAGATGCGGCAGGACGAGATCTGGGACGCCGACACGGCGCGGCGCTACGACACGCCCGGAGTGGGCATGTTCGCCGACGACGTGCTGGGCCCGACCGTGGCGCGGCTGGCCGAGCTGGCCGGCGACGGCGCGGCACTCGAGTTCGCGATCGGCACCGGCCGGGTGGCCGTGCCGCTCGCGCGGCGGGGGGTGCCGGTCACCGGCATCGAGCTGTCCCGGCCGATGCTGGCGGAGCTGCGCCGGAAGGCAGACGAGGCGACGATCCCGGTCGTGGTCGGCGACATGGCAACCGCCGAGGCGCCGGGCCGCTTCGCGCTCGTCTACGTCGTCTTCAATTCGATCTCCAATCTGCTCACCCAGGCCGAGCAGGTGGCGTGCTTCCGCAACGCCGCGAGGCATGTGGTCCCCCGCGGCCGCTTTGTCGTCGAGCTGGGCGTGCCGGAGCTGCGCAAGCTCCCACCGGGCCAGACCGCCCTGGTCTTCCACGACGAGCCCGGCTACCTGGGGGTCGACACCTACGACGTGCTCAACCAGCAGCTCGTCTCGCACCACGTCACCTACGACGACAGCCGGCAGGGCCGGGTCTCGCGCAGCCCGCAACGCTACATCTGGCCGTCCGAACTCGACCTGATGGCCCAACTGGCCGGCTTCGACCTCGAAACCCGCCACGCCGACTGGCATGGCGCCCCGTTCACCGCCGAGTCACCGTCACACGTCTCGGTCTACCGCCTGGCCAACGCCTGACCCAACCGGACAGCAGCCCCACCGCCGCCGGCGCGCACGGCAACGCCGACCATGTGTCGCCTGCGGCGTCGGTCCGGCGACCGCCTTCCAGGTCGACGAGCGCCGAGCCCGGTGACCACGTCAGGCCGGCCCGCTGGACGCCCGCGGTTGGACGGCGGCGAGGGCGGCGGGAACGGGAGGTCGACCCGGTGAACGCCTGGGGTTTGGCGGCGGCCGGCGCGGCAGGAGCAGGAGGCCGCGGCCAGGGCCGCAGGAACGCCAGCCGACCCGGTCCACGCCACACGTTCGACCGCAGCCACCGCCGCAGGGACGCCAGGCCGACCGGGTCAACGCCACACGTTCGACGGCAGCCACCGCCGCAGGGACGCCAGGCCGACCCGGTCAACGCCACACGTTCGACCGCAGCCACCGCCGCAGGAACGCCAGCCGACCCGGTCAACGCCAACACGTTTTGACGGCGGCCACCGCGCCCGCTGCCGCCGGCGTAACGGTGGCTGCGGTTTATCGGTTGGCCGCTGCCCGCATGGCGACCGGCATTCGGGTGGTTCCCCTATATGCGGCTCGACCACTGCCGAACCCGAGCCGCGCGCACGCCCCGGCCAGCCATGCACCCACGACGCAGGCCTGTGGCGTGGCTCTATCCCACGGCTGCCAGGAAATCCGAGTAGAACAGGCCCAGGCCGACCGCCACGCAGACGCCGGCCACGATCCAGAAACGGACCACGATGTTGACCTCGCTCCAGCCGCCCAGTTCGAAGTGGTGGTGCAACGGCACCATGCGGAAGACACGTCTGCCGGTGGTGCGGAACGAGACGATCTGGATCACCCAGGTCGTCGTGACGAGGACGAAGAGGCCGCCGATCAGGATGGAGAGCAGCGTGGTGCGGGTGGCGACCGCGAGCCCGCCGATCAGGCCGCCGAGCCCGAGCGAGCCCACGTCACCCATGAAGATCCGCGCCGGGGACGCGTTCCACCACAGGAAGCCCACGCAGGCACCGGCCGCCGCGGCGGCGATCAGGGCGATCTCCAGGGGATCGCGGACCTGGTAGCAGTAGTCGTTCACGCGGGCGTACGCGCCGTCGGCGCACCAGTGCCGGTATTGCCAGAAGCCGATCAGCGCGTACGCGCCGAGCACCAGGACCGACGCGCCGGTGGCCAGGCCGTCGAGGCCGTCGGTGAGGTTCACGCCGTTCGACATCGCCGTGATCACGAAGACGAACACGATCACCGAGCCGACCTTGCCGACGTCGAGCCAGCTGATGTCGCGGATGAACGAGATTTGCTCGCTGGCCACGGTCTGGCCGTTGGTGCTGGCCGCGTAGAGCGCGGCGATGCCGAACCCGCCACCGACGATCGCCTGGCCGAGCAGCTTGCCCTTGGCCGACAGCCCGTCGGAGTTGCGCCGCCGCACCTTGAGGAAGTCGTCGAAGAAGCCGACCACGCCGCAGAAGACGAACAACCCGAGCAGGACGAGGGCCGTCATCGTCGGCCCCTCCTGCGCGATCTGCCGCTCGGGCAGGGTGGTCAGGGCGATGTGCCCGGCGACGTAGGCGACGACGGTCGCCACGATGAACGCGACGCCACCCATCGTGGGCGTGCCTTTTTTGGTCAGATGGCTGGCCGGCCCGATGGACCGGATCGGCTGGCCGGCCTTGAGCGCGGTGAACACGCGGATCGCCACCGGCGTGCCGAACAGGGAGATGATGAAGGCGACCGCGGCCGCGACGATGACCGCCCTCACGGGCGGGCCCCAGCGCCGGCGGCGCGATGCGTGCCGGATGGGTCGGCACATCCTGAGCCGACGGCCGCCGACCGGCCCTCGAGCCTGCGGACCAGCGCCTGACGCGTCGACCTGGGTCGACCGTGCCGAGAGTTCTTCGCGAGATCAACGATCACGGGACACGAGCTTGCCATCCGATGGCTCGCGGAGCACCCGCCGACACGAATCCGATGAAGATCTTGCAGTGCCGGGCGCGGCCGAGCCCCCCGACCGGCTGCCCCCGTGGCAGCCGATCGGGTCGCTCCGCGCAGAGCTAGTCGGCCAGCGTCAGGCAGAAGGGCTTGCCCTGGGGGTCGGCGTAGACGCGGAAGGTCTTGCCGCCACCGGGCAGCGGGGTCGCGCCCAGCGCCAGCGTCGCCGGCTCGGCCGTGTCGAAGCTGTCGACCAGCAGGTCGAGGTGGAACTGCTGTGGGTGCGCCGGGTCCGGCCACTGCGGCGCGTTGTAGTCGGCGACCTGCTGGAACATCACCGGCTGGGCGCCGTCGTCGCCGAGCATCGCGATGCCTTCCGCCTCGTAGGTGATGGGCTTGCCCAGCAGCTCCGAGTAGAAGGCGCTCAGCTGCTTGGCGTCGGCGCAGTCGAGCATCACACCCGCCAGGGTGGTGTTGGGATCTTCGGCCTTCAGGCACAGGTCGAACGGGTGGCCGGCCGGGTCGGCGACCGTGTGCCAGGTTTCGTCGCGGCGCAGCAGCGTGCCGCCGAGGCCGATCGCCCGGGACAGGGCCGCCTCCAGATCCGGAACACGCAGGTCGAGATGGGCCTGCTGCGGGCGCTCCTGGCCGGGCCACTGCGGCCGCTGGTGGTCGGCGGCCGCCTGCAGGCCGATCGCCCAACCGTCGGGCGTCTCCAGCGACACCCAGTCGTCGTCGGCGTAGACCTCTTTCCAACCGGCTAGGCCCTGGTAGAAGGCTGACAGGCCGGCGATATCGGCCGCATCCAGCACGACCGTGCGCAGCTTCGCGATCATCATCGTCTCCCTTGTCCGAGCGTCGGGGACATGGTGCACCGGGGGTCCGACAAAAACCGGTCAGCCGCCGGCGATGGCCTCGGCCACCCGGCGGAGGCCGGCCTCCGTCGCCAACGACGCCGCGAACGACGACCGCCGCGCCTCCACCTCCGCACCTGGTCCGAGCAGCGCCGACTGCTCGGCCGCATGGGCCAGCACCAGCTCGGCGGGACCCCGCCGGGCCTGGTCGTAGCCGTCGAGCGGGCCACCGCCGGCCAGCCGCCCGGCCAGGTCGACCGCGTCGAGTATCCCCAGGTTGAGGCCCGGGCCGCCGATCCCGGAGACCACGTGTGCGGCATCGCCGGCCAGCAGCACCCGACCCGCCTGGTAAGAGTCGGCGATCCGACTGTGCCGGGCCACCGCGCGCCGCAGGACGTGCGGCCCGGTCCCGGACGGCGGCTCGACGGCCAGGTCAGCACCGAGCACGCGCGCCAGGCTCGCCCGCAGCTCACCGACCGTCATCGGCACCGAGTCGTCGACCGAGGCGTCCCATTCCAGCGTCGTCACCAGGTGCGGCGCACCCGGGAACCGGGCGAACGAGAACACCCCGCCGGGGGTCCGGTGGAACAGGTAGGGACGGTACGGCCCGCCCGGCGCCCGCAACCGCGCGGTCAACGACGACACCGCACCCTTCGGCAGCACCACGTGCGCGCTCCGCGACACCACCGCGTCGTCGACCGCACCCGGGAAACCGATCCCCGCGGCCTTGCGCACCGCGCTGTGCGCACCGTCGCAGCCGACCAGATAGTCGCACCGCAGCGAGTAGGAACCCGAAGGCCCGTCGACGGTCACCGCGACCCCGGAGGAATCCTGACTCAACCCGGAAAAGGTGTGTCCCCGCCGGACAGCCACGCCCGCCGACGCCAACCGCTCCGCCAGCACGGCTTCGAGCCGCCGTTGCGGCACCGGCAACACGTACACCGGGTTGTCCCGCAACCGTCGCAGGTCGACGGCGAAGCCGCCGTACATGAACCGCGGTGCCGGCCGCGGCCGCCGCCGCCCGGTCAGCGCGCGATAGAGCCCGCGCGAGTGCAGCACCGGCACCGCCCGCCCGACGATCCCGTTGGCCTTCGGCAGGTTGCTCGGTTGCGGCAACGCCTCCAGCACCACCGGCTGGACCCCGTCGCGGACCAGTTCCAGCGCGAGCAGCAACCCGACCGGCCCGGCCCCGACGACAACGACTTCACCAGACATGTGTCAACCGTAGTTGACAACCGCTCAGAACGTCAACCTATGTTGACACAGGCTAGAGAGGGTTGCCACCGGTGAGACGCAGCGTGAACCCCTCGGGACCGAGCGAGAACGTCACGTGGTTGCACGACTGATGGGTGATCCACAACCCCAGACCGCCGCGGACGGCGTCCCGCGCCGGCAGCAACCCCGCGAAGGGATCGGCCGGCCCCGGCCCGCTGTCGGTCACTGCCACCACGATCCGGTCGGCCCCCGACCAGTAGCGCACCCGCACCGGCGGCCGGCCGTGCCGCAGCGCGTTGGTCACCACCTCGCTCACCGCGATCACCAGGTCTTCGACCTCGTCGGCCGGCAAACCGGGGTCGACCAGGCGCACGGTGTGCCGGGCCAGCGCCGCGGTCGGGTCGACCAGGGTGGCCAGCGGCGGCAGCGACTGCAGCGGATCGTCGGCCACCGGCGGCCAGGCCGACAGGAACGCCGCCGGCGCCGCGTAGGTCGCGCTCGGCTCGTGCCGCCCGTCGGCGTGCAGCGTGCGCGGATGCGTGCGGGCCACGTCGGCCAGGACCCAGGAGGGGCAGACCCGGGTGTCGTACGCGCACAGGCTCCACAACGGAAAGTCGTCGTACGCCTGGTTGATCGCCGCCTCGTAGCGCGCCCACCAGTTCCACGTCGCGCCCAGCGACGGCCGCGGTATCTCACCGACGACCCGGATCTGGCCGGCCCCGCCTACGACGTAACGGGCGAACAACTCACGGTAGCCGCGGATCACCGAGGCCGGCCGGGCATAGAGGCTGTCGCCGCCCAGGAACGTCACGGCCGCCGACCGGGGCAGCGCCCGGCGCACCAGGTCGGCCTTCTCCGGGCCGAGCGCGACCACGGTCGGCTCCCCCGCGTCGGCACCGCCGGTCAGGAACGGCAGCACCACCGCGAGCAACTCGTCGTCGGACCCGTAGCAGACCGCCTCGTGGAAATAGCCCACGTGGTCGGCGGGAGCGCCGGTGCGGATCATCGCGCGACCCAGAAACCCGCAAAACCGACAAAGGCCCAGCAGGAATGGCGCCCGGCGCCCGTAGGCCGGACGATCGTGGCCTCCCCAGCCGCGCGCACGACCGCCAGCCTACGCCCAGGACGCGGCACCTAACGGCCATGGGCACGGCGGCATCGCTTGGCCGCCGGTCTCCCTGGAGATCATCTTCCATTCATCAAACCCCTTCAATGTGCTGGGCATGAGACGGCTCAGCCGACGCATCTTCGTCCTCGGTGGACTGGCCACTGTGGGCGCGACGATCGTCCCCCTGTCGAGCGCCCAGGCGGCGCCCCCGTTCCCCTTCAAGCTCGGTGTCGCCAGCGGTGAACCCGCCGCCGACAGCGTGGTCCTGTGGACCCGCCTGGCACCCTCCCCCCTCAACGCCGACGGCCAGGGCGGCATGGCCAACGCCGACGTGCCGGTGGACTGGCAGGTGTCCACAACGGACACCTTCGCGACGCTGGTCGCCTCCGGCACGGTCACCGCCCGTTACGCCGACGCGCACTCCGTGCACGTGGTCGCCGGCGGCCTGTCCCCGGATGCCGACTACTACTACCGGTTCCGCGCCCAGGGCCACCTCTCGCCGGTCGGCCGGACCCGCACCACGCCCGCCTCCGGCACGTTCGGCCGCGACTTCACGATGGCGTTCGCGTCCTGCGCGCACTACGAGAACGGCTACTACACCGCCTACCGGCGGATGGCCGAGGACCGCCCCGACCTGGTGCTGCACCTGGGCGACTACATCTACGAGGGCGGCGTCGGCAGCGGCGTACGCCAGCACGTCGGTGCCGAGACCGTAAGCCTGGCCGACTACCGCCGCCGCTACGCGCTCTACAAGTCGGACCCCGACCTGCAGGCGGCACACCAGATGGCGCCGTGGCTGGTGGTGCCCGACGACCACGAGGTGGAGAACAACTACGCCGGCACGGTCCGCGACAACAACACGCCCGCGCTGACCGCGGCACAGTGGACCGCGCGGCGCACCGCGGCCTACCGGGCGTACTACGAGAACATGCCGTTGCGCCCCACCTCGGCGCCCAGTGGCAACAGCATCCCGCTCTACCGCCGGGTCCGCTGGGGCCAACTGGCCACCTTCCACCTGCTCGACACCCGGCAGTTCCGTGACGACCAGGCCTGCGGCGACGGCAGCAAGGTGTGCGCCGACGCCGACCTGGCCACCCGCAGCATCACCGGCGCGGCGCAGGAGGCCTGGCTGCTCGACGGGCTCGGCCAGAAGCTGGCCACCTGGGACGTGATCGGCCAACAGGTCTTCTTCGCCCGGCAGTTCACCTCCACCGGCGCGGCGAGCATGGACGCCTGGGACGGCTATCGCGCGTCGCGGTCAAGGATCCAGACCGGCTGGCAGCAGCGCGGCGTGCGCAACCCGGTCGTGCTGACCGGCGACGTGCACCGGGCCTGGGCCAACGACCTCAAGGCCGACTACGCCAACCCGAACTCGGCGACGATCGGCACCGAACTGGTCTGCACCTCCATCTCGTCGACCGGCGACGGCACGGGCACCGCCACGATCCCGAACCTGTCCACCAACCCGCACCTGCGGTTCTTCCACGACCGCCGGGGCTACACCCGCACCACCGTCACGCGGACCCAGATGCTCGCCGACTTCCGCGCCGTCGCCAGCGTCACCGAACACGGCTCGCCGGTCAGCACCGTCAAGTCGTTCGCCATCCTCGACGGCCGACCCGGCCTGCAGGCCCTCTAGGAGAAGACCTTGCTATTGCACACCTTTCTCGTCGCGGCCCTGCTCGCCGTGCCTGCGGGGGTCACCGTGTCCGCCGCCAACAGTGTCTCGACCGGCGACCAGGACGGCGGCGCGGTCGCCACCAACCGGATCGGCGACGTGGCCGTGGTCTGGGAGGACGACCGCGCCGAGTCCAACCCCGGTGACAACACCAACTCCGAGATCTTCGTACGGCTGTTCCGCGACGGTGTCTCCGCGTACGAGAAAAAGCTCTCCGCCGGTGGCACCGCCGGTGTGAAGTGGAAGCACGTCAACCCGGACGTCGGCCTCGACGACAAGGGCAACGCGGTGGTCGTCTGGAACGACGACCCGGACGGCAACGGCACCTACAACGTGGTCTACCGGGTGATCTCGCCCGCCGGCACGATCCTCGGCCAGGGTCAGGTCAACGCGAGCGCCGCGGGGCAGCAACTCACCCCGAGGGTCGCGGTCGACCCGGACGGCACGCCGAGCAGCCCGGCCGCGGTCGCGTTCTCGGTCGTCTGGGAAGACGTGCAGGGCACGGTCACGACGATCAGGGCGGCGGGCTACACCAACGTCGCGACCAAGGCCTACGAGGTGGTGGCGAGCCAGGCGACCGGTGCGCACCACCAGCCCGACATCGCGGTGTCCGCGTCCGGTGACCCGCTCATCGTCTGGGACGAGGACAGCGACGGCAACGGCTTCTACCAGATCGGCCTGGTGCGGCTGGCCAGGAACAACGGCGCGGTCACCCTCACGCGCCGGGCGGCGAACGTCAACGGCGGCGGCCAGCAGCGGCATCCCGCGGTGGCGGCCAACTTCACCGGCGACTTCGTGGTCGCCTGGGAGTCCGACCACACGGGTACGCCGGGCATCTGGTCGCGGTCCTTCACCTCGGCCGGCGACCCGCGGCACGCCGATGTGGAGGTGACCAGCGCGCCCGGTGCCGGTGCGCCGGCGGTCGGCATCGACGACCAGGCCAACGCGGTGGTCGGCTGGACGGTGCTGTCGCTCGACTCCGACGTGTGGGCGCGGGGCTTCGACCCGGACGGCACGACAGCGGGGCGGCTGGCGGCGCAGACCTACAGCGGCACCACGACCGGCCGGCAGGAGCAGCTCGGCCTGGCCGTGTCGCCGTGGGGCGAGATCGTCGTCAGCTACACCGACGACAACGACGGCAATCTCTACGACCAGGTCCTGCTGGCTCTCGGCGGGAGCAACTCGACCTGGTGACGGAGCCAGGGTGCCCGGACCCGTGCGGTCCGGGCACCCTGCGTGACGTCAGAAGAGGAGGCCGCCGAGGCCGGTCAGGAGACCGCCGACGATGCCCACCACGCCATTAAGAGCGCCACCCAGCAGGCCAAAGAGCGACATTGCGAAACCCCGTTCGTTCGAATGATGTGTCCGGTAAACAGCGCGCGCCAACAGCCGTTTCGTAACTGACTGCACCGTCACGGTAACAGTGAGCAATCACGCGCGCCCCGATCTTCACATTCGACGCGGACGGTTTCTCACCCGGCCATGAACTCCTTGATCGCCGCGTTGCACTCGTCGGCGTGCGTCCACGGGATGCCGTGCGGCGCGTTCTCCAGCGCGACCAGCTTGAGGCCCTTGACCAGGGGCGGCAGCCGCTTGCCGGTCGACTCGAACGGCAGGATGTTGTCGGCCGTGCCCTGCACCACCAGCATCGGCACGTCGATCCGGCCGACATCGTCGCGGAAGTCGCTGAGCCACGAGTCGACGCAGTCGTAGGTGGCGATCGGCGATGCGGTGATCCCGACGTTCCAGTGCGCGTTCCAGGCCTCCTGCGAGAGCCGGTTGCCCATCGTGTCCTTGACGTTGAAGAACAGGTCGAAGAACTGCTTGATCCACAGCGGCCGGTCCTTGACCACGGTGTCCTTGATGCCCTCGAACAGCGAGCGGTCGACGCCCTCGGGGTTGTCGTCGGTCTTGAGCAGGAAGGGCGCCAGCGGGCTCAGCAGCACCCCTGCGCTGACCCGGGCCGAGCCGTACCGGCCGAGATAGCGGGTGATCTCGCCGGTGCCCATCGAGTGACCGACCAGCACCGCGTCCTTGAGGTCCAGCGTCTCCATCAGGATGTTGAAGTCGGCGGTGAACGTGTCGTAGTCGTAGCCGCCGCCGGGTTGTGACGACTTTCCGAAACCGCGCCGGTCCATGGTGATGAGCCGGTGGCTGCCGCGCAGCGGGCGGGCGATCTTCTCCCAGGACTGCCCGCTCAGCGGGTAGCCGTGGATCAGGACGACCGGCGTGCCCTGGCCGTGGTCCTCGTAGTAGATCTGGATCGGCTCGGTGTTCTCCTGACCCACGGTCACGTACGGCATCTGGACCTCCCCGTTCGGTGTCGGTGCGCTATCCACGCTGCCGACGGGCGTCCGCGCCACGCATCACCCGAATACGTGGTCAGTCGTCGCCGAGGCTGTCCAGCATTGCGAGCGACGGCACGAAGAAGAGGTTGCCGGTGATGGCGCGGGAGAAGTCGAGGATGCGGTCGTAGTTGCCGGCGGGGTCGCCGATGAACATGTTGCGCAGCATCTGCTCGATCACGGTGGGGCTGGCCGCGTACCCGATGAAATAGGTGCCGAACTCCCCCGCCGCCGGGCTGCCGAACGGCATGTTGTCGCGGATGATCTTGACCTCGGTGCCGTCGGCGTCTTTGATCGTGGTGAGGATCCGGTGCGCCGAGGTCGGCGTGACCGCGTCGTCCATCTCCACGTTGGACAGTTTGTCGCGGCCGATCACCTTGTTCTGTTCCTCGACCGGCAACGCGTTCCAGGCCGCCAGGTCGTGCAGGTATTTCTGCACCACCAGATAGCTGCCGCCGGCGAAGTCGGGGTCCTCGGCGCCGATCAGCGCGGCCTTGACCGAGGCGTCGCCGGTCGGGTTCTCGGTGCCGTCGACGAAGCCGAGCAGGTCGCGGAAGTCGAAGAAGCGGAAGCCCTGCGTCTCGTCGACGGCGGTGACCGCGTCGCCGAGCCGGGTCAGGATCTGGGTGGCCAACTCGAAGCAGAGGTCGGGCCGCGCCGCGCGGATGTGGAAGACCACGTCGCCGGGCGTGGAGACCGCCTCGTGCTTCTCGCCGCGGATGCGCGGCAACGGGTGCAGGCGGGCCGGCGGCCGGCTGTCGAAGATCCGGTCCCAGACACCCGCGCCGAAGCCGACCACGCAGGACAGCTGCGCGTCGAGATCGCGGAAGCCCACCGAACGCACCAGACCCGACAGGTCGCCGCAGAGGTCCCTGGTCGTCGCGGCGGCCTCGGCGCCCTCGTGGACGGTGACCACCAGCACCAGCGCGGCCCGGCTGAGCGGTGCGAGCACCTGCTGCGCTTCGATCATGGCGGCCAATTTACCGCGCCGGGCTTCGCTTTCAGTCGACGGCGCGGTCCAACTCGTCCCAGCTCACATTGAGCGTGACCAGGGTGCCGTCACCGGTGCCGCTGACGTGGTCGACCTGCTCGCCGCTGGCGTAGACGTTGTTCTCGAACTGCTCGCCACGGTCGATCAGCAGGTAGCCGGTGGCCATGAAGAGCTCGGCCGGGCCGGCCGGCAGCTCGGGCCGGACCTCGGTGTTGGGCTGTTGCACGGCGCCGACCAGACCGACCGGCACCCCGGTCGCGTCCTGCACCTCCATGCCCGGCGAGACCTGGGCGATGGCGGGTGGGTCCTGGGTGGCGTCGGGCGCGTCGGGTGCGTCGGCGGTCGGCATGCGATCGGTATTCCCCGACCGAGACAGATCAAAACCGGTCGTCGCGCACGGCTGACAGGGCGCCCTCGAGTTGCCCGCGCAGCGCTTCCTCGTCGTCGGGCACCAGCGCCAGGGCGCCGGACAGCACCCCTTCGGCCGCCTCGTGCCGGCCCGCCGCGCGCAGCAGCTCGCCGTGCAGCAGGCCCGCGAACCCGGCCTGGGCGCCGGCACCCAGCTCGCGGAAGCCGGCGACGGCGCGCTCGGCCCGCGGGATGGCCTCGCCGGAGCGGC
This sequence comes from Asanoa sp. NPDC049573, assembly GCF_040676615.1. Taxonomy (NCBI): domain Bacteria; kingdom Bacillati; phylum Actinomycetota; class Actinomycetes; order Micromonosporales; family Micromonosporaceae; genus Asanoa; species Asanoa sp. NPDC049573. The sequence continues at coordinate 52,770 of NZ_JBFAPI010000026.1, forward strand.
CGGTGCGGTCGAGGAGCCGGGCCGCGTCGTAGTCGAGCATCGACCGTTCCCAGACGGCGTGCGGCTCGGCCGGCAACGCCGCGGCGGCGACGTCGGCCTCAGCCAGCGCCGCCACCGCCTGGTCGGGCTGGCCCGCCCAGAGCAGCGAGGTCGTGTGGCGGCGGCGGGCGCGCAGGGCGTCGATCGGGCGGCCGGCGGTGGTGTAGGCGGCGGCCGCCTCAGCGAAGCTCGTCGCGGCGGTCGCGTCGCGGTCGAGCTTGTCGAGCGCCTCGGCCAGGCGTTCGGTGACCCGACCCAGCGCCGCCGGGTCGTCGAGGGCGGCGATCGCGGCGGCCAGGGCGGTGAGCTGGGTGAGCATCGACTCGTGCTCGGCCAGCTCCTGGTAGACGGCCACCAGCAGGTCGCGCACGGCCAGCGCCTGCTCGTCGCCGGCCGCCTCGAACGCCGCCAGCGCCTCCTCGGCGACCTCGGCGGCGTCGAGCGGGCGGCCGGCGTTGAGGTAGGCGATCGCCAGCTCGTGCTGGGTGTGCGGCACGGTGTCGCGGTCGCCGGCGGCGGTCAGGGCGGCGATCTCCTCGGCCAGCGGGGTGATCGCCTCGGCCGCGCGTGACGAGTTGGCCAGCAACCCGGCCCGCTGGCGGGCGACCAACTGGCGTAGCTCGGCGGCGCAGGGCAGCGCGAGCGCCTCGTCGAACGCGGCCAGGGCCTCGTCGGCCTGGCCCAGCTGGCGCAGCGTCACGCCGTGCAGCAGGCAGGCGTGGGCGCGTTCGTCCGGCGGGCCGCCGGCCCGCGCCCGCTCGCGGCTCTCGGCGGCCGCGGCGGCGGCCTCCTCGATCTCACCGAGGCGGCCGAGCGCCTGGGCCCGCAGCGCGAGGATCTGGCCGAGCACCGAGGGGTCTTCCGCGGCGGCCGCGTGCTCCTCGGCCAGCCGGCTGGTCGCCACCGACTCGGCGACCCGGCCGGTGGTGGCCTGCGCGTAGGCCAGGCGCAGGTGGGCCCGGGCGAGCTGCCCGGGTGCGCCGTGCGTGACCAGGTAGTCGGTGGACTCCTCGATCAGTGCCCGGCCCTCGTCGGGGCGTCCCTGGCGGAGCAGGCCCATCCCGAGCCGGCCGCGCGCCACCTGGCGGCGCACCTCGTCGCCGGCGGCGGCGTAGAGCGCGGCGGCCTCGAGCCAGGCCGCCTCGGCCGCGGCGTGGTCGTCGTCGTGTGCGGCCCGGGTGCCCAGGCCGTCGAGGCGCCGGGCGCGCTGCAGCTCGGTGAGCTGGTCGCCGGCGTAGCGGTCGTCGAACGCTTCCCACGCGGCGAACGCGTCGGGCTCGCGGCGGGACCGGAAGGCGTTCTCGGCGAGGTCGAGCAGCTCGTCGGGGCCGGCCGTGTCGGGCACCGGTGCCGCCGGCCCTGTCCACACCGGGCTCTGCTCGCTTCCTTGGGCCGTGCCCGAGTCGGTGTGCGTATCCGATGGTGCTGGCGCGGCCCGGCGCGAGCCCGGCGCGGCCAGGCTGAAGCTGGCCCCGATCGGTGTCGTGGCAAGGGTTTCCCTGGTCCGCGCGGTGTGCGTGCCGGTGCCGTTGCGGGCGTCGAAGCGGGCCGCGAGGTCGAGCGCCCGGGTGGCGAGCTCGTCGGCGACGGCGCCGGCCGGGCGGCCGCCGACGGTCAGGCCGCGGGAGTCGAGCCGGCGCAGCACCAGTGCCGCCGATGCCGCGAAGGTCATCGTCGCCCACGGGGTCGGCGACCGGTCGAGCCAGTCGAGGTGCCGCTCGACGATCTCCAGGCCGAGTGCGTCGTTTCCGGTCAGCGCGCAGAACCGGACGTGCTCGGCGATGTCGGCCAGGTCGGCGAGCCGGGTGCGATGGGCCCGGTAGGCCCGCCGGTGCGCGTCGCGGGCCGCCTCGGTGCGGCCGGTGCGCAGGTAGGGCAGCAGCAGGGCGGTGTGGATCGAGTGCGGCTGCTCGGTGCAGGACAGCCGGCCGGCCAGCACCGGCTCGGCCAGCGCGATCGCCTCCTCGTCGCGGCCGCGGCTGGCCAGCCAGTAGGCCTTGCCGGTGGGGTCGCAGCCGATGCAGTCGGACAGGTCGTCGCGCGGCGCCGTCGACCAGCGCTCGAACCACTCCTGCGCGGCGCCGACGTCGCCGACGTGCCGGGCGACCAGGTGCCGCTGCATGTAGACCGCGTGCGGGCTGTGGCCGCCGGCCCGCCAGCGGCGCTCCATGTCGTCGAGGACGTCGGTGGTGCGGGCCAGCGGGATCTCCGGGAATTTGGTCATCGCGTTGACCATGGCCTTGAACGACCACAGCAGGTGGTGGGTCCATCGGCCGTAGCGCACCGGGTCGTGATCGAACTCGGTCAGACACCAGCTGAACGTGACGAACGAGCGGGCCGGCTCGCCGCCGTAGATGTAGCCGGTCGTCGCCAGGATCCGGGCCTCGAACGCCTCGTCGGCCAGCCGTTGCGCGTCGGCGTGCGCGATCGCTTGCTCCAGCAGCGCGATCTGGGCGGCACCGTAGGGCATCTCGCGCGCCTGGTCGAGCATGTCGGTCACGTTCACGCGCGGGCCTCCGGGTCGGTGGGTGGCACCGCCCGGTCGAGCAGGCCGAGGAACGAGCGGTTGAGCAACGCGGCGTCGGCCGGCCGGATCGGGTGGTAGCCGAGCAGCAGGGCCTGGCCGTAGAGTGCCTCGACGGCGAGCTCGACCAGGTCGGCGGTCGGCAGCACGGTGATCCGGCGGACCAGCGGGTTGCGGTGGTTGAGCACGAGCTCCGGTCGGGTGTCGGCGCGCCGGTCGTCGAGCGCCGACAGCACGTCGGACCAGACCGGGTCGGCCTTGTCGCGGGTGGCGCGCAGCTCCTGCCGGAACGCCGTCTCCCGGTCGACCAGGAAGAGCGCCGGCACGGTCGGCGGGTCGAACGCGCGCAGCACCACCTCGCAGCCGAGCCGGTCGAGAGCCCGCTGCGCGGCCAGGCTGAACCCGCGCAGCCCCAGCTCGACGCCCGGGTCGAGGGTCTCGAACCGGGTGGCCAGGTCGGTCGGGTCGAGCCGCTCGGTGCGCAGGCCGCGCTCCACCTGGGCCAGCCGCTCGATGATCTCGGTGTCGTAGGTGTAGCCGGCGTTGATCAGCGCCAGGTCCTGCGCCGCGGCGACGCCGGCGAGTTGGCGGAACTGGTCGGTGGTGGCGCTGTAGCGGATCACACCGTGCCGCTCGCGGAACTCGCCCAGCGTCATCCGGCCGACGTTGGTCTCCATCGGCCACCAGGCCGCGACCAGCTGCAGCATCGCGTCGTCATAGAGGGCCAGCGCCTTGACGCCCAGGTGGTGCACGCGCAGGAACTCGCCGAGCCGGCGCGGGTCGGTGCGGGCCAGCCGGACCAGCCAGCCGCGGAGCTGGTCGCCGAGCGCCTCGCGGGTGCTGTCGAGCAGGCCGTCCTCGTAGAGCGCCTCGCGGCTCGCGGTCGGCCGCAGCTCGCTGGTGTCGACCACGCAGCGGGCGAAGAACGCCCAGTCGGGCAGCAGGCCCTCGGCGCTCTCGGCGAGCAGCATGCGCTTGAGGTAGACCCGGTGGCCGCCGCGCTGCGCCGGGTTGAGCGGCTGCGGCATGACGAAGGCGGCGCCGGTCAGGCCGGCCTCGGGCACCGACAGCGGGATCACGTCGAACGGGGTCAGACCCATGGTGCGTTCGGCGTACGCCGTCCAGGCGCGCACACCGGCCGCGTCCCAGGGCGCGCTCACCACGGGCCCGGTCGTCGGGGTGCCGTCGACGGTGACCTCGATCGGCAGCTGGTCACCGTAGAGCCGGGCCAGCTCGAGCACGGTGGCCGGGGCGAACCAGCCCTGCGCTCCGGGCCGCGGCACCAGGGTCACGGTGGTGCCGACCGGGTGGTCGCCGTCGACCGCTTCGACCAGGTAACGCCCGTCGTCGTAGCCCGTCCAGCGGACCGTGGGCGCGCCGGCCGCGGTGGTCACCACCACGATCTCGCGGGCGACCAGGAAGCAGGAGAGCAGGCCGATGCCGAACTGGCCGAGGAACTCGTGGCGGGCGAAGCCCAGGTCGTCGCGTTTGGAGCTGCGGCCGATGGTGGCCAGCAGCTCGTGCACCTGCGCCTCGGTCAGGCCGACGCCGCTGTCGGTCACCCGCAGCCCGTCGCCCGTCGTCTCGATGGTGACCAGGCCCGGCGCGCCCGGCTCGCGGAGGCGGCGGGCGGTGATCGCGTCGACGGCGTTCTGCAGCAGCTCGCGGACGTAGACCCGCGGGCTGGCGTAGAGGTGGTGGCTGAGCAGGTCGACGAGGCCGGCGAGGTCGACCTGGAACGTGCGGTGAGCGTCCATGGCGGTGCCAAGGTACCGCCTGGCTGTGACACGTGTGGTCCCGCCGGCGCGGCCGTCGGGCGGTGGCCGCCGTCGGGCCACGGCGGCCACCCTCGGCAAGGCCTGCGGTTGTGTCGCGGCAATGACAATTGCCATTGCCGCAACCCCATGGTGTGCGATTGACTTCACTACGTCAGCACCCATACTGGACATCGGACGACGTGGTTTACCGACCACCAAACCGCGTGCAATCCTGGGTGGTTCGCATTCGCTCCGCCGGCGAGAATGAACCGCGCCTTTCCATTCACGTTCATCCGGACCCGACCACCCGCGCAGCCCGACCGAGGGAGCACGATGGCCGACGATTCCGCGCGAATGATCACTGCCACCTTGGCCCGGTCCCCCATCTTCAAGGGCCTGCCGCCCGAGTCACTGGTGGAGCTGACCACGCACACCACGCCGTTCACCGTCCCGGTCGGCTCGATCCTCTGGCAGCAGGGTGACGAGCCCCTCGACCTCGTTGTCGTGCAGAGCGGCCTGTTGTGCGAGTTCCAACCGAGCCGCTCGGGCCGCCGTTCGGTGCTCCATCTCAAAGGCCCACCACATGTTGTGGGTGACATCGCGATATTCGACCGCCGCCCTCATCTGGCATCGGCGGAAGCACTCCGGGAAAGCGTCATTCTGGCGATTCCCGCAGAGCCGGTGGTCGCCCTCGCGGCGTCGTCCATGTTGCTCACCCACAACGTCGTCCTACAATTCGCCGCCCACGTCCGCGTGCTCGCCGAGCAACGCACCGACCTGATGATTCTCGACCTGGCCCGCCGCGTGGCGAAGGCATTGTTGCGGCTGGCCAGACCGAGCGACCCGATGACCGTCGACATCGGCGTCACGGTCCTGGCCAACCTGGCCGGCGGGGCCCGCCAATCGGTGAGCGCGGTGCTGTCCAGGCTCGAGCGCCGCGGCTGGCTGGTGCTGGAACCCGGCCGCATCCTGCTCGTCGACGTCCCGGCGTTGCACCGCTACGCGGGCCTCGCGCCGACGCCACCGGCCGAGGCGTCCACCGTCGGTGCTTCGCGTCAGGGCGACTGTCAGGGCAGGATCGCGTCGACGTAGCCACCGTCGACGCGCAGTGCGCCGCCGGTGGTCGCCGAGGCCTGGGCCGAGCTGAGATAGACCACCATGTTGGCGATCTCCTCGGGCTCGATCAGGCGCCGCAGCAACGACTGCGGTCGATGGTCGCGCATGAAGCGCCGCTGCGCCTCGTCCCACGGGAGGTCGCCGGGGACCATCTGGCGGACGAACTCCTCCACCCCACCGGTGTGCGTCGGTCCGGCGATCACGGTGTTGACGGTGACGCCGGTGCCGGCCGCAGCCTTCGCGAAGCCGCGGGAGACGCCCAGCACGGCGGTCTTGGTCATGCCGTAGTGGATCATCTCCGCCGGGATGACCACCGCCGAGTCGCTCGCGATGAACTGCACCCGACCCCAGCCGCGCGACATCATGCCGGGCAGGTAATGCCGGGTGAGCCGGATGCCGGCGAGCACGTTGGTCTCGAAGTAGCGTCGCCACTCCTCGTCGGGGATCTCCAGTGCGGGCTGTGCGGCGTACACCCCGAGGTTGTTGATCAGAATGTCGGTCTCGGGCTCCTGCTCCAGCAGCGGCGCCGCGTCGGCGGCGAGGTCGACCGCGACCGGCCTGACCCGCGCGCCGGTGGACCGCAGGGTGTCGGCGGCGGCGACGACCCGGCGCTCGTCGCGCCCGGTGAGCACCACCCGGGCGCCCGAACCGGCGAGGCCGGCGGCGATGGCAAGACCGATCCCGGACGAGGAACCGGTGACGACGGCCGTCTTCCCGGACAGGTCGATCCGCATGTGATCACGCTATCGCTGTTCACCCGATCCGCGATTGACGGTCACCTCAGCTGGGTAGCGTCGGTCCATGAGCGCGGAAAGCAGCAATGGCGGCACCCCGAACCTGCTCAAACGGTACGATGGCTACCGCGTGCTCGACGATGACGATGACGACCCCATTCTGCTCAAAGAAGACGGCGAGGTCGTCGACACCTGGCGCGAGAACTACCCCTACCAGGAGCGGATGGACCGCGCCGACTACGAGCGCGAGAAGCGGCTGCTGCAGATCGAGTTGCTCAAGCTGCAAAACTGGATCAAGGCGAACGACAAGCGGCTGGTGATCCTCTTCGAAGGGCGCGACGCGGCCGGCAAGGGCGGCACGATCAAGCGCTTCATGGAGCACCTCAACCCGCGCGGCGCGACCGTCGTGGCGTTGGAGAAGCCGAGCGAGCGGGAGATGGCGCAGTGGTATTTCCAGCGCTACATCGCCCACCTGCCGGCGGCGCGGGAGATGGTGCTCTTCGACCGGTCCTGGTACAACCGGGCCGGCGTCGAGCGGGTGATGGGCTACTGCACGCGCGGCGAATACCTCGAGTTCATGCGGGAGACCCCGGAGCTCGAACGGATGCTGGTGCGGTCAGGGATAAACCTGATCAAATTTTGGTTCTCGGTGACCCGGCACGAGCAGCGCACCCGGTTCCTGATCCGCCAGGTCGACCCCGTGCGCCAGTGGAAGCTGTCACCCACCGACCTCGCGTCGCTCGAAAAGTGGGACGAGTACACCGAGGCGAAGGAGGCGATGTTCTTCTACACGCACACCGCCGACGCGCCCTGGACGATGATCAAGAGCAACGACAAGAAGCGGGCCCGGCTGGCCGCCATGCGGCACGTGCTGACCCGGTTCCCCTACGACAACAAGGACGAGGAGATCGTCGGCAGGCCCGACCCGCTGATCGTCGGCGCGGCGAGCGAGTTGTTCGAGGACGGCGAGCCGCACGGCCGCGCCTTCACCGCGTTCTAGGCCGCCGCTTCTTCAGCTTGCTGTCGTCGCGCAGGGGCAGGTAGGGCTCCTCGTCGGCCGGGTGCCCGCCGAGGATCGCCCGGGCGCGCTGCAGTTCCGCGTCGAACTCGGCGCCGAGCAGGATCGCCATGTTCGACAGCTGCAGCCAGACCAGGAAGATGATGATCCCGGCGACGGTGCCGTAGGTCTTGTTGTAGGAGTTGAAGTAGGTCAGGTAGAGCCCGAACAGGCCGGACAGGATGATCCAGAGCAGCACAGCGAGCAGCCCGCCCGGGGTGACCCAACGGAACCTGCCGTGCCGGGCGTTCGGCGCCGCGAAGTAGAGGATCGAGAACATCAGGCTGACCAGCACGACCAGCACCGGCCACTTGGCGATGTTCCACGCGGTCACGGCGGCCGAGCCCAGCCCGATGGCGTCGCCGATCGACTCGGCGAACCGGCCGGTGAAGACCACGATCAGGGCACAGGCGATCAGGATCAGGCCGACCGCCGCGGTCAGCAGGACCCGGGTACGCAGCGTCTTCCACATCGGCCGACCCTCGGGCACGTCGAAGATCTCGTTGGACGCGCGCATGAACGCCGACACGTAGCCGGACGCCGACCAGAACGCCACCAGCACACCGATGACGGCGCCGGCGCTGGCCAGCGACGCGTTGCCGGCGACCTGGCTGATCGCGTTGTTGACGAAGTCGGCCAGCGCGCCGGGCAGCGTGCTGGCCAGGTTGCGCTGCACGGCGGCGACCGTGTCGTCGCCGAGCAGGCCCAGGATGGAGACCACGACGAGCAGGCCGGGGAAGATCGAGAGGATGCCGTAGTAGGTCAGCGCCGCCGCCCAGTCGATGGCCGAGTCGGCGGAGAACTCGGTGACGGCGCGTTTGGCAGTGGCCAGCCAGGAGCCGGCCGGCAGCTTGGTGGGACTCTCCGGCGCTTTGTCGCTCATGCGCATCCATGATGCGTCCCGACGACGGGACAATCCGGGATCGCCGCGTACGCGGCGCGGCGCGTACCCTCTCGCCATGGTCGATGCCCGCCGTCAGGAGGTCTTCGTCGATCTCGACCGGCCGCCACCGCAGCGGACGGCGCCCGACCCGGCCGCCCGGCTGCGCGGCGGCTGGCAGCGGGCGCGCGCGGCCCGGGTCCCGGTCGGCGCCGTGCTGCTGGCCACCCTGGTCGGGGCGCTGGTCGGCGGCTTCGCGGTCCGCCAGTGGCAGCGCCACCAGCAGGAGGCGCAAGCGGCGGCGATCGTGTCGATCAGCGCGCAGCTCCTCGACTCGTCGGCGACCGGCGGCAGCAGCGACGGCGTCAACGCGTCACTGGTCGCCAACCTGACGCTGGTCAACCTCGGACCGTTGCCGATCTGGGTGGAGGCGGTCGAAGCCGAGCGCGACGGGCTCGAGTTCCGCAACACGGCACCGGAGGCGATGCTCCGCCCGGGCTTCCGCACGGTCGCCGTCTGGATCAGCTACGCCTGCGCGCGCGGCGGCGTCTCGGTCGACCCGCTCCCGGTGCGGATGCGCGTCCGCACCAGCGACGGCGAGATCCGTCAGGTCGAGACGACCGTGGAGATCGGCGGGTCACAGTGGCCCTTGATCATCGGCAACATGTGCCGGGCCGACCGACCCGGTTAGCCGCGCCGGACCGCTCCGCGCGCGGCGCCCTCCGGCCGGCGCTGGGGTCAGCCGTGCCAGGAACGCCAGAGGGAAGCGTAGGCGCCACCTGCGGCGACCAGGTCGTCGTGCGTGCCCAACTCGGTGACCCGGCCGTCTTCCAGGACCGCGACGCGGTCGGCGTCGCGGGCCGTGTTGAGGCGGTGGGCGATCGCGATGACCGTGCGGCCGTCGAGGACCGCGGCCAACGCGCGTTCGGTGCGGCGCGCCGTCGTCGGGTCGAGTGCCGCCGTGGCCTCGTCGAGGATGAGCGTGTGCGGGTCGGCCAGCACGATGCGGGCCAGCGCCAGCTGCTGGGCGTCGGCCGGGCCGAGTTGGTGAGCGCCCTCGCCGATCGCCGTGTCGAGGCCGTCGGGCAGGTCGGCATACCAGTCGGCGCCGACGGCCAGCAGGGCGCTGAGCATGTCGCCGTCGCTGGCCTCCGGCGCGGCGAACGACAGGTTGTCGCGGAGCGTACCGATGAAGACGTGGTGTTCCTGGGTGACCAGCGCGATCAACTGCCGCCGCTGGGCCGGGTCGATCTCGGCCACCGGGACGCCGCCGAGCAGGACGCTGCCGCTGTCGGGGGCCTCGGTGCCGGCCAGCAGTCGCGCCAGGGTCGACTTGCCGGCACCGGACGGGCCGACGATCGCCAGCCGCTCCCCCGGGCGCAGGTCGAGGTCGATGCCGTGCAGCACGTCGTGCCCGGGCGCGTACGCGAATCGGGCGTCACGCACCACGATCCGCTCGTCGTCGGGAGCGGGCGCGACACCACGCTGCTCGGGAACGCCGAAACCGACACCCAGCACGCGGGCGTACGAGGCGATGCCGCGCTGTGCCTGCTCGATGAACTGGAGCATCCGGTCGAGCGGCTCGATCGCCTGCTGCAGCAGCAGTGCCGCCGCGACGACGTCGCCGATGCTGACCCGGCCCTCGCGCACCAGAGTGCCGCCGGCCAGCAGCAGGAACGCGATCGGCACGGCGTAGCTGGCCTCGATCACCGGGAAGAACACCGAGCGTAACGCCAGCGTCGCCCGCCGGGTGGCCCAGAGCCGGCCGATCCGGCTCGTGCCGTTGCCGATCCGGTCGTCGCGCAGCCGCAGCGCCTCGACCGTGCGGGCGCCTTCCGCGGTCGTGGTCAGCGCCTCGGTCAGGTCGGCGCTGGCCGCGCCCTCGGCCAGGTAGGCGGGGGTGGCCCGGCGCAGGTACCAGCGTGTGACGGCCAGGATCGTCGGCACCCCGGTCAGCGCGACGAGGCCGAGCCACGGGTCGATCAGGAAGACGGCGCCGAAGAGCAGCGCGATCTGGACGAACGCGATCAGCACGATCGGCACGACCTCGCGGACCATCGTGCCGACCGTGGCGACGTCGACCGAACTGCGGTTGGCGAGGTCGCCGGTGCCGGCCCGCTCGACCACGGCGGTCGGCAGGTCGAGGGTGCGGCCGACGAACTGCTCGCGGAGCCGGGCGATGGCCCGTTCACCCAGCCGGTAGCCGATCAGGTGCCCGAACCGCAGCAGCGCGCCCTGCACCACCGTGCAGGCGATGATCGCGAGCGCCAACCGGTCGACGGCGCCGGTGCCCTTGCCGGCCACCACGTCGTCGACGATGAAGCCGAGCAACCGCGGTGCGGCGAGGCCGGCCACCGCCGCGGCACCCTGGAGCAGCAGCACCACGATCACCGTGCGGCGTTCGCCGACGATCAGGTCGCGGGTGGCCCGCCGGGTGGTCGCCCGATCGGCGACCGGCAGGCCGGTCATCCCGCCACCTCCGCGTCGCTGTCGCGGGCGACCAGCGCCCGGTAGCCGGGTTCGCGGTCGAGCAGGTCAGCGTGTCTCCCGGTGGCGGTGACCCGGCCGCCGGCCAGGAAGGCCACCTCGTCGGCCTGGCCGAGCAGCAGCGGCGAGGTGGCCAGCAGCACGGTGGTGCGGCCGGCGCGCGCGGCGCGCAGCCGGGCGGCGATCCGGGCCTCGGTGTGCGCGTCCACGGCCGAGGTCGGGTCGACCAGGATCAGCACCTCGGCGTCGGCCAGCACCGCGCGGGCCAGCCGGACCCGTTGCCGCTGCCCGCCGGAGAGGGTGCGGCCCTGCGTGTCGACCTCGGTCTCAAGGCCCTCGGGCAGCGAGTCGACGACGTCTTCCGCGGCGGCCGCGTGGATGCCAGCCTCCACCGGCCCGGCGCCGCCGAGGGTCGCCCGCAGCGGGCCGGCGAACAGGTAGGCGTCGTGGTCGCCGACCACGATCCGGCGGCGGACCTCGGCCAGCGGCACCGCCCCGATCGGCACCCCGCCCCAGGTGACGTCGCTGGGTGCGAACCGGGCCAGCCGGTCGGCGAGCGCGGCCGCGGTGCCGGGGTGGTCGGCCGCGACGGCCAGCAGGCGGCCCGCCGGGACGGTCAGCCCGCTGTCGGGATCGTGCAGGTCGGCCGGGCCGGCCGGCGCGGCCGACGTCTCCGGGCCGCCGGCCGGGTCGGGTTCGACGGCGAGCAGCGCCAGGATCCGCCGGGCGGCGACCCGGCCGCGGATCACGTCGTGCGCGCTGCCGAGCAGGAACCAGCACGGCACGGCCAGGATCGCGACATATCCGTAGACGGCCACCATCTCGCCGACCGAGATCGTGCCGGCGGCGGCCAGCCGCGCGGCCAGCCAGACGACCAGCGCGAGGAACAGCCCGGGGATCGCGACGCCCAGCGCCTCGATCCAGCTGTGCGGCACGGCTACCCGGTAGCCCTCGGCCCGCAGGTCCTGCGACCGGCGGGCGTAGCGGCGGGCGAACAGGTTGCGCCCGCCGACGCCGGCCAGCACCCGCAGGCCGGCGACGATGTCGGCGGCGCGGGCGGTGAGCGCGCCCTGCTTGCGGCGGTAGTCGGTCTCGACCGCCTCCAGCCGCCGCAGCAGCGGCGCGACGACGGCGACCACGCACGGCACGCCGAGCAGCACGGTCACGGCCAGCGTCGGCGCCGCTGTCCAGAGCACGACCGCCACCGCCGCGTACGCGACCAGCGCGCCCACTCCCGGCCCGGTGAAGGTGAGCACCTGGGAGACGTAGGCGATGTCGCGGCCGCTGACCGTGGCGACCTCACCGGCCGCGAGCCGGCGGGTCAACGCCGAGCCGGTGCGGGCCAGGTGCCGCAGCAGCACCTCGGCGGAACGGGCGGTGGCGTCTTCGCGGACGAACGTCATCGTGCGGTGCCGCAGGATGCCGAGCCAGGCCAGGACCAGCCCGGAGAGCACGATCGCGCCGACCCACAGGAGCAACTCACGGTGGTCGCCGGTGCGCAGGCCGTCGTCGACCGCGCGGGAGATGAGCCAGGGCCGCACGGCGAGGGCGACCATCCAGGCGGTGCCGACCACGGCACCGCGCAGCACCCGCCAGGGCTGGCGGCGCGCCAACCACCACATGTAGCGGAACGGTCCCCGTGTGTCGGGCACCCCGGGATCGGCATGGGGGATCTGCGGGGGCACGGGTTCAACCTACCGTCAGCGGATGTTTCGCCTCACGCAGTTTTCTGCCAGGATCATATGCACGCATTGAAGTATTTCTTCATATGAGTGGAGGTCCGTGGATGAAGCAACGGTGGTGGCGCCTGCTCGGCGCCGTCTGTGTCGCTTTCCTCCTGCTGCCGTCGGCGCCCGCCCTGGCGGCTCCCACGTTCAAGGTGCCGTTCCCCTGCGGGCAGGCGTGGTCGGGGCAGACCCGCAGCGACCACAGCCCGGCGAACGCGATCGACTTCAACCGCACCAACGACGACGGCGACCCCGTCGTCGCCAGCGCACCCGGCACCGTCGACGTGGTCACCAACCTGGGTGACACGAGCTACGGCCGCTACGTGCGGATCAACCATGGCGGCGGTTACACCACCTACTACGCGCACCTGAGCGGGTTCAACGTGTCCGTCGGCCAGTCGGTCGGCTACGGATCGGTCATCGGCTACGTGGGCACCACCGGCAACTCGACCGGCCCGCACCTGCACTACGAGCAGCGCCTCAACGGCTCGGCCGTGCAGGCCCGGTTCAACGGCACGCTGGCCCTCTACTGGGGCACCAAGACCTACACGTCGGACAACGCCTGCTCCGGCACCACCGGCCACGGCACGGTCAACACGGCCGGCTCGCCGCTGACGGTGCGCTCGGGCCCCGGCACCTCCTACGCGTCGGTCGGCACGGTCGCCGACGGCGCCGGCGTGACCATCCAGTGCCAGACCAACGGCACCTCGGTCACCGGGACCTACGGCACCAGCACGATCTGGGACCGGATCGGTTCGGGCCGGTTCATCTCGGACGCCTACGTCTACACCGGTTACGACGGCTTCATCCCCGGCGTGCCACGCTGCTGAGCGGTTTCCTCCCGGACGGAGGGGACCGCCGTCCCCTCCGTCCGCGTGACCCGACGGTAACAGCGAGATAACGGTCGTTTCCCTGCCTCGACGCCGCCCCTACCGTTGGGAGGAGCGGTGGGAGGCCATGATGGACGGTTGGGTGTGGGCGTTGGTGGCGGTCGCCGTCGTTCTCGGCGGTGTGCTCGTGCTGCTCGGCCGGCGGCGGGCCGCCGCCCGGATCGCGGCCGACCCGCGGGCCGCCGGCCAGGCCGCCCTCCGGGGCATGGGCCGCGACCAGCGCAAACTGGCCAAGGGCACGATGCGCGGCAAGGGCACGGGCGAGGGCACCACCTTCGACACCTCGTGGGGCTCCGGCAGCAGTACCGGCGGCATGCCCTGAGCGGGGCCTGCCGCCGATCCGCGCGAGGTCAGCCGAACACCTCACGCAACACCTTGATGGTGCGGATCTGGTCTTCCGGCCCGCCGCCGTCGTGGTTGTTGAACGGCCACACGGTGATGTCCCGGGGGCCGGCCCAGACGTTGTGCGCGGCGTACACAGTGGATGGTGGGCAGATCGGGTCCATCAGACCGACCGAGAACGAGCCGCGACAGGTGGCGCGGGCCGCGAACGACGTGCCGTCGAAGTAGGCCAGTGTCGCGAAGGCCTGCTCCGCCTTGAGCCGGTGCGTGGCGCACCAGCGCACGATCTCCTGGTAGGGGTCGGCGTCGGTGATCGCGGTGGCCCGCCGGAACGCCGACAGGAACGGCACGTGCGGGATCGCCGCCGCGATGTCGTGGCGCAGGCCGCCCACCGCGACCGACAGCGCGCCACCCTGGCTGCGCCCGGTGACCGCGATCCGGGTCGGGTCGACGTCGGGGTGCGCCCGCGCCGCGTCCACGGCCCGGTAGGCGTCGACGTAGAGCCGCCGGTAGTAGTAGTCGTGCGGGTCGAGGATCCCCCGCGTGACGAAGCCGGGCGCCTGCGGGCCCGACGGCGCGCGGTCGGCGGTGTCGCCCGTGCGCCAGGTGCTGCCCTGGCCGCGGGTGTCCATCACGAAATGCGCATACCCGGCACTGGCGTACGCCAGCCAGTCGAGCGGTATCCCGCGCCCGCCGCCGTACCCGATGTATTCGACGATCGTGGGAAGCGGTCCCGAGCGGTCGGCGGGGAGGATCAGCCAGCCTTTGATCGGGTCACCGCCGAAGCCGGCGAACGTCACGTCGAACGTGTCGACCGTGCGCAGCAGCGCGTCGTAGGGCGCGAACTCGGCCTCGACCGGCACGCCACCGGCCTCGTCGAGGGTGCGCCGCCAGAACTCGTCGAAGTCGGCCGGCTCCGGCTCCGGGTAGCGGTAGGCGACGAGTTGATCGAGGGGGAGGTCGACTTCCACGGCAGGCTCCTACGTCGTTGTGCCAGGGTCGCGCTCGATCCGGCGCCGGGGGGCGCCGGACGCCGTTTCGAGCGAGGTCACCTGGCAGATGGTACGACCTGATCATTGCGTGGTGAGATCGAACTGCTCCCAGGGGCCGATCGCGGTGCGGTTGGCGATCAGCGGGTTGGCGCCGGCGTTGTCGGCACAGACGTAGCGCCCGTTGACCGTTGCCTGCAGGCTGACCGTGCCGTTGCTGTTGCGGATCAGCCGGAACGTCTCCCAGCCCCCGGCCGCCGTGCGGTTGGCGATCAGCGGGTTGGCGCCGGCGTTCTCGGCGCAGACGAACCGGCTGTTGACCCGGGCCCGCAACGCGATCGTGCCGCCGCTGAGCGCGACCATCTCGAACTGCTCCCAGGCGCCCATCGAGGTGCCGCGGGCGACCAGCGGGGAGGCGCCCGCGTCGGCGGCCTGCACCCAGAGGTTGTTGGCGCGGGACCGGAAGCCGTAGGTGGCGGCCGGTGGGTTGCTCGGCCCGCCCGCGACCGGCTGGGTGGGGCGGGTCGGGGTCAGTGCGAGTTGGCCTTTGAGCATCCGGCCGCCGTCGGCGGTGATCCGCAGGTAGTAGTCCGAGGAGCAGAACGTGCCGTCTTCGTCCAGGGCACGAATGGTGGCCCCGGCCGGGGTGGTCGCCTGGGTTTCGCTGGTCTTGGCGATCTGGTTGCCCTCGTTGAACTCGTCGAACATCGACACATACAGCCCGGCCGCGCCGACCCGGACCATGTTGTAGATGTGCCGCCAGTAGAAATCGCCGTGCCGGCGATGCCCCGAGGACAGGTCACCGGGCATCACACACGGCTGGTAGTCGATCCCGTTGGCGTTGCAGTCAGCCTGGTCCGCGACGTTGACATTGGTGTAGAACCAGTCCAGGCCGGCCAGGTCACCGGTGCGGCCCACCATCCACGGCGAGATCATGTTGAACGCGTGATAGACCTCCAAGAACCCGGCCCGGGAGTCGTTGATCCCCTGCCGCCAGTACGTCGGCACCCCACCGATCACGTAACAACCCTGCGCCTTGAACCAGGCGACCACATCCAGACACTGCGCCGGGACGAACGGGCGGCCCGAATCGTTGAACCCGAACCCCCAGATACACACCACCGGCTTGCCGTTCTGCCGGGCATAGGCCGCCGACCCGGTGTGCGCGGACATCTTCGCCGTCCAGTCCGTCTTGATCTCCGACTGCATGTTCGTCCAGCCCGT
>NZ_JBFAPI010000027.1:0-66015 GCF_040676615.1 Asanoa sp. NPDC049573
GTTCTCGGTCATCCCGTAGATCCAGCCGGACGCCCGGTAGGTCGGGGTGCCGGACACCGCCGAGAAGTTGACGCTGATGGACTCATCGGCGGCGTCCCCGCTTGGACTTCTTCCATTAGCTCCGGGATGGATGCCACAGCTACGCATCGATGAGAGTGAGATTGCCAGATTGTTTCGAGGCGTTCAAGAGGAAGCAGTCGATACGCGCGCGAAAGTCGTCTCATGAAGGCATGGGACTTCCGAAGTTCGCCATCGATAACACGTTCTCAACACGCATCTGAATAGTGGGCGCGTAAAGGGTCGCTACGTTTTCTGTTACGGAGCCGGCTGCCCGATGGTCGCGGCTGCTGGTCGCCACGACGACCTGTCTGAGTCAGGCCGCCGCGCCCGAGTTGGCGTAGCGCAGCCTGGCGGCCGGCGCCGCGTGCGCGCAGCGTGTCGTAGTAGGCGCGGGCGCCGGGTGATCCTTTCAGCGCGCAGAAGGAGCGTTGGTGCAGCACGCGGACTCAAACCTGAGCCGAGGCCCGCGGCAGCGATTGCCTCGCTGGCGCCTAGCGGGATGCGGTGCCTGATGGCAGACGCGCGGATGGTCGCGTACCGCGCTGGTATGCGACCGTCCGCGTCCAAACCTTCCGCGTCAAGAACTCTGCCTAGCAATCGCCCAAAGGCTAGAGGCAGATGCCCGGCGGCGTCGCGTTCGGACCGATGTTGAGGATCCACCTGTTGGCTGTGCCATCGGTGCCCGAGCCGGTGGTGCTGTCGCGGCAGTCGCGCATGCCGTTGTGGAGGGCGATGTTCGAGACCAGGCGGTTGCCCCCGTTGCCCCCGGCATCGATCCGGATGCCGTCGCCCGCGTTGCCCGTGACGAGGTTGCCGGAGATCTCGGAGTTCGTGAGGGAGTTCGCCGCCACGCTGATGCCATGGCCGACGGTGGTCGACTCAGAACCGCTGATGACGTTGCCGGAGATGGTGACGTTGACGTTGGGTGCAAGGCCGAAAGCGTTGGCCCGCACACCCAGGAATCCACGCTGGATGGTGTTGGAGACGATCTGCGTATTTGTGTTGCTGTCACCGAGGAAGATCCCGGGGGCGTCGACGTTGTCTCGGATGGTGTTACCCCGCACGACGGCATTGGTTGACTTGAAGATGAACGCGAAGGCCCGGTCTTCCAACGAGGTGTTCGTGTTCACCCGGACGTTGGTGACGCCGCCGGCCGCTGCAGCGTCCAGAAGCACACCGGCGTTCAGGTTTCCGTTGAAGGTGTTCTTTTCGATGTCGGCATTCCTCAAGCCCGCGTCCGAGTAGATCCCGTTACCGCTCGCGGAACCAGGTGCGTTGTTTCGGCGGATGCAGTTCCCTTCGACCTTGGAGAGTTGCGTCCCGCTGGCGTTGAGGTAGAGCCCGACCACATTGTCCTGGATCAGGTTCTGGCGGATCTGGTGACCCGAGTGCGCCGCGCTGGTCACGACGCCATAGCTGGAGGTGTTGTTCTGGACGGTGAATCCGGAGAACCGGATGCCGTTCTCCTGGAGGCGGACAGTGCCTGAACCGCCCGTCGACTGGATGATCGCCTGCCTGGAGGGGTTAGGGGCCCCGGCGCTCCGGCACGATGTTCCGAGGGGGGCGGCGGCCGGCCCGACCAGGCGTAGGTTCGCCTTGTTCACGGTGACGACCTCGTTGTAAGTTCCGGCACAGACCTTGATCGTGTCGCCGGGTGAGGCTGCCGTAATCGCTGACTGGATCGTAGTGAAGGCCGCGCCTGGACACTGCGCTCCGTTGTCATCCACAACGCGCACTGCCGCCGCCTGGCCGGGCGCCGCCGGGAACGCTGTTGCCATTGCAACGCACGCCGCGACAAGCATCGTCCTCTTCATACCGTCTCCTCGGCGCCAGGCGCCCCCGTGGCTTAGCTTACGAACCGTCACGATAAGGTAATTAGCTCGCCTTTATGGCGAAAACCGGCAAGGATCTCATAGGACGCCGCCCCGCCCATCCGCCCCCGCCGCGGCGTGCCGAGGCGGCCCCGTCGGGCACACCGTGCTTGGCCGGCCGCCCGGGTCGCCAGAGGACTGTAGCCACTCAAGCTCGTTGATCAGGTTCTCCAGCGACGGCTGAGATCGTCGATCTCAGTCGCGAGTTCCGCCATGCGGGCGTCTGATTGTGGGTCGCTGCGTTTGGTGCGGGGCCATGGCAGCGGGGAGGTAGGCCTCACGGGCGGGATCTCCAGTTGCCGTTGACGACGCAATCACCGACGGGCGGTGCCGCAATTGTCCTGACCGGCTTGATCATCGACGGGACCGACGCCGCGAAGCGTCGGATCATCTGACCACCGCCGCAACTATTGCGGCGTTTTGTCCGTTTAGTGAAGGACAGCCTGTGTGGTGGCTGTGAGCCGCCGCACGCCATACCCGCCTACCCGGTGTCGGGAACCGTGATCCGGCAGCCCCGGTAGGTGCTCACAGGAGGCACTTTCTGTTGTTCACGAGAATTCGTCACCTTCGACGGGATACGAAGCTCCGGCTTGCTGGGCTTGCTGGGTTGGGAACGGCTGCGACGCTGCTCGTCGTCAGCATTACCGGCGCATCGGCGGCGGAAGCGCCAGTGGGCTTGGGAACGGCGGCCAACTTCTCGGTGCTCGCCGCATCTACGGTCACCAACACCGGCCCGACCACGCTCGCCCAGGATCTGGGCCTCAGCCCGGGGAGCTCCGTGACGGGTTTTCCCCCAGGGCTCGTTGGCGGGGCGACCCATCTCGGTGACGGGGTCGCGATGCAGGCTCAAGATGACCTGACGACCGCGTACAACGACGCCGCCGGTCGGACGCCGTTCACAAACCTCGACGATGAGCTCGGCGGCTCCACGCTCATCCCGGGCGTGTACCGCGTAGCCGCCGCAGAGATCACCGGGCAGCTAACGCTGGACGCGCAGGGCAACTCGCAGTCGGTGTTCATCTTCCAGGTCAACTCCACGCTGGTCACGGCGGTGAACAGCAGCATGCGGTTCATCAACGGCGCCTCGCCATGCAACGTGTTCTGGAAGATCGGCAGCTCGGCGACGCTGGGCGTGGGCAGCACCTTCATCGGCACCATCATGGCCCAGGCCTCGATCAGCATGAACACGGGCGCACGCCTGCAGGGACGTGCACTCGCCCGCACCGGCGCGGTCACCCTTCAAAGCAACGTGATCATTCAACCGATCTGCTCGGGCCCGTCGCCCACGCCCACGACCGCGACCCCTACTGCCACGCCGACGGCCACGCCGACGGCCACGCCGACGGCCACTCCAACGGCAACGCCGACCGCCACGCCGACGGTAACGCCGACCGCCACGCCGACGGTGACGCCGACCGCCACGCCGACGGTAACGCCGACCGCCACGCCGACGGTAACGCCGACCGCGACTCCCACGGTGACACCGACCGCGTCACCAACCCCGACCGGCTACGGACACCACGACTACGGTGACGACTACGACGTCGAGCAACCCTGAACGGCTGTCGGACAACACTGGGATTTCACGGCACTGCCGATGTAGGTCTCATCTCGACGGCAGCACATAACGACGATCGCCCGGGCCGACCGCCCGGGCGATTCGTCGTTGGCAGGAGGTATGCGCCGTCGTCGGCGGTCCCCTCCGACACCGGATCGGATGTACGGGCACGCTGGCAACGAGCAGCATCGCCAGGCCTGGCTGACGACCGCGGGCGATGTCACCGGTCCGGCCGCGCGCCGTGCGACCGTCGCAAAAGGACGCCGGCAAAGCCAGGGTCAGGGCCCCAGCTCAGCGGCGGGTCGAGGAGGGAGGCGTGTCGCCGGAGTAGAGCGACGACGTCACCGTCGGCGCCCTCGGCGCGATGGGCGC
This sequence comes from Asanoa sp. NPDC049573, assembly GCF_040676615.1. Lineage (NCBI taxonomy): Bacteria > Bacillati > Actinomycetota > Actinomycetes > Micromonosporales > Micromonosporaceae > Asanoa > Asanoa sp. NPDC049573. The sequence continues at coordinate 3,862 of NZ_JBFAPI010000027.1, forward strand.
CCTGGAACGACAACAGCCGGGTCGTTTACGGATCGTGACGCTGACCGAGCCGTCACGCGCTTGTGCGCAGGGCGCCAGGAGTACCGCGTTCCCCTTGGCGTTGTTGCCGATCGCACGGGTAGTCAATGCTGGCGCGACCAAGACCCGGCTGCCGCTGGACGCCCGAGAGCATCGCGAAACGCAGGCGGGAGCAGCAGGCCGAACGCGGCCGGGTGATTCGATCAAGCGGGTGACTCCTGAACCGACGCGGTCGTTGAGCTAGCGTGACCGCCATTGCTCTGCTGCGAAGAATGCCCTCCCGCCGTTTCGTATCCGTCGCCGCGATAGCCCTGGCTTTAGCCGCCGCCGGAATCGTCTTATGGTTCCAGCGTGCCGACAGCGGCGTCCAGGCCTGCGAGAGGATCGCCTCCGGTAACGCATCCTTGACCGCGATCCGCCCGATGTTCGCCGCCTCCCGCCACAACGACCTCCGCAACCACGGGACAAGGATGATCGATGCCGCTCACGCATACGCGAACCCGGAAACCGGGTTGGATGCCTGGGAACGGCTCGATTCGGAAATGAACATCGAGCGTCAGGCGGTCCAAGCGGCGTGCGCCGACCACGGGGTGACGGTCAAGCTGGTCTAGTAAGGCTTTCGCACGGACGTTCTACGTCATGCCATCGCTGATCACGGACACCGTCACCGCTGCCTGGCACGTGCTTACCCGAGTCGGTAGGGACTGTGGCGAGCATCGTGTCGGGCAATGCCGTTACCGGCGGTAGCCCAAACCGGCGGTCGAGTACCCGATGTGAGAGAAGAGGGCAGATTGCCAGCGCCGGCTGCGCGGCGGTCGAGTTCTGCGGCGCAGCGGTCCTGTGATCGCCGCGACGCCGCCGCACGCGGGACGGTACTACGAGTCGTGCGGCGGCGTCGGGGTCGGCTCGAGGATTACCAGCAGTGCTCGTGTATCGCATGCTGGACGCCTTCGGGCCTTGCCGTCTACATCGGAGGCTTCATCAAGACTCCTTTACTCGGCTGGTCTATGCTTTGCACGACCTGGGAAAACGTAGCCGAGCATGCCGCTCCCCCGTCCAAGAGCTGGGGGTCAAGGGGTCGTGGGTTCGAATCCCGCCGTCCCGACAGCGTGGAGGTTTCCGCAGTTCAGCGACTTGCGGAGGCCTTCGTTTCATAGCTCGGCATCGATGCGTGTCTGGCACGCCATTTCCAGAACCCTTGACCCGCTTTGTGTGATCATGTCGGCCATCGACATTCGTAAGATCACCGCTGGGCTGTCCCCCACCTGATCGCCCTCCATCGGCGACGCGCAGAGCACGTCGGCCAGCTGCCGGAGGTCGCGCGCATCACGGAGCTCGCCCGTGACGGGTTTGCTCAGCAGCAGCCAGGGCCCTGCTCCCCGGGTTTGGGTAGAGTCGCAGGGCGAGGATGTATGCTCAGCCGCGGCGCAAGCCGGGTTCCAGCACGCGCATGACCCAAGCGTGCACGCCCTGACGAATCGGCGACTTCAGGCCCCACCTCTTCAACAGAGTGTGTTCGTCGACTGAGCTCGCCTCCTTGATGAGGACGCGCCATCCACCGACCGTCCCCATCGGAGGCACAGAGCCGACGAAAGCCAGTGCCACCGCGACGACGATGAGGAGAGCTCCCGCGACGCCGCCGACCCGCGCACCCCGCGAGATCACGGCCAGCACCGGCAGCAGCACGAGGCCAAACCAGGCGACGAACAGGCCAGCGCGGCGGCGGTCGAGTCACCGGTTCGCGACAATTCGCGTATGACTCGTCGGGAAGCGGCGCCACGGCAGTCTCTCATTGACATCGTCACGCGTCGTCGCTGACGGCTCCTCATGCACGGCTCAGTACGAGGCCACATTACCGACGAGTTCCAATCACCTACAGGCGGGACGTCAGTCCTCGGGAGTTCTCAGTCAGTAGCAACCGGCGTCACCGCGCCGGGTTGGCAAGCTCAGCTGACGTCCTCGGCTTTGAGCCAAGCGCTCCTGGTCAGATCCCAGATGGAGTCGACCACCTCCAGGAACTCCGGGGAGCGCCGCATCTCCGGCACGCGCTGACGCTCCAGAGCGATCGGCACGATGTGCTTGACCACCGAACGCGGGCCTGCCGAGAGCACCACCACCTGATCGGACAAGAACACCGCCTCGTCGATCTGGTGCGTGATCAGCACCGCGGTCTTGGCAGTGGCCTCCCAGATGCGCAGCAATTCGCCACCCATGACCTCACGGGTCTGGCTGTCGAGCGCCGAGAACGGCTCATCCAGCAGCAGCACGTCCGGGTCAACTGCCAGTGCGCGAGCGAGGTTCACCCGTTGCTGCATACCGCCGGAGAGCTCGTGCGGGTAGCGGTCGACGAACTGGGTCAGGCCGACCATCTCGAGCATCTCGCGGGCGCGCCGGTCTGCCTCGGGGCGCGCGTGGCCATGCCCCTCAGCACCGTAAGCGGCGTTGCGCAGCACCGTGCTCCACGGCAGGAGCGCCGGATTCTGGAACACGACGGCACGGTCCCGCCCGGGGACGGTGATCGGCGAGCCGTTCCACGTGATCTCACCAGTGGTGTAGGGCACCAGACCCGCGATCGCTCGGAGCAGCGTCGACTTGCCACACCCCGTCGGACCGACGATCGAGACGAACGAGCCCGCCTCCACCGTGAACGTCGCATTCTCGACAGCACGAAAAAATGCCTGGTGCCGGTCGACGTAGTACTCGATGCCGACGTCCTTTACCTCCAGGCCTGAGCCGCTCTGCCGGTGGTCGGCCGCCTCAGGCACTGGCATGACGCTCGAAATCCCTTGCATGTGAACTCCTGTAGTCCCTTCGAGAGCCCACTGTAAGGACTCGTTATTCAGGACGCAATGCCTGATAGCCAGTACTTAGAGGTAGCCCTTGGCGGTCCAGTAGCGCAACGCGGCGGGGTGCAGCGGCACGTCCAGCGGGGCATCCTGGTGGTTGCCGCACATCCTCTCCAGCGGCAGGGGGCCGGGTCCGTCCCACGGAATCACTTCGCGCTGTTCGTCGAGGGCCGCGCAGAAGCGCTCCACGAGTTCGTCGCTGGCCTCCGCGTGGCAGAACAGTGGCCAGCCGCTGAAGTCGACGACTTCGACGGGACGGTCCAAGCCGGGCGCCAGCTCCGGTGTCACCGTGGTGGTGCGGTAGCCCATGGCGGTGAGCCGCGCGAGGGTGCTCTCTCGCAACGACAGGAAGGTCATTCCCTGTTGCAGCGCCTTCCGCCCCCACACCGGCCAGGCCTCGTCGAAGATGGCGGTGCGTTCCCCGGTCGCCACCGCACCCAGCCGGTTCGCGCCGCTCGCCATTCCGGCGTCGTAGAAGATCTCACTGCCCCACGACTGCATGTCCGCCATGGGAACGCCGGCGGCGGCCAGAATGTCGGCCATCACCAGGTGTACGGAGTGGTTCGTCTCCTCACCACGGATAGAAATCTTCAGTGGGTAGCGCCGGTCGGCGAGCTCCTCCACGTATTGCAGGCCGCTGTCAGCCGGCACCGCGAACATGAAGAAGTCGAACTGCGGCAACACCGTGATCGCTCTGACGGGAAGCGGGCGCCGGAAGACGCCCGCCCCGCGGTAGGCCAACGTCAGCACCGCCGACGGGTTGATGATCGCCAGATCCGCCTCACGGTTGGCGACCGCCTCGATGCCTTCCGGGGTGTCACTGGCCAGGAACCGGGCGTGCCAGCGGTTGTCTCCCTGCGGGCGCAGCGAGATCTCGACCTGTGTACCGAAGCTGGGACGCTTGCGACCGCGCATCATCGCGGCGGTCGCTTCCAGCATGACCAGCGAACGAATTGACGGCGGCCGCTCGAACCGTCCGGGCTCCGGCTTGTCTAGTGGCTGGGTCATCAGTCGATCTTGCCGACGATCGCCTGGTAGTCGGCGAAGATGCGCGGGTCCTCGATCTCGAAGTCGATGGAGGTGCCACCCTCACGGATGCTCGTGCGGGTCGGGACGATGTCCTTCGTCTCCGGTGTTTTGAATCCCTGCGCGAACCCGGCTGGGTTGTCCGAGCTGCCATACCGCACGGCGACCTGCAACGCGGCGTCGTCACCAGTGTTGAAATGCTGGTGGAACCACTGGTCGGGCGGGCAGAAGGTGGAACCCTCACGCCACTCGACGCGCACAACCTGGTCCTCGTGGCCGTCCTCGTACGGGCGCAGACCCGCCTGGCTCGGCCACATCAGGCTGTAACCGTGCGACTTCGCGATCAGCAGCACCGCACCCGGCGCGTGGTAGTGCGCCTTCTGCCGGCGACGCGGAGGCCACTCGGCGAGGTGGCCGGCGAGGGTGCTGTCCGCCATCTCGAAGACGGTGATCTTGGAGTTGACACCGCGCCGCTCGTCGGTGTCGATCGGCAAATTCACGACGTCCTGGATGATGTTCGTCCGCAGCGCGGCAACACCGGTGGTCGCGGCGTACCGCGCGGCCTGGCCGGCGTAATCGGCTGAGGGAGAGAAGCGCGACGTGAAGTAGTGGTCGTTGTTGAAGACGAAATCGTGGTCGTGGAACAGATCCATCACCATCGGCGCGGTGGTGACACTGGTGAACACGGCCGGGACGTCGCCGGTGTTGCGCATGACGTACCAGCAGTTCAGTGGAATGCTGAACAGCGAGTACTGCTGCCACTTGACGATCTCACGGGCGTTTGTCTCGCCAGGCGCCCAGATCTCGATCTCACCGGTGCCTTCGAAGATCATGACGACCTCTTCGAAGAGGTGCTTCTGCGGCTTGGTCTCCTGACCGGGGCCGAGGTCGGCGACGTACATGCCGGTGTAGCCCTCCATGCCGAACAGGTCGATGAACGACGCGTTGCAGCCGACCGCGTCCCACGGCTTGCGCACGACATCGCGGACGTTCGAGACGCCCCACGTCTGCAGGATTGGAATGTGCTGATCGGCCATCCACCGCTCGTACGGCGTCGGCGGGGTGAACGGTTTCTTGCCGTGGTCGTGCCCTGCGCTCATCTTTCGATCCTTCCGGGTTTGCTAGTTGTCAAGTCTCAGCAGCGCCGCGGCGCTGCCCCCGAGGATCGCGTCACGCTGCCCGTCGGTAATTGGCAGATCGCGAATGTGCGCCAACCGGCTGGCGAATTCCTCGCTGGTCTTGGTGTACGGGTAGTCGGTGCCGAACATCAGTCGATCGGCGCCGATGGTCTCCACGGCGCAGGTCAGCGCGGGGACGTGCCGGGTAGCGGTGTCCCACCAGAGCCGGGCCAGACCTCGGTGCGGGGCGTCGTCGGTGGTCAGCCCCTCGGCCAACCAACGCTGCTCGGCCAGCTGGATGTGCCGACGGACCCGGCCGAAGATGAAAGGCAGCGTCCCACCGAGATGCGGCACGATGAAATTGATCTTCGGATAGCGGACGACCACCCCGGAGAGCAGCAGCCGGATCCCGGCGATGGTGTCTTCGAACATCCCACCGATGGAGCGCTGCATGCCCAGGTCGTTGTCGCCGAAGCCGTCGAAGGCCATCGAGGGGTGAACGAACACCGTGGTGCCACGCTCGTCGAGAGCCTCGTAGACCGGGGACAGCGCTTCGTCATCCAGGTCGAGGTCGAGGACGCTGGTGCCGAACGTGACGCCGACACAGTTCGCGTCGCGTCCGATCCGGTCCAGTTCGGACAGTGTCGCATCGATGTGCGGCAGCGGCAGGACCGCCCAGGTCATCAGCCGCCCGGCCGAGTCCGCCGACGCCTCCAGGTAGGTGTCGTTGGCCTCACGAGCAAGGGACACCGCGGTGGCGGCGTCGTGGTGGTAGGGCTGCAGTACGCCGACGGACAACAGGCCGACGTCAACGCCGGTCTCGGCCATCAGCTCGAAACGCTCACCCAGCGACATGCTCTGCTGGGGCGCCGCGCTGAGCTGCGGCAGCCGACCTCCGGCCTTGCTGATGCTATCCATCAGGCTCGGCGGGAAGAGGTGGGAGTGGACATCGATGATCATCGGAGGTGAGATCCGTCAGTTCGTGAGGAAGTCGGTGACGATCCGCGCGTATTCGGCGGCATGCTCGGTGAGCACGAAGTGGCCGCTGCGGTCACCCCAGATCACTGCGCGAGAGCGCGGGATCATCTTCAGGGCGTCCAGAGCGGTGGTCACCGGGATCATGCCGTCGTCGTTGCCGCAGACGTAGAGCACCTCGGCCCGCAGCTTGGACAGCACGTCGGTCAGGTCGGAGTTCGCCGCGTTCGGAAACTCCCTGCGGGACGCCAGGTGATCCGGCGCCATGGCCTTCTCGAAACGGTTGTCGACCACCGACGCGGGCCGGAATTCCGCACGTGGGGTGAAGTATTCGAAGATGGTCTGCATCTTGTCGCGGCTGGGCCCCTGCGCGAAGGCGATCAGCGACTTGATGCCGGGGCCAGGGTCCGCCGGTAACGGTCCGAACTCGGACGACTGGACGACTATCTTGCCGACGCGGTCGGGGTATTCGATGCCGAAGCGCAGGCAGGCCGGCGCGAACTGGGATGAGCCGTACTGGTGCGCCTTGTCGATGCCCAGCTCGTCCATGAAGTCGCGCAGCAGCTTGGCGACGTAGACGTCCAGCGGGACGTCACCGCGCTTGACCAGCTTCTGTGACTCACCCCAGCCCGGCAGGTCCAGCAGAATGACCCGGAAGGTCTTGCTCAGATCGTCAATGACGTACTTGCTGTTGTCCCACGCATTCGCGCCCGGGCCACCACCGTGGGTGCAGATCAGGGCCGGACCACTACCCGCCTCGTTGTAGTGGAGCTCGATACCGTTGACGGTGACGAACCGATCGGTCTCTTCCTTAGTCAGTCCCATGTCCTTGCTCCGTTCACGCGAATTCGGTGGGCAGGTCGGCCACAAACAGCTCGTCGACGTCGTAGCGGCGGGCGACCAGGCCCTGGTCGGCCGCAGCGGTCAAGAAGCTTTCGAGCGCCGGACGGTTCGCGGCCAGACCGTAGGGCCATGGGTCGCCGAGCAGCGCGCGCAACTGTTCCACCGTGTGCCCTAGCGGCGGCACCGGCCACTCCGTCCGCGGATCGGCAACAGCGATCTGCTTGGCCTGGGCATATGCCTGCAGTAAGGCCGCCACGATCTCGGGGCGCCGCTCCAGCAACTCCTGCTTGATCACCGGCACGTGCATCAACGGGAACACACCGTCACGCTCGTAGTACGCGCGCTCGGCGGCGACGAGGTCCGGATAAGCAGGCACGGTCAGGTCGGCGAGCTCGGCCGGCAGTGGACGGCCGCCCTGCAGCATGCAGGCATCGATCTGACCGTCGCGCATGAGGCCGGCCAGATCGGCGCCGGGAACCGTGCGTAGCCGGACGTCGGCAGGCAGGCCGCCATCGAAGCGCTCCGCTTCGATGGTCACCCACTGCACCTTCGACGGAGCGACACCATGCATGCGCGACAGCAGGTGTCGCTGCCAGACGCAGGAGGAGATCCAGTACTGGGGCAGACCAATCGCCCGCCCGGCCAGCTCGTCTGCGGAGGACAGACCGCTGGCCCTTGACAGGTAGATGCCGGACTGCACGAAGCGGCGGCCGGAGGTGAAGACGGGGATCGCCTTCAGCGGCAAGCCCAACTCCAGCGCCTTGGTGTAGGCCGCGATCGACATCTCGGCCACGTCGAACTTGAGCTCGAGCATGGCGCGGGAGTTCTGGTCCGTGGTCTTGGGCGTGAAGATCTCCAACTCAACGCCCTCGACCTGAACCGCGCCTGACGTGATCGGGGCCGTGAGACCCGTCGGCATGACCGAGAACGTGACGCTCACCGGAACAGGGCCACGCACTTGGAGGAGTTGAACACGTAGGTCTCGGCGTAGCCGAGCACCTCGACGTCTCGGCCTTCCAACGCGCCGGCCAACGCCACCCAGTTGCGCATCTCGTGCTGGCCGCTGACCTGCATCTGCTCGGCAGACATGTCCCGCCACTTGGCGAACTGCCCGGAACGAAGTTCCTCGAGGTGCACGCGATCGGACTCCACATCGCCCCACAGGTATCCGTGCATGGGCGTCAGCGACGCGTGCGACCAACTTGCCGAACCGATGATCAGGGACCGATACGGGCTGGCCTCCAGGATCTGCGCCACCTCACGACCGATGTCATAGCAGCGCTTCGGCGTCGGCGAATCCGGCGGCGGGATGTCGACGTCATCCTGCAGCCGGCCCGGCGTGATCGGTCCCAGCGATGGCACCTTGAGGTTGGTGCCATAGCAGCTGACGTGGAACGGGATGATCGGGTACGGAAAGCCCTTGCGCTCCCAGTCCAAATAGTCAACTGAGTGGCTGAAGGCATGCCCCAGATGATCCATATGATGCAGCTTCCACGCACAGGCGACGTCGAAGTCGTTGCGCACCAGTGCGTTGGCCAGATAGGTGCCGATGGCCTTACTGCCCCGAACGGTCGGCTGCAGCGGCGGGTGCGGCAGCGGCTCGGGCGCCAGGCCACTGCTCACCTTCGGGGCGCCCTTGGCGAGGTCCGCCAGGTCGAACTCATCCGCCGCGTAGACACAGAACGGAGGCAGGACGTCTTCCTTGAAGTTCTCGTACTGGTCGTCGGCGAAGATCACCACGATGTCGGGGTTGAACTCGTCGACGGCCTTGCGCGCCTGCAGACAGGCGTCGATGGCGACCTCACGGTGCCGCCGCGCGGCCGCGACACCCTCGTCGGCGCCCCATTCCTCGATCAGGCCCTGCGGCCAGTTCGCCCGATCGAGGACGTCAGCGGGCGTCCGCGGATCCTGCAGGACCCGCTTGAAGTAGACGTTCGCCATGGTCTCGTCGGTGAGACCCGGGTGCGGACCGTGAAACATCCCCAGGCCCATGATTTCCGCCATTGTCGAACCGCCTGTCAGCACATACTTGGTGAACACATTGCAAATGGATCGTGGAAGCGTCCGCCCGGTCGGGGCTGTGCTCGCTTTCAGTTGCCCTGCAGCAGCACGAACTCGAGCTGCTCGTCGGGCTGCCCGGTGACCTGCCGCCATCTCCGCCGAACGATCGTCTTGGTCCGCTCGATGGCCTCGTCGGCTGAGTCGCCGACCTCGTTCGCATTAGGACACTCAGGCACTTCGGTCCAGTGCGCGACCCTGGCGTCGATCGCCGACGAGGTGTGCAGGATGATCCGGAAGACCGGGTCGGGTCCGGCCTTGGCGCCGTCAGCGCCGTCCGTGGTCTCACTCATGACTTCGCGTTGAGCCCAACCGCGTGCTCGGGCCGCGCGTAGTCGAAGGTGATGACGTCGTTCTTGGCTTCGTCCCAGACCAGGGCCATGGGCGAACCGCCCTGCTCGACCAGGTCGATCTGTTCGGCGAGCATCCGGCGCAGCATCGCGATGCCACGGTCGGTGGCGCCCAGGTGCTCCTTGGTGCGGTCGGTGATCCGGCCCTGCGTCTCCCAGGCCATCTGGTCCTGAACCGGGAACGTGATCATGTCGAAGCCACCGTCCGGGGTGCGGCCCTCCTCACGTGGCATGACCCGCGACTCGCGGATCTCCGCCTCGGGGTCGGCGTCGATGTCGTCGGACAGGTTCAACGTCATCTCGAACGTGATGGTGTTCTCGTCGTCGATCGGAACGCGCCAGTGCATCATCTTGTCTTTGACGTTGTTCCCGATCCGCAGGATGTTCGGGAAGATCAGCGGCGGGCGCCGCTCGACGCCAGGGTTGTCACCGCCGTACACGGCCGTCTTCTCGATGCCCCACTCGCACCGCTCGAAGTCAAAACTTTCGATCGGCCGCTCGTAGTAGGCGGCCGCGATGCGGTCGCGCTCGCCGTTGGGGTAACCCATCTCGCGCAGCATGCGCGCGTGCAGGTAGTAGGTGTGGATGGTGTCGGCGGTGTTCTCCTGGATCTGCAGCCAGTTGCACTCGATCGTCCGGTGCCAGAGCGCACGCCAGCCGTTGCGATCGACCAGCACGTCCCAGCGCGGCAGCAACGGCGCCGGGTCCGGGCCCATATAGGCGAAGATCAGGCCGCAGAGCTGCTGGACCTTGTATCCCTTGATGCCCGAGCGGTCGAGGAAATTCTGGTTCGGCGCCTCGAACGGCTGTTCCACACACTCGCCGGAGTACGCGAACTTCCAGCCGTGGTAGGGACAGCGCACACCGTCCTGCTCCAGGAAGCCGTAGAACAGCGAACAGGAACGATGCGAGCAGTGCTCGCTGAACAGTGCGTATTCGCCGTTCGGCTGCCGCGCGAGGATCAGGTCTTCGCCGAGAATGCGTACCTTGATCCTCGGCTTCTCCGGCGTGATCTGGCTGGCCAGCGCCACCGGATGCCAGTAGCGCCGTAGCAGTTCGCCGGCCGGGGTTCCCGGGCCGACGCGGGTGAGCCGCTCGTTCATCTCATGACTAAGCATCTGACCTCCACCGACGCTGACTGCCTTGTCCTGAATTGCGGGATAGGATTTCTATGTTACAGGATTGATTCGAGCACAGGAAGGGTTAGCGGGCCTCGGCGATCACCCGGTTGCGCACCGCGCCAAGCCCGTCGATCTCGATCGAGACCTCGTCGCCGGGCTTGAGGAAGACCTTCGGATCGCGGCGGAAGCCAACGCCCCCAGGGGTTCCGGTCAGGATGACGTCGCCAGGCAGCAACGTGGTGAACTCGGAGATCGTCGAGATCAGGGTCGGGATGTCGAAGATCATCAGCGACGTGTCGGAGTCCTGCATGGTGGAGCCGTTCAGGATCGTCCGCAGCCCGGCGGAAGTGACGTCGACTTCTTCCGGCGTGTAGAGGTAGGGGCCGATCGGCGTGGATGCGTCCCAGGCCTTGCCCTGCAACCACTGGTGCGTCTTGTACTGGTAGTCGCGCATCGTGACGTCGTTGGCTACCGAGAAGCCCATCACGTGCGCGATGGCGTCTCGCTTGGCGATCCGCCGGCCGGCACGGCCGATCACGACGGCCAGCTCCCCCTCGTAGTCGCACTGGGTCGATTCGGAGGGAACGCTGATCGGGTCGAATGCGCCGACGAGCGACGACGCGAACTTGTTGAACAGCACCGGATACTCGGGCGTCTCGCGGCCCGTCTCTCCAATGTGCGCTTTGTAGTTCAGCCCGACACAGATGATCTTGTCTGGCTGCGGTACGACCGCGCGTAGGTGCACATCGCTCACCGCGACCGCGGGTCCCGCCGCTGCCAGCTCGCCGAGCACATCGCTCGGAGTCTGGCGACCCAACTCACTGGCGCCGGCCAGCGGGACCAGGCTGTCCCCCTCGACGCGCCCGAGATAAGAGCGGCCGTCAATTTCATAAGACGCAAATGGCATGAGGCATTCCTCCAGTTTTGCTTTAAAGCGCCCGCGAGAGCCTTACAGGTCCACGGTCCAGGCGTCGTTGCCGCGGATGAGTGCATCGAATGCGGCATCGTCGGTGGTGGTCCCGGTGGCCGCCCCGGCGAGCTGGTCGGCCATCAAGGTGTCGTAGACGGGGCGTCGCACATCGCGGAACACACCCATGGGGGCATATCGAGCGTCGAAGCTGCTGAGCCGCGAAAGCGCGAAGGAGTAGGTGGGGTCGTCGCCGTGGGCGTCGTGGACGACGACGCGGGGTTCGTCGTCGCTGACGTCCTGCTCGACGGTCAGTGATCCGTCGGGATTGCGGATGACCGCCTTCGTGCCGAAGCGCAGCGGCGCGCCGTGTTCCAGGTTGATGATCCAGGCTTGCCTGGATTCGCTGTCTTTTATGACGTCGAACGCGCCGTCGTTGAAGATGGGGCAGTTCTGGTAGATCTCGATGAGCGCCGTGCCCGGGTGTTCGGCGGCGGCTCGGAGTGTGGAGATCAGGTGCTTGCGGTCGCTGTCCATCGTGCGGGCGACAAAGGTCGCCTCGGCTCCGAGGGCAAGGCTGATCGGGTTGAACGGGGCGTCGATCGAGCCCATCGGCGAGCTCTTGGTGATCTTGCCAAGTTCGGAGGCGGGCGAGTACTGGCCCTTGGTCAGCCCGTAGATGCGATTGTTGAACAGCAGGATCTTGAGATTCACGTTCCGGCGCAGCGTGTGGATGAGGTGGTTGCCACCGATCGAGAGGGCGTCGCCGTCCCCGGTGACGACCCAGACCGACAGGTCCGCGCGGGACGTCGATAGCCCGGTCGCGATCGCCGGCGCACGCCCGTGGATCGAGTGCATCCCGTAGGTGTTCATGTAGTACGGAAACCGGCTGGAGCAGCCGATCCCGGAGATGAACACGATGTTCTCGCGGGGGATCCCGAGCTCGGGCATGAACGCCTGGACACCGGCCAGGATCGCGTAGTCACCGCAGCCCGGGCACCAGCGCACCTCCTGGTCCGACTTGAAATCCTTCGCCTTGAGACCCAGGTCGGTCATGTCAGCGGTCCTTCACCAGCAGCGCGCGGACCTGAGCCGGGTCGTTCGAGGTCTGCCCGATCTTGCTGGCGCCGCCTGGTGAACCCAGTTCAGCGAAGAAGTCTGCGTTGAACTGACGGTAGTCAGCCCACTTCTCCGGCAGGTCGTCCTCGTAGAAGATGGCCTCAACCGGGCACACCGGCTCGCAAGCGCCGCAGTCCACGCATTCGTCCGGGCTGACGTAGAGCATCCGGTCACCCACGTAGATGCAGTCGACCGGGCACTCCTCGATACAGGCCTTGTCCAAAACATCGACGCAAGGCTCAGCAATTACGTAGGTCACGCGAGCACTCCGAGTTCAATGATCGATTGCAGTGACCGGGCTAGTTCATCGGCCCTGAACGGCAGTCCTTTGACCTGGGTGATCGACACCGCGTCAACGAGATACTTCGCGCGGATCAGGGTGGCGAGCTGGCCCAGGTTCATCTCTGGAATGACCACACGCTCGTAGCGACGCAGGATCTCGCCCAGGTCCTTGGCGAACGGGTTGAGGTGGCGCAGATGCAGTTGCGCGATCGCCGCACCGCGACTGCGGACGGTGCGGCAGGCGGCGCCGATCGGGCCGAAGGTGGAACCCCAGCCGAGCACGAGCACCTTGGCGTCATTGCCGGGGTCGTCCACCCGCAAGGGGGCAAGGCTGTCCGCGACCGCGTCGACCTTGGCCTGCCTGGTCCGGACCATAAAATCGTGGTTGTCCGGGTCGTAGGAGATGTTGCCCGTCTTGTCGGCCTTCTCGATACCACCGATGCGGTGTTCCAGCCCGGCGGTCCCGGGCACTGCCCAGGCCCGCGCCAACGTTTCCGGATCCCGTAGGTATGGCAGGAACTGCCCGTCCGGCCCGTTCGGCTCGGTCGCGAACTCCACTCTGAGGTCCGGTAGATCGGCCAGCGACGGGACCGGCCATGGTTCGGACCCGTTCGCGATGTATCCATCCGAGAGCAGGAACACCGGTGTGCGGTAGGTCAACGCGATCCGCGCCGCCTCGACCGCGCACTCGAACGTATCCGCGGGGCGACTGGCCGCCACGATCGGGACCGGTGCCTCACCGTTGCGCCCGAACATCGCCTGCAGCAGGTCGGACTGCTCGGTCTTGGTCGGCAAACCGGTGGACGGCCCGCCCCGCTGAATGTCCACGATCACCAACGGCAACTCGAGCGATACCGCCAGCCCGATCGTCTCAGCCTTGAGCGCGATTCCCGGGCCAGAACTCGTGGTCACACCCAACGCGCCGCCGAAACTGGCCCCAAGCGCCGCGCCGATGCCCGCGATCTCGTCCTCGGCCTGAAACGTCCGCACGCCAAACCGCTTCTGCTTGGACAGTTCGTGCAGGATGTCCGACGCGGGCGTGATCGGATACGCGCCCAGGAACAATGGCAACCGGCTCTTGCGCGACGCCGCGAGCAACCCGTAGGCCAACGCCAGATTCCCGCTGATGTTCCGATAGAGGCCCGCCGGCGCCGGAGCCGGCGCCACCTCGAAGCGCACCGCCAACGCCTCGGTCGTCTCGCCGTAGTTATAGCCGGCTTTGAACGCCGTCACGTTCGCCGCCGCGATATCCGGCTTATTCCGGAACTTCGCGGTGATGAACCCGATCGTCGCCTCCGTCGCCCGCGAATACATCCACGATAGCAACCCCAAGGCGAACATGTTCTTCGATCGGCCGGCGTCCTTGCGGGACAAATCCGAGCCGGCCAGCGCATCTAGCGTCAGCCGCGTCAGCTCGAGTGCAACCACCTGGAACGACTCCAGCGAGTCGTCCTCAAGCGGGTTGGACAACCACCCCGCCCGAGTCAGCGCACGCTGACCGAAGTCGTGGGTATCGACGATTATCATCGCGCCCTTCGGCAAATCCGGGAGATTCGCCTTCAACGCCGCCGGATTCATCGCCACCAGAACATCCGGACGGTCACCCGGCGTCAAGATATCGTGATCGGCAAAATGCAGCTGAAAGGACGACACCCCCGCCAACGTCCCCTGCGGAGCACGAATCTCCGCCGGAAAATTCGGGAACGTCGCCAGATCATTGCCGAACAGCGCCGTTTCCTGGGTGAACCGATCACCCGCCAACTGCATCCCGTCACCAGAGTCCCCGGCGATGCGAATAACGACCTGATCAAGCTGTTCGACATTCTTCATTGTGCTGCGTGGCTCCTCGACGCGCTTTCTCTCATACGACGGCCGGCGAGTGGATGGCTCCCCGCCGACCGTCGTTGCGAGCTTCTCAGTGCCGGTTGGTCAGCTCTTGGCGCAGACATCCGGGCAGTTGAGTTCCTTGAAGACCTCTTCGGTCAGGGTGGTGTCCCACGTCGCCTTGGCCTGCTCGGCGGTGATCGTCTTCTCCAAGGACACCGAGTCGTTCGAGGCGTTGGTCGCGAACTGCGCGTCGGTGGGAGTAGGGATCAGCACGATGAAGTCTTTGATCTGCTCGTAGGTCTCCTTGGCCTGATCAGGCGTGTCACCGAAGGCCTTCGCATAGATCGGCAGAACCTCGTCCTCGTGCTCGAGGGTGTATTTGGTCGCCTCCAGCGAGGCACCGATCATGGCCTTGACGGTGTCCGGGTGGTCCTTCAGGAAACTCTTGGACGTGCCCAGACCGGCCTGTGCGCCCTGCGGCAGGTTCAGCTGTGCCGGGGTGGCGAGGATCTTGCTGCCGCTGACCTTGCCCTGGGCCTTGATGACCGAGTCCAGGTTCAGGAACAGGCCATCGACCTGGCCGCTGGTGAAGGCGGTCTGTTGCGCCTGCTCTCCCTGCAGCGACACGATCTTGACGCTGTCCGAGAGACCGTGATCCGCGAGGTACTTCTTGGCCAGTACGGTCGGGGTCGAGTTGGCCGCCGCGGAGGCGATCTTCTTGCCCTTCAGGTCGTCGGGGGTATTGATGCCGGGACCGACGACCAACGCCGAGGTCGCGGCGGTCAGCGCACTGAGCACGTTGACGACGGGCTGGTCCTGCAGCGCGGCGCGCTCAAGCGTGCCGGCCTGTGGGACGAACTGGAACGAGCCCTTGACCAGGCCAGGAATCTGCGCGTTGTTGCTGACCTCTTCCAGCTTCACGTTCAGGCCGTACTTGGTGAAGATGCCCTTTTCCTGCGCGACGTAAAGGAAGCCGAAGGCCGAGGAGGTCCCCGGGATGCCGACGGTGACATCGGTCAGCGCCGTCGAGGTTGAGGAGGATGCGGTGTCATCGCCACCGCTCGAAGAGCAGGCGGCGAGGCCGGCGACAAGGGCCATCGCCGCGATGCCCACGACAGCGCGTCTACCGCGACTGATGAATGGTGCGGACGAACTCATTGATCCTCCAGGGGGGTGGAGACGCAAGGGGGTGAGATGGGGTGTGGCGTCGGATCAGCGGTGGAGAATTCACGCAGGCATCGACGGATGACGTCGGTGGGGGCGCCGCACGGCGCGGGGATGCTATCGGCGAACCGGGCGCCAGCGGTCGAACCGCTGTTCCAGCATCCGGGCAAGCTGGGTCAGGATCACGCCGATGAGTGCGACGATCACCACCCCGACGAAGACCTGCGCGGTTTTGAAGTTCGCGCCGGCGTTGGTGATCATGTAACCCAGGCCTTCGGTGGAGGCCTGGAACTCGGAGATGATGACGCCGATCAGACCGGTACCGACGGCGAGTCGAACGCCGGACATGATCGATGGGACAGCGCCGGGCAGCAACACCGTGCGGAACAGGCGCCAACCCTTGACGTTCATGGACGAGGCCATCTCCAGCAGGTTGTGGTCGATGCTGCTGATACCGCTCGTGGTGTTGACCAGAACCGGGAAGATGGTCATCAGGATGACCAGCGCGATCGAGGCGTGCGAGCCGATGCCGAACCAGACGATCAGCAGCGGCACCAGCGCCACACGCGGGGTGGCGTAGGCGAAGGCCACCACGTATTCGGCCAGCCGGCCGATGCGGGTGTACCAACCGATGATCAGTCCGGCGACGATGCCGCCGACCACACCGATGCCGAAGCCGAAGAGGAAGTCGCGCGCCGAGGCGCGAAGGTCGTCGAGGAACTCGGGCGTGCGGACGTAGTCCCAACCGGCCTGCGCGACATCCCAGGGAGAACTCGCGTAGAGCTTGTCGACCCAGCCGGCGGACGTGGCGATCTGCCACGCGGCGATCACGATGACGATGCCCAGGGTGCCGAGCAGCGGGCGCTCGTAACGGGAGAAGAACGAGCGCCTACCCCGTCGCTCCATGCCGGGCGGCAGAGAGGACTCGGTCCGCCGGGCGCGGACCGGGTTGCGCCGGGCTATCACTTGCGTCATTGTTCGGCTGCTCCTTGAAGAACGGGGCCATGTCCTGCCATGTGAACTAGACGACCTGAATCGTGACACGACCTAAAGTTTGAAGCAAGACTTTCCCAGGCTCGCTTGCGCCGAATTGACCTAATTCAGTAGACCGATTCGGCTCACCGAGAGCGACCGTCCGACTGCTCAGACAACGGGCTGATAGGCAAGGCCGCCGTCGTTCAAAAGGCGCTCAGCTTCCGCGTAGACAGCCTCGGGCTCCTGATCGAGGTTGATCGTCTTGCGGAATGGCTGCCGCACGTCCCGCTTGATCTGCAGGTAGACCTCGTTCCGGTTTCCCTCCGGATCGAAGAAGTAGATGCCGAACGCGTTCCCGTGGGTGACTTCCTGCTGCACGCGGACGCCTTCTTCGGCGAATTTGCGGTGGAAGTCGCGCAGATCCTCCAGCGACTCCACTCGCCAGGAGATCTGATGCGTCAGCTTGACGTCCGGCGGCGCGTTACGACCTCGCTGCAGGACGAACTCGTGGTGTTCCTCTTCGGGGCGGGCGCTGAGAAAGACGATCCCTTGATCGGGGTCTTCGTCGGTGACCGTCAACCCGAGCAACCGGGTATAGAAGTCACGCATCTTCTCGAGGTCGTCGACCCACAGGCCGGTGTGTCCCAGACCGGTAATCATGATTCGCTCCAATCAAAAATCGCTACGTCGCCTACAGGCTCGAGGCGAACAGGTCCATCGCCAGGCCCCAGGCCTTCTGCGCCTGCTCGGCGCGGTACATCGCCGGCCGGGCGTCGCAGTGGAAGGCGTGACCCGCACCGGGGAAGACTTCGATCCGCACGTCCTTGCCCGCCGCCTGCCCGGCCGCCCGGATGGCGTCCAGGTGCTCGGCCGGGATGGTCGGATCCTCGTCACCGGACAGGTGCAGCACCGGGCCAGTCACCTCGCCGAAGCGGTCCAGCACCGCGTGCTGGCCGGCGGCGACACCCGGGCCGTAGAAGGCGGCCGTGGCGCCCAGGCCGGGCAGCGCCGTCGCCGCGGTGATCGCGGCGCGTCCCCCGAAGCAGAATCCCATCAGGCCGATCTGCGGCAGTGCGATCCCGTCAGCGCTCGCGAGGTGGTCACACACCGCGGTGATGTCGGATGCGATCTCCTCGCGGCCCAGCGCACCGATCAACTCCATCGCGGCGGGGTGGTCGGAGTATTCGACGGTGTCCGTCCCTGTCCGGTGGAACAACTGCGGTGCGACCGCTACGTAGCCGGCGGCTGCGGCACGGTTGGTGACGTCCTGAATGTGTGCGTTGACGCCGAATGCCTCCTGCAACACCACGATCGCGCGCTGCGGTTGCGCACCCTGCGGCACCGCGCGGTAGAGCCACATGACGCCCTGTGGCGTCGCAAGCTCGTGCCAACTGGTTGCGACGGGACGGTTCGATTCCACGCGACATCAGTCCTTCGTTCGGGAGACGGTGAGAAGGCCCTTGCGCAGCCGGTCCACCGGTCAACACACACACATCGATCAGATCTCCAGAGTGCGAGTAGCATACGGCAGGACATGCAACCTGACAATCGCGAACGACGACTGGAGGGCGACGATGCCGGAGCAGCTCGACGAACTACTCACCGCCTGCGATGTCCTGGGTTGGTACGGCCACGAAGACCTGATCTGGGGACACGCGGCGGTTCGCGACAAAGGCGGGCGCGGGGTATGGATGAAATCCTCGGGCTTCGGATTCGAGGAGATGTCCCGCGATCTGTTGGTGCTGGTCGATGACGACGGCAACATCCTGGCCGGCTCCGGACGTCGGCACATCGAATTCCCCATCCACACCGAGATCCTGCGTGCCAGATCCGATGTCGGCGCTGTGGTGCACACGCATTGGCCCCAGGTGGTGGCGTTCGCCGCGACCGAGATGCAGCTCCGGCCGATCTCGCATGACGCGACCCTGTTCGTACCGGACCGCCTAGCGCGCTATGAGCACGGTGACCTCATCACCACCCGCGAACAGGGCGAGGCCGTGGCCGTGGCACTCGGCGACCGCCCAGCGATCCTGCTCGCCCATCACGGCATGGTCACCGTCGGCGCGGATCTGGCCGAAGCGGTGGTCACCGCGGTCATGCTCGAGCGCGCCGCCCGATACCAACTCCTCGCCGCCGCCGCGAACCCCGATTTCACCTACTCGGACGACCACGAGGCCGTCAGCAAACGCGAGCAGCACTTCACCCGGGGGAACATCGAAGCAGCTTGGCAGTACCTGCAGCGCCGGCTACACCGCGAGCGGCGCCGCGCCTGACCGCGGCCTGCGCTCACGCAGGCTCGAGACGAACCGCGGTGGCGTCAGCTGTTGATGCGGTTGCCGTCCCAGGCACGTCATCCGTAGTCGGGGTCGGTACCCGCAGCCACCGCGCCAAGTCCGCCGCGACACTCTCGGCCTCATCGGCGGCGAAGACGGCCGCGACGTGTCGGTCTGGCTTGACCAGCACAAACCTGCCGCTGACGCTGGAGAACAGGCTCTCCAGCGTTCCGTCCGCATCGGCGATGCCGGTCCGCTGCCCGCTCGCCGTCGGCAACCGATCCGCCAGCACAACGTCGACAGCGCGCATGTCCGTCAGCCCCGCTCGCGCGGCGGCCGCGTGCACGAGCTCCCAATCCCGGTTCTCCACGTCCACGCCGAGCAATGCCAGCCCGCTGCCGAGCACTTCGTCCAGCCGCTGCGGACGCAGGCTCGGTTCGGCGATCACGAACGGTTGCGGGAGCAGCGTGCCCACCAGATGCTGTCCCGAACGGCCCAGCCGGGAGACCACGCCGGTGCTGTGCAGTGCCTTCGGCCGGAAGCGCATCTCGGTCAGGTAGCGCCGTCCAGCCGGCGCGATCAGCATGATCCGTACGAGAAGATCACGCGCCAGCGCACGCCACCGGTTGGTCGTCATCACCACGTCCCCCAGACGTTCAGAGAACTCCACCATCGCGGTCGCGTGCGGACGCCGTTCCTGTTCGTAGCTCTGCAGCACCTCCTCGCCCAGCGTCCCGTGCCAGACCATGGCCAGCTTCCACGCCAGATTGGCAGCGTCGCGAACCCCGGAGTTCAATCCCTGTCCGGCGAACGGCGGCATCATGTGGGCGGCGTCCCCCACCAGGAAGCACCGTCCGATGCGCCACTGGTCGGCCACGATCGCGTGGAAGCGGTAGACCACGCTGCGCTCGATCTGGTCATGGGTCAACGTGCGGTAGGGCGCCAGCAGTTGCGCGATGAACGCCGGCGTCGGCGGCAGACCCGGAACACCCTCGCCATCCTTGAGCCGGAACTCGTACCGGCACCGGCCGTCCCGGCCCGCGACAATCACAGCCGGGCGATTCGGGTTGCCGTGGTGCATGCCGTAGCGCTCCCGGTGATGGTCCCCCACCGTGTCGATCACCAGCCAGGTCTGGTCGTGACTGCGACCGCTCATCTCGATACCCAGCAGTTGGCGCACCGTGCTGCGGCCGCCGTCGCAGGCGACCACCCAACTGACCTCGACATCGTGGTCCTGCCCGCTGGAAAGGTCCTGCAGGCGAGCGGTCACACCGCCCTCGTGCTCGGTGAGGTTCACCAGCTCGGTGGAGAAGCGCACGTCGGCCTGTCGCCGTACGAGTACCTCAGCCAAGACGTCTTCCAACTCCGGCTGCGCGAACTGGTTCTTGAAGGCGAAGCCCAGCTGATACGGCCGCCCACCGTTGGCCTGGAACAGCGACCGGTCGCGGCGGTCGTAGTAGCGCGTACCGGTGCCGGGGACGATCACCTGCTCGATCTGCTCCGAGAGTCCGGCTGCCTGGAACGCCCGCAGTGACTCCGCGTCGAGACTGATCGCCTTGGCCTCGTTACTGGTCTCGCCGTTCCGCTCCACGACCAGCACCGAAACGCCCAACGAGACGAGGAGGTTAGCGACGGTAAGGCCTACCGGTCCGGCGCCGACCACCAGGACTGGCGCGGACGACCGACTCGCATTCGACACGTCTGATCCTTACGTTCCGGGGTGCGCTCCCGCCGGGCCGCGGGGTCGCTCACAGTTCAAGTCCTGCAGCATGAGACTTGACTCCTGAATTCTGGCACACGCGGAATCGCGTACACAACCAGGGCATATGCCGGACTTGGCAACAGTTGATCAAGGGAGTCGAGGCTCCCGGCAAGGAATCCCCCCGCATGGGGACATCCAGAGCGTCGGCTGAGGAAAGATCGTGAGCGGAGAGGTCCTTGGAATGGGACTGCTTGAGCGCTGCACGCGCGGGCTGCCGCAGGGCGGGCAGGTGGCGAGGTGACGCCGGCGGACCGCGCCGATGTGTCGCATCGCGTGCAGGGAAATGTGCGGACTCGACCAGCCAGAGCAGGTCCGCGCGGGCTTCCGGTTAGAGGTGAAGCCGAGGGTTCCCGGATCGGATTGATGACGGCGTCGTCGGTCGGGAAATGGCCGCGGTTTTGGTGATCTTGCGGAGCTAGCTCATGGATCCGATCGCGTTGGTCGTGTAACGATCTTGCGCCGCTCGACTGAGAAGGCAATCGACGAGATGAACGGCTCTACGGCGTTGCGCCTGGTGCCCGCCTTGGGCAGCTCGGCACAGACTCCAGCCCAGAACGCGATGGTCACCGCTTTGGCGAACGGCCGGCGCTCGCAGCCCGCACCGCTGGACGCCGCCGCTTGCGCCCGCCGGCCAACGCCGCCACCGCCGAACGCCTGCGGCAGGTCGTGCAGTGGCTCGAGACCTTGGCCACGCCCACCGAAGCCGACTTGCTCTGGCGCGAATTCCTACGCAGGTTCGACATCGAGCAGACCTAAGGCATGCTCAAGGCGACGGATCGGCGATACGAGAAAGACGAAGAAGTTGAACGACCCAAGGCCACGCCGGACAGATTAAAGATCAAGTTGGAGACTAGAGGCCCAGATCGATAACGCGATCGGTGATCGCCTTGGCCGCCTCGATCACCGCGGTTGTCATTGCCTTGGCCTGCTTTTCCGATACCCGCGAGGAGAGCGCAGCAACACTGACCGCAGCGCGCACCGAGTCGTCGTAGCCGCGAATCGGTGCGGCGATCCCAAGGACGTCGGGGTCGATCTCGCCGCGAGTCATGGCATAGCCGTCTTTGCGAATCTGCGTGAGCCGCTCGCTGATCATCTTCGGATCCACCAACGTGCTGGGAGTGAAACGCTGTAGTGGCGCATCTCTCAGCAGTTGGGCGACCTCGTTGGGTGGCAGCCACGCCAACAGCGCCTCCGCGGCCGCACCGGCATTGATCGGCAACACGTGCCCGACCTCGTAGGAGAGCCGGATGGTGCGGTGTGCTTCCACCCGCTCCAGGCAAACCACGACGGTTCCCGACCGCCGGGTCAGCAGGACCGTCTCCTCCACTTGGCCGGCGAGTTCCTGCATCACCGGCATGGCGAGCTCAACCAGGCCGATCCGGCCGCGCGCGACCCGGGCGAGCTGGAAGATCCGCGGGCCGAGCTGATAGCCACCGTCGCCTTCAGCCATGAACCCGGACTGCACCAGGCTCGACAGGTAGCGATAGCCCGTGGACCGCGCAACGCCCAACTCCTCGGAAATCTCCGCGCCCGACCAGACTGGCCGCTCCTCCGTGAAGAGAGTGAGCACATCCAGGGCGCGGTCAGCCGTTGAGTTACGCTCGCGGTAGCCGCTCGATTCAGACTTCCGTCCTGACACGTAGGACATTTTAGCCAGCAGTCGGGCGGTTTCACAAGTCTCAATCTAAGGGCGCGCCGCCCGAACCGAGCGGAGACGGCTCGCGAAGTCCCGACACAAAACCCCGCCTGCTGCCATCCACGATCGGCGGCGCAGGCGGGGTCCGGTGTGAGAGTTATCCGTTGGCCGATCCGGCTCGCGCGGCCTGCAGGTCGAGGGCGATGTCGACGATCATGTCCTCCTGGCCACCGACCAGACCGCGACGACCGACCTCCAGCAGGATCGTACGGACGTCGATGCCATACCGCTGCGATGCGGCCTCGGCGTGGCGCAGGAAGCTGGAGTAGACGCCGGCGTAGCCAAGGGTGAGGGTCTCCCGGTCGACCTGCACCGGGCGGTCCTGCAATGGGCGGACGAGGTCATCGGCGGCGTCCTGCAGCGCGAACAGGTCGCACCGGTGCTTCCAGCCCTGCAGGTTGGCTACGGCGACGAACGGCTCTATCGGGCAGTTGCCGGCGCCGGCGCCGTGCCCGGCAAGGGATGCGTCGACCCGCGTGACGCCCTCCTCGACGGCGACGACCGAGTTGGCCACAGCTAGGGAGAGGTTCTGGTGGGCGTGGATGCCCAGCTGTGTCTCCGGCCGCAGGACGTCCCGGTAGGCACGGATGCGCTCCCGGACACCGTCCATGGTCAGCCGGCCGCCGGAGTCGGTGACGTAGACGCAGTGCGCCCCGTAGGACTCCATGAGGGCCGCTTGCCGGGCGAGCTCGGCGGCCGGGGCCATGTGGCTCATCATCAGGAACCCCGAGACGTCCATGCCTAGATCCCGGGCGGTGGCGATGTGCTGTGCAGAGACGTCGGCCTCGGTGCAGTGGGTGGCCACCCGTACCGAACGGACCCCGAGCGAGTAGGCGTGTTTGAGTTCGGCGATCGTGCCAATCCCCGGCAGCAGCAGCGTGGTCAGCGTGGCTCGGCGGATGTTCGCCGCAGCGGCCTCGATCCACTCCCAGTCGGTGTTGCTGCCGGGGCCGTAGTTCAGACTGCCGCCGGCCAGGCCGTCACCGTGGGCGACCTCGATGGCATCGACGCCGGCGGCGTCCAGGGCGGCCACGATCCGGGCGACGTCGGCGGGGGCGATCCGGTGCCGGATGGCGTGCATGCCGTCCCGCAGCGTGACGTCCTGGACGTACAGGTCGGGCGTTGGTGTCGTCACCGGGCCACCTCCGCGGGCGCTCGACGGGCGCCGCTCGTCGCTACTTTCTCGCCCACGCGCAGCGCGGCCGAGGTCATGATGTCCAGGTTGCCGGCGTAGGCCGGCAGGTAGTGGGCGGCGCCCTCCACCTCGAGGAAGATCGACACCTTGGTGGTCACCGATTCAGAGCCCTCGCGCAGCAGGGTGTGCACCGGTTCGTCGGCGGAGACCGGGGTGAACTGCACCTGCTGCTTGAGCCGGTAGCCGGGCACGTACTCGGCCACCTCCGCGGCCATCTTCTCCACCGAGGCCCGGATCGCGTCGTGGTCCGCGTCACCGATCAGGCAGAGGACGGTGTCGCGCATGATCAGAGGCGGCTCGGCCGGGTTGAGGACGATGATCGCCTTCCCCCGCCCGGCGCCGCCGACCGTCTCGATGGCGTGCGCCGTCGTTTCAGTGAATTCATCGATGTTGGCTCGGGTTCCTGGCCCGGCGGACCTGGAGGCGATCGAGGCGACGATCTCGGCGTACGGCACCGGGGTCACCCGCGCGACAGCGGCGACCATCGGGATCGTCGCCTGGCCGCCGCAGGTCACCATGTTCAGGTTCGACGCGTCGCCGGCCAGGTGCTCGTCGAGGTTGACCGGCGGCACGACGTACGGTCCGATCGCCGCCGGGGTCAGATCGATCAGCTTCTTCCCGTACTGCGCGAGCTTCTCCGCGTTGGCCAGGTGCGCCTTCGCGGAGGTCGCGTCGAAGATGATCTCGATATCGTCGAAGCCGTCCATCGCGATCAGCCCGTCCACGCCCTCCGCGGTGACGGGAACCTTGAACCGTCGGGCCCTGGCCAGTCCGTCGGAGGCCGCGTCGATGCCGACCAGTGCCTGCATCTCGAGGACGTCGGAGTGTCGCAGAACCTTGATCATCAGGTCGGTGCCGATGTTGCCAGACCCGATGATGGCGACCTTGGTCTTGCTCATTGCTCGTCCTTTCCGGAGAACGTCGCCGTCACCGAACCCAGACCGCTGATCTCGGCACGCACCCTGGCGCCTGCCGACACCGGCACCATCGGGCCTAGCGCGCCGGACAGCACCACCTGTCCGGCGCGCAGAGGCTCGCCAAGCTCCCGAGCGGTGCGCGCCAACCAGGCCAGCGCCACGAGCGGATCACCCAGGCAGGCCGCGCCGGTGCCCTCGGAGACGAGTTCGTCGTCGAGGTACATCCGCATAGTCGCCTCGACGGGCTCGAACTCCGCGAGGCTGACCCGCCGCTCGCCCAGGACGAACAGGCCGCTGGAGGCGTTGTCGGCCACGGTGTCGCCGAAGGTGATGTCCCAGCCCTCGATCCGGCTGTCGACGATCTCCAGCGCGGCGACCGCGCTCGCCACCGCGCCGCGCACCTGCTCGGCGTCGAGGGGGCCGTCGGCCAGGTCCGCGCCGAGGACGAAGGCGACCTCCGCCTCCACCTTCGGCTGCAGCAGCCGACCCGACGGGACCATCTTGTGCGCGGAGACATCCATGTCGTCAAAGAGCACCCCGAAGTCCGGGCGTTCGACGCCGAGCTGCTTCTGGACCGCCGGAGAGGTCAGCCCGATCTTGCGGCCGACGACCCGCGCGCCGTCGTCAAGGCGAGCCTCGCCCAGCCGCTGCTGGACGGCGTAGGCGAGCGCGACGTCGGAGTCGCCGATCAGGTCACGGACCGGCCGACACGGTACGCCGCCGCGCGCGGCGGCCCACAGCCGCTGGGCGGCCGCGGTCACGGCGTCGTCTTGCGTGGTTGCTTGTGTCATCGTCTTCCTCAAAGTCCCGATGGGATCTCCGACGATGACAGGCCGAGCCATCGCGGAGGTAGGGGCAGCGTTCCAGTCACCGGAACGCCGAGACGATTGACAGAAACGCGAGACGATCTTTCTCGCTGCGGTCAGGTCAGAGCAGTGCGACGGCCGAGAGTCGCCGCCACGCCCGCTGCCGCCGCCTTCACCGAGGATGCGTGGCGCTCGGGGCGGAAGCGGGTGACCGGTCCGGTGACGCTGATCGCGGCGATCGGTTGGTCGTCGGCGTCGAGCACGGGGGCGGCGACACAGGCGATGCCGATGGCCGATTCCTCGTGTTCGAACGCCACCCCGGTCTCGGCGATGCGCGCGAGTTGCTGGCGCAGAACCCCGGGGGCGGTGATCGTGCGCGGGGTGCGGCGGGACAGGCCTGCGGCGACGACCCGGACGGCCAGTTCCGGTGGCGAGTACGCCAGCAGCGCCTTACCGATGCCGGTGCAATGCAGCGGCATCCGACCGCCGATGCGCGACGGGGCGGCCGCCTGGTGGTGCCCCCCGATCTTGGCGACATAGACGACGCCGTCGCCGTCGAGTACCCCAAGGTGCACGGTCTCGTGGGTGCTCTCGTAGAGGTCCTCCATGAACGGGGTCGCCACCTCCAGCAGTCCCCGCTCCACTGACGCCCGCATGCCCAGTTGGAAGACCTGGCCGCTGAGGCGGTAACAGTCGCCGGTGCGGTCGAGAAGCCGGACGTCGACGAGGTCACCGACCACCCGGTGCAACGTGCCCTTAGCCAGCCCGGTACGACGCCCGAGTTCGGCCAGGGTGATCCCGTGGTCCTCGGCACGGAAGGCGAACAGGACGGCCACCACCTTGCCGAGCACGGTGTTGAGGTTCACGGCGGGGCCGGTCTCCGGCAGCTCGCTTCGAGAACCGGGCTGGTCCGCTGCTCGTCCCACCTTCAGCCACAATCTGGGACAGCGTGCAAGCGAGCGTGTTGGCCAGCAGGCCCGGAACCGGCAGCGCGACCTCGCACAGAAGGTCCTGCACGTACGCGGCGAGGGCGGTCGGGCCAGCGCCCGCCTGAAACCTCAAATCGGGCAAACGAGTCACCAGATGGCAGTCCACGGTCCAGAGTCTGCGACCCGACGTTCTTCCACGCGACCGGCCTTTCCTTCGCGGGCATGGTCATGCCTGAAGGGTAGCGATTGATCAGACACCTGCTGTTAATCGTGCTGGG
Source organism: Asanoa sp. NPDC049573 (assembly GCF_040676615.1). Taxonomy (NCBI): domain Bacteria; kingdom Bacillati; phylum Actinomycetota; class Actinomycetes; order Micromonosporales; family Micromonosporaceae; genus Asanoa; species Asanoa sp. NPDC049573. The sequence goes on from NZ_JBFAPI010000027.1 coordinate 30,347, forward strand.
TTGCGGGCCGGGCGGGCGGTTCGCGTGGCGGGCCCCTGGGTGGCGGTAAAGATGTCGAGCCTGCACGACGAATGCACGACGACCGCCGGATTCGCACCCGCATCACGGTCACAAACTGGCCGTGAGCTGCAGGAATGCGGTCGGTCTGGCCCAAGACGGCGTGTAGGTGTGCACCTCGGCCGTCGCTGGGGCCAATGGACGTCGACGCCCAAGGCTAGAGCACGGTACAAACCGCGCAAAGCGCGGCCACCTCGTCCGGGTCGGTCTTGAAGTGGTCGTAGCCGGGCGGGACGCCGACGCCTGCCTAGGACACGTCGCTGGCTCGGGAGCGCTGGCTCCGCCGATCGCGGCCCTAGGGATCGCGGGCTCGACCCCGGTGATCAAGGCCCTGCTCGGCGCGGTTGCGACCGCCATGGCGGTGGAACCTGGCGCCCTCGGTCTACACCCCCAGGGAGTCGCCGGACGATCTGGACCGACATCGCGTCGCACCCGCGACTATCCACGTCGGACCATCGCGAAGATGGCTCCTTTACTCGACAGGTATACGCTTCACCCGACCTGGACAAACGTTGCCGAGCATGCCGTTCCCCCATTCATGAGCTGGGGGTCAAGGGGTCGTGGGTTCGAATCCCGCCGTCCCGACGGTGTGAGGGTTTCCGCAGGTCAGCGACTTGCGGGAGCCCCTTTTCTTAGCTCGGCATCGATGTCAGGTCCCGCACGGCGCTGCTGGACCCCTTTGACTCGGAGTAATTTCACCATGTCAACCATCGATCGCGGGCCTTGCGCACGGCAGACCATCCCGGGACCACCGCCCCAACTATCTGCTCGCTACCGTCCAGCTGGGCCGCTACCTCGCGCAGGAGTGCGGCGCCGCGGAAGCGGCCGATGACCTCTGTCTGGTGGGGCTGGGCCACGCTGAGGGTTTCCAGGCATGGCTGGCCCGCACCCGGTCGGCAACCACAAGTCGCCTCGGAAAGCACCCGGCGTCGCTGACCGGCGTAGCGGGCAGCTCAGCGGCCCGGCACCGGCGACGCGACGCCAGCGCTGCCAGCACGGCGCCGGCGGTGTTTGAGCAGTAGGCCGTCCACGGAGGACAGCCGGTCCAGCCGCAGCGCGTACTGCGCGCCCTATGTTGGAGGTTCGCTGCAGACGTGCGCCCGGCCAACCACCTACGTGCTCGACCGGCGCACCGAGATCGGTCTTCGGTGACAGAAGCGCTGTGCCTGACCGACGCAGCCGGGCCCCCGCGCGTCAGACCGCGGGGCAGCCGAGCGCGCGGGCGTCCCTGTCCGTATTCGCGGCCATCCCAGACGTACCGATCATTCCATCTGGCCCGACCATTCCACCTGTGTCACAGGCGAGTCAGGGCTACCCGGTTCAGGCATACCGTGGGGTTGGGTGGGCGCGATCACCGAGCTGGCGTCGGTCTGCCCGCCCCACGGGCGCGCGATCGCCCGTCGTGAGGAGTGCTGATGACCGGAGCCGAACCCGCACCCAGCCTCTGGTCGGCGTCGGCCGGTGCGGGCCCGCGCAAGCAGGATCGGGACGAGGTGTTCGTCGAATACACGAAGTCCATCTGTCCGGTGTGCAAGGTCGTGATCGACGGGCAGGTCAACATCCGCGACGGAAAGGTGTACCTGCGCAAACGCTGCCCGCAGCATGGCGTCTTCGAAGCGCTGGTGTACGGCGACGCGCAGATGTACCTGGACTCGGCCCGGTTCAACAAGCCCGGCACGATCCCGCTGGCCTTCCAGACCGAGGTGGTCGACGGCTGCCCGTTGGACTGCGGGTTGTGCCCGGAGCACAAGCAGCATGCCTGCCTGGGCATCGTCGAGGTGAACACCGGCTGCAACCTGGACTGCCCGATCTGCTTCGCTGACTCCGGTCACCAACCGGACGGATATTCCATCACTCTGGATCAATGTGAGCGCATGCTCGACGCGTTCGTGGAATCCGAGGGCGAGGCTGAGGTGGTGATGTTCTCCGGAGGGGAACCCACCATCCACACGCAGATCCTTGAGTTCATCGACGCTGCGCAGGCTCGGCCGATCCGGTCGGTCAACCTCAACACCAACGGCATCCGCCTCGCGTCCGACAAGGCGTTCGTGGCCGCGCTCGGGCAGCGTAACCAGCCTGCGTGGGCGGTCAACATCTACCTACAGTTCGACGGCCTGGAGGAGCGCACCCATCGGGAGATCCGCGGGCGGGACCTGCGCTTGATCAAACAACGGGCACTGGACAACTGCGCCGAGGCCGGCCTGACGGTCACCCTCGTCGCCGCCGTCGAGCGGGGTCTCAACGACCACGAACTCGGGGCGATCATCGAGTACGGCCTTGCTCACCCCGCGGTGCGGTCGGTGTCGTTCCAGCCGGTCACCCACTCGGGCCGGCACGTCGAATTCGACCCGCTGACCCGGCTCACGAACTCCGACATCGTCCATGGCATCGCGGCACAGCTCCCGCAGTGGTTTCAGGTCAAGGATTTCTTCCCGGTGCCGTGCTGCTTCCCCAGTTGCCGCTCGATCACCTACTTGCTGTCCGAGGGCACCCCGGGCACGCCTGGCTTCGCGGTGGTGCCCATCCCGCGTCTGCTCAATGTGGAGGACTACCTCGACTACCTCTCCAACCGGGTCGTTCCCGACTTCGCCGTCCGGGAGGCGCTGGAGAAGCTGTGGTCAGCCTCGGCGTTCATGGGCACAGACACCACCCGTGACCGGCTCGCTCAAGCCGCTGCGGCCCTGGATTGCGCCGACGCGTGCGGGATCAACCTGCCCGACGCGGTCGCGAACCTCAGCGAACGCGCGTTCATGATCGTCATCCAGGACTTCCAGGACCCGTACACCCTCAACGTGAAGCAGTTGATGAAGTGCTGCGTCGAGGAGATCACCCCGGACGGCCGGCTGATTCCGTTCTGTGCCTACAACTCCGTTGGCTACCGCGAACAGGTCCGCGAACACATGTCGGGGGTGCCGGTCGCCGACGTGGTGCCCAACGCGTTGCCGTTGCGCCCGACGATCACCGATTCCCCCTATGGCTCGAAGGTCGCGCAGGAGGGTGGCCGCGTCCGGCCGTCGAGTGCGCCGGACGCCACCAACATCGGCCGGAGGGTCCGGTGAGCGGCCCGATCCCGCCCGCCTCGGCCGCCGAGACAAAGGCATGCTGCGCCGCCGCGTACGGCTCGGACGTGATGCCGCTTCTGCTCGGCGCGTCCTACCATCCGGGCGGCCTGGCGTTGACCCGGCGGCTGGCCGACCAACTCCGCCTGCGTCGTGGTGACCGGGTCCTTGACGTGGCCAGCGGCCGGGGCACCACCGCGCTACTGCTTGCCGGTGAGTACCACGCCGATGTCACCGGCGTGGACCTGTCGCCCGCCAATGTCACCCTCGCCAGCGACGCGGCCCGGTCGACCGGGCTGGTGGACCAGACCCGGTTCCAGGTGGGTGACGCCGATCGCTTGCCCGGTGAGGATTCCGGCTTCGACGCGGTGGTGTGTGAGTGCGCGTTCTGCACGTTCCCCGACAAGCCCTCCGCTGCCGCCGAACTCGCCCGGGTGCTCCGCCCCGGCGGCCTGCTGGGCATCACCGACGTCACCGTCGACCGCACCCGGCTGCCACCCGAACTGTCCGGGCTCAGCGGGTGGATCGCCTGCCTCGCCGACGCTCGCCTTCTCGGCGAGTACACCGACGTCCTGACCGCCGCCGGGCTCGCGGTGACCCACACAGAACGCCACGACGCCGCCATCACCGCCATGCTCGACCAGATCGAGGCCCGCCTCACACTGGTTCGGATGACTGCCCGCGACCGAGCCGAAGACCTCGGAGTCGACTTCGACCAGGCCCCCGCCGTGGTGGCCGCGACCCGCACCGCGATCGGCGACGGTGTGATCGGCTATGCCCTGATCACCGCCCGGAAGCCCGCATGACATGTGCGTGTCGCTGGGCATGGATGGCTGGGCCGCTCGGCCCTGATCGGATCAGCGGCGTGCCCTGCGCTCCGCCTCTGACTTGACCGCCGCCACGGTATCGGCAACCACGCTCTCCCACCGGCGGGCCACAAGCTCGCCCCAACGCGCCCCGACTGCCCCGCCATCTGCACCGAGTTCGCCGACGTACTCCAGCACGCAGCCGCCCTCCCACTCGCCGAGCAGGAACTGCTCGACCACGTGCGGCACCGGACCCCGAACGAGCCGGAAGTCGACGCGGTCCGGCCGAGCGAACCGGACAGTCTCCACGGTCACCGCGACCAGGCCGGCACCCAGCCGTGTGCGATGCGCGGCCAGCACCATGTCACTGCCCCGCTCCAGCACCGTGATCTTCTCGGCTGTCGCCCGGGTCTGGCGCCCCAGGTAGGGTTCGGCCAGCACCTCGAACACCACCTCCTTACTGGCCCGGATCTCCGTCGGCTTCACATTCAGCTTTCGCACGCGCCGCCCGATGCCAGCATCCACAGTGATCACGCCGGTAGCCACACCGAGGTAACCCAAAGCCGCCACGCCCGCACCGACGACAATCGCGGCTCCCCATCGCCAGACCCGCACCCTCGTCCTCCTTCAAATGCCTGATCGCGGCGCTTCCGCGGAGGTAGCGCTGGAGTTGCACCGGGCACCAGCGGATCCGGGCCAGGCCGCTCAAGGTGCGGCGACAGCGTCGCGGACCTGCGCCGAGGCGACGCCCTCGACCCGGTCCGCGGCGGGCTGCGTCACCTGGATAACGACCGCCACCTGGTCCGTCTCATCCTCAGGTCGACGGCACCAACGGGCCATCCGGCTGCCGCACCCGTCCGGGTGGATCGCCGAAAGCATACGGCAGATTTGTACGGGTTGTACTTTAGGGAAGCTCTGCACGGCGCGTCGCGCTGGGGCTCGACAAGGTCGAGCGGAACAGAGGCTACGTCAGCGGGCGTACGGCGGAGTCAGCTCGCGGGCGGACGTCGTGCTGTCGATCGCCAGCAGAATGAACGGGTGGTAGGCAATCGCAACGACGACGTCCGGCCGACGAGGCTGAGCGCCAGCGCACGCAGAGTTCTCCTCGTCGTCCACATCGGATCCGCCGGGGCCTGGATCGGTGTTGACGTGGCCATGGCGGTGGTCGTCTTCACCGCGGTGCTGAGCGACGACGACCGTACCCGGGCGGTGTGTTTCCAGGCTCTCGAGCTCTTCGCGGTGTGGCCACTGTTCCTCGCCGGCCTGCTGTGCCTGGTCAGCGGGGTCACATTGGGCGTCGGCAGCAGATACGGGCTGGTGCGGTACTGGTGGGTGGCCACGAAGCTGGCCGTGAGCATCGTGCTCATCACGCTCGTACCCTTGGCCCTGCGCCCGGGCCTTGCCGGGTTGAGCGAGCGCGGCCGGGAGTTGGCCGCCGGGCACCTTGGCACGGTGTCGGTCGGCGACATGATCTATCCCCCGATCGTTTCACCTGCCGCGCTGCTGTTCGCGCTGGTCCTCGCGGTGTTCAAACCCTGGGGTCGGATCCGCAGCCGTTGGGGCCGCGCATGACCGCATCGGCGGAGCTGGCCGGGCCGCGGGTGATTCTCGTGTTGACCGCCGACACCGGCGGCGGTCACCGCGCGGCCGCGGAAGCCATTCGGCAGGCGGTGCACCGCCGGTACCCCGACGAGCTGGCCACTGTCACCTGCGACCCGCTGACCGGCGCGGAAGCCAACCGGAGCGTCGCTTGGGTGTGCGGGCGCTATGGCCCGCTGGTGCGGGACGCTCCGTGGCTGTGGTCCATTCTGTTCCACGCGACCAACGCCCGGCCGCTTCGGCCAATTCTGGAAAGTCTGCTGAGGCGCTTCGTGTCGGCACCGATCGCCGCGGCGGTGGCCCGTCACCAGCCGATGGCAATGGTCGCGTTGCACCCGCTGCTCGCGGCGTCCGCGGCGGCCCTCCGCAGCGAAGGCACAGCCGCCCCGGCGTTGATGACCGTCGTCACCGACCTGGGCAGCGCCCACCGCAGCTGGTGGCAGTCGCCGGCGGACCGAGTGGTGACGCCGACCGCCGAACTGTCGCAGCAGGGTCGGCGATTCGCCGGTACCGCGCCTGACCGGTGCGACGTCATCGGGATCCCCGTACGTGCGGAGTTCCGGCCGGGTCCGGCGGATCCGACCGCCAAGGCGGCGTTGCGCCGCTCCTTGGGGCTCGACCCGGCCCGCTTCGTCGTCCTCGTCATCGCCGGCGCCGAAGCGGCACGTGGCATGAGGATGTGGACCCGCACGATCGTGAACGGCGCCGCGGACGTCGACGTCGTCGCGATCTGCGGCCGCGATCAGAGATTGCGGAAAGACCTCGAAAGGCTGGCTGCGCGCAGCCCCCGGCGGCTGACCGTGACGGGGTTCGTCGACAACATCGCGGACTGGTTGCGCAGCGCGGACGTCCTGGTGACCAAGGCCGGTCCCGGGACCATCGCCGAAGCCACCTCTTGCGGAACCCCGATGCTCCTCGCGGGGCACCTCCCGGGGCAGGAAACCGGCAACACCGAGATCGTCGTACGCGCGGGCGCGGGTCGAGCCGTCCACGGTAGACGCGAGTTGCTCAGGCTGATCGAGGACCTGCGTGCCGACCCCGCCCGCGTCAGCCGCATGCGCGCCGCCGCGGCGCGGCTCGGCAGACCCACCGCCGCCGCGGAAATCGCCGACCTCCTCGCCCAACAGGCTCTGCGGAAGGAGTTCCGATGACCTGGACCTCGGCCATGGGCCGTGCCCTGGTCACGGCGGGAGCGGCCGCCTTGGCCGTCCCGGCGCTCACCGAACTGCGCATCGCGCCGTCCACCCGCGCGCTGACCCGGCGGTGGCGCGAGGTGCCGGTGGGCCGGCGCGGCAACACCGCCCTGGGCATCAGCTTCCGGCCCCGCCAATGCGAGGACTTCGACCTCGACCCCCGCGAAACATTGACCACCCTGCTGTCCTACCCGTTCGACCTGGTGCGCCTCAGCGCCTACTGGGATCGCATCGAGCCGGAACCGGGAGAGTTCGACACCGACGAGGTGGACTGGCAACTCGAAGCGGCCGAGCGTGCCGGCAAGCGGGTCGTCATGTGCCTTGGCCCGATCAAGTCCTTCGGCTACCCCGAATACTTCGTGCCAGGCCACCTCCTCGACGAAGCCCTACCGGAGGGGCGCCTGGTCGACCCGGTGTCGCAGCCCGCACTGCTCGACGCAGCCACCCGCTACCTGGCCCGGATGGTGAAACGCTATCGGGACCGTGAGTCGATCGTCGCCTGGCAGATCGAACACGAGGCGGTCGACCCGCTCGGTCTGGAGCACTCCTGGCGACTCGCGCAGACCTTCCTGCGACACGAGGTGGCGACCGTCAGAGCCAACGACCCGGCCCGGCCGATCGTGCTCAACGGCTTCCTGCCCACGTCGACCATCGTCCTGGCACATCAGTGGTGGCGGACCCGCGACCAGGGAGACTCCGTGGCCGCCGCCGAGCAGATCGCGGACATCGTCGGCATCGACTCGTACGCACGGTACGCCGTGACCAGCGTCGGCCGCTGGAGCGTCTACCTCGACGGTTCCACCGGTGTTCTCCCCGCGTTACGCCGGCGCCGGCTGCTCGCCACCGTCGCCGCCACCGGACGAAAGGTGATGGTCACCGAGGGGCAGGCGGAGCCGTGGGAGGCGGTGACCGTCCCGCCCAGCCCCACCGCCCGGGCCGCGTCCAGCTGCCCGCCGGAGCGAATCATCAAGAACTACAACGACTGGCTCCGCTGGGCCAGCCAGGCGCGCACCGAACTGAGCGCGTACCTGTTCTGGGGTGCCGAGTACTGGGTCATGCGCGACCGGCAAGGCGACAGCAGCTACCTCGACGCCTTCACACGCCTGTTGGAGCAGTCGTGACAGTCAGGGCAGTCCTGCGAAGATGTCCCGCGACACCGGCCCACGGTGGTCGGGGTCGATGAACCACTCCCATCCCGCCACCAGGTCGTAGACGGGACGGGGGATCCGGAGCAAGGCGGCCAGGGTACGGTCGGCGCCGCCCTTCGCGGCCGTCTGGCTCGCGTGTGCGCGTAATGACGCTCGCTTCCGCGACACGTACCGATGGACCGGGATCCGGTGTGTGATGTCCGATCGTGCGCTGTAGGCGCGGTCGAGTTCGCCCGCGTCGAAGGGCCCGAACCTGGACGCGAGGCCGACGGCCCAGCGGACGGTTTCCCGCGGGATCGTCGCCTGCAGGCAGCGGGCCGTGCCCGCGAGCCTGACCGCGAGGGCGCCAACCTCGTGCACTCGGATGTGGTCCCGGTGACCGTACCCGCCGTTGCGGTCGTTGCTGAGCAGCACGTCGGCACGCTCCTCCCGCAGAATCGCGGCGAGCCGCTCCGCGGCCTCCCCCACCGGCGCGCTGACGAAAGCGGCCCGGCCGGCCCGGCCCGGCCCCAGCCCGCTGTCGGCGTAACCCAGATGTTCGACGCGTGCCACCCCGAGCACGCCGGCACTCCGCCGGGTCTCCGCCAAGCGGATCGCTCCGAGCCCGCCGGCGCCGCCCGGGTCTCCGTCCGTGGCGACGACCATCACCACCCGGTGTCCCGCCGCGGCCGCCCGCGCCATGGTGCCCGCGGTGAGCAGTGCCTCGTCGTCCGGGTGAGCCTGGAACGCCACGACCGTGTGCGTCATCTCCCCGTCCCACGCGTGACGCGCAACCGGCGGTAGTGCCCTCCCGCGCCGAACAACCCGGCCACCCGGACGATCGCCCGAACCACCAACCCAACAACGCCGGCGAAGTACGGCGCTCGAACCTCCGAACGGAACTCGTCCATGAACAGCAGCAGGTCGACCAGGCCGGGCAGCCGGCGCGCCCGACCATGCCGGCCTCTCGCGAGTTCGGCGGCCACTTCGAGCAGCTCTTCCATCCGCATGGCCGGCCGGGTCTCCACGAGCACGAAAGCCTCGTTCGGGCCGGCGTTCGCGAAGTGGTGACGCGCACCGGGCGCCACCGTGACGGTCTGGCCGGGACCGACCACGCGGCTGTGACCGTCGACGCGGAACCGCATGCGCCCTTCCACGATGGTGAAACGCTCCTCCTGGGCCGGATGGACGTGGCCACTCGGCACCCGACCGCCGGGCGCCAACCTCAGCTCCCACGCCAACACCTCCCCGCCGGAGTCGGCGGCCGACGTGCGGATCCTGATGCGCTCACCGCTCGCGGGGTTCTCGATCCACGAACCCCTGACGCTGGCAGACTCGGACATGGCCCCAGCATGGGAACCCACGCCTCACCCCGCGTCAGCCAACCGACGGCAATCCGGGTGAGGCGCAGAACGTAGTCACACGGCCGCCGCTACGTCCACGACCGTAGCGGGAGCGACGCTTGCTTCGCGGCATCGGCGAGACCGGCGTCGCGCTCGAGTTCGCGCACCGCAGCTTCGAGTCGAAGCAATGCGCCGAGGCCAAGCGGGCACGGCCGGGTCAGTGGAGATCGGGGCCAGCCGCAGCGGTCCCGTAGGGGGAAGATCAGGGTACGAGCTATAACCTTGGGTTATACCCCGGGGTTATAGTCGCGGTCATGAGTGTTGCCGCAACGTTGCTCGGGTTGATCGAGCCGCAGCCGAGTCACGGTTACCAGCTGAAGCGGGAGTACGACGAGCTGTTCGGTCAGGAACGGCCGTTGCCGTTCGGGCAGATGTACACCGCCCTCGGGCGCTTGCACCGCGACGGACTGGTGGTCGTCGAAGGGCCGGCGCCGGGTGGCGGACCGGACCGGAAGTACTACGAGATCACCGAGTCGGGCGTGACGCATCTCGAGGAGTGGCTGCGGCAACCGGAGCGACCGGAGCCGCACCTGCAGCCGGTGCTGTGGGCCAAGGTGGTCATCGCGCTGGTCTCGAACCGGCCCGCCGAGGAGTATCTCGACGCGCAGCGCGCGGCCCATCTGAAGCGGATGGCTGAGCTCACCGCCATGCGGCGCAAGGGTCCGCTGCGGCAGTCGCTGCTGGCCGACTACGGCCTCTTCCATCTCGAGGCCGACCTGCGCTGGATCGACACGGCCGTGGCGCGGCTCGCCCAGTTGGCCAAGGACGTCGCCCGGTGAGCGCGCCCCTCCTGGCGGCGACCGGGCTGACGAAGTCGTTCGGGCCGACCGCCGCCCTGCGCGGGGCGAGCGTCGCCGTGGACGCCGGTGAGGTCCTCGCGGTGATGGGACCGAGCGGCTCGGGCAAGTCCACGTTGCTGCACTGCCTCGCCGGCATCCTGCCGCCGGACGAGGGCGAGATCTGGTTCTCCGGGCAGCGCGTCAACGACCTCACCGAACCGCGGCGCAGCCGGCTGCGCCGCGAGCGGTTCGGGTTCGTCTTCCAGTTCGGCCAGCTGGTGCCGGAGCTTCCGGTCGTCGACAACATCATGCTGCCGGCGCTGCTGTCCGGCGGTCGGATCAGCGCGGCCCGCAGCTCCGCGCTGGCCCTCTTGGACCGTCTCGACCTGACCGGGCTGGGCGGGCGGCGGCCCGGTGAGCTGTCCGGCGGGGAGGCGCAACGGGTCGCACTGGCACGGGCGTTGATCACCCGACCCGCGGTGATCTTCGCCGACGAGCCGACCGGTTCACTGGACTCCGTCGCCGGCGAGCTGGTCATGGACCTGCTGGTCGATCGGGCCCGGGAGCAGGGCGCCAGCGTGGTCCTGGTGACACACGACGCCCGGGTCGCCGCCTTCGCCGACCGGCACGTGACGGTCCGCGACGGGCGGGTCAGCGCCTTGGCCGCGGCATGACCGGCCGGCGTCAGGTGCGCGGCGTCGCCTGGGTGGCCGTCCGGATGGCGGTCGGCGGCCGCGACCAACTGACCCGCCTGCTGGTCATGTCGCTGGGTGTGGCGCTCGGCGCCGGGCTGCTGTTGCTGGCGGCGGTCACGCTGCCCGCCATTCACGCACACGAGATGCGCGACGCGTGGACGCGTACCTCCGCACACAACGTCCGGCCGGCGCAGGACGAGGCCATCACCGATCCGCTGCTCTGGCGGACGCGCACCGACTCCTTTGCCGGTCAGGAGATTCTCCGGGTTGACGTCGCCGCGCTCGGGCCCCGCGCACCCCTGCCGCCCGGGCTGTCCCGGCTGCCCGGCCCGGGTCAGAGGTTCGTCTCACCCGCGCTGCGCCGGCTGCTCGCCCGGACGCCGGCGGACCAACTCGCGCTGCGCTTTCCAGGTCGCGACGTCGGCAGCGTCGGTGACGCCGCGCTGCGTTCACCGGACGCGCTGGTCGTCGTGGTCGGCTACGACCCGGCCGTGCTGCGCGGGCAGCCCGCGGTCGAGCAGGTCCGCTCGATCGAGACGCAACCGGCCAGTGTTTCGCTGACCCGGTTCGGCCGGGTGGTCGCCGCGATCGCCGTCGCGGCCCTGCTCGTGCCGATTCTCGTCCTGGTCGCCACCGCGACCCGGCTGTCCGCGGCGCGCCGGGAACGGCGGCTGGCCGCCATCCGCCTGATCGGCGCCACGCCCCGGCAGACCGATGCGGTGGCGACGGCCGAGGCCGTGCTCGCCGCAGTGGTCGGCACCGGACTGGGCTTCGTGCTGTTCGCGGTCGCGCGGCCGTTCGCGGCCCGGTGGAGTGTGGATGGTTCGCCGTTCTTCCCGGCCGATCTGCGCCTCACCGGGGCCGCCGCGGTGGCGGTCGTGCTCGGCGTGCCGGTCCTGGCAGCGGTGGCCGCTCTGGTGGCTTTGCGCCAGGTGCGGATCTCGCCGCTGGGTGTCAGCCGCCAGGCCCGGACCGGAAGGCCGACCGTACGCCGTCTGATTCCCTTGCTGGTGGGTTTGTCAGTCCTCGCTGTCGCGATCCCGGCAGCGGCGGCCAGCCGGGCCGAGAGTCCGCTGTGGCTGCTGGCCGCGGCGATGACAGCGGTCATCGTCGGCATCGTGGTTGCGGGCCCGTGGCTGACCATGGGAATCGGGCGGCTGGTCGTGCGAACCGCACGCGGCGCGCCGACCCTGCTGGCCGGCCACCGGCTGGCGGGCGATCCGGCCGCCGGCTTCCGGTCGATCAGCGGGCTCGTTCTCGCCGTGTTCCTCGCGACGATCACGATGCAGGCGGCGGCCAGCGCCGCCGACCCGGCACCGGGGCCGGATCAGGTCCTGGTGCCCGCGGGAGCGGTCGGCGCCGAGTTTCTCTACCGCGGCACTCCCCCGCTGCCGGCCGCGGCGGCCACCACCCTCGCCGGCCGGGTCCGTCGCCTACCGGGCGTCCGCGCCGTCGCCGACCTGCGCTGGGCCGACCCGGCGCCGCCGCGGCCCGACGCCGGCACCCTGCCGGTCGTGGCGCGCTGCGCCGACCTGCGGGCCACGACGTTGGTCGCGACGTGCCCGGACCCTGCCGCCACCGTCGGCCTCGACGCCCGCGGGCTCGGCAATGGCGTCATGGAGGACATCCAGGCGACCACCGGTGCGGTCGACGGGCTGCCGATGTTGGCGCTGCTCGTCACGACCGATGGGACGCAGGCGGCGATCGAGCGGGTCCGCACCCTGATCGAGGCCTCGGCCGACCAACTCGCATGGCTGCCCTGGACCACCGCCGAGGTCAAGGCCCACGCCGACAAACAAGCCGAGCAGACCGACCGGATCGCGATCGCGATCCTGCTGGCCACTTTGGTGGTTGCCGGGTTCAGCCTGGCCGTCGCCACTGCGGACGGCCTGCTGCGCCGGCGGCGCCCCTTCGCCCTGCTGCGGCTGACCGGCATCCGTGTCGGGGACCTGCGCCGAGTGGTCCTGATCGAAACCGCGCTGCCGCTGCTGGCCGCGACCGGCATCAGCGCCGGCATCGGCCTGGCTGTCGCTGCCGACGTCACCCACGCCAGCCATCTGCCGTGGCGGTCGCCGCCGGCCGGTTACTGGTGGTTGCTGGCCGCAGGCACCGGCGCAGCGCTGGTCATCACGCTGGCACTCAGCCTTCCGCTTCTGGGCCGACTCTCCTCGATCCAAGCTCCGCACGACGACTGATTCCGGGCCCCGACCTTGAGCGTCCGCGCCCACCTCCCACAGTGCACAAACGGCACTGCGAGCACGCGACTCCGTAGCGCCACCGCCATCGGCTGGAGCTTTTCTCGCGTTTCGGCAGCTCGCCATGGCGGGTAGAAGGGGCCGGCCATCGGTCCACCCACATAGGAGAGCGCCATGTCGGTCCAGGCAGTCCTGTACGTTCTCGCCATCATCCTGATCGCGCTGGGCGCTCTGCCCCTGCGGCCGCGGGGATTCTCGCCGGCTCTGCTGGGTGCGGCGTGCGCGTTGCTCGCCTATGCCTGGCCGGTGATCACCGGCTGACTGTGCGGTCCGTTGCCGCCCGCGATCCCGGCCCGGCCCGGCGTCGCGGGCGCGGACGATGGCTGCGGGCAAGTGCCACAGTCCAGCGCGGCATCGCCGCACGCCCTGACCGACCGGAGAGCTCCACCCCACCGCAACCATCCGGTTGCAATATCGGTATCGCAACCGTATGGTTGCGGTAAGGAGGTGGGCATGACATTCCCGGATCGGATAGAGCGGACGCTTCAACTGGCCCATCCGCCCGAGCGCGTGTGGGCGGCGCTCACCACCGCGGAGGGTCTGGGCACCTGGTTCGGCAACCGGGCCGAGATCGATCTGCGCGTCGGTGGCCAGGCTCGGCTCGAGTGGGACAGCGGTGACGTCAAAGTTCTCACCATCGAACGTCTCGAACCGCCGCGGGTCTTCGCGTACACGTGGTCGATCTACGGGCTTCCCGACGACGATCCGCGACGCACCTATGTGGAGTTCACGCTCGAGGCCACCGACGGCGGCACCACACTGACCGTGGTGGAGACCGGGTTCGGGCAACTCCCGGACGCCGGACAGCATGACACGGCCTACTCGGGCAACACCCGGGGTTGGGCGAACGAACTGGGCGAGTTGCGGGCCTACCTCGATGGACAAGCCTGACCCGGAAGCGGTGGCCCAGGACGTGTTCGCCGCGCTGGCCGACCCGACCCGGCGCAGCATCCTGGCCGCGCTGGCCATGAACGGGCCCGCCACCGCGACTGATCTCGCCAACAGGTTGCCGATCACCCGCCAGGCCATCGCGAAACATCTGACCCTGCTGGCCGAGGCCCGGCTGGTCGTGGCCGCACCGGGCGAGCGGCGCCGAGTTCGGTATCGCCTGGACTCGGCGCCTATGAAGATCGCCCAGAACTTCCTGGCCGCGCTCGCCCGTGACTGGGACGGTCCGCTGGCCGCACTACGAGACCACCTTGGAGACCAATCGTGAACGACCAGACACCCAACCCGGCCCTGCCGCCCGTGGTCGACAGAAAGACCTGGCAGGAAGCGCGGGAAGCACTGTTCGCACGGGAGAAGGCGCACACCCGCGAGGGCGACGCGATCGCCGCGGCGCGGCGGCGCCTGCCGATGGTGGAGGTCGACGCCGGCATCGAAGTCATCGGTCCCGACGGACCGGTCCCGATTCTCGACGTCTTCGAAGGCCGCAAGCAGCTCATCGCCTACTTCCACGCCTGGTGGCCCGGCCGGCCCGCCGCGGGACAGTGCGAGGGCTGCACCTTCTTCAACAGCCAGGTGCGCGAGCTGTCCTACATCCACTCGCGCGACGCCACGTACGCCGTGCTCTGTAAGGGCCCCTACGAGGAGAGCATCCGCTACCGGGACTTCCTTGGCCTGGAGATGCCGTGGTATTCGGCCGCGGAGACCGCGCCGCAACTCCTGGAAGGCCGCGACTGGCAGCGCCACCACCTGGTCTGCTACGTCCGCGACGGCGACAGGGTGTTCGAGACCTACTACACGGGCGGCCGCGGCGTCGAGATCATGTCACCCACGCACGGACTGCTGGACATGACCGTGTACGGACGCCAGGAGACCTGGGAGGACTCCCCCGACGGCTGGCCGCAGCCCTGGGGTGACGCCAGGAATCCCGAGGTCTGGCGCGCGAACGGACGCCCGATCGCCCAGTGGTCCCGCATCGAGGCCGGCCGCTCCGACGACCTGACCTGAGCCGCGGGTGGAACGGTGCTCGAAGGGTGCATGACATGCAACCTTGCATTATGTGCAGCGAGTGCCTAGGGTGAAGCCGTGGGAGCCGATGAACCCGTGGCGAACCGGCGCGAACGCCGGAAGATGGCGACCCGGCAGGAGTTGAGCAGGGTGGCACTTCGCCTGGCGATCGAGCGCGGCCCGACGCACGTGCGCATCGAGGAAATCGCCGCCGAGGCGGACGTCGCGTTGCGGACGTTCCACAACCACTTCGCCAGCAAGGAAGAGGCCATCATGTCCGTTGGCGTCGAGCGGGCGGCGGCTATCAGCGACGCGCTCACACGTCGCCCGGCCGGCGAACCGCTCGTCGATGCACTGGCCGCGGTCTTTGCCGAGCACTACGGCTTCGACGGCGACCTCGACGACCGTTGGTTGGCCAGGGCCCGGTTGGCCATGTCCACTCCGGCGCTGCGCGGTGAATACCTGAAGACACTCGAGTCCTCGGAGCAGGCGCTCGCGTCGGCCATCGCCGAGCGGCTCGGCGCACCCGCGGATGACCTCCGCCCGCGGGTTCTCGCAGCGGCCGTGTCCGGCGCGGTCCGCGTGGCGGTCGCGCACTGGCTCGACCACGGCCCGGTCAACGGCCTGCCGTCGATCCTGCGCGGCGCGATCCGGTCCGTCGTCGTGGACCAGTCCTGACCATCCTGCGAAAGGGCCGACCATGCACACCCTCGTGGAGGGCACGCATGCCGTGCCCGGGGCCAGCTTGCACTACCAGGTTCGCGGCGCGGGTCCGGCCCTGCTGCTGATGTCGGGCGGGCACGGAGACGCGAACAGCTTCGACGGCATGGCCGCTGTCCTGGCTGAGCACTTCACCGTCGTGAGCTATGACCGTCGCGGCTACGCCCGAAGCCCCTTGGTCGATCCGGCGGCGCCGCAGACCGTTGCCACGCATGGCGATGATGCCGCGGCCCTACTCCGTGCGGTGGCCAACGGCCCGGCTTACGTCTTCGGCACGAGTGCGGGCGCGGTGGTCGGACTCGATCTGGTCGCCCGCCATCCAGGCCTCGCGCGTACCCTCGTCGCGCACGAACCGCCGGTTGTTCGGCTGCTCCCGCCGACCGAACGCCCGGCGCCACCCGTCGAACTGTTGGAGCAGTTGCGCGTCGCCGGGCCGGTCGCGGCGATGGACACGTTCCGGGCGATGCTCGGCGTCGACCTCGACGACGGGGAGCCCGACGCTGAACCCCAACCCCAGGATCCCGCTCGCGCCCGGGCCAACGCCACGTTCTTCTTCACCCGCGAGGCGCCCGCCCTGGATCAGTTCACACCGGACCTAGCGGCGCTCAAGGCATCACCGGTGCACCTGATCCCGGCCGGCGGTACGACCGGGCACGAGGCCTTCCCTTACCGCTGCGCCGTCGCCCTCGCCGAACGACTCGGCCTCCCGCTCACCCCGTTCCCGGGCGGCCACGCCGGATTCGTCACACATCCGCGGGCGTTCACCCGACAACTCCTCACGGTCCTCGCCAACGGCCCGGCCCGTTAGCTCGCCTGGGTCCAGCGCGGTGCGACACCCGGTTCCAGGACCCGGGCGTCCGGTAGGCCGTCCAGCGCGGTCTCGGCGCCACCCGGTGTGTAAACGACGACCAGTCGCAGCGGGCGCCAGGTGGTGTTGTAGGTCGAATGCACGGTGTTGGCCGGGATGTAGACGGCGTCGCCCTCGCGGATGGGGAACGGCGCGCCGTTGTCGACCATCTGCTCGCCCTCGCCGGAGATCACGTAGATGACCTCTTCCTCCGCCGGGTGCACATGTGGGGCGTGCCCCTGGCCCGGATAGACGATGACTTCGCCGGTCGTCAGTCCCGCGCCGTGGTCCAGATGCGGTGTGACCAACCATTTGATGGTGCCCCAGTCGAACACGCGGGTCGCCACCTCGTCGGGCCGGCGCCCGGTAAAGGCCGTGGTCATGGTCGAGCTCCTTCGGGTTGGACGGTCGTCAGAACGTGATGGCCTTGAACGCCTCGGCCTGCTGCCTGATGGCGACCTCGGTGGGTAGCCGCTCGATGGAAGACGCGCCGAAGAAGCCCACGACGCCGTTCGTCTGGCGCAGCACGTATGCCGCGTCCTCGGGTTCGGCGATCGGGCCTCCATGGCATAGGCAGATGATGTCGGGGTTGACGGACTTCGCGGCGTCCGACATCTCCTGCACCCTGGCGACGGCCTCATCCAGGCTCAGCGCCGTGGCCGCGCCGATCGAACCCTTCGTGGTCAGGCCCATGTGTGGCACCAGGATGTCCGCTCCGGCCCGGGCCATGTCACGGGCCTGCTCGGCGTCGAACACATAGGGCGCGGTGAGCAGGTCGCGTTCGTGGGCCAGGCGGATCATCTCCACCTCCAGGTCGTAGCCCATCCCGGTCTCCTCCAGGTTGGCCCGGAACACCCCGTCGATCAGCCCGACCGTCGGGAAGTTCTGCACGCCGCCGAAGCCCGCCCGGCGCAACCCGTCGAGGAACGGGCCCATGAGCCGGAAGGGATCGGTGCCGTTGACACCCGCGAGGACCGGCGTGTCCTTGACCACGGGCAGCACCTCGTTGGCCATGTCCATCACGATGGCGTTGGCGTCACCGTAGGCCAGCAGGCCGGACAGCGACCCGCGGCCGGCCATCCGGAATCGGCCGGAGTTGTAGATGATCAGCAGGTCGATGCCACCGGCTTCGGCGGACTTGGCCGAGATCCCGGTGCCGGCGCCGCCGCCGATGATCGGTCTGCCCGCGGCGATCTGCGCGCGGAATCGCTCGAGGACTGCCTGGCGTTCCATCGGTTCTCTCCCTCGCTAGCCGGCGTGCGTGATCAGTCGATGCAGGGCATCGGCCATGGCGGCGCCGAACCCGGCGTCATTGATCGCCTGGTCGCGTTCGTGCACGACGACGGCGCTGCCGGCGACCCCGTCCCGCAACGCGGCGAAACACGCGGCGTCGGCATCGGCATCGCGGAACGGGCCACCCTCGACATCGATCGCGCTGACCCCGCGCAGCGGGATGAACACCTCGGTCGGCGCCACCGCGGCCGCCAGCTTGCCGGCGATGCGGCTGCCGAGTTCGGCCATCTCCGCGCGCGTCGTACGCATCAGCGTGACCGTAGGGTTGTGGACGAACAGGTTGCGGTCGGCGAACCGCTCGGGGACGGTGTCCCGTGGCCCAAAGTTGACCATGTCAAGGGCACCGACGCTGACGACCTGCGGCACGTCCTGTCGACCGGCCATCTCCAGCCGGTGCGGGCCGGCGGACAACACGCCGCCCACCAGATCGTCGGCCAGCTCGGTGGTGGTCAGGTCGCAGACGCCGGCGAAGAACCCGGACTCGACCAGCTTCTCCATCGCACGCCCTCCGGCGCCGGTGGCGTGGAAGACCACCGTCTCGTAGCCCAGTTCCTCCAACCGGGCCCTGGCCTCGTCCGCGGCCGGCGTGGTCACTCCGAACATCGTAATACCGACCAATGGCCTCTTATCGGCAACGGGCGCCGCGAGCCCGGCGACGTAGCGTTCGGCCATCGCGGCAACGGCCGCGGCCGCGTTGCCGAGAACCTGGCGGGAGATCGAGTTGATCCCGGCGACATCGACGACGCTGTACATCAGGGTCGTGTCGACCTCACCGACGTACGGCTGGACGTCGCCCGAGGCCATCGTCGAGACCAGCAGCTTCGGCACCCCGACCGGCAACGCCTGCATCGCCGGCGCCGCGACGGAGGACCCGCCCGAGCCGCCGACGGCCAAGAGCGCATGAATGTCACCGGCCGCGAACAGCCGTGCCGCCACGGCGGCCGCGCCGGCCGCCATCACCGTCATCGTCTCGCCCCGATCCCTACGCGTACGCAGGGCTGCCAGGTCTCCCCCGCCGGCGGATGCGACCTCCGCCGAGGTGACATCGGCCAGATCCGAATCGGAGAACGGGCCGACGTCGATCAGCAGCACGGCCACGCCCTCGGCGACCAACTGATCCCGCAACCAGAGGTACTCCGCCCGTTTTGTGTCCAACGTTCCGATCAGCCCGACAGTCGCCATCGACCACCACTCCCTCAGCACGCCACTCACCGGCGACGCTAGTGCGGGCGCACGCCGAGCGGTGGACCAATCCAGGGCGATTGGTCCACCACAGGAGTACGTTGTCGGCCACGGCTCAGGCGAGCGGAAGGGCTGACGATCATGGCCGACGACACCCGCGTCCAGGCGGCCGACGTGTCACGCCTGCTCGGATCCTGGGCCGTACCGGGCGAGCCGTTGCCCGCGTCGCTCGCCGCCGCCTTCATCGCCCTGATCGATGCGGGCCTTCTCGCACCCGGCACCAGACTGCCACCGCAACGGCTCCTCGCCCAGGCTCTGGGTACGGCCCGGGGAACGGTGGCGACGACCTACGACGCGCTCGAGGCCCGGGGCTACCTGACGGCCCGGCAGGGCGCCGGATCCTGGGTACGGTCTTCCACGAGCGACACCCGCGCGCCGACGACCGGGCGGCTGTTCTCGTTCACGACCGCGGCCGACGGTGTTGTCGACCTGTCCAGCGGTGCCCTACCGGCGTCCACCCCGGTCCGGACGGCCCTCGCCGGACAGGCCGACGTCGACGTGCGGCCCTACCTGAACACCGACGGATACTTCCCCGCCGGCCTGCCCGCCCTGCGCGACGGCATCGCGACGATGAACACGCGGGACGGCATCACCGCCACCGCGCAGCGGGTCCTGATCACGGCCGGCGCCCAACAGGCCACCTGGATCGCCGCCGTGGACGCCGTCGGACCGGGAGACCTCGTCCTCATGGAGGAACCCACCTACCGCGGCGCCATCGAGTGTTTCACCGACATCGGCGCGACCATCCAGGGACTGCGGATGGTCCACGGCGGCATCGACGTCGGCCATGTGCGACAAGGGATCAAACGGGGAGCACGCGTCCTGTACTGCCAGACGGGCATCCACAACCCCACCGGCCAGACCATGACAGCGGCGGCCCGCCGAGAGTTGGCGGATGTCATCAACCGGGCCGGGCTGCTGACCATCGAGGACACCAGCAGCTGCGCGCTGACCCTCAACGGCACCCCGACAGCGCCCACCCTCGCCGGCCTGGTCGACCCGACCCTGCTCGTCACCATCGGCACCATGTCGAAGCTGTTCTGGGGCGGCCTGCGCATCGGCTGGATCATCGCCGAACCGGCACGGGTCAACCGCCTCACCGAGCAACGCAAGGCCATCGGCCTCGCGACCTCGGTCGTCGACCAACTCCTCGCGATCAACCTGCTCACCACGGTGGACGCGGCTCGCCGGGAACGCCGGGAGTTCCTCGGCGCCGCCCTGGCCGACACCGAGACCGTCGTATCGGCGGTCTTTCCGGACTGGACATGGGAAAGGCCCGCGGGTGGCTCGGGACTGTGGGTCGACACCCACACCGACGCCGTCCGGCTGGCCGAGGCGGGCAAACGCATCGGAGTGAAACTGGCGCCAGGGCCGGGCTTCTCCACCTACGACGGGCTACGGTCCTACCTGCGCCTTCCGATCTGGCACCAGGTCGACGTCCTCGACCGCAGCCTCGCGGCGCTGCGCGGATCCCAGCGATCCGCCTGATAGCCCGGACCGAGCACCGCGGCCTGCGACCTGGTGCCCACTGGCCCGTTCCTGTCGTGCGCGTCGGCCGGTGCGGCGGCAAGGGCGGAGACCTCGCGGCGCCACGGATGGTGTTGGGCGCCGGGCGTGAGCGTCACTCCTGTGCCTTGCCGCCGGTGATCCGGGAGACGACGAGAGCGATGAGGATGATCGCGCCGTTCAAGGCACCGATCCATTGCGCCGGCACGCCGGCGAGCGTCAGCACGTTTTGAATCATGAACAGCAGCAGGATGCCGGTGAAGGCGCCGAACATCGTGCCCTTGCCGCCGTTGAGACTGACGCCGCCGATGACCGCGGCGGCGAAGACGGTGAAGATGGCGCCGTTGCCCTGTGACGCGGCGACGGAGGCGAGCCGGCCGGAGAGCATGAGCCCGCCGAGCGCGGCGAGGACACTGGCGCTGACCAGAGCGATCCACAGCACGCGGTCGGTGCGGATGCCGGCCGCCTTGGCGGCGTCGACGTTACCGCCGATCGCGTACAGCGAGCGGCCGAAGCCGGTGTAGCCGAGCAGCACGATGCCGGCCGCGAAGAGGGCGACACAGATCCAGATCGAGGCCGGTACGCCGAGCCAGACGGCGGTGCCCAGGTACATCATCGACCCGGGCAGGTTGAAGAACGTCTGGCCGCCGGAGATCCCGGTGAGCAGGCCGCGCAGCACGATGAGCATGCCCAGCGTCACGATGAAACCATGCAGTCCGAATCGGACGATCAACGCGGCGTTGGCGATGCCGATGAGCGCACCCACCAGCAGGGTGATCGGGATCGCCCAGGCGCCGGGCAGCAGGCCGGTGCCATGCCCGGTGCCGACCGCGACGGTCATCCAGGCCGCGACGCCCGGCGCGAGCCCGAACGTCGACTCCAGCGACAGGTCCATCTTGCCGGTGACCAGCACGATGGTCTGTGCCAGCACGAGCAATGCGACCTCGGACATAGTCTGTGCGATATTGATCAGATTGTCGGGCTGGAGGAAAACCGGGTTGACGATCTGCCCGACCACGGCGATGAGCGCGATCGCTGGCACCAGGGCCAGGTCGCGTAGCCGTGCGATGGCCAGTCTTCCGACCAGTCGGCGAGGTGGCCGCCCGGCCGTCGCTGAGGAGCCGTCAGCGCCCGCGGTCGCGGCGGTCATGGTCTTAGGCATCGACGGTCAGTCCTTCCATGGCGGCCACCAGGTCGTGGTCACGCCATCCGCGGGGCATTTCGGCGACGATCCGGCCCTGGAACATCACCAGGACGCGGTCGCAGACAACCAGGTCGTCGAGCTCGTCGGACGCCACGAGCACACCGGTGCCGCCGGCCGCGACCTCGTCGACCTTGTCCAGGAGGAACTCTTTCGAGCGCACGTCGACACCCGCTGTGGGCGTGACGAGCACGAGCACCTTCGGATCGTTGGCCAGGGCACGTGCCATGACGACCTTCTGCTGGTTGCCGCCGGACAGCCCGGCGACGGGCAGGTCCGGTCCGGGCGTCTTGATGGCCAGGGCATCGATCAGGGTGCTGGCGATGGCGTCGCGGCGGCGGGTGTTGAGGAACCCAGCCGTACCGAGCCGTTCCGGGATGGTCATGGTGGTGTTGTCGGCGACCGACATACCGGCGACCAGACCCTGGTGATGGCGGTCCTGGGGCACGAAGCCGACGCCGCTGGCCAGGGCGTCACCGACGTGGCCGGCACGCGGCGTGCGGCCGTCGACGGTGATCGCGCCGCCGTCGGCGGTCCGCAGCCCCACGATGGTCTCGGCCACCTCCGTCTTCCCGCTTCCGCCGGCGCCCGCCAGCCCGATGACTTCTCCGGCACGCAGCTGGAAGGAGATGTCGTCGAATACGCCGTCCAGCCGCAGCGCGGTGACGTCGAGGACCACGCCGGTGTCGCCGCCCGGCGCGGTTCGTGATCGGGGGACGTCGAGCGCGGTGGCCTCGCCGGTCATGGCCGCGACGAGCTCGCCGCGGCCGAGGTCGGCGACCGGCGCGGTGACGATGTGGCGGGCGTCGCGGAAGACGGTCACCAGGTCGCAGATCTCGTAGATTTCCTGCAGGTGGTGGCTGATGTAGAGGAACGTGACGCCTTGCGCCTGCAGGTCGCGGATGTGGCTGAAAAGCCGGGCGATGGCGCCGGCGTCGAGCTGGGCGGTCGGCTCGTCGAGGATGATGAACCGGGCGCCGAACGACAGCGCCCGGGCGATCTCCACGAACTGGCGCTGCTCGACGCTCAGGTCGTTCGCCTTGGTGTCGACGTCCACGTCTACTGACCAGACGGCCAGCAGGTCGCGGGCGCGCCGGCGCAGCGACCGCCAGCTGATCAGCCCGGCGCGACCCCGGTCGTAGCGGTTGAGCAGCAGGTTCTCGGCCACGGTGAGCTGCGGGATGATGGTGGACTTCTGATAGACGCAGGCGACGTGCCGCCGCCAGGCGTCGCGGTCGGACAGCCGTGGCGCTAGCGTGCCGTTGAACAGAACCCGGCCCGCGTCCGATGCCTGCAGCCCGGTGAGGATCGACACGAGGGTGGACTTGCCGGCGCCGTTTCGCCCGACGAGGGCGTGGGTCTCCCCCGGCAGCACGCGGATGTGGGCCTGGTCCAACGCCACCGTCGATCCGTACCGCTTGGTGATGTCGATCGCCTCCACGGCGGGCAGGTCCGAGCGGACCCGCCCGCCGTCGCTGTCGTTCATCTGATGTCTTCTTCCGTCGCCGATCAGCCGATGTTGTTGCCCCACAGGGACTTGTCGTCCGGTTTGAGGCTGGGCACGCCGCCGTATTCGCCGCCGTCCATGGTGACCAGTGGCGCCGAGAGCTGGTCTTCGAGCACCCCGTCGCGTACCTGGATGATGGTGCTGTCGTGGTCGGTCGGGCCGGGCTGGAAGGTCTTGCCCTCGATGGCCGCCTTGAGGTAGTAGAGCGCGTACTTGGCGTAGAGGTCAGCCGGCTGGGAAACGGTGGCGTCGATGTTGCCGGCGGCGATGTCCTGCAGCTCCTTGGGGATGCCGTCGTTGGACACCACGAAGACGTGCTTGGGGTCGCTCGGCGGCACGAGCAGGTTGCGCTGCTTGAGCAGTTGGAGGGTGCCGGCCAGGCCGAAGCTCGACTGCATGTAGACGCCCTTGACGTCCGGGTGCTCGGTCAGCCGGATCTGCAGTTTCTGCGAGGCGATCGCGCCGTCCCAGTTCGTCGCCTCACCGAAGACGGTGATCCCCGGATAGTTCTTCTTCATGCAGTCGTTGAACGCCTCGGTGCGGTCGCGGCCGTTGATCGACGCCAGGTCACCCTGCAGCATGACCACCTTGCCCGCGCCCTTGAGCTTGGCGCCGAGGAACTGGCACGCCTTCTCGCCGTAGGCGCGGTTGTCGGCGCGCACGACCATGAAAACCTGACCCTGGTCCGGGCGGGTGTCGATGGTGACGACCGGGATCTTCTTGGACGCGAGCGACTGCAGCGCCGGGGCGATCGCGGCGGTGTCCTGCGGAGCCATGGCGATCCCCTTGACGCCCTGGCTGATGAACGACTGCACGTTGGAGGTCAGCTTCGCCACGTCGTTCTGCGAGTTGGTCGTCTTCAGGTCCAACCCGAGCTCGGAGGCGAACTGGGGCGTGTATTTGATGTAGGAGTTCCAGAAGTCGGTGTCGGACCGCGGGTAGTCGACGCCGACCACCGGGGCCTTGGTGCCGCCGTCTCCGGTCCGGGAATCATCGTTGCCGCATGCGGTCAACAGAGCGGCGGCTGACATCACGACTGCCGCTGTCGCGGCAAGGCTACTCAGTCTCATCATTGCTCCTATATGGAGGATGCGAGGTTGGAGTTCCACTTTGGTCCGTCGGGGAACCGGTATGCGGCGACTGATTCGGGATGCATCCGCGCCCCGATACCGGGCCCTTCGGGAGGCATGTAGCGCCCGTCCCGGATGACGACGGGCTCGACGAAGTGCTCGTGCAGGTGGTCGACGTACTCGATGAACCGTCCATCGGTGCTGCCGCTGACCGCCACGTAGTCGAACATCGCCAGATGCTGCACCATCTCGCAGAGCCCGACCCCGCCGGCGTGCGGACAGACCGGCACCCCGAACTTGGCGGCCAGGAGCAGGATCGCGATGTTCTCGTTCACACCGGCCACCCGGGTGGCGTCGATCTGGACGACGTCGATCGCCTCCGCTTGCAGCAGTTGCTTGAACATGACCTGGTTGTGGCAGTGCTCGCCGGTGGCGACCTTGATCGGTGCGACGGCCTGGCGGATGGCGGCGTGGCCGAGCACGTCATCCGGCGAGGTCGGTTCCTCGATCCAGTAAGGGTCGTACGGCGCCAATGACGTCAGCCAGGTGATCGCCTGCTCGACGCCCCACGCCTGATTGGCGTCGATCGCGATCCGGGTGCCGGCGCCCACCGCCTCGCGAGCCAGGGCCACCCGGCGGATGTCGACGCTGTTGTCGGCGCCGACCTTCAGCTTGATCAGGTCGAACCCGTCGGCGACCGCCTCCTTGGCCAACCGGACGAGCTTCTCGTCGGTGTAGCCGAGCCAGCCGGGCGTGGTGGTGTACGCCGGATAGCCGCGCCCGAGGAGCTCCTGCTGCCGCTGTTCCCGTCCGGCGTGCGCCCGCTGGAGGATCTCCAACGCCTCTTCCGGGGTCAGCGCGTCGCGCAGGTACCGGAAGTCGACGAGGCCAACCAGCCGCTCCGGCGACATCTCGGCCAGCAGCCGCCACAACGGCTTGCCCTCCCGGCGCGCGTACAGGTCCCAGGCCGCGTTCACGATCGCGCCGGCGGCCATGTGGATGGCACCCTTTTGCGGTCCGAGCCAGCGCAGCTGGCTGTCGCCGGTCAGCCGCTCGGAAAACCCGCGCAGGTCGCCGAGGACGTCGGCGACCGGCAAGCCCACCACCAGCGGCGCCAGCGCGCGGATCGCCGCGACCTGCACGTCGTTGCCGCGACCCACGGTGAAGGCGAGGCCGAAGCCCTCCGCGCCACCGCTGGTGCGGATGGTCACGTACGCCGCCGAGTAGTCGGGTTCCGGGTTCATCGCGTCCGAACCGTCGAGCTCACGGGACGTCGGGAACCGGACGTCGATCGCCTCGACCGCGGCGATCACCTCGCCGGTCAGATCGGGTGCCATGGGATGTCTTTATAGTCGCCGACCGTCTCGACGTCTAGACACAAACGTGAAACATGGCTCTGCGGCGGGATTTCCCGCGCGCAGGCTCGATCGAGCAGCGACCGACGTGATGCACAAGGTTTCGAGACATGGGATCTCCTGTTACGGTTAGGCTCGCGCAACTACCGACCCCCGGCTGATCCAGAGGCGGGGCGAGTCCAGAGAGAACCCACGAGATGTCGCAGACCGACAAGGCGATGACGCGCCTCCGCGAGATGATCCAGTCCGGCGAGCTCCCGCCCGGTTCCAAGCTGCCGCCCGAGCAGCAGCTCGCCTCCGATCTCGGCGTCGGGCGGAACATCATGCGAGAGGCCGTACGCGCGCTCGTGGCCGCCCGAGTGCTCGAGGTGCGGCGGGGCAACGGCACCTTCGTCACCAGCCTCGAGCCACGCGTCCTGCTGGACGGCATCAGCGCCGCGGTCGAACTGCTGCGCGGTGAGACCATGCTCGAGCTCACCGAGGTGCGCCGGCTGTTCGAGAGTGCCGCCACCGGCCTGGCCGCCAGCCGCATATCACCCCAGCAGCTGGCGGACGTCCGGGCACATCTGGAGGCGATGCGCGCGGCGGCCGACGACGTGGAGCTGCTCAACCAGCACGACGCCGCGTTCCACCGCGCGGTGGTCGCCGCCGCCGGAAACGAAACGCTGTCGACGGTCCTCGAAGGCATCTCCAGCCGCACCCTGCGCGCGCGGGTGTGGCGCGGGCTCGTCGACGCCGACGCGGCCGACCGGACCCTGCGCGAGCACGAGGCGATTTACATGGCGCTGGTCGCCGGCGACGCCATCCACGCACAGGCCGCGGCCCTGATGCACATCACCACCACCGAGACCTGGTTGCGCGCCCACCTTCGCGACAACCCCGACGACACGCTGACCGGCTCCTGACCGCTCGAACCGAAGGCTTCCACATGCGTTCTGCCCTGTACACAGGCGACTCGACCATCGTCGTGGAGGAGCGCCCACCCGTCCCGCCGACCGCCGGCGAGGTCCAGATCGACGTCGCCTACACCGGCATCTGCGGCACCGACCTGCACATCCTGCACGGCGCCATGGACCACCGGGTGCGGGTTCCTCAGACGATCGGGCACGAGATGTCCGGCCGGGTCGCCGACGTCGGCCCGGGGGTCGCCGGCCTCGCCGTCGGCACACCGGTCACCGTGATGCCCTTGCGGTGGTGCGGCACCTGTCCGGCCTGTCTGGCCGGTCAACACCACATCTGTCATCGGCTCGATTTCATCGGCATCGACTCGGTCGGCGCCATGCAGCAGCGATGGACCGTTCCGGCCGATGTGGTCATCCCGTTGCCCGCCGACCTTCCGCTCACCCACGGTGCGCTGGTCGAACCGACGGCGGTTGCCGTGCACGACGTACGCCGGTCCGGCCTGGGCGCCGGTGAGAAGGCGGTCGTGATCGGCGGCGGTCCGATCGGCGTGCTGATCGCCCTCGTGGCTCGCTCCTTCGACGCGGACGTGGTCCTCGTGGAGGTCGACGCCCAGCGGCGAGCGATCGCCCAAAAGCTCGGCATCCGGACCCTCGACCCCGTCGCCGACGACCTCGCAGCCGACGTGGAGACGTGGACCGGCGGTGCCGGCGCGGCCGTGGCGTTCGAGGTCTCCGGCTCGGCCGCCGGCATCACCACGGCGGTGGAACTGCTCGCGGTGCGGGGGCGCCTGGTTGTCGTCGGCATCCACAACCAGCGACGTGAGATCGACGTTTTCCGCTTCTTCTGGCGCGAGCTGACCATGGTCGGCGCCCGCGTCTACCAGCGCGACGACTACGCGACCGCCATCGACCTGCTGCGCGCCGGCAAGGTTGGCGCGCAGACCTTGATCACCCACGTGGAGCCATTGGCCAACGCGGCGGCGGCCTTCGACCTCCTGCGCGGCGGCGGCAACGTCATGAAGGTGCTCATCGACTGCCAGGAGACGTCGTGAACCCATTCGACCTGTCCGGCCGGCTCGCCGTCGTCACCGGAGCCCGCCGGGGCATCGGCCTGGCCGTCGCCGACGCGCTGGCGGCCGCCGGTGCCGATATCGTCGCCGTCAGCGCACAACTCGAAACCACCGGCAGCGAGGTCGAGAAGCGCGTCCGGGGCCACGGCCGCGCCTTTACCGGATACCAGGTGGACCTCACCGACCGCGCCGGCGTCGCCGCGCTCGCCGCCCGGCTCAACGACATGGAACGGGCCGTCGACATCCTGGTCAACAACGCGGGCACGATCAAACGGGCCCCGGCGATCCACCACACCGACGACATGTGGGACGAGGTCCTCGCGGTCAACCTGTCCGCGCAGTTCGTTTTGAGCCGGGAACTGGGCCGGGCCATGGTGGCCCGCGGCAGTGGGAAAGTCATCTTCACCGCGTCGTTGCTGAGCTTCCAGGGTGGAGTCAACGTGCCCGGCTACACGGCGGCGAAGTCCGGCCTGCTCGGGCTCACGCGAGCCCTCGCCAACGAGTGGGCGCCGCACGGTGTCAACGTCAACGCCATCGTTCCCGGCTACATCAGCACCGACAACACGCAGGCCTTGCGCGATGACCCGAGCCGAAACACCGCCATCCTGGACCGCATCCCCGCTGGCCGGTGGGGCCGACCCGACGACCTCGCCGGCGCGGCGGTGTTCCTCGCCTCGCCGGCGGCCGACTACGTCCACGGCGCCGCGATTGCCGTCGACGGCGGCTGGCTCGGGCGGTAGGCGACGATGAAGTCCGCAGGCCTTCCGCGCCGGCCCGCGGTGCGACTCACCGCGCTCGGCTTCGGCGCTTCCCAAGGCGGCAACCTGTTCCGGGTCAGGAGCGACGAGGAGTTCGCGGCCGCCGTCGACGCCGCCTGGGATGCCGGGATCCGATACTTCGACACCGCTCCCCACTACGGCCTCGGGCTCTCCGAGCGGCGGGTCGGCGCCGCGCTGCGCGCGCGGCCACGCGAAGACTACGTGATCTCCACCAAGGTGGGACGTCTGCTGGTGCCGTCCCCGCAGACCGCGCATCTGACCGACGAGGAAGGCTTCGAGGTCGCGGCCGACCACCGCCGCGTCTGGGACTTCAGCCGTGACGGCGTGCTGCGCTCACTCGAGGCGAGCCTGGAACGCACCGGCCTCGACCGGATCGACGTCGTGTACCTGCACGACCCGGACGACCACTGGCAGCAGGCCGCGACCGAGGCGGTGCCCGCACTCGTCGAACTGCGCGACCAAGGTGTCATCCGCGCCATCGGCGCCGGCATGAACCAGTCGGCGATGCTCACCCGCTTCGTGCGCGAGACCGACATCGACCTGGTGATGTGCGCCGGCCGGTTCACATTGCTGGAGCAGGGTGCGCTGGACGACCTGCTGCCGGCCGCCGACCAGCGGGGCGTGGCCGTGGTCATCGCCGGCGTCTACAACTCGGGCCTGCTCGCACGCGACCGGCCCCCCGCCAACGCCACCTACAACTACCAACCGGCTCCCACCGAGATCCTCGATCGGGCGACCGACATCGCACAGATCTGCCAGAGCCACCACACCACGCTGCCCGAGGCCGCCCTGGCGTACGTGCGAAGGCATACCGCGGTCGCCTGCACGGTGGTCGGGATGGGCACGCCCACCCAGGTGCGGGAGACCGTCCGGCGGGCGGCCGCGGACGTCCCGGCCGACCTGTGGCCGGCGTTGGAGTCGGCCGGGCTCCTGCGGTCACCCTGACGGCGTGGGTGGCCGCCGTGACGGTCGGCCACCCACTTCTCGGTCAGCTGCGCAGGCTCCATTGCTGGTTCGCGCCGCCATTGCAGGACCACAAGATGATCTTTGTGCCGTTGGCGGTGGCGGCCCCGTTCGCATCGACGCAGAGTCCGGACTGGACATTGGTGATAGTGCCGTTGGCGTTGAGGTTCCACTGCTGGTTGAGCCCGCCGTGGCAGTCCCAGATGGCGACGACGGTGCCGTTGGTCGTGCCACCACCGTAAGCGTCCAGGCACTTGTTGCCGTACACGGTGAGCTGCTTGCTGGTGGTGTAGGTCCACCGCTGGTTCGTGCCGCCGCCGCAGTCCCACAGCTGCACCTGGGTGCCGTTGGTGGTCGTGGAGTTGGGCACGTCGACGCAGCGGCCCGACTGGCCGCCCGTGATCTGCCCGCTCTGCGAGCCGCCGCTACCGCTCTGCTGCCGGACGATCGACTTGGACTCCGGCGATCGATTGCCCTGTGCGTCGAGGACGAAGAGCCGGTACTCGCCCTGGGTCGTCGGCACGGCGACGGACGTGGCGGTGCCGGCCGCCCGGGTCATCGTCGGGCCCGCGGCGAACGTGGTGGTTCCGGAGGGAGCCAACCAGAGCGTCTTCGTCGCGTCGCCGGTGCTACGGACCGGGATCGAGGCACTCCCGCTGATGAACGTGCTGGCCGGCAGCACGTAGTCCGGAACGGAGAAGTTGCTCTGCGGGATGATGTCCCGATAGGCATCCTCGAGCCCGGAGGTGACGGCGATGCCATACGCTGCCGCCGGCCACACATAGTCGGCGGAGACGACAATGTCCTGGATGGTGCTGGCCGGCAGGTTCTTGTTGGAGACCTTGTTGATCGGACCGTAGGTCTGCGTGATGCTCAGGTCATGCTTGCGACCGAAGTCGTCGGAGTTGATGAGCCACGTGACGTTCTTGTCGACGCTCAGGACGTTGTCGCGGAAGGTCATGTAGGCCGAGCCCTCGTCCGGGTGAAGTCCGTACTTGTGGCCGGCGGGGACACCCTGGAGATAGTTGTCGTGCACGGTGGTCCCCGGCTGGCTGCCTAGTGAGTAGATGGGAGCCGTGTCGCTGAGGCGCTGCACCGTGTCGATGATGTGGTTATAGCTGATCGTGTTGTTTCTCGCCGTCGTGGTTGGCCTGTTGGGCGCGATCGAGCCGGAGGATCCGTCGAAGTTCCACCAGCCCCAGCCGAGCGTGATGCCCGACCAGGGCGCCTTCTCGATCCGGTTGTGCTGGATCGTCAGGGTGTCGGTGAAGTACGCCGAGATGGGACTGTGCCCGTTGAAGAGCACGGCGCTGTCGTAGAGGTAGTTGTTCTTGATCTCGATGTTCTTGGGTAGGCCTTCGACCTGTGGCGGATACTTCTCGCGGTTGGTCGAGGTGTAGTCGCCGATGTAGACGTGCTGGGGATGGCCGACGACGACGGCGGATCCGGCGACGTCGTTGGTGACGTTTCCGGTCAACTGGGTGTCCTGCACGTCGTTGACCAGACTGATCCCGTCGGCGCCGGTGTGCTGGACCCGGTTGCGTTGGAGGATCAGCCCATCGGAGTTCTCGATCTTTATGATGCCGGGAGCGACGTCGACGTTTCGGTAGTAGTAGACGTGGAAGTTTCCCTTCGCGTACGCGACGGCACCCAGGTTGCCCTGTTGCGCCTGCTTGAACGCGGAGCCAGCGACGTTGAAGAGGTTCCAGTCGGAGTGCTGCACGGTGAGACCGGAGAACGTGATGTTACGGGCGTGGTTGCTCGTGGAGGTGCCGGCGATCCGCAGCACGGTGGACACGTTGTTGGGTGCGAAGACCGTCGCGGTCGCCATGTTCTCCGAGCTGGCCTTGTAGTAATACAACGTCCGGCTGGTCTTGTCGAAGAAGAACTCGCCCGGCGCGTCCAGGAACTCGTAGGCGTTCATGACCTTGTGGCTGCCGCCGACCTGGGCGTTGCCGTTGTATGCCCCCTGTGCGATGGCGGCGCCCGGCTGCTGGAACAGCGCCACCCGGTTCGCGCCGTCGGCGGTCGTGGTCACCTGGCGGACTCCCACGATGGCGGTGGTCCAGGTGGTAGCCGTTTCGATCTCGATATCGTCCTGGTTGCGGGCGATGGCGGGAAAGTCGGCGAGGTTGTACCTGGCGCCATCGCACTGTGAGCCCGACTCCCATGCCCACGCGGCCTGGCCCGCGGTGATGTTGTAGGTACCCTGGCATCCTGCCGAGTTGATCGTTTTGGACGCCATGAAAGCCCGCTTGCCGTTGACATAGAGCGCGCGCAGCTTGTTGGACCGGTCGAGCGGGGCTTTCCAGATGTTGCCGCTGTGCTGGGTCCATCCGGTCACCTGAACGCCGCCATCGAGGATCGGCGTCTCGTTCGGCTGGGCCGCGTAGATTATCCGGTGACCGTTGGTGCCGGAGTCGCTCGGCCCGAACTCGATCGTGCTGCTCACCGGATAGGTGCCACCACGAAGGTACACGTAGATGTCGCCCGTCATGTTCGCGTTTGTCGTGCGGACGACGTCGCGGGCACGTTGCAGGGTCCTGAACGGTGCGGCGACGGTGCCCGGATTGGTGTCGTTGCCGTCGGGAGCGACATAGTAGGTCGACTGGGTGGCGGCCGAAGCCGTCGTTTGACGGACCATCGCGGCCGTCAGCGCGGCGCAGGCGACCACCGCGACGGCCAGCAGCGACCTACCGGTGGTGGAAACGGCTGACTTCACGCGCTGTTCCTTTCCCGTCGCGGTGGGGCGGCCGGCCTGACGTGGGCGCGTGCGCTCACGACCGGATCCATTGCTGGTTGCTGCCGCCGTTGCAGGTCCAGAGCTCGACGGCCGCGCCGTTGGCGGTGCCCGCTCCGGTCACGTCGAGGCAGAGGCCGGACTGGACGCCGGTGATGGTGCCGTCGGGGTTGACGTTCCACTGCTGGTTCGATCCGCCCGTACACGACCAGATCCGGATCCGGGCCCCAGCGGAGGCGCTGGGCGCGTCGAGGCACTTGTTGCCGTACACGGTGAGCTGTTTGCTCGAGGTCGGCGTCCACTGCTGGTTGGCACCGCCGTTGCAGTCCCAGATCTGCACGACCGCCCCGTCGGCCTGGCTCGCGCCGTTGACGTCCAGGCACCGGTTGGCGCCCACGCCGCGGATCTCGCCGGTCCCGCTTGGCGGGTTGCCGAGCGGGGTGATGGACAGGTTGTCGGACTGGGCCGTCACGCCTTGGCCGGTGGCATAACCGATCTGCCCGGCCACCCACGCGGAGTCGGACACGCTGCCGACCGTGGTGCCGTCGATGGCGGCGGTGAGGGCATTTCCGTTGAGGGTCAGCGACAGGTTGTGCCAGCGGCCGGTGCCCAGCGCCGTCGTGGTGCCGCTGGCGAGGGTCCGCTGGTTGCCGCTGGTGTTGTTGCTGCGGATAGACCATGCACCGTTGTCGGCCACACGTAGGTAGTAGGCGTTGAGGTTCTGCGGTCCTTCGTGGTTGTAGGTGGTGGCGCGCCCGACGAGTTGGACGTAGCCCGACTTCTCCAGCATGACGTCCGAGGACACGGTGTAGTTGCGCCAGGTGACGTCGCCGAGCAAAGCGAACGGCTCGGCGTGGCCCGAGGTCCAGAAGATCGGTGTCTGCTCCGACATCTGGCGCACGCACTGGCCGACCCGGCCACCGCCGCAGGCGACCACCTCGAAGGAGCCCTGGTGGTCCATCAGGTACTTCGCTTCCCGCGCTGTCTGGTAGCCGTCGAAGTTGTCGCTGTAAGGCAGTTTCAGGTTGCCCTGCCCGGGGCTCGTCGCGGTGCCCTTGCCCTGCCCGGTCGTGGTCGTGATGCTGTAGACGTAGCCGGGCTGCACGGTGAGGGAGAAGGTGCCGTTCGACGGGGTGATGTCGCTGCGCTTGACGAAGTAGTCGGCCGGGTTGTTGGACCGCACGTTGGTCGACCACACGTGCACCGTCCCGGTCGACAGACCCCCGTTGACGGTCAGCGTGAGGTCCTGCGCCGCGGTGGCGTCCATCGTCTCGATGACGGTGCTGTAGTCACTGTTGTTGGTGGACTTCAGCGAAACGTAACTGCCGTTGTTGCGGTTGCCGCCGAGGTAACCGCTGGAGCTGTCCAGGTAGCGCCACCCCGGCGCGGCGAACTGCGTCGTGTGGGCCATCACCCAGGCGCTCTTGCCGATGGAGTAATAGCCCGACCACGGCTGCGAGGCCACCGCCACGCCCGTGGTAGCCCACGGGATGTTCGGTGTGATCGCGGCGAGCACCGGCCAGTTGATGTAGGCGGTCATCTTCCCGTCGATGTAGTCGCGGTTGATGCCGCGGGCCAGCGCCTGCGCGCCGCCGTTGTAGTCGTCGGAGCCGTTCTCGCTGGCCCACAGGGCCTTGCCGGAGTTCACCGCGTTGGTCGAGCTGGGGCAGTTGGTCTGCGCGCTGCGGTATCCACAGACGTAGTGGCTGCCGAACACGGACACGGCGCCGGCGAACGCCGGGTCCCGTTGCGCATCGTCCGCGGCGGCCCAGCCGAACTCGTCCGATGCCACGATCTTCACGCTGCTGTAGCCGCGTGAGTTCAGCGCCGACCGGAGGTTCTTGTACCAGGTCACATCCCGGCCGCGCTCGTTCCACCCGCCGATGTAGTCGATCGTCAGGCCGTGCGAGGCGGCGCACCCGAGCCAGGCCACGAGGTAGTCGATCGAGTCGTTGGACCAGAAGTTTCCGTTGCCGATCCAACCGGGCGCCCCCCACGACAGGGCGTACAGCCTGATGTTCGGGTTGCGTGCCTTCGCTTGGCCCATCAACCACCATTCGTACCCGCGGTCGCAGTTCACGCTTCCCCGGGTGTGCTCGTGGCTCGGCTCGGCGCCGGAGGTCGAGTTGGTGTCCCCGCCGATCTCCACCTTCAGGATCTGCATGGCCGCGCCGTAGCCGGGCTTGAACAGGTAGTCCAGGATGTCTCTGCGCTGCGGGTCCGGGTAGTCGACCAGGAGCCGGCTGTTGCCACCACCGCCGCTGATCGCCCCGACGCCGTCGAACACCCGCCCGCCCGACGAGCCGTTGATGGTGATGGCCGTCGCCGCGCGCGCGGGCTCGGGGAACGCGACCAGCACACCCGCCGCCGCCAGCAGGAGGGCGACGATCGCCACCCAGCCTCGGCCCTGCCGCTGCGTGCCGGTCGGCCGGCGGCACACCCCTGCGCTCTGCCCTGTCATGAAAGACTCCATCGCTGATTGGACTGGCCGTTGCAGGACCAGAGAATGATCTTTGTGCCGTTGGCGGTGCCGGCGCCGTTGGCGTCCAGGCAGAGCCCGGACTGCTGGCCCGTGACGGTGCCGGTCGAGTTGACGTTCCACTGCTGGTTGGCCTGGCCGTTGCAGTCCCAGATGATGACCTGGGTGCCGTTGCTGGTTCCCGCGCCGCTGGCGTCCAGGCATTTGGTGCCGCCGTACACGGTCAGCTGCCGGCCCGGCGTGTAGGTGTAGCGCTGCCCGGCGGCGGTGCCGCAGTCCCACAGCTGCAGCTGCGTGCCGTTGGTGGTGGTCGAGTTCGGCACGTCCACACACCGCCCGGACTGACCACCCACGATCTGCTGCCCGACCGGCGGCGGCGTGTCCCCGGGTGGCAGCACCGTGATGGTGAACGTCTCGTCGGCGTTGGTGTGTGGCAGGTTCACGACGCTGGCGTTGTTGGCGAGCGTCACGACCGAGTCCCGCACCGTGACCCGGCCGGCCACCGCGCCGCCCCCGTTGTAGGGGACCCGCTCGACGACCACCCGCACCTGGTTGTCGCGGACGATCCCCGTGGTGGCGTCGAGTCGCTGCAGGCTCACCGCGACGTTGCCGGTCGTGCTGCCGCCACCGACGAGCACCTTCGCTACGCCGCTGTCCCTGGTGGCGAAGCCGTCATAGTGGGAGCTTGGTGTCACCGCCGCGATCTGGCCGGTCTGCGCGGCGTAGAAGTTGTAGACCCACCACTCCCCCTTCGGCTGGTATTGCCCGGTCGAGTCGCGCACCAGCAGGTTGCCGAGGTCGTTGTGCAGGTTTCCGCCGCCCGCCCAGTTGGCCCGCAGGCCGTCGGCGCCGGCGCGCTCCAGCCGGGCGATATACCAGGAGCCGTCGCCGGGGTTCTGCTCGTTGGAGGCGCCGTACTCGTTGATCTGGTAGGGCCGCGGGTGCGGGATGCCGCGCGAGTCCAGTGTGGAGTTCGCGACGGCCACGTTCGCCACCGGGTCGCCCGGCAGCGCGTGCCAGCTGACGATGTCCGGGATCGTGTTGGTCGACTTGACGAAGTCGAGGTATT
>NZ_JBFAPI010000028.1:0-62047 GCF_040676615.1 Asanoa sp. NPDC049573
TCACCGACCACCCGTTCCCGACCTGCTACGTCTGCGGCCCGGAGCGCGCCGACGGGCTCCGGATCTTTCCCGGCCCGGTCGGCGACGTGGTCGCGACGATCGACGCGGCGGCGGCCTTCGTGATCACCCGGCGTGGCGCGATCGCCGCCCGGGCCCGCACCCGGCTCTTCGCGGCCCGCTGCGAGCTGGGCCAGGCCGCCGCGGCCACCGAGGCCGAGCCGGTCGAGGCACTGGCCGCCGCGCGCGCCGCGCAGTCCCTGGGTAGCCAGGCACTGGCCGCGGCGCGCGCCGACGTGGAGCGCTGGACACCACCGGTCGACGGCTACGAGGGCGCCCTGCTCGGCGGCATCGTGCACGCTCCCGAGGGAGCCGGCCGCCCGTACGGCAGCCGCTTCGGCGGCCCGGGCACCCGCGACCGGGACCGGGCCGCCTAGCTAGCAGCCGACCACCCAGTAATCAGGGCCGGTCTGGCGCAGGGCGTTGGTCTGGAACACGTTGTAGAGGCCCATCGCCTGGTTCGAGCCGCGCGCGTACACGTAGCCGAGTTGCTGATACGCCCGCCCGGCCACGACGTGCGCGTAGTTGGTGGCCGTCACGCACGGGCCGCTCGTCGGCGGGTTGGTGGTCGGCGGAGTCGTGGTGGGCGGCGACGTCGGTCCCCCGGTGTTCAACCCGAAGAACGTCGCGTCGTAGTACGCGGAACAGATCGTGTCCAGGAAGTACGCCGCCGCCGTCCCGCACTGGTCGGCCGCGCTGCCCGGGTCGACCGGCGTGCCGTGCCCCATCCCGGACACCCGGTAGACACGCACCTGGTCGTTGCCGTAGCGCTCCTGCGTCGTGCCGCCGGGCAGCGACGAGGTGCCGGTCGGGCTGGCCGAGATGCCGAGCACGTTGGTCCACTGGTCGCGCGACTCGTTGGCGTTGGCCGTCGCGACGGTGAAGTCCGACGTGCCGTGCCAGATCGCCACCCGGGGCCGGGCGCCGGCGTAACCGGGGAACGCACCCCGCACGAGGTCGCCCCACTGCGCCGGTGTCTTGTCGACGCCCGGGTTCATGCAGCTGAACGCGTTGGCCATGCTGGTGGCGCAGCGGTACGGGATCCCGGCGATCACCGAACCGGCCGCGAACACGTCCGGATAGGTGGCCAGCATGACCGAACTCATCGCACCGCCGGCCGACAGCCCGCTGACGTAGACCCGGTTGGCCGCGGTGCCGTACGTGCTGACCGCGTAGCCGACCATCGACCGGATCGACGCGGCCTCGCCCTGGCCCCGGCCGATGTCACCGGGCTCGAACCAGTTGAAGCACGACGTCGCGTTGTTGCCGCTGCTCTGCTGCGGGATGATCAGCGCGAACCGCCACCGGTCAGCGAACGTGCGCCAGCCGCCGTTGGTGAAGTAGGTGGCGGCGTCCTGGCTGCACCCGTGCAGCAGCACCACGGCCGGCGCGCCGGTGGGCAGGCCGTCAGGCCGGTAGGCGTACATGGCCAGGTTTCCGGGGTTGGAGCCGAAGCCGCTGACCGGGCTGAGCTGCGCCGCCTGGGCGGGCGCGGCCAGTGCGAGCACTGCCGCGACGACCAGCGCCGCGCCGGCGGCGAGTAGGGATATGGACCGTCGCATCGCGACCTCCTCGCGGGGTTTCCGTGAGGCTACGATCGGCGGCCATCGATCTGACATGGCCGGCGATACCACATATCGACGACCGGGAGTGTGGCGTGGCTAACAATCACGCAGTTCCGGGGACTGGTTGCGGATCTGCGCGAGCGGGGAGACGAACTCGCGATATGCCGGGCCGTCCACCGTGGCCGGCGCGAAGGCGGCGACCCGGTGGCAGTTCTGGAAGGCCAGCGTGACGCCGAAGTGGCGCTCCAGGGCGCCGCGGATCGAGTCGCTGGCCAGCGCGCGGAGCAACTGGCCACGCTCGGCCTCGCTGGGCGGCGGCACCGCGTGCTCGGCGAACCGGTCGCCGGCCCGGGCGGCGACGTCGGAGACGACCTCCCAGGCGTAGGGCAGGGAGGTGCGGACGCAGTCGACGAACTCGGCGTCGTCGACGGCGCCGTTCTCGGCACGGACGAGCAGGTCGGCGGGCACGGTCAGGGACATGCGGGTCTCCTTCAACGGACGAGCTGGCGGTGGTCACCCAGGACGAAGTCCGGGTCGATCTGGTCGGCGAGGTCTTCGCCAATACGGTCGTTGGCCCAGGCGATGGCGTTGCGCCGGTGGAACTCGGCGGCCTGCCGGGCGTAGCGGTGCCAGTCCTTCTCCGCGGCGTCGGCGGCCTCGCGGACCAGCCGCAGGGCGGCGTGGTTGGCCGGTTCGAGGGCGTCCAGCGGGCGCACCTCGCCGCGTTCGGCGGCCCGCACCCAGTCCGACCGGCCGAACCAGGTGAGCAGGTCGTCGCCGACCTCGGCGCGCAGGAACGCCACGTCGGACCCGTCGACGATCTTGTTGCCGACCACGTGCACCCGGACGCCGCGGTCGCGGGCGTGGCCGAGGTACTGCCGGTAGACGGCGACACCGCGCAC
This sequence comes from Asanoa sp. NPDC049573, assembly GCF_040676615.1. Lineage (NCBI taxonomy): Bacteria > Bacillati > Actinomycetota > Actinomycetes > Micromonosporales > Micromonosporaceae > Asanoa > Asanoa sp. NPDC049573. The sequence goes on from NZ_JBFAPI010000028.1 coordinate 2,525, forward strand.
GGTCGGCTCGCAGACCAGGAACGTCGCGTCGAAGCGGGTGAACAGCCCGGACGCGAACGAGTCGGCGCCGGCGGTCATGTCCACCACGGCGTACTCCCCTGGGCCGTCGAGCAGGTGGTTGAGCAGCAACTCGACCGCGCCGACCTTGCCGTGGTAACACGCGACGCCGAGGTCCTGCTCCGCGAACGGGCCGGTCACGGCCAGCCGGACGCCGCCGACCTCGCGCACGACCAGGTCGTACACCGGGTTGGGGCCGTCGATGGTGAGCAACCGGGAGCCGCGACCGGGCGGCGTGGTCTTGACCATGGCGGCGGCCGAGGAGATCCGCGGGTTGTCGCCGCGCAGGTAGTCCTTGATCTGCGCGAGGTGGTCGCCCAGCGCCGGGCGCGTCGCGTCGTCGGCGGCGCCGAGGGCGGCGGCCAGATGCTGGTTGATGTCGGCGTCGATGGCGAGCAACGGCGGGCGGTCGGGCGCGGCGGCCAGGTGGCGGGCGAGCAGGGCGGCCAGCGTGGTCTTCCCGCTGCCGCCCTTCCCGACGAAGGCGATCTTCATGCTGACATTGGAAGTCATTTCCAATAACGGCGCAAGCAACAGGCGCTTTCTGGGCGTGTCGTCACCATTGGTAGCCTCCGCCCGTGTCGATCGCGTCCCCCGCTTCACCGACCGTCGCCGCGGAGCCGCCCGCACGGGTCTCCCGCTGGCGGGCAGATCTGCTGGTCACCGGCATCGCGGTGCTGCTCGCGCTGTGGGTGACCAGCGGGCTCTGGATCGACCCGAACGGGCGAGCCATCAAGGTCAACTCCAGTGACCAGGCCCTGTTCGAGTGGTTGCTGTCCTACGGCGCGCGGGCGATCACCCACAGCGAGAACCCGTTCTTCACCCACCTGATCGGGTTCCCCGACGGTGCCAATCTGGCCGTCAACACCTCGATCACGGTGTACGCCGTGGTCTTCGCGCCGTTGACCTTCCTGCTCGGCGCGCCGGTCACCTTCGCGGTGATCCTGACGCTGAACCTGGTCGCGACGGCGTACGCCTGGTTCTGGCTGCTCTCCCGGCACCTGGTCGGCTCGCGCCTGGCCGCGGCGACCGGGGCGCTGTTCATCGCGTTCGCGCCGAGCATGGTCTCGCATGCCAACGCCCACCTGAACTGGACGGCGGGCTGGCTGGCGCCGCTGGTGGTGTGGCGGGTGCTGCGGCTGCGCGAGGGCCGCTGGCTGCGCGATGGCGTGCTGCTCGGTGTGCTGGTCGCCATCACCTTCTCCATCGCCGCCGAGGGGCTGTTCTTCATCGCCCTGGCCTGCCTGGTCTTCCTCGGCACCTGGTCGGCGGCCACCGTCACCCGGGGCGAGGCGCGGGCCGCGCTGCCGGCCGTGCTGCGCGGCCTCGGTGTCACCGCGGTCGTCGCGTTCGCGCTCCTGGCGTACCCCATCTGGATGCATTTCTTCGGTCCGCAGCGGTTCGCGGGCACGGGCTTCGACGCCCGGGTGCACAGCGAGGACATCGCCGGGTACTTCGCGTTCCCGCAGCGCTCGCTGGCCGGGATCGCCGGGCTGGACACGTCGCTGGCGCCGAACGAGACGGAGGAGAACTCGTTCTTCGGTCTGCCGCTCGTGCTGCTCGCGGTGGCGGCGTTCTGGTACCTCTGGCGGGTGGCGTCGCCGGGCCGGCGGGCCACGCTGCGCGCGCTCGGGGTGACGGCGCTGGTGTTCACCGTGCTGTCCTGGGGGCCGGCGGTGAAGATCTTCACGAACTACACCGACGTGCCGCTGCCGTACGCGCTGCTCAACCCGCTTCCGGTGTTCAACGCGGCGTTGCCGCAACGGCTGGCCCTGGTGGTCACCCCGATCGTCGGCCTGCTTCTGGCCCTGCTGGTCGACGCGCGGCCGCGGGGCCGGGTCTGGCCCGTCGCGTTCGCCGTCGCCCTGGTGCCGCTGTTGCCGGTCAACCTGCTGACGGTGGCGCGCGAGCCGATCCCCGAGTTCATCACGTCGAACGACTGGGCGTCGGTCGTGCCGCCCGGCGGGGTCATCGCGACCGTCCCGTTCACCCTCGACACGGTGCCGGACGGGCAACGCTGGCAGGCGTACGCGTGGACGCACGGGCAGGGCGAGTTCTCGCTGGTGTCCGGGTTCTACCTGGGTCCCGGCGGGCCGGACGGTCGGGGCCGGATCGGGCCGGTGCCGCGGTACACCGACGGGATGCTCTACGACGTCGCCAAGACCGGGGTGGTCCCGCCGATCGGGCCGGCGGAGCAGGCCGAGGCGCGTGCCGACCTGGCCTACTGGCGGGTCGACGCGGTGGTGCTGGCCGACCGGATCCACGGCGCGAAGTGGCCGGTGCAGCACGACGCGCTGCTGACCGCGACCCGGCAGTTGCTCGGCCCGGGCGAGCGGATCGACGACGTCTGGGTCTGGCGGGTCACCAGAGGTAGCTGACCACGAAGGCGGCGCCGACCAGGGCGAACATGGCCAGCGCGACGGCCCGGAACCGGCGCTGGAGTGCGGGGATCTCGGCCGGGAGGGCGAAGACCCGGCGCGGCCACGCGCGCCAGGAGATCCACCAGAACAGGGCGGTGGCGGCGGCCAGCAGCGCCGCCTGTGCCGCCGCGGCGGCGCTGGGTTCCCTGACCGCCAGCGCGATGCCGGTGACCCAGAGCACGGTGATCAGGGCGACCACCCGCCAGCGGTTGCCGTGCGCGAGGACCCGCTGGGCGTCTTCGGTGTCGTCCCGGCCGACCATCGCGGCCAGCTTCGGCTGCACCGTGAACAGGCTGTAGGCCATCGACCCGAGCCAGAGCGCGGCCACGCCGGCATGGACGAGGACCAGCGCCCGGGTCACCATGACGCGCATCATGTCACCGGGTCGGTTCGCGCGGCGAGGGCTACGCTTTTGGTCGTGACCAGCGTGCTTCCCAAGCTCACCGCCCGCCGCCTCGGCATGATCGACTACCAGGCGGCCTGGGACGAGCAGCGACGCCTCCACGAAGAGGTCGCCGACGGCGTCACTCCCGACACCGTGCTGCTCCTCGAGCACCCCTCCGTCTACACCGCCGGCAAGCGCACCGAGGAGTCCGACCGGCCGACCGACGGCACCCCGGTGATCGCCGTCGACCGCGGCGGCAAGATCACCTGGCACGGGCCGGGTCAGCTCGTCGGCTACCCGATCCTGCGCCTGCCGGCCCCGATCGACGTGGTGGCCTACGTGCGCCGCACCGAGCAACTGCTGATCGACACCTGTGCCGAGCTTGGCCTTGAGACCACCCGGATCGAGGGCCGCAGCGGCGTCTGGGTGCCCGAAGACGACCGCGGCCCGGCCCGCAAGGTCGCCGCGATCGGCATCCGCGTCTCCCGCGGGGTGACCCAGCACGGGTTCGCGATCAACGCCAACTGCGACCTGGGCGCCTACGACCACATCGTCGCCTGCGGCATCCGCGACGCCGGGACGACGTCGGTCACGGCCGAACTGGGCCGGCAGGTCACCGTCGACGAGGTGTTGCCGATCGTCGAGCGGCGCCTGCCGACCCTGTTGGGCTGAGGGCCCGGCCTTCTACGGCGTGAGCCGGTGTAGGTCGCGGGGGAACACGGCGACCTCACGCACGTTGGTCGCGCCGAGGAGGCGGGCCACGAAGCGCTCCAGGCCGATGGCGAAACCGCCGTGCGGCGGCATGCCGTGCCGGAACGCCTCGACGTAGGTCTCGACGCCGGTCAGGTCGCCGTTCAGCGCGGCGACGTAGTCGGCGTACTCGTGCAACCGCTGCCCGCCGGTGACCATTTCCAGGCCGCGGAACAGCAGGTCGAACGAGTTCGAGTGGGTCGGCCGGCCCGGCTCGGGATGGGTGTAGAACGGCCTCTTGCGCATCGGGTAACCGGTCACGAAGAGGAAGTCCGAGCCGTGCTCGCGCAGCGCCCACTCGCCCAGCGCCCGCTCGTGCGCCGGCGCCAGGTCGGGCTCGTCGTCCGGCGCCCCGGCGATCTCCAGCGCGGTCGTGAAGTGGATGGCCGGGATCTCGGCGGGCACGTCGGGCATCTTGACCCCGGGCAGGCGGTCGCCCACCTGGTCGGTCATGCCGGCCACGACGTCGCGCAGCACCGCCATCACGTCGCGGTGGTCGTCGATGAAGCCCAACTCGACGTCGAGCGACGTGTACTGGGCCAGGTGCCGGGCGGTGTCGTGCGGCTCGGCGCGGAAGACCGGGCCGACCTCGTAGACCTGCTCGAACACCCCGACCATGAGCTGCTTGTAGAACTGCGGACTCTGGGCCAGGTAGGCCCGGCTGCCGAAGTAGTCGATGCCGAAGACGTTGGCCCCGCTCTCGGTGGCCGAGGCGACGATCTTGGGCGTGAAGATCTCGGTGAAGCCGCGCCGGTCGAGCGTCGCCCGGAAGCCCTCGGCGGCGGCCGCCGCGGCCGTGACCGCGCGGCGCCGGGTGGCGTGCCGCAGGGCCACCGACGCGTGGTCGAGCTGGGTGGGCAGGTTGGCGGTCAGCAGCGGCCGGTAGAGGTCGAACGGGGGCGGGGCGGCGGCTGCGCTCAGGGCGCGTATGACCGGCTCGGTGATCTCCACGCCCAACGGCGCGGCGCTGTTGACGGTCACCACGCCGGTGACCTCGACGACCGTCTCCTCGGTCAGCTCCTCGAGCTGTTGCCGCAGGCCAGGGTCGGTGATCACGATCTGGACCAGGCCGGCCCGGTCGCGCAGGATCAGGAACGCGACCGCCTTGAGCAGGCGGCGGCGGTGCACCCAGCCGGCGACGGTGACCGTTTCGCCGGGATGGGTGGGCAGCTGGCTGGACAGGATGCGTTGCATTGGTGGACCTCCTCGTCGGTCGCAACGCGATCCCCGGGAGGTGTGGGCGAGCGGGTTCCTCGCGGTGCCACCACACCTTCACCCCGGCGCACCGGGGCCTCATTTGTCGTGCCGCGGCTCGGGAGTGTCTTCGCGACCGGTGCCGGGCCACCGTCACAGCAACTGGTGGCTCTCTCGGCCGGCAGGGTCGATCGCTACTTGGTTCCGTCTGCGCCGTTGCCCGAGAGGTTACCGGAGGCCGCTACCGGTTAATCCGTGACCCGCTTCACAGGCGCGACGCACATGTGAACCCCGTCGCCCTGTATGTAGGAAGGATGAACACCGGGATACGCTCGGATTCGTGACGATCGCTCCAGAAGGCCGCCGGCTCCTGCGCGTCGAGGCGCGGAATGCCGAGACGCCGATCGAGCGCAAGCCGCCGTGGATCAAGGTCAAGGCCAAGATGGGCCCTGAGTTCACCTCGCTCCACGGTCTGGTTCAGCGCGAAGGCTTGCACACCGTGTGCCAGGAGGCTGGCTGTCCCAACATCTACGAGTGTTGGGAAGATCGCGAGGCCACCTTCCTGATCGGCGGCGACCAGTGCACCCGGCGCTGCGACTTCTGCCAGATCGATACCGGCAAGCCGGCCGAGTTCGACGCCGACGAGCCCCGCCGGGTCGCCGAGTCGGTCGCGACGATGGGCCTGCGCTACGCGACGGTCACCGGCGTCGCCCGCGACGATCTGCCCGACGGCGGCGCCTGGCTCTACGCGGAGACGGTCCGCCAGATCCACGCCCTCCAGGAGGGTTGCGGCGTCGAGTTGCTCATCCCCGACTTCAACGGCACGCCCGCGCTGCTGCGCGAGGTCTTCGAGTCGCGCCCCGAGGTGCTGGCGCACAACGTCGAGACGGTGCCGCGGATCTTCAAGCGGATCCGGCCGGGCTTCCGCTACGACCGTTCGCTCGACGTCATCACCCAGGCCCGCACCTTCGGCCTGGTCACCAAGTCCAACCTGATCCTGGGCATGGGCGAGGAGCGCGCCGAGATCTCACAGGCGCTGCGCGACCTGCACGACTCCGGCTGCGAACTGGTGACGATCACGCAATACCTGCGCCCGTCGCCGCGGCACCACCCGGTGGAGCGCTGGGTCAAGCCGGAGGAGTTCGTCGAGCTGGCGCAGGAGGCCGAGCAGATCGGCTTCGCCGGCGTGATGAGCGGCCCGCTGGTCCGCTCCAGCTACCGCGCCGGCCGGCTCTACCAGCAGGCACTGGCCGCGCGTACGCCCGCCGCCTGATCTTCAGGGCGTCACGGGTTCCTTGGCGTCGAGCAGGCGTAGTCCCTGCTCGGCCCAGGCCCGCAACGACTCGTCGTCGCTGCGCGACTGCGCGGTCAGCAGGGCCGCGGCGCGCGGCGCGCGGGCCTGGGCGATGAGCTCCAGCAGCCAGCACCGGACGCCGTGGTCGGTCTCGCGCCGGAACTCGTCGATCAGCCGGTCGACATGCTCGGCGGCGATGCCGCGCAGCCGCTGGAAACCGTCTTCCGCCAACTGCGGGTCACGGCGCCGCATCAGAAGCAGGGCCCGCGCGAACTCGTCCGCCATCGTCGCAGGCTAGTCCCGGACAGGCCCGCTAGGCGAGGGTCAGTTCGGGTTGTCGCCCCGTTGGGCGCGGAGGCTGCCGAGGTTGACCAGTGCGTGGTGGTCGCCGGCGTCGGCGGCGCGCTGATACCACCGCTCGGCGCCGGTCACGTCGCCCAGTTCCTCGGCCAGCACGCCGAGGCTGAACATGCCGGACGCGTTGCCGGCGTCGGCCGCCTGCTGGAACCAGCGCCGGGCCGCGTCCCGGTCGCCGCCGGTCTGGGCCAGGACGCCGAGGCTGACCAACGCGTCGCTCTCCCCCGCCTTGGCGGCCAGGTGCAGCCAGTGCTCGGCGGAGGTCCGATCGTCGCGCTCGGCCTGGAGCCCGGCGAGGTTGAGCATCGCGTCGGTGTCGCCGGCTTCGGCGGCCTGCTGGTACCAGAGTTCGGCGGCGCCCACGTCGCCGCGCATGGTCAGCAGGACGCCGAGGTTGACCATCGCGCCGGTGTGACCGGCGTCGGCGGCCCGCTGGTACCACTCCTCCGCCTCGGCCAGGTCCCACCGGTCCTGCAGAATCTGCCCGACGGCGGCCATCGCGTCGCTGTCACCAGCTTCCGCGGCGCGCCGGTACCACCGCTCCGCACCGGTCATGTCCCTCGCCTCCCGCCGATCCGACCCCCCGATTGAACATGGTGGCGGCGTCTCCGCCATCGGCGGCCCGGTCGCCTACTTCTTGGACAGTCGGCTTATACCCTGCCGCACGTCGTCGGGCGTCATGGCCGGTGCGAAGTCGATCCTGGCCTTCAGGCCGGAGAAGAGCGGCTCGGCCATCTCGATCATCCGCGATGGTTCGGCCAGGTCGAAGAAGACGTACGCGGTCCGCATGCCGTCGCGGGTGGTGAAGTAGACGGCCTCGGGCTCGAACCGCTCCATCATGGCGTCGATCATCTTCCCGAGCTTGCCGTCCTCGATGGCGCTGTTGGCGGCCTCGGTGTCCATCTGCATCGTCATGACCATGCGCATGTGCGGTTCCCCCGGTTGTGGTAGGCCGGTATCGACGTCCACATTTTCCCGCGCACGACGGCATTTCGTGGCTGTTTGCCCCGTTTCTGATTCGGGACACAGCGAAAAGGCCCGGCGCTGCCGCCGGGCCTTCTCACCGCGTGACCGTCAGACGTCGTAGTACATGGCGAACTCGTGCGGGGTCGGACGCAGGCGGACCGGGTCGACCTCGTTCTCGCGCTTGTAGTCGACCCAGGTCGAGATCAGGTCCGGGGTGAAGACGCCGCCCTCGAGCAGGTAGTCGTGGTCGGCCTCGAGCGAGTCCAGGACCTCGGGCAGCGAGCCCGGGACCTGCTTGACCGAGCTGTATTCCTCCGGCGGCAGGTCGTAGAGGTCCTTGTCGATCGGCTCCGGCGGCTCGATCTTGCTCTTGATGCCGTCGAGGCCGGCCATCAGCATCGCCGAGAAGGCCAGGTAGACGTTGGCCGACGGGTCCGGCACGCGGAACTCGACGCGCTTGGCCTTCGCGTTGCTGCCGGTCACCGGGATGCGGGTGCACGCGGAGCGGTTGCGCTGTGAGTAGACCAGGTTGACCGGGGCCTCGAAACCGGGCACCAGGCGGCGGTACGAGTTGACCGTCGGGTTGGTGAACGCCAGCAGCGACGGCGCGTGGTGCAGCAGGCCGCCGATGTACCAGCGGGCCATGTCGGACAGCCCGGCGTACCCCGTCTCGTCGTAGAACAGCGGCTCGCCGTTGAGCCAGAGGCTCTGGTGGGTGTGCATGCCGGAGCCGTTGTCACCGAACAGCGGCTTGGGCATGAACGTCGCGGTCTTGCCGGCGTGCCAGGCGGTGTTCTTGACGATGTATTTGAACAACTGGAGCTGGTCGCCCGCGTGCAGCAGGGTCGAGAACTTGTAGTTGATCTCGGCCTGGCCGGCGGTGCCGACCTCGTGGTGCGAGCGCTCCACCGTGAAGCCGCTGTCGACCAGGTTGCGCACGATCGAGTCGCGCAGGTCGGCGTAGTGGTCGACCGGCGGCACCGGGAAGTAGCCGCCCTTGTAGGCGGTCTTGTAGCCGCGGTTGCCACCCGGCTCCTCGCGACCGGTGTTCCACCAGCCCTCGACCGAGTCGATGTAGTAGAACGCCTGGTTGGAGCTGGTCTCGTGGCGGATCGAGTCGAAGATGTAGAACTCGGCCTCGGGCCCGAAGTAGGCGGTGTCGGCGATGCCGCTGGCCGCCAGGTAGGCCTCGGCCTTCTTCGCCACGTTCCGCGGGTCACGCGAGTAGGCCTCGCGGGTGAACGGGTCGTGGATGAAGAAGTTGAGGGCCAGCGTCTTCTGCGCCCGGAACGGGTCGATGAACGCGGAAGCCACGTCCGGCAGCAGCAGCATGTCGGACTCGTGGATCTGCTGGAAACCACGGATCGACGAACCGTCGAACGCGAGGCCGGTGGTGAAGATGTCGTCGTCGATGGACTCGACCGGGGCGTTGAAGTGCTGCATCACGCCGGGCAGGTCGCAGAACCGGACGTCGACGAACTTCACGTCCTCGTCTTTGAGGTATCGCAGGAGTTCCTCGGGATTGGCGAACAACACGTCCTCCTGGCACGTCGCTTTCATGGCTTGCGGTTCTCAAGCAAGGCTGGCAGCGACGGTATGGCTGAGCCGTTGCCCGAGCGTGTCGCAAAAGTTTCTGCCGTGTTACGTCACCCTCGGGCCGCCAGGAATGCCCGATTGGCCAGCGATCCAGCCGACCAAATCCGAACATATACCCCAAGACCGGCCGATTGGACGGACTTGCCGACGAGAAAAGCCGAGACCCGGCCCGGGTCTCGGCTTTCTCGTCGACTGGCGTGCCTCAGCGGCCGCGGGTCTGGCGGAACGCGCCCTTGGAGGGCCGCATGTTCTTGGGGATCGCGCCCTTGGGCATCTGGGGACGGGCCGCGGACAGCGCGGTCAGGCGCTTGTCGAGGGCGTTGACGTCTTTGCCGGTGAGGGCGCGCGGTAGCTTGGTCAGCGTCATGCGCAGCTTGCGGATCGGCACCTCGTCGTCGCCGTTGCCGATCACGTAGTCGTGCAGCGGCGCGTTGCCGATCACCTTGGCCAGGCGGCGCTTCTCCTGGCCCAGCATGCTGCGGACCCGCTGCGGGTTGCCCTCGGCCAGCAGGATGACGCCGGGCTTGCCGACGACCAGGTGGACCATGTCCATCGCCGTGGTCGAACTCACCGCCGGGCGGACCCGCCAGTCACCGCGCATGTTCTCGATGATCGAGGCGGCGGCGCCGGGTTGGCCCTCGGCCGCGTTCATCATCGCCCGGTTGGACCGCAGGTTGAGCACGATCAGCAGCGCGAGCAGGGCGATCAGGATGCCGAGGGGGATGAAGATCAGGCCCCAGCCGACGACGACCGCGAGCGCGGCGAGCAGCAACGGGATCAGCACCGCGCCGACCGCCAACGGGACGAACATCTTGTCCTGTTTGGCGGTGAACGAGAACACCATCCCGATCTGCTTCAGGCGTCCAAAGAACGACACCTTCTCTTCTGCCTTGGCCATGGCACGCAGTCTAGTGTCCGGATGCCGGGGTCTGTCCGCCGGCAATCATGTCGGCGCCCAGCAGCCCGAGCCGGTGGGCGACTGCTGCCGCTTCGATCCGATTCGTGACTTCGAGCTTGGCGATAATGCGCGAAACGTGCACGCTGACCGTTTTTGGCGATAGATAGAGTTCGGTGGCGATCCGGCTGTTGCTGTTGCCCGCCGCTACCAGCCGCAGCACCTCGCGCTCGCGCGCGGTGAGCACGTCTGGGCCCGCGCCGACGGCACCACGCAGCCCGACCCGGCGGGCCAGCCGGGCCACCTCGTCACGCAGCGGCCGTGCGTCGAGGTCGGCCGCGAGCGCACCCGCCTCTTCGAGCGCCTCGCCGGCGGCCGCGCGGTCGCCCACCGCGGCCAGCGTCTCGGCGTAGGCCACCAGGGCGCGGGCGAGCGGGTAGGGCTGGCCGTCGGTCCGCCACGCCTCGACCGCCGCGGCCCACCGCTGCCGCGCGGCCTCGGCGCGAGCCTGGCCCGCCGTCTCCCCGGCCTTGCCCCGCGCCGGTGCGGGATCGGCGCCATCCGACGCTGCGACCGCCGAACCCGGCGGGGCCGCCGTGAAGCTGGCGACGATCTGCGCGGCGTAGGCCCGGTCAGGCGGGTATTGGCATTCGAGCTCGGCGGCGAGCGCCTCGATCGACGACCGCAGCTCGGCGTCGTCGGCCGCCACCGCCGCGCGGGCCGAGACAGCCAGCAACGGCCAGGTGTAGCGCGGGTTGCCGACCAGATCCGTCGCGTCCAGCGCACCGTGCGCGGTCGCGGCCGCGGTGGCCACCTCGCCGGTGGCCAGCGCCGCCTCGACCTGGAGCACCAGCAGCGGCAGGCGGTGCTGCGCGCTGACATAGGGCCGCCGCAGGAAGGCCAGCGCCCGCCCGATCAGCTCGGGCGCGGAGGCGTCGCCGCGGGCGAGGCGGAGGTTGGCGCGGATCTGGAGCCAGTGCAGGCCCAGGTGGCCCGGTGGGTCGAAGCGGGCGGACTCGGCGCAGATCGCGTCGGCCTCGTCCCAGCGGCCCAGGGCCATCAGCGCCTCGGCGTGGTTGGAGCGCAGGAAGGCGCCGCTCGACCGGTCGACGCCGACTTTGGTGGAGTCTTTGGTGCCGAGCGCCGCCGTCTCGGCGGAGGCCGCGTATTGGCCGACCTCGAACAGCGCGTCGGAGATGTTGACCCGGGCGTGCACCAGGCCCTCGACGTCGCCGATGGACCTGGCCCACTCTTCGGCCTCGCGCAGCTCAGCCAGGCCGACGTCGCCGGCGGTCAGGCGGCTGCACACCCGGCCCAGCGTCAGCGTGGCGTGGACGGCCGCGGCGGCGTCGCCCAGCGTCTCGGCCGCCGCCCTGGCCAGCGAGGCGATCCGCGCCCCCTCGACGCGGTCGATCCGGCTGATCTGGTAGGCGATGTCGGCCAGCAGCTGGGCCCGGGCCGCGTCGTCGGGGGCCGCCTCGGCGAGCGTGACCGCCTCGCGGAGCTCGGCGGTGCCGTCGCTCTTGCCCAGCGAGCCGAGCAGCTTGCCCCGACGGGACAGCAGCCGGGCCGCGCGCAGCGGCTCGGCGGTGCGGTCGACGGCCTGCAGCGCGGCGCGGTTGAGGCTCAGCGAACGCTTGAAGTCGCCCGCCGTGTAGGTGGCGAGCATCGTCTCCTCGAGCAGCGTGAGGTGGTCGAGGCCGAGCCGCTCACCGGCGTCGGGGATCTGCTCCCACAGGTCGAGCACGCGCTCCAGCAGCCGGGCCTGCTCGGCGTGTGCGTAGCGCTCGCCGGCCGCGACGGCCGCCGCGCGCGAGGTGACCAGGGCCCGGGGATGGTCGTGGGCCGCGTACCAGTGATGGGCGATCTCGGCCGGTGCCCGCCCGGCGGCGACCAGCGTGGGGTCGGCCTCGATGGCGGCCGCGTAGCGGGCGTGCAGGCGCGCGTGCTCGCCGGGCAGCAGGTCGTCGTGCACCGCCTCGCGGACCAGCGCGTGGCGGAACTCGTAGCCGCCGTCGGGATCGGCCACCAGCAACTGCGCGGTGACCGCGGTGCGCAACGCGGTGTCGAGTGCGGTCTCCGGCAGGCCGGCCACGGTGGTGAGCAGGTCGTGCCCGATGCGGTTGCCGCCCGCCGCGGCGATCCGCAACACCGGCTGGGCCGACTCGGGCAGCCGGTCGACCCGGGCCAGCAGCAGGTCGCGCAGGCTCTCCGGGATGTCGGCGCAGGCCATCGGGTCGCCGGACGCAGCCAGCTCCTCGATGAAGAACGGGTTGCCCTGTGCCCGCATGTGCACCTTGTCGATCGACCGCTGGGCCGGCTCGCCGCCGAAGATGCTGGCCAGGATCTCGGCGGTGCCGTCGCGGTCGAGCCGGCCGAGGTCGAGCCGCTCGACGCCGCGGGCCCGGTCGAGCTCGGCGACGAACGCCCGCAGCGGGTGGCCGCGGTGCAGCTCGTCGGTGCGGTAGGTGCAGATCATCAGCACCCGCGCCGCCCGGGCGCCACGGACCAGGAACTCGATCAGGTCGCGGGTGGACCGGTCGGCCCAGTGCAGGTCTTCGAGCACGACGACCACCGGCCGGTCGGCGGCCAGCCGGGCGAGCAGCGTCGCGACCCGGTCGAAGAGCACACCGCGGTGCGCGTCGGGCGAGACGGCGCCCAGCTCCGGAAGGAGCCGGGCGAACTCGGCCTCGTGACCGTCGAGGATCGCGAGGCCGTCGGTGCGGACCAGCTCGCGCACGATGCCGGCGAACGGCGCGTAGGGCAGGCCTTCCTCGCCGAGCTCGAGGCACTGGCCGGTGAGGAACCTCGCGCCGCCCCCGTGCCGGGCGAACTCCTCGATCAGCCGCGTCTTGCCGACGCCGGCCTCGCCGCCGACCAGCACCATCGCCGGCTCGTCGGTGCGGACCCGCTTGAGCGCTTCGCGCAGCGCGGCGATCTCGGCGTCACGGCCGACGAACGCGGTGCTGCGGGCACGAACGGTCACAGCGTCGAGAATGCCACGCGGGTGCGACAGGACGCCGCCGAGATTTCGCGCGGTCAAGCAGGCCTCCGCCGCAACGCCGGCCGCATCGAAGCGGCTTCGGTGGAATCGGTCGAGGACGCGTGGCGACGCAACGCGCGGGCCAGTCGGCCACCGCGCACATCAGCGGCCAGCGACTCCACGCGGGCACGGTGCAGTTCGAGAACCAGGTACGGGTCGTTGATCATCGCGGGCTCCTCGGCCGTCGTCGTTCGGTGTCGACGTTGACGATTCGCGCGCAGGTAGCCGCCGCACACCCGGCGCCGGCCCTATCCCGACTGCCTTACCCGGCCCCCGGCCATCGGTAAGGCGGGTAAGGTACCTCAGCGTCAATGGTCCGTTGACACCGATGATGGTCCACCGGCATCATGGCCGGCGTGGACAAGCTGGAACAGGACCTGGGCACGCTCCTGGCCGCGGCGCGGACCGACGACCCCGGCAGCGCGCTCGAGGCGCTCCCCCTGCTGCGCGGCGTCCGCGACCGGATCGACGCGACCGAGCGCGCCCTGATCGAGTCGGCCCGCGGCGGCGGGGCGAGTTGGGCCACCATCGGCGGCGCCCTCGGCCTGGGCACCCGCCAGGCCGCCGAGCAGCGGTTCCTGCGCCTGGCCGGCGAGCAGAACCGAGACGTCGCACCGACCCGGCAGGCACGCCAGCGTCAGCGATCCGTTGACACCCAGCACGGCCCCGCCATCGCCCACCTCCGCCGAGCGGCCCGCGGCCTGCTTCGAAGAATCGAGGCGGACCCCGGCTGGGACGATCGCTTCGCCCGCGCCACGCTTGCCCGAGACACCCTCAGGATCGCCGCCGACGCACCCCCCGGAGGCCTGTTCTCCCTGGCCACAAGCGTCATCGACGATCTGGCCCAGGCCCCGACCCCGCTGCCGGCCGCGATCGGGGCGGCCGCCGACGACCTGCGCGCTGCGCTGAGTTGAGCCCTCGAAGCTCAACCACGGCTTGACACGATCAACGAGCGTCCCCCAGGATCTGAGCCACAAAGACTCAATGTCCTGGGGAGGACTGGTGGCCCACCCGATCGCCGCGCGGTTCGCGGTGCTGCGACTGCGCGATTTCCGCATCTTCGTCGCGGGCCACGCGCCCTCCACGCTGGGCACCCTGATGGCCAGCGTGGCGCTGGCCTTCGCGGTGCTCGACAGTGACGGCTCCCCGGCGACGCTGAGCTACGTACTCGCGGCGCGCATCGTCCCGATGGTCCTGGTCCTGCCCGTCGCCGGCGCGCTCGGCGACCGCCTGCCGCGCCGCCTGGTCATGCTCACCGCCGACTGCGTGCGTGCCGCCGCCCAGGCCGCGATCGCGGTGCTGTTCTTCGCCGGCGCGCCCGACCCCTGGCCGCTGCTCGCGCTGGCCGCCCTGAGCGGTCTGGGCGAGGCGGTGTTCCGCCCGTCGTTCGACGGCCTGGTGCCGCAACTCGTCCCGCCGGACCGTCGCCACGAGGCCAACACCTTCGTCGGCCTGATCCAGTCGACGGCCACCGTGGCCGGCCCCGCCCTGGCCGCGGCGCTCGTGGTGGTCACCTCGCCCGCGACGGTCCTGCTCGTCGACGCGATCACGTTCGTGCCGAGCATCGTCGCCCTGCTCTGGCTGCGGGTCCCCGACCCGGACCGGGCCGCGCGCACCTCGATGCTGCGCGAGATGCGCGAGGGCTGGCGGGTCTTCGCCGGCCTGCCGTGGCTGTGGACCATCACGGTGCAGTTCACCCTGTTCAACCTCCTGCTCTGGGCCCCCTACCTGGTCCTGGGCCCGATCTCCGCCGACCGCTTCTACGGCGGCGCCGCGGCCTGGGGCACGATCAGCGCCACCTACGGGGCCGGCGCCATCCTCGGCGGCCTGGCCATGCTGGCCTGGAAACCCGCGCGCCCCCTGCTGGTGGCCACGGCCGCCACGATGCTCTGGGCGGCACCGTCGGCGGCCCTCGCCGCCCGCGCCCCGCTGATCGTGGTCTGCGCCGGCGCGCTGCTGGCCGGCGCGATCAGCGCCGTCTTCGGCACCCTGTGGATGACCACCATCCACCAACGCGTCCCGGCCGAGGCGATGTCGCGGGTCAACTCCTATGTGGTCTTCGGCTCGTTCTCGGTCGGCCCGATCGGCCTGGCGCTGGCCGGTCCCGCCGCCACCGCCACCAGCATCCCGCTCGTCCTCACGGTCGGTGTCGCCTGGCAGATCCTGTCCGTCCTCGTGCTGCTCGCCCTCCCGGCCATCCGCGACGTGCGCCGCGGCGAAGCCCCGATCGACCCTGTCGCCGCCGCGGACGAGCGCTCAGCAGCAACGGTCTAGATCCCGTGCGGTCCCGGGCGCGTCGTGGGCACGACCGTCGCTCCCGCCGGGGACCGCTGCGCTGCCAGGTCCGCGCGGGTCGCCCCGAGCCCCGACCCCGCGTTGCGGCAACGAGGTCGGTGGGTGGCATCGCGGCGGGAACGGCGCCGGTCCCAGGCGCGTCTACTTCTCATGGCCATGCGGATCAGCCGGCTCGTCGGAGGCGCACTCGCCCTCGCGTTGGCCGTCGGCGGTTGCGGCAAGCCGTTCGGCGGGCGCGTCGTCTACCAGGGCGACTATCCCCACTACCGGAGCGCGGCGGAGCTGATGGACAGGGCCAGCCTGGTCATCGAGGCGACGGTCGCGCGGCCCCGGGTCGACAAGCTCTATCCCGACGGCGGCGGCAGCGGTCCGAAGGCCGACCCGCGGGCCGGCGCGCCCGAGCCGGTCGAGGACACCGCCGTCGTCATCACGGTCTGGTCGGCGACCATCAAAGTGGTCCACAAGGGACCGAACAAGCCCGGCGACGTGGTCGACGTGCACCAGGTGGGTGGGCTCCTCGACGGCGTGAGCTACGAGCAGGACGCGGCGGTGCCCTTCCGGGAAGGAGACACCTACCTGCTGTTCCTGGAAACCTACCCGGACTCGTCGGCCGCGCTGCTCAACCCTTACCAGGCCCACTACGAGGTCGACCCGGACGGCACCTTCCGCCCGGTCAGCGCCGACAACCAGATCGCCGTCACGGGGAACGACCTCTAGGCGAGCGCCGCCGCCAGCTCGCGGACCACCGACACGAAGAGCGACACGTCGCGCGACGTCGTACGCCAGTTGACGATCGCCGGCCGCAGCGCCACCTTGCCCTCGTAGACCGTCGTACCGGCGAAGACCCGGCCGTCGTCGAGCAGGGCCTCGCCCACCCGCCGGTTGAGGTCGTCGAGCCGCGACTCCGGCACGCCCGGCGGCCGCACCCGGAAACAGACGATGCACAGCGGCACCTCGGCCAGCCGCTCCAGGTCGGGCGCGGCGTCGACCAGCGACGCCAACTCCTGCGCCAGGTCGAGGTGCCGCTCCACCATCGCTCGATAGCCCGACCGCCCGTACGCCGCCAGCGTCGCCCAGATCGGCAACGACCGCGCCCGCCGCGACGACTCCGGGCCCAGCAGCGCGTAGCCACCCCGCGGCGAGTCGGCGCCGGGCAGGTAGGGCGCGCCCGGCATCCCGAACGCCGCGCCCAGCCGCGACGGGTCGCGAAGGAAGGCGAAACCGCTCTCGTAGGGCACGTTGAGCCACTTGTGGCCGTCGCACGCGATCGAGTCGGCCCGCTCCAGCCCTGCCACCAGATGGGCCGTGCGCGGCGACAGCGCCGCGAAGAGCCCGAACGCCCCGTCGACATGCAGCCACGCGTCATGCCGGGCGACGACGGAAGCGAGATCGGCCAACGGGTCGAAGTCGCCGGCGTTGACCTCGCCCGCGTTCGCGATCACCACGGCCGGGCCCGACGAGGCCAACGCCCGGTCCAGTGAGGACAGATCGACCCTGCCCGCGCCGTGCACCGACACCGACTCCCGCCCGTGCCCCAGCATCTGCAGGGCCTTGCGGGCCGAGGCGTGCACGTACCCGCCCGAGAACACCGGCATCCGCGGCAACCCGGAAAGCCCCGCCGCCGCCACGTCGACCCCGTGCCGCGACGCCCACCAGTGCGTCGCCGCGCCCAGCGCGGTGAAGTTGGCGAACGTCGCGCTCGCCACCAGCGCCCCGCCGAACGACGCCGGCAGCCCGAAGAGTGACCGCAGCCAGTCCAGCGCCACCGTCTCCACCGACGTCGCGAACTCCGACGCCGCCCGCGAGAACGCGTTCTGGTCGAGCAGCGAGACGGTCCAGTCGGCGGCCAGCGCGGCCGGCGTCACGCCGCCCGTGACGAAGTGGAAGAAGCGCGGCCCGGCCGAGTGGGTGGCGGACGACGTACCCACGGAAAGAAGCCTGTCCACGACGGACGCCGCGCCGGCGCCCGAGAGCGGCAGGTCGCCGCCCAGCGACTTGACCCCCGACGATCCGGCGTAGACCGGGCGATCGGCGAGGGACGCGAGATAGGGACCGGCCGTGTCGAACACCGCGCGCAGTGCGGCGTCCGTGCCGTCGTCGTGCAAGGGGTCCATCAGCCCTCCAACACGTGCTCCATGGCCGCCCGCGCGCGGCGCGCGGTGCGGAGGTACTCGTCGATGAACTCGCCCGCGTCGTCGCGGCCGAGCAGTCGCACCACGCCGGCCAACTCGACGCCGTGCCGCGGCAACTGGTCGCCGGGGCGACCGCGCACGAGCATCAGCGCGTTGCGCACCCGGGCCGCCTGCCGCCAACCCGCGACCAACGCGGTGGCGTCGGCCGGGTCGAGCAGCCCGGCCGATTCGGCGGCGGCCAGAGCGTCGACCGTACGGGTGGTCCGCAGCGCGGGATGCGCGCCGGCGTGCCGCAGTTGCAGCACCTGCGCCGCCCACTCGACGTCGGCCAGCCCGCCCCGGCCGAGCTTGACGTGGGTCGCCGGGTCGGCACCGCGCGGCAGCCGCTCGTTCTCCACGCGTGCCTTGATCCGCCGGATCTCCACCTGCTGGGCCTGGCTGAGCCCCGTCGCGGGATAGCGGTAGCGGTCGGCCATCGCCACGAACCGCGCACCGAGTTCGGCGTCGCCGGCCACCGGCCGGGCCCGCAGCAGCGCCTGGGCCTCCCAGACGTGCGACCAGCGGGCGTAGTACTGCGCATAGGCGGCCAGGCTGCGCACCAGCGGGCCCTGCCGCCCTTCGGGCCGCAGGTCGGCGTCGACACCGAGCGGCGGGTCGGGTGCCGGCATCCCGAGCAACCGGCGCAACTCCTCGGCGACCGCATGGGCGGCGGCGCTGGACGCACCGTCGGGCTGGCCCGGCGGCGGGTCGAAGACGAACAGCACGTCGGCGTCGGACGAGAAGCCCATCTCCAGCCCGCCCAGCCGCCCCATCCCGATAACGGCAAAGGTCAGCCCGGGCGGCAGCGGATAGGCCCGGGCCGCGGCCCGCAGGGCGGCGCCCAGCGTCGCATCGGCCACATCGGACAGTGCGGTGCCGACGCCGCGCACGTCGAGCACCGGCGACGGGGCCAGCGAGCCGTGGCTGAGCGCGTCGGCGCAGGCGATCCGGAACAGCTCCCGGCGGCGCAGCCCGCGGACCGCCCGGATCGCCTCGGCCGGGTCCTCGTGCCGGTCGGCCGCGGCCCCGAAGCCGTCCCGGACCACGTCGCCGGTGCGGGGCGTGAGCTCCGCGTCCTCGGCCAGCAGGCGCAGCGCCTCCGGGTCGCGGGCGAGCAGGTCGGCGGCGTAACGGGACAGGCCCAGCACCCGGGCCAGCCGGCGGGCCACCGGGCCCTCGTCGCGGAGCAGCCGCAGATACCAGGGAGTGGTGCCGAGCTTGTCGGAGACCTGGCGATAGCTGAGCAGCCCGCGGTCGGGTTCGGCGGCGTCAGCGAACTCCTGCAGCAGCACCGGAAGCAGCGTGCGTTGGATCGCCGCCGTGCGGGAGACGCCGCCGGTGAGCGCCTCCAGGTGGCGCAGCGCGCCGGTCGGGTCGGCGAAGCCGAGCACCTCGAGTTGGCGGCGGGCCGCTTCCGGCGTGAGCCGCAGCGCCTCGGCCGGCACCCGGGCGACCGCCTCCAGCAACGGCCGGTAGAGCAGCTTGACGTGCAGCCGGCGGACCTCGCTGGCGTGCGCCACCCAGTCGGCCCGGAACGACTCGACCGCGTCGCGCCCGGGCATGGCGGTGTAGCCCAGGGCCGCGGCCAGCCAGCGCAGCCCGGCCGGGTCGGCCGGCACGGTGTGCGTGCGGCGCAGGGCCTGTAGCTGCAACCGGTGCTCGACGGTACGCAGGAACCGGTAGCCCCGCAGCAGCGTCTCGCCGTCGGCCCGCCCCACGTAGCCGCCGCCGACCAGCGCCCGCAACGCCGGCATCGTGCCGGTGACCCGCAGCGTCTCGTCGGCCCGTCCGTGCACGAGCTGCAGCAACTGCACCGCGAACTCGATGTCGCGCAGCCCGCCAGGCCCGCGCTTGATCTCGCGTTCCATCTCCCGGGCGGGCACGTTGTCGACGATCCGCCGGCGCATCGCCCGCACGTCTTCGACGGCCTCGGGGCGTTCGGCGGCGTGCCAGACCAGCGGCGCCAGTGTGTCGATCCACTGCTGGGCCAGGGCGGTGTCGCCGGCCGCGGGCCGGGCCTTGAGCAGCGCCTGGAACTCCCACGTGCGGGCCCAGCGCTGGTAGTAGGCCTGGTGGCTGGCCAGCGTGCGGACCAGCGGCCCGCGGCTGCCCTCGGGCCGCAGTGCGGCGTCCACCGGCCAGGCGACCAGGCCGCAGATCTCGATCAGCCGGGTGGCGATGCCGGTCGCGGCGGCCAGGTCGTCGTCGGTCGCCGCGACGAAGATGACGTCGACGTCGGAGACGTAGTTGAGCTCGTTGCCGCCGCACTTGCCCAGCGCGACCACCCCGAGCCGCGGCGCCGCGCCCACCTCGGCCGCGGCGATCCCGTACGCGGCCCGCAGCGTGCCGTCGGCCAGCGCCGACAGGGCCGCCATGGTCTGCTCCAGGCCGCGGCCACCGGTCAGGTCCGCGGCGGCGATCTTCAACAAGGCCAGGCGGTACGCGAGCCGCAGCGCCGACACCGGGTTGGGCGCGTCGACCGGTTCGAGCACCCCGGTCGCGCTCGGTGCCTGCCCGTCGGTCGTGCGCAACGCGGTCCACTGCGCCGGGTTGGCGACCAGGTGGTCCCCGAGGGCAGACGACGCGCCGAGCACCGCCACCAGCCGCCGCCGCAGCCCGTCGTCGTCGGAAAGCGCGGACAGCAGGGCCGGACCGGAGCCGGTGCGGTCGAGCGACTCGACCAACCGGTGCAACTGGCGCAGCGCCAGGTCGGGATCGCCGGCCCGGGACAGCGCACCGATCAGCTCGGCACCCGGCTCACCGAGCGGCTCGCCCGTCGCCGGGTCCCAGAGCCCGAGCCCGCCCGGGCCGAGCAGCTCGGCCGCCCGGTCGCCGAAGCCGAACCGGGCCAGCCGGGTCGGGCGCTCGCCGGTCGGCCGGGCCATCGGCTCAGCGTCCCAGCAGGGGCAGCGTCGGTCGCGGCAGGTCGAGCTCGCCCTGCGCCAGCGACGCGAACCGGATGGCGAACGGTTGCCAGACGTCTTCGAGGTCGGGCAGCACCGAGGCGCAGGCGCCGACCACCGCCTCCTCGGCCAGCCCCAGCTCGGCCAGCTCGGTCGAGCCGGCCGCCCAGTCGGCGATCATCGCCTCGTCGCACTCGATGTGGAACTGCAGGCCCCAGGCCCGCTCCCCCAGCCGGAACGCCTGGTTGGGGTAGTAGGTCGAGGCGGCCAGCAGGGTGGCGCCGCGGGGCAGCTCGGTGATCTCGTCGCTGTGCCACTGCAGCACGTCGGGCGCGATCGGCACCCAGCGGAACAGCGGGTCGCTCTCGGCCGCGTCGCGCTTGGCGACCAGGGCCGGGCCGATCTCCGGCCCGGAGGCGCTGCGCTCGACCGCGCCGGCGTGCGCGGTCGCGAGGAGCTGGGCGCCGAGGCAGATGCCGAGCGTCGGCAGCCCGGTGCGGACCGCCTTGCGCAACAGGCCCTCGACCTTGGGCAGCCACCAGCCGTCGTAGCCGCCGTCGTCGTCGGGGTAGGCCCGCTGCTCGCCGCCCATGACCACGAACGCGTCGTAGCCGCTCAGGTCGTCGGGCAGCTGGTCGTCGTCGTAGGGCCGGAGCACCCGCTGCTCCAGGCCGCCCTCGGTGAACCAGTCGCCCAGCCGGCGCAGGTCGTCGGTGGGGTCGTTTTCGATCACGAGCGCGGTAGCCACAGCTCGACCTTATCGGGAGCTAGGCTCCGCTCGTGCACGCGATCAAGGCACCTGCCCTGCGACCGGGCGACGCGGTGATGCTGGTCTCACCTTCGGGCCCGACCAACCCCGAACGGCTCGACCGCGGGCTCGAACTGCTCGCCGAGTGGGGGCTGCGGGCGGTGCCCGGGCCGCACGCGTACGCCCGCGACGGTTATCTCGCCGGCACTGACGCGGACCGCGCCGCCGACCTCAACGCCGCGTTCGCGGACCCGCGGATCCGCGGTGTGCTCTGCACCCGCGGCGGCTACGGCGCGCAGCGGATGGTCGACGCCATCGACATGGCCGCCGTCCGCCACGACCCCAAGGTCGTCGCCGGCTTCTCCGACATCACGGCTCTCCAGTTCGCGCTCTGGCGCGGTGCGCGGCTGGCCGCCGTGCACGGTCCCGGCCTGGCCTGGCGCGACGAGCGGACGCCGGCCGCCTCGGCCGAGTCGCTGCGGTCCGCGCTGATGAGCACCGATCCGGTGACGATCAAGGCGGTCGAGACCGAGGAGACGGCGGGGGTACGGGTGCCCGGCAGTGCCGCCGGCCCGCTGCTCGGCGGCAACCTCTGCCTGATCACCTCGTCGATCGGCACGGCCGACATGCCCGACCTGACCGGCGCGGTGCTGCTGGTCGAGGAGGTGCAGGAACCGCTCTACAAGATCGACCGGATGCTCACCCACCTGCGCCGGGCCGGCGCCCTCGACGGTCTGGCCGGGGTGGCGCTCGGCCAGTTCACCGACTGCTCCGACGACTGGGGCACCGGACTCACCACGATGCTCCTCGAACGCCTCGGCGACCTCGGGGTGCCGGTGCTCGGCGGGCTGCCGATCGGCCACGGCCCGGGTCAGCTCAGCGTGCCGGTCGGCGCACCGGCCACACTGGACGCGACTGCGGGTGTGCTGACGGTGGAGGCCGCGGTCGGCTGAACGGCCACGTTCGCTCCATGCGTAATCGGACGGGTCCCCACGGTCATGATCGACGTGGTGGAATGCCCGGGGTCCCGACCCGCCCGGGTCGGCCGGAAGGGCAGCGGCATGGGCGAGCGGCCGGATCAGGCGTCACCGCGACGGGTCTGGGCGAAGGTCGGCCTCGTCCTGATCCTGCCGATCGCCGCGACGGTCTGGCTGGTCACCAACGGCTGGGTCGACCACGCCGACAGGGCGAAGACCGCCGACCGGACCCGCGACCTCGCGACCGTGGTGCGGGCATCCGGCGATCTCGTGGAGGGCCTGCAGAACGAGCGCGCCGCCGCGGCCTTGTTGATCAGCGGCGAGGCGTCCGCGCGACAGCGGAACTATCAGGCCGCCTACACCCAGGCGCAGTCGGTGGTGACCGCCGCGGTCGGAGGCTGGGCCGGCCCGCGCGGCCGGCTGCGCGAGGTGCCCACGAGCATCACCACCACATTGCGCCAGATCGACGAGGGGCTCGCGGCGCTGCCAGACCTGCGCTCGGGGGTCGCCGGCCTCAAACTCAGCTTCACCGACGAGGCCAGGGCCTACACCGCCGTGGTCGACGACCTGCTCGCGCTGCGCGACAGCGCCGCGCAGACCGCCGACCCGGCGCTCAGCGAGCGGATGCGGGCCGCGGCAGCCGTGGCACGAGGCAAGGAACACCTCTCCCGGGAGCGGCTGGTGATGCTCCAGGCCTTCTCCGCGGGCGCGATGAAACCCAACCTCCGGACCGAGTTCATCGCGGCGCAGACGGGCCTGGCGGGTGCGCTGGAAACGTTCTCCGCGACCGCGACGGGGGCCGAGAAAGCGCTGTACGACGACACGGTGGCCGGCACCGACCTGCGCACGGCGGTCCAGTTCGCCAGCTGGGTCACCGGCGTCATGCCGGCCGACGGCACCCTCCTGGGCGCACCGTTCACGATGGACAGCTGGGACAGCGCGCTCCGCGCCAACGGCGCCCTGATCCGCTCGGTCGAGCGCCAACTCGACGACACCACCGTCGGCGCGGCCAACACGGCCCGCGACAACGACCGGCGCGAGGCCCTGGTCGAGGCCGGGGTGCCGCTGGCGATCCTGCTGCTGGCCATCGTGCTGGCCGCGTTCGTGGCCCGGTCGCTGACCCGGTCGCGGCGCGACCTGCACGACGGCGCCGCGGTGGGCGGCGGCCCGGTCGACCCGGACCGTCCGCTGGCGAGAACCGCCGCCAGCAACCGCCCCTAGGCGAACAGCCCAGGCGAAGGCCCGCCCACCGCCGCAAGGCGTAAACGCCAGGGCCGGCCCACCGGCCGGCAACCGCCGCAAGGCACAGAACCCAAGGCCGGCCCCGGCCGGCAACCGCCGCAGGGCGCGAACGCCAGGGCCGGCCCGCGGTCAGCGGGCTCGACCGGGCGGCGACGCGCGGAAAGTGGGCGGGATCCGCTAGGCGATGCAGGCGGCGACGATCAGGGCTACGCCGAAGTGGCTGGCCGCGCTGACGCGGGCCGCCGGATGGGGCTGGTCGTCACAGATGATCTCGCCGAGCTTGCCCGGGGTCATCATGTCGAGCACCAGGAACGCGACGCCCATCAGGACGATGCCCAGCAGTCCGAAGAGGATGGTGGACGCGAGGCCCTGGCCGAAGTCGGTGTAGCTGGTGATGATCGCCGTGAAGACGATGACCGCGATGCCGAGCTGGTTGGCCGCGAGCAGCAGCGACGCGTTGCCGTTGCGGTGGATCCAGATCAGCTCGCGCAGCTTGCCGGGGGTGAGCAGGTCGACCAGCATGAAGCCGGCGACCATCAGGCCGATGCCGACCACGCCGTAGACGATGCTGTGCCACGCGCCGGTGTAAAGGTCCTCCCACATCGCGGTGTGCCCTCCAAGGTTGTCGATGCCACCGACGTGGCGTCAAAGGACGATAGCGCGATCATGCAAGCCGGGAAATGTCCGATCGGATCGAGCGGACCGTCACAACCAGCCGTTCTGTTCGGCGATCCGCACCGCTTCGGCCCGGGTACGCGAGCCGGTCTTGCCGATCGCCGACGACAGGTGGTTGCGCACCGTGCCCTCGGACAGGTGCACGACACCGGCCAGGTCGGCGACCGTGCCGCCGTCGCGCGCGGCGCGCAGCACGTCGGTCTCCCGCGCGGTGAGCGGGCTGCGCCCGGCGACCAGCGTCTCGGCCGCCAGCGACGGGTCGACCACCCGCAGGCCGGCGTGCACCCGGCGGACCGCCTCGGCCAACTGCCGGGCCGGGGTGTCCTTGACGACGAACCCGCTGGCGCCGGCCTCCATCGCCCGGCGGAGGTAGCCGGGTCGCCCGAACGTGGTCACCACCAGCACCCGGCAGTCGGGCACCGCGCCGGCCAGTTCGGCGGCCGCGGCGATCCCGTCACCGCCGGGCATCTCCACGTCGAGCAGGGCCACGTCGGGAGCGGTGCGTCGGGCGGCCTCGACCACCTCGTCGCCGCGGCCCACCTCGGCGACGACCTCCAGGTCGGGCTCGAGCGAGAGCAGGGCGGCCAGCGCGCCGCGCACCAGGGCCTGGTCGTCGGCGATCAGCACGCGGATGGTCACGCCGGCACGCTCACGCGCAGCACAAAGCCGGAGCCGGGGCCGGCGCCCCGGCCGACGGAGAGGTGGGCGCCGCACGCCTCGGCGCGCTCACGCAGGCCGCGCAGGCCGGAGCCGCCGTGGTCGCCGTCTTCGCTCGGGCCGCGGCCGTTGTCGGCGATCTCCACAAGGTCCGGCCGCACCGTGATCACGCAGTGGGTCGCGCCGCTGTGCCGGACCACGTTGGTGACGCCCTCGCGGACGGCCCAGCTGAAGAGGGTGCCGCGCGGCTCGGGCACGTCGGCGACCGAGCCGGGCAACTTCGCGTCGATGCCGGCCGCCGACAGTGCCGACCGGGCGCTGGCCAGCTCCTCCTCGAGGCAGACCTCGCGATAGTTGCCGACCGTGCGGCGGATGTCGGCCAGCGCCTCCCGGGCCAGCCGTTCGAGGTCGTTGACCTCGGCCTCGGCGCGTTCGGGCGCGACCGACACCAGCCGGCCGGCGAGCTCGGCCTTGATGGTGATCACGGTCAGCGAGTGGCCGAGGATGTCGTGCAGGTCGCGGGCGGCGCGGGCGCGCTCCTCGGCGACGGCGAGCCGGGCGATCTCCCGGTTGGCGGCGGTCAGTCGCTGGTTGTGGTCGATCATCCGGGTCACGCCGAACATCGCGAACGCGGCCAGCAGGATCGAGAAGAACAGCGCGTTCTCGGGCTTCCACGAGGCCACGACCTCGGGCAGCACGAGCGGCAGGACGGCGATCACCGCCACGGTCGGGCCCGCCGCGCGGGTCGGCAACACCATGATCGACGCTGCCGCGATGTAGACCAGGCCGACCATCCAGTCGCCGCCGGCGCCCGGGATCGTCGCCAGCGCCAGCGCCAGCATCACCGCCAGCCAGGCCAGCGGCTTGCGCAGGCCGCCGTCTTCCCGGGCGAGGCGCAGCCGGCGCATCCAGAGGAACACCAGGATGTAGCTGAAGCCGAACCCGATCAGGGCGGCCAGGCTGAACCACTTCGCGAACCCGTCGGGGTGGCGCAGGATCGTGCCGAGCGGCTGGCCGAGGTAGAAGAGCCAGACGCCGCCGAGTATCCAGCCGAAGCCGCGCTGGAAGAACGGGCTCGGCAGCGGCACCCGCGGCCCGAAGGTGTGCATGCCCGGGACCTCGGCCGGCCGCAGCCGCCGCTCGTCGTCGTCCGGACGCGCCGGCGCCGGCCCGGTCGAAACCGGGCCGGACGCCGAGGACGTTGCCGTCATGCCTGACACGCTATCCGCGGTCAGACCCGAGCGGTATCGCGGCGGAAGAGCAACGCGGCGCCGAGGCCGAAGCCGCCCGTCCAGAGCACCACGTTGAGCACCGCCACCCAGCTGAAGTCGTGCGTCAGCGGGCTGCGGGCGATCGAGCCGACGCCGTACACCGGCGTGAACTTCGCGATGGTCTGCATGACGTGCGGCAGCACCTCGAGCGGCACGAACAGGCCGCCGAAGAGCGCGAGCAGCGCCAGGATCGGGCCCATGAACTGCATCACGTTCTCCGCCGGGGCCAGGTAGCCGACGAACAGGCCGAGCGCGGCGAAGACCAGTGAGCCGAGCCACGCGCCGAGGCCGGCCAGCAGCCAGACGTGTGCGGGCATCCGCACGCCGCCGATCCCGCCGACGACGAACTCGACGAGCACCGAGAGCAGGCTCAGCGACAGGGCCGAGAGGACCTTGGTGGCCACGTACGCCGGCGGCCGCAGCGGGGTGAGCCGCAGTTGGCGGCTCCAGCCCTGGGCCCGCTCCACGGCCACCGCGCCGCCGGTCGCCGTCGAGGCGGTCATCGCGCCGTACACGGCCAAACTGATCATGATGTACGCGATCGCCGCGGCGCTGTTGGCCTGGTCGATGTTCTGGCCCTTCTGCGGCAGGCCGAAGAGCAGGAAGAACACCGCCGGCATGACCAGGATGAAGAAGAGGCTGCGGCGGTTGCGCAACACCCGGCGGATCTCCAGGCCCAGGTAGGTCAGCGAGAACCCGCCCAGCGGCGGCCGCCGATCGACCTCGGTGCGGGGCAGCGCGGCGGCGGTCATCGGGCAATTCCTTCCAGGTCGATGTCTTCGCCGCTGGTCAGGGCCAGGAAGGCGTCTTCGAGGTTGCGCGAGGTGATCTCCAGATCGCGGGCCGGCGTCTGGGTGAGCAGGTAGCGGGCGACCCCGTCGGAGTCGTTGGTGTGCAGCAGCACCGTGTCGCCGCGCACCTCGGCCCGGTCGACGCCGGGCAGCGCGGCCAGCCGGACCTCGTCGGCGCCGGGCAGCGTCGCCCGGACCTGGCGGCCGGCGGCCAGCGCCTTGACCTCGGCGGCGGTGCCGTCCGCGACCACCTGGCCCTTGCGGATCAGCACGATCCGGTCGGCGTACGCGTCCGCCTCTTCGAGGTAGTGGGTCGCGAACAGCACCGTGCGGCCGGCCTGGGCGTCGGCGCGGATGGCGTTCCAGAAGTCCCGCCGCCCCTCGACGTCCATCCCCGTGGTCGGCTCGTCCAGCACCATCAGGTCCGGATCCGGCAGCAGCGCCAGCGCGAACCGGAGCCGTTGCTGCTGGCCGCCGGAGCACTTGGCCACCCGGCGATCGGCGATGTCGGCGATGCCGGCCCGCTCCAGCACCTCGGCCACCGGCCGGGTGCGGCTGAAGAACGACGCGGTCATCCGGACCGTCTCCGCGACGGTGACGTCCTTGAGCAGGCCGCCGGTCTGCATCACCGCCGCGATCCGGCCGCGGTTGATCGCCTCGGTCGGCGTGTGGCCGTAGACCTGCACGGTGCCCTCGGTGGGCTTGGCCAGGCCGAGCATCATGTCGATGGTCGTGGTCTTGCCGGCACCGTTCGGGCCGAGAAACGCGACCACCTCACCCGGCTCGATCCGCAGATCGAGGTTGTTGACGGCGGTCACCGCGCCGAACCTCTTGGTCAACCCCCGCAGAAGTACGGCCGGAGTGCGGGTCCCCGTGATCTCGCTCGCCGCCAGCGTTTCCGTTTGCATGTCACTACTGTCGCGGCAGCCACCCGCCCCACATCGGGCCGCGCGTCACGATGCCGCCGTGACAAATGTCAGTGATCAGGAGGCCCTACAACGCCCCGAGGTAGCGTTCCCGCTCGTAGGGGGTGACCTCGCGCCGGTATTGCTCCCACTCGGCCCGTTTGTTGCGCAGGAAGTAGTCGAAGACGTGCTCGCCGAGCACCTCGGCGACCAGTTCCGAGCCGGCCATCACGTCGATCGCCTCGGCGAGGTTTTCCGGCAGCGTCTCGTAGCCGGCCGCGCGGCGCTCCGCGTTGGACAGCGCCCACACGTCGTCTTCGGCCCCCGGCGGCAGCTCGTAGCCCTCTTCGATGCCCTTCAGGCCGGCGCCCAGCATGATCGCGAAGGCCAGGTAGGGGTTGGCGGCCGAGTCGATCGAGCGCACCTCGACCCGGGCGGAGTTGGGCTTGCCGTAGGCCGGCACCCGGACCAGCGCCGAGCGGTTGAGGTGACCCCAGCACACGTACGCCGGTGATTCGGTGATCCGGTCCGGCAGGGCCTGTGGGAACAGCCGCTTGTAGGAGTTGACCCACTGGTTGGTCACCGCGGTGTATTCGCGGGCGTGCACCAGCAGGCCGGCGATGAACGCGCGGGCCACCTTGGAAAGCTTCATCGGGTCGCTGGCGTCGTGGAACGCGTTGCGCTCGCCTTCGAAGAGCGACAGGTGGGTGTGCATGCCGCTGCCGGGCTGGTCGGTGAACGGCTTGGGCATGAAGGTGGCCTTCACGCCGTGGCTGAGCGCCACCTCCTTGACCACGTGGCGGAACGTCATCACGTTGTCGGCGGTGGTCAGCGCGTCGGCGTAGCGCAGGTCGATCTCCTGCTGGCCGGGCGCGACCTCGTGGTGGCTGAACTCGACCGAGATGCCGATCCGCTCCAGTGCGAGCACCGCCTGGCGGCGGAAGTCGCGGGCGACGGCGTGGGTGGTGTGGTCGAAGTAACCCCCGGCGTCGACCGGCACCGGCACCGAGCCGTCGTTGGGGCCGTCTTCGAGCAGGAAGAACTCGATCTCGGGGTGGGTGTAGAAGGTGAAGCCCTTCTCCGCCGCCCGGGACAGCGCGCGGCGCAGCACGTGTCGGGGATCGGCCCAGGACGGGGTGCGGTCAGGCAGCAGGACGTCGCAGAACATCCGGGCGCTCTCGCCGCTGACACCGCCCTCGAACGGGAAGACCTGGAACGTCGTGGGGTCGGGCATCGCGATCATGTCGGACTCGAAGACCCGGGCGAAGCCCTCGATGGCCGAGCCGTCGAAGCCGATGCCCTCGTCGAAGGCCGATTCGAGCTCGGCGGGTGCGACCGAGACGCTCTTGAGGGTGCCGAGCACGTCGGTGAACCACAACCGGACAAACCGGATATCGCGCTCCTCCAGCGTACGGAGCACGAACTCCTGCTGACGATCCACGGCCAACCCCTCTGAGCTGCATGTGTGCTAGCTGACCAGTGTTGCTCGGTCTCGTTACGCCAACGTTACGGTAGGACGGTGCCCGCCGGCGGCCCCGGGTGCGGGTGCCCGCGGATGGGAGGATTGAGGCATGCCCACGCTGCGCATAGCGCTCGCCCAGGTCAACCCGACCGTCGGCGACCTCACCGGCAACGCCGGCATCGTTCGCTCCACGACCCGCGCCGCCCGCGACGCCGGCGCCCGGCTCGTGGTGTTCCCGGAGATGATGCTCACCGGCTACCCGATCGAGGACCTGGTCTTCCGCCAGTCCTTCGTGGCCGCCTCCCGGGCCGCGCTGGAGCGGCTGGCCGCCGACCTCGACAGCGACGGCCTGGGCGACGTGCCGGTGGCGGTCGGCTATCTCGACGCCGACGGCCCGCCCTCGGTCAACTCCGCCCACGACCCGTCCGCCGGCCCGCGCAACGCGCTCGCCGTCCTGCATCGGGGCCTCGTCGTGGCCCGCTACTTCAAGCACCACCTGCCCAACTACGGCGTCTTCGACGAAGACCGCTACTTCGTACCCGGCAACACCCTGGTTGTCGTCCGGATCGACGGCATCGACGTGGCGCTGACCATCTGCGAAGACATGTGGCAGGTCGGTGGCCCGTTCGCGGCCGCCCGCCGGGCCGGTGTCGGCCTGGTGCTGACGGTCAACGGCTCACCGTTCGAGTTGCACAAGGACGACACCCGGCTGGGCCTGGTCCGCCGGCGGGCCGCCGAGGCGGGCGCGACGATCGCCTACCTCAACATGGTCGGCGGCCAGGACGAACTCGTCTTCGACGGCGACTCCATGATCGTCGCCGCCGACGGCTCGGTGCTGGCCCGCGGGCCGCAGCTCACCGAGCACCTGCTGATCCACGACCTCGACCTGCCGCTCGGCCTGCTCCCGCCGCCACCGTCGACGCCGCCCCTGCCCGGGCGCAGCAAGGCCGAGCTGGTCGGCGACGAAATGGGCATCCAGCGGGTGCACGTCTCCGACCCCCACCCGGTGCTGCCCGCAACCCCGCTCCAGGGCGGCGTCGCCGAGCGGCTGTCCGACGAGGCCGAGGTCTGGGGCGCGCTGGTGCTGGGCCTGCGCGACTACGTGCGGAAGAACGGGTTCAGCGGCGTCGCCCTCGGCCTGTCCGGCGGCATCGACTCGTCGGTGGTCGCGGCCATCGCGGTCGACGCGATCGGCCCGGCCGCGGTGGTCGGCGTCTCGATGCCGAGCCAGCACTCGTCGACGCACTCCCGCGAGGACGCGGCCGAGCTGGCCAAGCGCACCGGCCTGGAATACCGGGTGCACGAGATCCAGCCGATGGTCGACACGTTCCTGACCGGCATGTCGCTGTCCGGCCTGGCCCTGGAGAACCTGCAGGCCCGGGTCCGCGGCGTGATCCTCATGTCGATCTCCAACCAGGAGGGCCCGCTGGTCCTGACCACGGGCAACAAGAGCGAGCTGGCGGTCGGCTACTCCACCCTCTACGGCGACTCGGTGGGCGGCTTCAACCCGCTCAAGGACGTGCCGAAGACACTGGTCTGGAAGCTGGCCCGGTGGCGCAACGACGAGGCCCTGCGCACCGGCGAGGAGCCGCCCATCCCCGAGCGCTCGATAGAGAAGCCGCCGAGCGCGGAGCTACGCCCCGGTCAGCTCGACAGCGACTCGCTGCCCGACTACGACGAGCTGGACGCGATCCTGCTGTCCTACGTCGACAGCGACCGGGGCCGCGCCGACCTGGTGGCGGCCGGCCACGACCCGGCGGTCGTCGATCGCGTCCTGCACCTGGTCGACCTGGCCGAATACAAACGCCGCCAGTCCGCGCCAGGCACCAAGATCTCCATCAAGGCCTTCGGCCGCGACCGCCGCCTCCCCATCACCAACCGCTGGCGCGAAGCCACCGGCTGACTCGGCTCGTGTGAAAGATTCCACGCTCGTCTCTCCCCCGGGGGCTCGCGGTGGGACCATCGGAGGGTGCCCAGGGACCGCACCGGAGCGGCCTTGAGGCGAGAGGAGAGCTGCGATGTCAGAGCAACCGTCCCTCTACGGCGGGCCCCCCAACCGCCGGGTTCGCACCCGTGAGCTGATCGCCGCCAAGGAGCGTGGCGAGAAGTGGCCGATGCTGACCGCCTACGACCAGTACACCGCGGCGATCTTCGACGAGGTCGGCATTCCGGTGCTGCTCGTCGGCGACTCGGCCGCCAACAACGTGTTCGGCTACGAGACCACCGTGCCGGTCACGGCCGAGGAGCTGCTTCCCCTCGTACGCGCTGTGGTGCGGGCCACACACCGCGCCCTGGTCGTCGGTGACCTGCCCTTCGGCTCCTACGAGGAGGGGCCGACCCAGGCCCTGCGCACCGCCGTGCGGTTCATGAAGGAAGGCGGCTGCCACGCCGTCAAGCTGGAGGGCGGGCGGCGCACCGCGGCCCAGATCGAGGCGATCACCTCGGCCGGCATCCCGGTGATGGCGCACATCGGGTTCACGCCGCAGAGCGAGCACGCGATCGGCGGCTACCGCGTCCAGGGCCGGGGTGACGCGGCCGACGAGGTGATCGCCGACGCACACGCCGTGGCCGAGGCCGGGGCGTTCGCCGTGGTGCTGGAGATGGTGCCGGCACACGTCGCGAAGCGGATCACCAACGAGATCGCGGTGCCGACCATCGGCATCGGCGCGGGGCCCGAGACCGACGCCCAGGTGCTCGTCTGGCAGGACATGGCCGGCATGCGCACCGGCAAGCTGCCGCGCTTCGTCAAGCGCTACGCCGACCTGCACGGGGTGCTGCGCGACGCGGCCGCCCAGTTCGGCGACGAGGTCCGCGGCGGGCAGTTCCCGACCTCAGAGCAGAGCTTCTGACAGCACCGCCCGGGCCGAGGCCAGCGACGGGCCGTACCAGGTCAGATGCCGGCCGCTGACCAGCGCGTACGGCAGCCCCGGGAACGCCTCCGGGCCGTCGCCCGCGGAGAACGCGTAAGGCTCGTCCGGCAGCACCAGCAGGTCCGCGCCCGCCGCCCGCAGGTCCGCGAGCGGCGGGCGCGGATACCGTTCCGCGGCGCCCGCGTAGACGTTGTCGACGCCGAGCCGGGCGAGCAGGTCGCCCGCGAACGTGTCGGCGCCGAGCACCACCCAGGGCCGCCGCCAGACCGGGATCAGCGCGCGGCGGCGTACCCCCGTGAACGGCTCTGACCAGGCCTCTCGGGCGGCGCGCAACCAGGCCGGCGCGGCCGCGCCCAGCACCGCCAGCAGCCGCTCCAACGAGTCCAGCGCCGCGTCCAGCGTGCGCGGATAGGTCACCCAGACCGGCACGCCCGCGGCCCGCAACGCCTCGACGTCTTCGCGGCGGTTCTCCTCGGCGTTGGCCAGGACCAGATCCGGAGCGGCCGCGCGTACGCGGTCGAGAGCTGGATATTTCGTCCCGCCGACCCGGAGCACGTCGAGGCCCTCCGGCTCCACGCACCAGTCGGTGGCGCCGACCAGCACGTCCGGCACGGTGCGGGCGACCGCCTCGGTCAGCGAGGGCACCAGCGAGACCACCCGGCGCGGCGCGCCGGGCAACGGGACGGGCGTGCCGAGGTCGTCGTTCAGACGTCGGTCACCCGGAACCCGGCGTGTGCCTTGTAGCGGCGGTTGATCGCGATCAGGTTGGCGGTCAGCGCCTCGACCTGGTGCGCGTTGCGCAACCGGCCGGCGTAGATGCCGCGCATGCCGGGAATCCGGGCCGCCAGCGCCGCGACGACGCCGGCCAGGTGCCGGTCCTCCGTGCAGATCATGATGTCGAGATCCATCGACTCGACCGACGGGTCGGCCAGCAGCGGCGCGCTGACGTGGTTGAACGCGGCGGCGACGGTCGACTCGGGCAGCAGCGCGGCGGCCTGCTGCACCGCGCTGCCCTCCTCGACCAGCAGCGGGTAGGGCCCGTGGCTGTCGAAGCCGATCGGGTTGACGCAGTCGACGACCAGCTTGCCGGCCAGCGGGCGGCGCAGCGCGGCCACCGTGTCACGGTGGCCGGCCCACGGCACCGCGATGATGGTCAGGTCGGCCGCGGCGGCCACGTCGGCGTTGGGGCCGCCCTCGACCGCGCGCGTGACGCCGGGCAGGGCGGAGATCTCCTCGGCCGAGGCCGCCGCCCGGACCGCCTGGCGGGAGCCGATCAGCACCCGCTGGCCGGCCCGGGCGAGCCGGTAGGCCAGCCCCCGGCCCTGGTCGCCGGTGCCGCCGATGATGGCGACCGACAGGGCGGAAACGTCGGGTAGCGCGCTCGGGTCGTAGGCCATGGTGGCATCGTCCCAAACGATCACTTCCGGGTGAACAGCACCGTCCGTCTGGCCGGGTCGGCGGTGACCAGGGTCACCTGGACCCGCTCACCGAGTGGCAGGTCGCCGGTGCAGCGGGCGCGCACCGGCGGGTCGTCGAGCGCAACCGTGCCGCCCGGCTCGCGGCCGTTCGGCGCGGCCGGGGCCGGGGCCGTGCGGCGCGGGCCGTCGACGTCGGTCACCCCGGCATCGAACGTCTCGCCGACCCGGTCGCGCAGCAGCACCGCCTCGGTCAGGTCGACGGCGCCGCGGGCCGCCGCACCGGCCACCCGGTCGGTGCCCGTCATCGTCTTGGGCAGCTTCGGCAGCGCCTCGCGGGCCCACTGCGGCACGCTGACGCCGGCGGTGAGGGCCAGACAGACCTCGGTGGCGTAGCGGTCGGCCAGCCGCCGCAGCGGGGCCGTCACGTGGGCGTACGGGGCGCCTACGCCACCGTGCCCGGCCTGGTCCGGCGGAGCGCCGTCGAACGCGGTGTAGCCGGCGCCGCGCATCAGCTCGGCGGCCTGGTCGAGGAAGGCGGCGCCGCGCGGGTCGGCCGGGTCGACGCCGGCGATCACCCGGCCCACGGGGGCGCCGTCGGGCCACGAGATGCCCAGCGCGTGCGCGGCGGCCCGCAGCCGCTCGACGGCCTCGGGGTCCGGCGACGGCATCGTGCGCAGCAGGCCGACCCGGCCGGCGAGCATGATGCCGGCGGCGGCCGCGCCGGTCAGCAGGGAGATCTGGGCGTTGTGCTGCTCGGCCGGCAGCGGAGCGCGGAGCACCAACGTGTAGCCGTCGCCGTCGGGTTCGATCTCCTGTTCGGGTAGCGGCAGGTTGATCGCGCCCCGGTCGAGGCCGCGCTCGGTGAGCAGCGCGCCGATCTCGGGCAGCAGGGCGATCGGCTCGGCCGCAGTGCCGGCCGCGAACTGGCCCTGCACGGTGCCGTAGTCGAGCTGCTCGCGGCTGCGCACCAGCGCGCGTTCCAGCGTGACGCCGGTGGTGCCGCCGTCGGCGTCGAGGTCGATGGTCCACAGCACGGCGGCGCGGGTGCGCTCGGGTAACAGGCTCGCGGCGCCCTCGCTGAGCGCGACCGGGTGCAGCGGGACGTTGCCGTCGGGCAGGTAGACGGTCTGGCCCCGGCGCCAGGTCTCCTCCTCGAGCGCGCCGCCCGGACGCACGAACGCCGCCACGTCGGCGATCGCGTAGTGGACGCGATAGCCGCCCGGGCGGCGGGTCAGGCACATCGCCTGGTCGAGGTCGCGGGACCCGACCGGGTCGATCGTGACGAACGGGATGTCGGTGCGGTCGGGCCGGTCCGGCAGCGGTGCCGCGGCGGCGTCTTCCGCCTCGCGCTGCGCCGCGGGCGGGAAGCTGTCTGGCAGCTCCAGCTCGCGGCGCAGCGCGGCGAAGTCGAAGTGGGGCGCTCGGACTCGTCGGGTCACCACCGGTACTTCATACCAGTCGCGAGCGCCCCGCTCCGGTTTTGCTCGCGGTCCGCTCGCGCGGACCGATCGCTGGCCCTATCGCGCGGTCTTGCGGGCGGTCGTCTTGCGCGGGCTGGTCGCCTTGCGGACCGTGCTCTTGCGGGCCGCGGTGGTCCGCTTGGCCGCCGTCTTGCGGGCGGTCGTGGTCTTCTTGGCGGCAGTGCGCTTGGCGGGTGCCTTCTTCGCGGTCGCCCGCTTCGCCGGCGCCTTCTTCGCGGCCGTCTTGGCCGTGGTCGCCCGCTTCGTGGCCGTCTTGCGCGCGGCGCTGGTCTTCTTCGCCGTGGTGCGCTTCGCGGTCGTCTTCTTCGCGGCGGTCTTCTTGGCGGTGGCCCGCTTCGCGGGGGCCTTGGTGGCCGCCTTACGCGCCGTGGGGCGCGTCGTCTTCTTCGCCGCAGTCTTACGCGCGGTGGTCGTCTTGCGCGCGGTGGTCTTCTTGGCGGTGGTCCGCTTCGCCGTGGTGCGCTTCGCGGCGGTAGTCGTGGTCCGCTTGGCGGCGGTCTTCTTCGCCGTGGTCTTCTTCGCCGTCGCCCGTTTCGCGGGCGCCTTCTTGGCAGTTGCCCTGGTGGTCACCGTCTTGCGCGCGGGTGTCTGCGCGGAGACGGTCTTCCTGGCGGTGCCCGAGGCGCGGGACGCGCTCGACCGCTTGGCCGCGGTGGTCTTCTTGCCCGCCGCGCGTTTCGCGGCCCTCGGTGTCTTGGCCTTCAACGCTTCGGCCATGTCGGTTTCCTCCTTGCGAGACGTGCGTCGGGTCCGGCTCCGTCGCGGAGACCGCGGAGTTGCTCGCCGTGACGAGTGCCGCGGCGCCTACCTCTCCTCCCCTGCCCAGCGGCGGTCCTCTTCGTCCCACACCTCGTTGCGCTCCTGCACGGTTTGCAGGGCGTTCTCGGCGTCGGCCTTGGACCGGTAGGGACCCAGGACGTACACCGCGGGGCATACGTCAGCATCGGTCTCGACCCTGTGATGACGGGTGCACCAGAAGTACTCCGTCCCACGTCCGCTGTCGCTCATGGGATCACTGTGCACCGCAAAACGGCTAAGCGCCACCGTTTCACACAAAAAGAGGGGGTCCCATCCACTGTAGACCGGCTGAGTCGGTAAGGGACCGAATCGCCCCTGGCGTGTCCCTACCGCGTGAAGGGCGGCAATTCTGTCCGGTTTTACGGCTGTAACATACAGTCATGAACGCGGACGACTCCGTCATCGGCCGGATCGAAACCGAAGTGGCGCTGCTCATGCGGTTCGGTGAGGCGACGCGGCGGGCCACCCCCGTCGAGGCGCACCGATCGCTCGACCGGGCGGCCTACGTGATCCTGCGGCACCTCGAAGAGGCCGGCCCACAGAACGTGTCCGCGCTCGCCGCCCGCCTCAACCTCGACGGCTCCACGGTCACCCGGCAGGTGAGCGCGATGGAGCGCGAGGGCCTGATCGACCGCGAGCCCGACCCCAGTGACGGCCGCGGCACGCTGGTCTCCGCGACCCAGGCCGGGTTGCGCCGGATGGGCGTGGTCCGCGCCGCGCGGGCCGAGCTCTACGACGGGATGCTCCGCGACTGGTCCGAACGCGACCGCACCGAGCTCGCGACACTCCTGAAGCGCCTCAACGAGGCACTGTCGGCGCGTAGCCAGTCGCGCCCGCGTTCGTGACGTCGCGCGCCGGGGCATACTGCCACGCATGACTGCCTTCACCCTGATCGCCGCCGACGGCGCCCGAACCCAGGATCCCGATCCGGCCACGATCGCGGACGCGGTGCGGGCGCTGACCGTCGACAACTGGTTCGTCATCCTGGAGGAGAATGACGACACCTTCCTCCAGGTGGCGGTCAAGCCGGACTTCTTCGCGCTGGAACGCCGCGCGGGCGGCGACGAGACGCACGTCGGCACCGAGGTGGCCACGATCGAGGAGACCATCGAGGCGTTCCAGGCGTACGCGCGCCAGGACCCAGCCTGGACGTCCCGCTTCAGCTGGGCGCCGGTCAAGCTCTAGGGGGTATTGCGCCCCGCCGTCCCGTCCGTGCCCGTTCGACTGATTTCAGTCCTTGGTGGACGTTGAGCTCTTCAACAGCCTGAGCGAGTTGGGGCTCGCTTGACGGGCTACGGATCGACAGCCTACGTTTTGCGCACACAACAGGAAAGAAGCCTTACTGTTTCTTCCCGACAGGAGTCCAGATGCGCAGAATTGTCGCCGTGGCGGCCGTAGCAACACTCCTGGGCACCGCGCTCACCGCGGCGCCGGCCTCGGCGCACGACCGCGACGGTCAGAGTTTCCGGCAGGTCGGCTATTTCACCCAGTGGGGCATCTACGGCCGGGCCTTCCCGGTCAAGAAGCTCGACACCTCCGGCGCCGCCGCGCGGCTGACGCACCTCAACTACGCGTTCGGCAACGTCAGCCCCGACGGGAAGTGCTACGTCGACGGCGCGGCGCCCGAGGGCGACTCGTGGGCCGACTACCAGCGGCCGGTGCCCGCCGAGGAGAGCGTCGACGGCGTCGCCGACACCTGGGGCGAGCCGCTCAACGGCAACTTCGGCCAACTGCAGAAGCTCAAGGTCAAGCATCCCGACCTGAAGGTGCTGATCTCGCTCGGCGGGTGGTCCTGGTCGAACCACTTCTCCGACGCGGCCCTCACCGACGCGTCCCGCAAGGCGTTCGTCGCGTCCTGCATCGACCTCTACCTCAAGGGCAACCTGCCCAACCCGGACGGCAGCGCGGGCGGGCCGGGCACGCTGAAGGGCGTGTTCGACGGCGTCGACCTCGACTGGGAGTGGCCGGCGGCGCCCGGTGACGTCGACAACGTCTACCGGCCCGAAGACAAGCAGAACTTCACCAGGCTGGTCGCCGAGTTCCGCAAGCAACTCGACGCGTACGGGCGTACCCAGAAGAAGCATTTCGAACTGACCGCGTTCCTGCCGGCCAACCCGACGAACATCGACGCCGGCTACGAGGTCCCCCAGGTCATGAAGAACCTGGACTTCGCGACCATCCAGGGGTACGACTTCCACGGCACCTGGGAAGCGACCGCCAACCAGCAGTCGGCGTTGCGCATCCCGGCCGGCGCCACCCTGCCGGACTTCTCGCTGGCCGACACGACCAGGGCGTGGCTCGACCGGGGCGCGCCGCGCGACAAGCTGGTCGTCGGCATCCCCTACTACGGTCACGGCTGGACCGGCGTGACGGGCGGGCGCAACGGCCTGTTCGGCACGGCGACCGGCGGCGCCGCGCCGGCCACGTTCGATGCGGGCACGGAAGACTACAAGGTGCTCAAGACCCTCGCCGGCACCGACGGCTACCAGGTCTACCGCGACCTGCGGGCCGGCACCGCCTGGCTATACAACGGCACCACCTTCTGGACGTACGACGACCCGGCGGTGCTGCTGCAGAAGGCGCTGTGGATCCGCAGTGAGCGGCTCGGCGGCGCGATGGTCTGGTCGCTCGACGGCGACGACGACAACGCCACCCTGACCCGCACCCTCCACCTGGGACTGTGGACCCCCTGAGCTGCGGATAGCCGCTCAGCGCAGGTGACTCGCCGTTCGGCGCGTCGGCTCCGTGGAACGTCGAGTTCTGACTTAACGAACGGTTAACCTCCGGCCGTCAAAAGAACCATGACGGCCGGAGGTTTGTCATGAGTGATCAGGAAGCGCGCGCCGACGGCGCGCCCGCGGTGGCTCGCGCGAAGGACAAGAGCCCGTGGAACTGGTTACTGTTCCTGCCAATCGTTGTTCCGCTGCTGACCCCGCTGTTCAACCATGACTCGCCGCGGGTCGGTGGCTTCCCGATGTTCTACTGGCTGCAACTGCTGTTCATCGTGCTGGGCGTGTCGACGACCACCGTCGTCTACCAGATGACCAAGAAGCGGCGGTGAGCACGATGGGCGACCACGTTACCGAGATCGTCATCTTCACCGTCCTGTTCCTGCTGGTCAGCGGCATCGGTTTCGTCGCCGCCCGCTGGCGCGCGCCCAACGACATGGGCCACCTCGACGAGTGGGGCCTGGGCGGGCGCAGCTTCGGCGGCTGGATCACCTGGTTCCTGGTCGGCGGCGACCTCTACACGGCCTACACGTTCGTCGCGGTGCCGGCGCTGCTGTTCGGTGCGGGCGCGGCGGGCTTCTTCGCCGTCCCGTACACCATCATCATCTATCCCCTGGTCTTCCTGGTCCTGGTGCGGCTCTGGTCGGTCTCGCACCGGCACGGGTTCGTGACGCCGGCCGACTTCGTGCGGTCGCGGTTCCAGTCGCCGACGCTGGCGCTGCTGATCGCGATCACCGGCATCGTCGCCACGATGCCCTACATCGCGCTGCAACTCGTCGGCATCGAGGCCGTGCTCAAGACGATGGGCGTGACCGGCGACAGCGCGCTGGCCCGGCACCTGCCGATCATCATCGCGTTCGCGATCCTGGCCGCCTACACCTACCAGTCGGGGCTGCGGGCGCCGGCGCTGATCGCGTTCGTCAAGGACTCGCTGATCTACATCGTGATCCTGGTGGCGATCTTCTACCTGCCCTACAAGCTGGGCGGCTGGGGCTCGATCTTCGACGCGGCGCAGAAGAAGTTCGACGGCACGCCCAACCCCAACGACGGCATCGTGCTGACCGCGGCCAACCAGTGGCAATACATCACGCTGGCGCTGGGCTCGGCGCTCGCCCTGTTCCTCTACCCGCACAGCCTCACCGGCGTGCTGGCCAGCCGCAACCGCGACGTGATCAAACGCAACATGTCGGCGCTGCCGGCCTACAGCCTGCTGCTCGGCCTGATCGCGCTGCTGGGCTTCATGGCGATCGCGGCCGGGGTCAAACCGCTGCCCGGCGCGAAGGCGGGCTCGACCGACAGCAACACGGTCGTGCCGCTGCTCTTCGACCTGCACTTCCCGGCCTGGTTCGCGGGCATCGCGTTCGCCGCGATCGGCATCGGCGCGCTGGTGCCGGCCGCGATCATGTCGATCGCCGCGGCCAACCTGTTCACCCGCAACATCTACAAGGAATACCTGAAGCGCGACGCGACGCCGGCGCAGGAGGCCAGCGTCTCGAAGATCACCTCGCTGGTGGTCAAGGTCGGCGCGGTCGCCTGCATCGTGTTCCTCGACCCGCAGTTCTCCATCGACCTGCAACTCATCGGCGGCGTGATCATCCTGCAGACGCTGCCGGCGGTGGCGCTGGGCATCTACACCCGGTGGTTCCACCGCGGCGGCCTGATCGCCGGTTGGTTCGCCGGCATGGCGCTGGGCACCTGGATGCTCTACCAGATCCCCAACGCGGCGACGGGCCGCGCCCACTTCGGCGGCTCGGCCTTCCCGCTCAACAAGTTCGGCTTCATCGACTCGACCACCACGGTGTACGTCGGCCTGGTCGCCGTCGCCGTCAACCTCGCCGTCGCGGCCCTGGTCACGCTGGCCCTGCGGGCCGGCAAGGTGCCCGACGGCGGCGACGACACCACGCCCGACGACTACTTCGCCGACGAGGGCGACCCACGCGTCTCGGTGCCGGCCCAGCCGACCACCACGGACCCCGACCTCGCCCCGGCACCGTCCCCGAAGGTCTGACCGCTTGACAGCCGGCGCCCCCTATATCGGATGTCGATGCGTCGACATCCGACAAGGGGGCGCCACCATGCGCGGTCGGGACTGGTTGGGGCAGCTCCACCTCAGCGCCGCACTGCTCTGGCAGATCACCCGCGGCGTCGCCGTGCGGTCCGAACTCGACACCGTCGTCTGACGCCATGCCGCCGGACGACGGGGACCGCGTCGAGGCGCACATCGACAAGCTGCTGGCCGCGCGCGGCATGACGCCGGCCAACCTCTCGATCCTGAAGAACGGCCGGGCCCGGGCCGTGCGCTTCTCGACGCTGAGCGCCCGATGCACAGCGCTCGGCTGCCAGCCGGGCGACCTGTTCACCGTCCACGAGCCGCGCTGTTAGGATCACGCCATGTTCCTCTCCCGTGCGTAGGACGCCGCCGCTTCCCTAGCCGGCCCTTGGCGTCCCTACCACCCTGAGGAAAATCCCCATGTCTGCGCCCTCGCGGGCGGCGTCCTACCGCGCCGTCCTCGCCACTCCGCACGCCCTGCGGACGTTCTCGGCGGCCCTGGTCGGCCGCCTCTCCTACGGCGTCGTCTTCGTCTCATTGACCGTCGCCCTCACCACCGCGACCGGCTCGTATTCCCTGGCCGGGGCCGCGATCGCGCTGTTCGGCGTCGGCGCCGTGGCCGTCGCGCCGCTGCGCGCCGGGCTGATCGACCGCTACGGGCCGCGCCGCACCCTGCCGCCGATGGCGGTCGCGTACGCGGGTCTGCTGGCCGCGCTCGCCGTCGCGACCTGGCGACCCGGTGCGTCCGCGGGCTGGCCTCTGCTGGTGCTGACCGCCCTGGCCGGTGTCTGTTCGCCACCGCTCGGACCGGTCATGCGTACGTTGTGGAGCAGCCTGCTGCCCGACGCCGCCCGCCGGCAGCGGGCCTTCGCCCTCGACACGGTCGTCGAGGAACTGCTGTTCGTGACCGGGCCGGTGGTGGCCGGGCTGTTCATCACGATCGGCCGGCCCGCCCTGGGCGTGGCCACCAGCGCCGTCCTGGTGCTGGCCGGGGCGCTGGCGATGGTCTCCTCACCGGCGGCCGCCGACTGGCCTTCACCGGCCGCCACCGCTCCCCCGCTGCGCGGCGGACGGGCCCTGTGGGAGCCGGTGCTGGTGGTGGGCGGCCTGGGTCTGGGACTCGGCGCGCTGGGCCTGCTGGTGGTCGCGTTCGCGACCCGGCACGACCAGGTGACCGCGGTGGCCTGGATCGAGGCGGCCCTGGCGGCGGGCAGCGCGGTGGGCGGCATCGCCTACGGCGCCCGCGCCTGGGCGTTGCCGCGGCGCGTCCAGTTGCCGTTGCTGACGCTCGCGCTGGCCGCCGTGCTCGTCGCCGCCGGTTTCGCGCCGGGCGTGGTCGCGCTGGCGGTCGCGGCGGCGCTCGCGGGCCTGTTCGTGGCGCCGGCGCTGACCACGGCGTACCTGCTGGTCGACGAGGCCGTTCCGGCCGCGGCCCGGACCCGGGCCGGCACCTGGGTGAACAGCGCCTACAACGCCGGTTCTTCGGGTGGCACGGCCGCGGTCGGCCTGCTGATCGGCCGCGCGCCACTGCCGCTGTGCTTCGCGGTGGCGGCGCTGCCGTTGCTGCTGACGGCGACGGCGGTGCTCGTACGCCCGGGTCGCCGCCGTTCAGACGAAGGCGTGGAACAGCAGATAGATGCCGATGCCGGTGCCGAACACGACGATGAGCACCTTGAGCACACTGCCGCGTAGCCGGCGGGCCAGCCGCGCGCCGACATAGCCACCGACGATCGTGGCCGGCGCCAGCACCGCGACGGTGGCCCAGTTGACCGGACCGAAGAGGGCGAACACCACGACGGTGGTCAGCCCGACGGTGGCCGAGAGGAGGTTCTTGACGGCGGTCACCCGGGCCAGCGTCTCGTCGAGCACCAGCGCCAGCCCAGCGACGAACATCACACCGAGCGCGGCGCCGAAGTAGCCGCCGTAGACGCTGCCGACGGCGACCATGCTGTGCAGCATCACCCGCTGCCGGCCGCGACTGATCCGCGCCGGATGCCCGACGACCTTGCGAAGCTGGTCCTGGAACGCCAGCACGGCGGTGGCGCCGAGCACCAGGAACGGCACCACGATGTCGAACGCGGCCTCCGGCGTGATCAGCAGCAGCACACAGCCGGCGATCGCCCCGACCACCGCGGTCGGCAGCAACAACAGGGTCCGCCGCTCCTGGCCACGCAGGTCGCGGCGGCTCCCGTACACGCTGGCGAAGTAGCCCGGACAGACGGCGACGCTGTTGCTGACGTTGGCCGGTACGGGTGCGAGGCCGACACCGAGCAGCGCCGGAAACGTGATGAGGGACCCACCACCGGCGATCGCGTTCATCAGCCCAGCGGCCAGCCCGGCGGCGACCAGCAGAACGGCATGGGTGAGATCCATCGGAGATGCAGAATAGCCCCCCGGTAGAATGGCTGCAGACGGACGAGTCGGCTGGGCGGTCGCGTCGGTGACCCTCCGGGGTCGCCGCCGAGGAACGTCCGGACTCCGCAGGGCAGGGTGGTTGTTAACGGCAACCCGGGGTGACCCGCGGGAAAGTGCCACAGAAAACAAACCGCCAGGTCCCAGCGACCTGGTAAGGGTGAAACGGTGGGGTAAGAGCCCACCAGCGCGCCGGGTGACCGGCGCGGCTCGGTAAACCCCACCCGGAGCAAGGCCAAAAGGATCGCCCACGGGCGATCTGCGCAGGCGTTCGAGGGCTGCCCGCCCGAGCCTGCGGGTAGGCCGCTCGAGCCTGCCGGCAACGACAGGCCTAGATGGATGGCCGCCACCCACCGCCGCGAGGCGGCGGGAACAGAATCCGGCGTACAGGCCGACTCGTCCGTCGCCCTCCTGCTTGCCGTGCTGGCCACCCTGGTGCCCAGACGGCTCAGCGGACGTCGCCCACGGCGGCACGTCGGCTGGTTTTGACCCTGGCTCTGGACTTGCGGGGCCGCCCCACTCACCCAGCCCCGGCTCGACAGGAACCGCTCGTCTGAGGTGAGATCGACCGCGACAACGTCAGAGGCGCTCGTGGCGTGATCTGACCTTCAGCTCCACAGGCACTCACCCAGAAGGCCATCCAGCAGTCACGCCCCGCACGGTGACCGGCCGGCGCCTTCACGGAACCCAGAACCTAAATCATCGGCCAGGATGGATCCGTCAAGCATGTGGTGGGACTGGACAAGTTGAGCGGTCAGCGCAAGAAACGCCTCGCGCTGATCGCCTCGCTTCTTGTGGTGGCGGCCGTCGCCGTACCCGTCATCGTGAAGGCAAGCGACGTTGTTCTGCCGGGAAGCGCGATTGGACATCCCGACAATTCCGCGGTCACCCTGTCGGTGCGGGAGCCGCTGGTAGGCGACGTGGTGATGTTCGAGCTTGACGTGCCAGACATCAAGGACGGCAGGACCATCCGCGTTACGGAGATCGCCGCGTCGCCTGATCGCGGCCTCACGCTGCTCGGTGCACGCATCTATCACCGGGAGGACTTCGGGGGGTTCGCGTTATGCGCCACCGGGAACCACGGCGTCGACGAGATTGAGATCCAGTACGAGTCCGCGTCACACAGGTACGAGCAAACCCTCACGGTGGACTTCGAG
The DNA here is from genome assembly GCF_040676615.1 of Asanoa sp. NPDC049573. Classification (NCBI taxonomy): domain Bacteria; kingdom Bacillati; phylum Actinomycetota; class Actinomycetes; order Micromonosporales; family Micromonosporaceae; genus Asanoa; species Asanoa sp. NPDC049573. The sequence goes on from NZ_JBFAPI010000028.1 coordinate 46,494, forward strand.
GTCCGCGACGCCTTGCCCGGCAACGCTGTCAGGGTCGGTTGTGGATGAACCAGGCCGTGCCGCCGGGCAGTGCGGCGGCCAACTCCCATCGGGTCATCGACAGGTTGCCGGCCAGGCCGAGAATCTGACCGGCCGCTGCCCAGGCGTCGTTGCCCGCTGTGGGTGGACGTTCGACCGTGAACTGGAGCATGGTCCCCCAACAGGCGACGAGGTGCGCGCCCCAGCGACCGTGCCACTGCCACAGGACCGCGGCCAACTCGCGTTCGTTCTGCTCGGCACCGTAGAAGCTGATCCATTTCGCGGCGAGCCAAGGGTCGGCGGTCGGCAGCAACACCAGCGTGACGCCGGACGGCGTGAACCAGTAGTCGGTCCGGACCGCGTAGCCGACCCTGCCCCGAACCCGCGCTTCGAGCTCGGGATCGGCCAGGACCCGGTCATAGATCCAATGGTCGAGGTCGGCGCCGGTTGACGGCACCGGCGCCTGCTGGAGGAGGGTCTCGCCGAGGTCGATGCCGTGGTAGCCGCGCGCGTAGCCGGGCACCTCGTCCGCGGTGGCTGGGCCATCCTCATCCGACCAACGCCGGAAACGTGTCCACGGGTCCACGGTGCGGGCGGCGTCGTCCAGGGTCGTCAACTCACGCGGTCCCGGCTGCCTCGGGTCGGGGTCGGGTCGCGGGTCGACGGCACTCCACTCGTCGGCGACGAGCACCGGCCACCGACCCGTCACACCGACCAGTGCGTAAGCCGCCTGCCAGGTCTGGAGAACCTCCGCCGGGTCGACGTCGGCGACCAGAATCGTGCCGGCCGGCCCGTGCGCGGCCGTCAGACCGGCGAGAAAGCCACCATCCAGCGCGCCTTCGATGTCGTCCAGGTCCGTCATCACCGGCCGAGCCTTCCAGACCCGGCGGAGCGAAGACAACGGCTGCCGGTCAGCGGGTCATGCCACGCTCGATGGCCTCGATGATCCGAGGACGCAGTTCCGCGGCGCTGATGATGGCGTCGACCGAGCCGACCTCGACCGCCCGCTGGATGCTGTGCACGCGGTCGAACTCCGCCGCCACCTCGCCCAGCTTCTCCGCGCGGACCGCCGCCGCGACCTCGGCCAACTGCGCGTTCAGCGCCGCCCGCTCCGCACCGCTCGCGGCGGCGACGGAAGCCTGCAGGTTGGTGACCCGCGGGTCCGTCGCCGTGCGGTTGTTGACGTCGCCCGAGAAGACCACGGCCGCGGCCGGTGCGCCGCCCAGCACCGAGGCGAACGAGCCCTCCAGCGCCAGCACCGTCATGTTGGGGTTCAGGGCCTTCGAGAAGACCACGAACGCGCCACCGTGGTAGCGGGAGATGACGCAGAAGACGATCGGGCCCTCGAAGTTGACGATCGCCCGGCCGATCTCGGCGCCGTACTCGAGTTGGAGCTTGCGCATCGACTCGGGAGAACCGTCGAATCCCGACAGGTTGGCCAGCACCACCAGCGGGCGGTTGCCCGACGCGGCGTTGATTGCCCGCGCGGTCTTCTTCGACGAGCGCGGGAACAGCGTGCCGGCCGTGTAGGTGTCGGGGCCGTCGGTGGGCGGGAAACCGCGCCGCGGTACGGAGCGCGACTCGATGCCGATCAGGCAGACCGGCCAGCCGCCGATGTGCACGTCCTGCACCGCCGACGTCTCCGCGTCCGCCATGCCGGCCCAGCGTTCCAGCACGGGGTGGTCCTGGTCGGACAGGGCACGCATGACCGTACGGATGTCGAACGGCTTCTTCCGGTCCGGGTTGTGCGCGGCCGAGAAGATCTCGCCGACCGTGTTGAAGTCGCTGCCGGCCAGCTCGTGCGGGAACGACGAGACGTCGCGCGAGGCGGGGTCGGCCGTGACAGCCCGCCGCGGGCCGGACTCGCCGGGCACCACGTAGGTGTGGTCGTAGTGCGCCATCAGCACGTCGCGCGCGGCCGGCAGGTTGGGCGCCCAGTACTGCGCCTGGCCGTTGGGGCCCATCACCCGGTCGTAGCCGCCGATGCCGAAGTTGTCTTCGGCCGAGACGCCGCCGGAGAAATCGAGCGACTGCTTGCCGGTCAGCACCATCGCCGAGTCCGGGGTCATCACCAGGATGCCCTTGGTGTGCATCAGCATCGTGGCTTCGGCGTTCCAGTAGGGCTGGGCACCGACCGTGATGCCGGCGACCACGATGTTGATCTCGCCGCCGTCCTGGGTGAACGTGACGATCCGCTTGAGCGCGGCCGCGACCCAGTCCATGTTCTCGGTGCCGGAGCTCATCGAGATGCGGGCACCCGCCGAAAGAGCGAACCATTCCAGGGGTACGCGCATCGAAGCGGCCAGGTCGAGCGCCGCGATCACCCGCGCGCACTCCGGCTCGGCCAGCGCACCCAGTGCCTTGGTCGGGTCGCCGAGCAGGACCACCCGGGTGACGCCCTCGGGATGCCGCTCGGTCGGGGTCGTGACGACGCCCGCGACGATCGCCGCCGTGTTGCGCCCCTTCGGCCGGTCGACCGGCACCAGCACGCCACCGTCGTCGAGGTCGTGCTCGACGAACGTGCCGGACCGGCCGGCCAGCAACTCGGTCAGCTCGTAGGGGTAGACGTTGCCGCGCCGGGCCGCCCGCAGCACCTTCTGGCGGTAGTCGTCGAGCGGGCGCACCGGCTCCATCGACGGCTTGTCGACGTGCACCCGTGCGCCGTTGCCCGGGTCGAGGGTGATCCGCACCGCGACCTCGGCCAGCTCGCCGGCGGCGTTGCGCTGGCGGGCCACGAACTGCACCTCTTCGAGGCCCGCGCCGGCCGTGGTCGGCAGGATCCGCTGGACCAGGGCGTTGAGCTCGTCGGCGGACAGTTCGGTGGCCGGCCAGACGTACATCATCAGGCGGTTGGTGTCGTAGCGCTTGTTCTGCGGCCGTTGGGCCTGGATGTTGCGGATCGCGTCGAGGCCCGCGGTGATCGCGTCTTCCAGCGCGGGCAGCGCGACCAGCCGGCCGTCGGCCTCGCGCAGCGGCGTCAGGTCGCGGACCTGACCCATCGCGACCAGCCGCTCGTCGGCCGGATTGCTCCGGGCCACCGCCTTGAAGAGGTAGATCTCCTCGTCGGCGGACGGCAGCCGGGTGAGGTCGAACTCGCGCAGCCGGTGCAGTTGGAGGCGCTGGGCGATCTGCGGGTGCAGGCCACGGATCAGCCTGTCCTCGGCGAAGCCGTGACCGTCCGGCCGGAACGTGAAGTGGTGGTGCATCACCGCGCCGCTCTTGCCGGCGATCGTGGTGGTGATCCGGCGGACGCCGGCGGGCAGCGTGCTCGCGGCCAGGATCTCGCCGAGTCGCACCGCCATCGCCTCGGCGTCGGGCTGGTCGTCCCACATGACGTAGAGGTCGGCGACCAGCGAACGGTCGGCGACGTCGGCGGCGAACGCGCCCACCGCGCCGATCGCGGCGGGCAGGGTGGCGATGTCGACGGCCGTCGTGACGAGCCGGGTCACGCCCCGGACGCCGGTGTGCTCGGCGGTGACGAACCGGCAGCCGGCGATCTCCCGCTCGGTGACCGACGACAGGCCCCGGTTGCCGTAGTAGCGCCGGGTCAGCACCTCCAGCAGCGGCGCGTGGTCGCGACCGGGCCGGCCGATCCGCTGGCCGATCAGCCGGACCAGCGGCTCGGCGCTGGCGACCATGGCCTGGATCCGCTCGGCGCGGTCGGGCGCGTCCGGGTTGCGGTCGAGGTGCCGCAGGTCGGCGCGGACGGCGGCGTAGACGGCGGCCCGGTTGCGGCGCAGCAGCGGCTGGGCGAACCAGCGGAACACGACGCCGCGCGACAGGTCGGACACGGTCGGGAAGCGCACCTGGGTGGCTTCGACGAGGTGTTCGAGGGTCAGGCCGGCGCGTTCGCGGAGCGCCTCGACCGGCGGCGAGCCGGCGATCCACGCTCGGAGCAGCTCGGAGACGATCGCGACGTTGCGGCTCATCTGCTGCTGGGCCAGGAAGATCCGGAAGACGGCTTCCTCGAGCTCGGGCGTGCGGTCGAGGCTGGTCACGCCGTAGTGGGCGAGCACCCGGGTCAGCCGGGCCTGGAAGCTCTCGGGCACGCCGGCGCGCTCGACGTCGAGGCTCTGCAGGTAGCTGTGGAACGACTCGCGCGGGCTGTGCACGTGGCTGTCGGACTCGACCTCGAGCTCACCGAGCGGCCTGTTGCGGCTCAGCTCGGACAGGTCGGCGAAGACCGTGAACAGGTCGAGCTCGCCGGCCAGCGGCCGCTCGCCGAGGGCGGCGCGGGCGGTCAGGTAGGCCGAGAGCACCCGCTGGTGGCCGTTGGGGTCGATGTCGAAGCCGAGCAGCAGGCCGCGCAGGTCGTGCAGGCCGCGGTCGACCCGGTCGGCCGGCGACTCCACCGGCCGGGCCGGCAGGTCGATCTCGACGGCCGTGGCGGCGGCCGCGGCCGGCTCGGCCGCGTCCTGGTCGGCCAGCGGCTCGAGCCGCATCAGCGGCGCACCGGTCTCGACCTGGCTGCCCACCGACACGGGGCACTCGCGCACCCGGGCCCGGAACGGCGCCCGGAGCACCGTCTCCATTTTCATGCTTTCGAGTACGAGGATCGGGGCCCCCGACTCGACCTCGTCGCCGACGGACACCGGCGTGGCGACCACCAGAGCCGGCGCGGGTGAACGGACGACACCGCCCTCGTCGCGGCTGATCCGGTGGGTGACGCCGTCGACCTCGACCAGGTGGATCGGGCCGTGGGTGGCCGACACCAGCCGGAACCGGCGGCCGTTGACGACGATCTGGCCGGTGTGCTCGTCGTAGCGCTCGATCTCGACGTCGGCGGTGGCCGCGCCGGAGAGGTCGACCCGGAAGCGGCGATGCCCGACCCGGGCCACGCTGACCCGGTAGCCGGCGCCGCGCAGCTTGAGGTCGAGCGGCCGGCCCGGGTCGTGGTGCACCTGCGGGCGGCCGCCGTGCGCGGTCTCCAGCAGCCGCTGCCGGCTGATCTCCTCTTCGTCCTCGTAGGCCTCGATGGCGGCGGCGGCCAGCGCGATCGCCGAGTGCCGGTGGTTGACCAGGCGGCCTTCGGCGCGTACCCGGTCGATCCAACCGGTGTCGGCACTGGCGTCGATCACCTCGGGCTGGTCGAGCAGGTCGAGCACGAAGCTCTTGTTGGTGGCGCCGCCCTCGATGATCACCGTGGTCTCGGCCATGGCCCGGCGGAGACGGCCGAGCGCCTGGGCGCGGTCCTGCCCGTACGCGATGATCTTGGCGATCATGGAGTCGAAGTCGGCCGGGATCGTGTCGCCCTCGCTGACGCCGGTGTCGACCCGGATGCCGGGGCCGGCGGGCAGCACCAGCCGGGCGATCCGACCGGGCGCCGGCGCGAAGTCGCGATCGGGGTCCTCGGCGTTGAGCCGCGCCTCGACCGCGTGCCCGGCCTCGGCCGGCTGCGGGCCGGTCAGGCTGCCGCCGTTGGCCACGTGCAACTGGAGACGGACCAGGTCGGTGCCGGTGGTCAGTTCGGTGATCGGGTGCTCGACCTGGAGGCGGGTGTTGACCTCGAGGAACGCGAACATCTTGTCGCCGGGGTGGTAGAGGAACTCGACCGTGCAGGCGCCGCGGTAGCCGACGGCCACCGCGAGCCGCTCGGCCGAGGCCCTGAGCTCGGCGGCCTGCTCGCTGGACAGCACCGGCGAGGACGACTCCTCGATGATCTTCTGGTTGCGCCGCTGCACCGAGCAGTCGCGCACCCCCAGGGCCCAGGCGGTGCCCTGCCCGTCGGCGATGACCTGCACCTCGACGTGGCGGGCGCCGGTGACCAGGCGCTCCAGGAAGACGACGCCGGAGCCGAACGCGCGCAGCGCCTCCTGGCTGGTGCGGGTGTAGGCGTCGGTCAGGTCGTCGGCCGAGGCGACCATCCGGATGCCGCGCCCGCCACCGCCGGCGGTCGCCTTGAGCATCAGCGGGTAGCCGATCTGCTCGCCGGCGCGCAGCGCGTCGTCGAGGGTGGCCACCTCGCCCCGGCTCCACGGCGCGACCGGCACGCCGACCTCTTCGGCGATCAGCTTGGCGCCGATCTTGTCGCCCAGCTTGCGCATCGCTTCGGCGCTCGGCCCGATGAAGGTGACGCCGAGCTTGTCGCACAGTTCGGCGAACGCCGGGTCTTCGGCCACGAATCCCCAGCCGACCCACGCGGCGTCGGCCCGGGTCTCGATCAGCGCCCGTTCGAGGACGGCGTGGTCGAGGTAGGGACGCGCGGAGGCCGGCCCGAGCGGGTAGGCGACGTCGGCCTCCCGCACGAACGTCGCGGTGCGGTCGGCGTCGGTGTAGAGCGCGACCGTCTCGATCCGCGCCCCGGTTTCGGCGGAAAGGTCCCGGACCGCGTGGATGAGCCGCATGGCGGCCTCACCACGGTTGACGATGGCGACACGACTGAACACCGGCTGAGCCTCCCATAGAGGACGACGTCCGGGTTTCGGACGGTCGCCTGCACCTGTGCATACCCTGCTCGATTACCGGCGGGTACACCAATCCCCGCACCGCGCATGGCAGACCGCGCTCGTTGTGGAGACCCCACAAAAGTGATGCGACGCTGGTGACTCAGCGTAGATGGGAAGTGTCGTTCACCGTGCGGACGGCGACGCCGCCGTCGGGCCAGTAGTCGACCGTGGACGCGCCGGCCGGGTCGAGGTAGAGGCGGTGCAGGAAGCCTGGGCCGCCGGCCAGCGCGTCCTGGAGGATCAGCTTGATCGGCGAGACGTGCGAGACCGCGACCACGGCACTCGACGGGTACGCCGAGAGCAGGGCCGACGCGGCCCGGCGGGCGCGGGTGGCCACGGCCGTGAAGGACTCGCCGCCGGGTGGGGCCACCGACGGGTCGGCCAGCCACGCGTCGAGTTCGGTGGCCCAGCGGGAGCGCACCTCCGCGAAGGTCAGGCCCTCCCAGTCGCCGAAGTCGCACTCGATCAGGTCTTCGTCGATCCGGACCGGGACGCCGCCGAGTTCTTCCGCGATCGCCCGCGCCGTCTGGACGCAGCGGGTCAGCGGCGAGCTGACTACCGCGACCGCGTCGGGCACCCGGGCCGCGACCAGCACCCCGGCCGCCGTGGCCTGGGCCTCGCCGATCGTCGACAGCGGCACGTCGCCCCGGCCGGAGTAGCGGCCCTGTGCCGTCATCGCCGTCGCGCCGTGCCGGACCAGCAGCACCCGGGTGGCGCTCTCGGTCGGGCGGGGCTCCCAGGACCGGGGCGCGGACGCCGCCGCGGCCTCGGCCGAGGAGACCGGCGCGATGCCGGCCGCCGCGTCCATCGCCTGGTTGGCCAGGGCGTCGGCGTGCGTGTTGCGGTCGCGCGGCACCCAGGTGAAGCTGACCCGGTCGAGGCGGTTGACCAGCGCCGCGGCCTCGGCCGCGAGCGGGCGCAGGCCGGCGTTCTTGATCTGCCAGCGGCCCGACATCTGCTCGACGACCAGCTTCGAGTCCATCCGGATGTCGGCCTCGGCGGCGCCCAGGTCGACCGCGGCCTGCAGGCCGGCGATCAGCCCGCGATATTCGGCGACGTTGTTGGTCGTGATGCCGATCGCCTCGGAGCGTTCGACCAGGACCTCTCCGGCGGGGGTACGCACGACCGCGCCGTAACCGGCCGGACCGGGGTTGCCGCGCGCGCCGCCGTCGGCCTCGATGACCACCCGGGTCGGGCGAGTCACAGGCCGGACTCCGAGGTGCGGACCATGATCCGGCGGCACTCCTCGCAGCGGAGCACCTCGTCGGCCGGGGCCGCCTTGATCCGGGCGCGGTCGGCGCCGGAGAACTCGATCCGGCAGCCGCCGCAGCGGCCGGCGGTCAGCAGCGCGGCGCCGAGACCGCCGGAGGTCTCGCGGATCTTGTCGTAGAGAGCCAGCAGGTCGGCCGGCACCTCGCCGGCGGCCGGGCCGCGGGCCGCGATCCGGCCCTGCTCGTCGGACTCGATCTCGGCCAGCAGTTGGTCGCGACGGGCCTCGGTGTCGCCGCGGCGGTCGCGGGTCGCGGTCAGCCGGCCGAGCACCTCGTCGAGCGCGGCCTGTGCGGTCTCCCGGCTCTCCATCAACTCCAGTTCGGCGTCTTCGAGCTCGGACTGCCGCCGGGTCAGCGAGACCATCTCGTGCTGGATCGCCTCCAGCTCCCGGGCCGGGCCGCTGCCCATGGTCAGCCGGGCCTGGTCGCGGTCCTTGCGGGCGCGTACCTGCTCGACGTCCTTCTCCATCCGGGCGATGTCCCGATCAAGATCGTCGACGGCGACCTGGGCCCGGACCCGCTCGTCCTCCAGCGCCGACAGCTCCCGGGCCAGGGCCTCCAGCTCGGCGTTCTCCGGCAGCGTGCGGCGGCGGTGGGCGATCTGGGCCAGCGAGGTGTCGATCGCCTGGAGGTCGAGCAGCCGGCGCTGCGCCTGTGGTTCGGCCTTCACGGAAGCGACTCCTTCGACGGGGTGAAAAGTGCTGATGCGGCGTGCAGCGTCCACGGGTCGGTGTCGAGGTCGGAGACCACCACATCCACCTCAAGCCTGGCACGCAGGTAGGCCGCGAGGTCGTCGAGCCACGGACGCTCGGTGGCCCAGTGTGCCGCGTCCAGCAGCGCGGGGCCACCTCCGGCGACCGCCTCACTGGCCGGGTGGTGGCGCAGGTCCGCGGTGAGGTAGGCGTCGACGCCGGCCGCGGCGGCCGCGGCCAGGAAGGAGTCGCCGGCACCGCCGCAGACGGCGACCGTGGAGATCACCCGGTCGGGGTCGCCGGCGGCCCGGACACCCCAGGCGGTACGCGGCAGGACGGAGGCGGCCTGGGCGGTCAACGCCGACAGCGGCCGCGGCACGGGCAGCCGGCCGATCCGCCCGACGCCCCGGCCGAGGCCGGGCCCCGGGCGGCCGTCGCGGACGAGATCGGCATCGCGGCCGAGGCCGACGCCTGGCCCAGGACCGGCGTCACGGCCCGAGCCGGCATCACGGCCCGAGCCGGCATCACGGCCCGAGCCGGCATCACGGCCCGAGCCGGCATCACGGCCCGAGCCGGCATCACGCCCCGAGCCGGCATCACGCCCCGAGCCGGCATCGCGGCCCGAGCCGGCATCGCCGCCCGAGCCGGCATCGCGGCCCGCGTCGGCGCCAGGACCGGCGTCCCGGGCCGAGCCGGCGCCGCGGCCAGGACCGGCGTCACGGCCCGAGTCGGCATCGCGGCCAGGACCGGCGTCACGGGCCGAGCCGGCGTCACCGGGCGAGTCGGCGTCGCGGCTCGGGTCGGGTCCGCGGTCGGCCGACGGCGTGGCCGGCGCCGAGGGCACCAGCGGGCGCAGGTCGACCAGGCCCAGCCGGGCGGCCAGGGCGTCGGACACGCCGGGGTTGGCCACGTCGGCGTTGGTGTGCGCGGTGAACAGCGCCACGTCGTTCTTGATCAGGTCCTGGACGATCCGTCCTTTGTAGGTGGTCGCGGCGACCGACGAAACCCCCCGCATCAGCAACGGATGGTGGGCCACGATCAGGTCGGCGTCGGCGGCGATCGCCTCGGCGACGGTCTCCGGCACGCAGTCGACCACACACAGGATGCGGGCGACCGGCCAGCCGGGGTCGCCCACGACCAGGCCCACCCGGTCCCACTCTTCCGCCCAGACGGGCGGATAACGCTCGTCGAGGGCCGCGACGGCGGCGGCCACAGTCGTGCTCATCGGCGCAGATCCTACCGCCGAGGGCTGTCCTCGGAGGCGATGGTCGGTGCGGTGACGGTGACGCGGTGGTCGGCGCCGATCCGGGCATCGAGCGCGTCGAGGGCCAGGTGCCAGGGAAAGGTGTCGACCAGGTCGCCGGCCGCGCCGGGTGGGCGCAGCGGCAGCACGTCGTCGCCGAACAGGACCGTGATGTTCCACGACCGCAGCCGTTCGATGGCCTCGCGGAAGGCCGGGTGCGCGCCCATCGGCGCGTTGGTGAACGGCATCACGACGATCGGCAGGCCCTTGCCCTGTGACTCGACGACCAGGCCGAGGGCGAGCGTGTCGGCGATGCCGACGGCCCACTTGTTGACGGTGTTGACGGTGGCCGGCGCGACGACGATCGCGTCGGGCGCGGGTAGGACGTCGGGGTCGCCGGGGTTCTTGTAGTAGCTGCGGACCGGGTGGCCGGTCAGCCCGGCGAGCGCGGGCACGTCGACGAACTTGCGGCCGTCGGGCGTGGTGACCACGCAGACGTCCCAACCGCGCTGCTTCGCCAGGTCGACCAGGCGGCCGACTCCGCGGGAAATGGGTGAGCCGCAGCAGATCGCGTACAGGACACCTCTCATACCTGCCACTAAACTCCGACGCCCATGTGTTCCGCCAGTTCGGCGACCGCGGGTGGCGGAGTGCCGCGGGTGCGGCGCAGGACGTCGGACATCACCTCGTGGGCCAGTGGCCGGCAACGGATCTCCGACGGCGCGAGGCGGTCGCCCTCCAGGAGCATCTCGCTGGCCTTCTCGACGTCGCCCATCTGGGCAAAGCCACGGGCGATGTCGAGCATGTGGTGTGCCCGGCGCTCCGGCAGCAGGCTGTTGAAGCCCTCCGCCGGGATCCGCTCGTGCACCTCGACGGCCGCGCGCCCCTCGCCCAACTCGACCGCGGCGGCGGCCCGGTGCAGCTTGACGTTCGTCGGGCCGAAGCAGGTCCAGTAGTGGTTGTGGTCGCCGCCCATCGCGTTGGCCGCCTCTTCGGCGCCGTTGAGCAGGTCGCGCACGGTGGCGCCGTCGCCGATCCGGGCGGACGCCATGGCGCCCTGGAGCAGCAGCATGCCGTAGACGGAGAGGCGCTCGGGCGTGGCCTCGTTGCCGCCGCCGGGCGCCAACCGGTTGGCGATGTTGACGTTGACCTCGAGCGCCGGGCGGGCCCGGCCGAGTGCCAGCAGCGCGCTGCCCACCCGGTGGGTGGCGATGCCGGCCAGCAGGGGGTCGCCGGCCCGCTGGGAGACGGCGATCGACCGGTCGGCGGCGAGCCAGGCCAACTCGTGCTCGCCTAGCTTCCGGAGCGACGACGAGGCGATCTGGTAGACCTGGCCGAGCAAGTGGGCCGCGTCGTGTGCGTCGTTGCCCGCGGCGTACGCCGTGTCGGCGGCCTGTGCGTCGCGCAGCAGCTTGGGCAGCGCGCGGGCCAGCACGCCGTACTTCGCGTGCTGGAAGGTCAGCCAGGCGTGGCTGACCGCCTTGCGCATTTCGGTCAGCGGCTGCGGGTTGGGTTGGGTGTCGAAGAACGCGCTGATCGAGTCGTAGCGCTCGAGCGCGGCGCGGATCTCCTCGACCTCCACCTGGTCGATGCAGTTGATCGCGTCAGGCCGGCGTTCCGGGTCCTTGCCCAACAGCAGTTGCACGTCGAGTTGCAGCACGTCGGCTATCTCGTAGACCACCGAGAACTTGTCTAGCCGGCGCACACCCCTCTCGACCTTGTCGACCCAGCTCTTCGACTTACCCAGCCGGTCGGCGAAAACCTGCTGGGACATCCGACGACGGGCGCGCCAGTAGGCGACGCGGCGGCCGATGGGGAGCTCGTCCATGTCCGTCCTCCCCCCTGGTGGCTCAGGGGCTGTCTGATTCGGGGCTTGCTGGCCGGTCTTGCGGATATCACCCGTTTGTGCCGATCGCACATTGAGTGCGTTTCCCGTCACACCTGCACTCGTAGTTTTCGATTGCAAGTTGCATTCAGCCATCTGTCAAACGCAACGACCGCGTGTCGATCCGAGATACGGCGCCGACGGCCTGCTAGGGCGAGTCGGACCCAGACGTAGGGAGTTTCTGACCATGCGGTGGAATATCCGACCACCATTCGCACGAGTGACACTGCGCCGCTCGGCCCTGCGCTACGCCGATCATCGCTGGGAAGTGATGCCCGGCGCGTGGCTCGACGGCGGCCGGTTCGCGTGCGAGCGGCCCGGCTGCCCGACGACGAGCTGCCATCCGGCGCTCGAAGGCTGGGAGCGGCGCGCGAGCACCGATCCGTCCACGATGGAGAAATGGTGGCGGCAGCGGCCGCACGCGGTGCTGCTGGCCACCGGGCACGCTTTCGACGTGCTGGAGGTGCCCAACACGTTGGGCGGGCGGGTGCTGGCGGCGGCGCGCATGCACGCCGGCGTGCTCGGCCCGGGCCGGTTGCAGGTGCGCGGCCCGGTCGCCGCGACGCCGCTCGGCCGCTGGATGTTCCTGGTGCGCCCCGGCGACCCGCTGCGGCCCGAGTTGGAGAACTCGCTCGACGTCGTGCGCCACGGCACCGGCTCGTGGGTGCCGGCCCCGCCGACCCGGCTCCCCGAGGGCGCGGTGCGCTGGGTCGTCCCGCCGGAAGAGGTGGCCTGGAGCCTGCCCGACTCGTACGCCGTGCAGCGCATGATCGTCGATTCGGTCCTCGCCCGGCCCAGCGGCCTGCCACACCTGCCCCGCCAACTGTCGACGGCGCGCCGGGCCGCGTGACCGGCCCGGTGTCACATCGCGCGAATCGCCGATCCCGCCAACGAGACCGGGAGACATCCCGTCAACAGGACGCGCAGAGTCGCACGTCCGGGCCGCGGACCGGTCGTTGATGCAGGTGGCGGCCCACTTGGGCGCGCGGCGACGAGGGGCATACATGCTAGGTGACAAGGTAACGGCGGTGCCCGCCGAGGTCGACCCCCTGAACGGCGGACATCGATGCCAAAGATGGGCCGGCACCCGGCCGTCGGGGTCGCGGCCCACCGGCTCGCGGCCGACGGGGTCACGACCCGCCGGCACCCACCGCCCGGTACGACGCTGATCCCACACGAGTTACCATGGTAGTCGTCTTAAGCGGCCGACGGTAGGGCGGCGGAGCTCAGTTTCCGTCCCTCGTCGGTGACCACGACGCAGTCCCACCCGTCGAGCCGGCTCAGCCAGCGGGCACCGGCGGGGCCCATCGCCAGCGCCGCGGTCGCGTACGCGTCGGCCGTGCCCAGGTCGGGACCGACGACGGTGACCGACCGCAGCCCCGAAGCCGGCCGGCCGCGCCGCGGGTCGACCACGTGGTGCCCGCGCTCGTAGACGCCCGAGGTCGCGACGGCCAGGTCGGTGCCCTCGACCACGTGGCAGGTGGCCTGGGCGTTCCACGGATGGCGGATGCCCACCCGCCACGGGCGACCCGCCGGTGAGTGACCGCGCAGCCGCACGTCGCCGCCGGCGTTGACACAGTGGTCGGTCGCGCCCGCGGCCAGCAGCCGGTCCGAGGCGACCTGCACGGACCAGCCCTTGACGAAGCCGGACGGGTCGAAGCGGCCGGTCGCGTACCCGTCGAAGTAGCCGTCGGTCTCGCCCCACAGGTCCGCGCAGCGGGCCAGCACCAGCCGCAGGTCGTCGGAGGCCGCGGAGATTGGCACTTCGCCGCGGTCGAATCGACTGACTTCGCTGTTTTCGCGGTAGGTGCTGAACCGGGCGTCCACCTCGTGGAACCAGGCGAACGCGGCGTCGAGCAAAGCCGGCGAGCCGCCGGCCGCGATCTCGACGCTGATCACCGTGCCCATGCACTCCTGCGCACGGAACTCAGTCACGCTCGCCCTTCTTCATCCGCTCGATGGCGACCCGCAGCGACTCCTTGTAGCTCTCGCTGGTCTCCGTCGCTCCGGACACGGTGTCGAGGTTGGCGCCCTGCTCGCGGATCGCCTCGTCGCGCAGTCGCGGCTCGGCCAGCGAGCTGAGCTGGTCGGAGCGCGCCTCCAGGTCGGGCATCTCCAGCGTGCGCACGTCGACGATGCGGGTGCCGGACAGCTCGATGACCACCTGGACGGCACCGTACGGGTTCTCCACCCGCGGCCCGACGACCTTGTTGGACCTGGGCTGGGCCGGCGGCGGCGCGGCGGCCGTCGTGCCCTTGCCGGCCTTGGGCTTGGTGGTCTTCTTCGTCGCGGTCGGTGTCGCCACCGGCTTCTTCGCCGGCGGCGCCGAGGGGTCCGGCGAGCCGGCGCCCGCCGACGGGGTCGGTCCGGCGTTGGCCGCCGCCACCGTGTCGGGTGCCGCGCCCGCGCCGCCGCCCTTGACCACGACCAGTAGCGAGGTTCCGGCGGCGAGCCCGGCTACGGCCAGCACAGCACGGCGCACGAGGTTCTCCTACAGCTCGAAGGCGGCAAGGTGGATCTTGGAGCGGGGTACGCCGGACCTGCGCACCGTCTTCTGCGCCGCCTCGACGAAGCCCGGCGGCCCGCACAGGTAGACGTCGCGGCGGGCCAGGTCGGGCACCAGTTGGCGCAGTCCGTTGGGGCTCATCACCTGGCGCGGCCCGGGGTCGGTGCGGGCGCCGATGACATACCAGACGTCGACGTCGCCGGCCCGCGCCAGCCAGTCGATCTCACGCTGCAGCACCACCTCGGCCGGCGTGCTGGCCCGGTAGATCAGCGTCGCACCGGGCGGCAGTTCCTCGAGCATCGCCCGGATCGGCGTGATGCCGATGCCGCCGGCGATCAGCAACGAACGCGGCGCGGTGCGCTGCGCGGCGGTGAAGTTGCCGCGCGGCCCGACCGCCCAGACCCGGTCGCCCGGGTCGAGGTCGCGCAACGCCCGGGTATAGGCGCCGACCACCTTGATGGTCAGCCGCAACCAGCGGCCGTTCTTGGCGGCGGAGACCGAGAACGGGTGCGACTGCCACCACAACCCGCGGGACAGGAACCGGAAGCGGAACCACTGTCCACCGAGGACCTTGAGCCGGTCGAGGTTGCGACCGGTGAGGTAGATGGAGACGGTGTCCGGGCCCTCGGCGATCACGTCGGCCACCCGCAGGCCGTACCGCAGATTGAAGATCAAGGGCGCGATCAGCCGGCCGTACGCGAGCACGACCACCACACCGACGTACGCCGCGATCCAGCCGGTGCGCACGAGTCCCGGCCTGAACAGTTGCTGGCCGAGCGAGAACTGGTGGCCGAAGGCCAGGTAGAGCACCACGTAGGTGGACATGTGGAGCCAGCGCCACAGCTCGTAGGGCATGGCGTTGCGAACCGCCCGGATCGAGAACAGCCCGACCGCGGTGAGGATGCCGGCGGACAGGAACGCGGTCAGCATGTCCGGCGTGCCGGTGATCAGGACCCGCGCCTCGACCAGCACGTTGAACCCGTCGAGAGCGCCGTAGCCGACCAGGATCAGCGCCATGTGGCCGAGCACTGCGACGATCAGCGCACCGCCGATGTCGCGGTGCCAGCGGGTCATCACCTCTTCGCCGGCCAGCCGGTCGAGCAGCCGCAGCCGGCTCATCAGCACGACCTGCACGAGCATCGTGTAGCCGGCGACCAGGCCGACGATCCGGCCGGCAGCCAGCATCACGGCACCGGTGTCGACCAGCGAGCCGGCCGGGGTGGTCAGCCACCAGGGCAGCACGGCCAGCACGAGGCCGACCCAGAAGAGCAGCAGCAGGAAGCGGCGGCCGTTGCCGCCGCGCCGGGCGGGCACGTTGACGGGCATGGCGGCGGGCCGTCCGTCGGACCGGGGCGGGGGGGGCCCGGGGCGGCACCGGAAGCGGGGGGCTGAACCGAACCGCCCCCCCCCCCCACGCGGGGGGGTTTTGGGCCGCCCCCCGCCGGGCCGGGGCCGGGCCCCGCCGGGCGCACCTCTTCGTGCCAGCCGTCGAC
>NZ_JBFAPI010000029.1:0-57460 GCF_040676615.1 Asanoa sp. NPDC049573
TCAAGATCGACCGGCTGTTCACCGGCACGATCGCGACGTCGGCGCAGCAGCGGGCACTGGTCGACGGCATCGTGCGACTGGCGCACACGCTCGGCCTGGAGGTGGTCGCCGAAGGCATCGAGACCGTCGAGGAACGCGACCTGCTGCGCCGCACCGGCTGTCCATACGGCCAGGGCTTCCTGTTTTCCAGGCCGATGCCGCTACCGGACGCCCTGCACTGGCTGCACCAGAAAGAGTTGGCGGCCTAGATCTTCGCGATCCGGCCGTCTTCGCGGGAGCGTTCGGCTGCCGCGAGCACCGCGACCACGTCTCGTCCGAAGTGGACACCGAGGTCGTGCCTGGTGCCGCCGGTCTCGGCGATCAGCAGGTCGATGGCGGTGGCGTAGACGGCACGCACGTCACCCTCGCCGCGCGGCACCGAGGCGATGCCGTGCTCGCCGTAGAACGTGATGTCGCGCATGACCGCGTTCGGCGCCGCGTCGACGGTCAGCGTCACCGTGCTGACCGCACCGGAGGTGTGCCGCAGCAACAGGTTGGTGGTGGCCCGCGGGCCTTCGACGGCCGACACCTCGGCGACCGGGCCGAGCACCGGCAGCACCTGGGACAGCGCGTGCGGGCCGACGTCCCAGAGCCCGCCGTGCACCCGCCGCCACGGCGACGCGCCGTAGGGGTTGCCCGGCTGGAAGATCGAACTCAGGTGGGCCACCCGGCTGCCCTCCCAGCCGCCGGTCGCGACGATCTCGCGCAGCGCCGCGGCCACCTTGTCGTCGAACCGGGCCGTGAAGAAGACCACCGAGGCCACCGCGGCCGCGTCGGCGGCGGCGACCACCCGGTCGGCCGCTTCGACGGTCAGCGCCAGCGGCTTGTCGAGCAGCAGGTGCCGGCCGGCCTTGGCGGCCCGCTCGGCGATGCCGGCCTGCACGTCGGGCGGCAGCGCCACGGCCACCGCGTCGACGTCGGCGAGCAACGCGTCGACGTCGGCGTAGGCCCGGCTGCCGGTCTGGCCGGCCAGCGCGGCCGCCTTGGCCGGGTCACGGCCCCAGACACCGACGAGTTCCGCGTCGGGGTGCGCGACGATCGCGGGCGCTTGGGTGGCGGTGGCCCAGGGGCCGGTGCCGAACAGACCGAACCGGAGAGGCATGGGGCTCAGTCTGCCCGATGAGCTGCCACGCCTTGACGCCGAGTACGGTGTGCCCGTGAACGGCACGCTTTCCGGCCTCGTGATCGGCCTGTCGCTGCTGGTCGGCGTGTGGGCGCTGGTCGAGGCGCTGCGCGACCGCGCGCCGGGCCGCGGTCACCTGGTCGGGTTGGCTCTGGTCGAGGTCGCGCTGATCGCGCTGCTGATCTCGGCGGCGGTGGCGGTCGCGGGCGGCGACCGGCCGGCCAGCGCGGCGACATTCCTGGGCTACGTCATCACGATCATCTGTCTCCCGCCGCTGGCCTACGTGCTGGCCAAGCTGGAGCCGACCCGCTGGGGCTCGGTGATCATCCTCGTGGTCTGCCTGACAGTTCCGGTGCTGGTGTTGCGTTTGCACCAGACGTGGCAGGTGGTGACCAGTGGCTGAGACGACCGCGCCGCGCACGACGCTGGGCACCGGCCCCGGCCGGGTGCTGATCGCCGTATACGGCATCTTCGCGCTCTCGGCCAGCGGCCGGGCCGTCGTGCAGATCGCGACGAAGTTCTCCGACGCGCCGCTGGCCTACCTGCTGTCGGCGTTCGCCGCGGTGGTCTACATCGTGGCGACGGTGGCCCTGGCCAAGGGCGGCGAGACCTGGCGCCGGGTGGCGCTGGCGAGCTGCTCGATCGAGCTGGCCGGTGTGGTCGCGGTCGGCCTGCTGACCGTCTTCGACGCGGCGGCCTTCCCCGACGACACGGTCTGGACCGACTTCGGCCGCGGCTACGGCTACGTGCCCCTGGTGCTCCCCGTCATCGGTCTGCTCTGGCTCCGCCACGCCGGCAAGCGCCGCGCCGCCTAGAAGAGAACCCCCAACTGCGGGCCGCCGGACACGTAGATCACCTGGCCGCTCACGAAGCCCGCGCCCTCGCTGGCCAGGAACGAGATCGTGTGGGCCACGTCTTCGGGCTGGCCGATCCGCTTGACCGCGGTCTGCTCGGCGCCGCCCTTCTTGAGCGTCTCGAAGTCGATGCCCATCCGGGCCGCGGTGGCCGCGGTCATCGCCGTCTCGATGAAGCCGGGCGCGACCGCGTTGGCCGTCACCCCGTAGCGCCCCAGCTCGATCGCCAGGGTCTTGGTGAACCCCTGCATGCCGGCCTTGGCCGCCGCGTAGTTGACCTGGCCCCGGTTGCCCAGCGCCGAGGTGCTCGACAGGTTGACGATCCGGCCCCACTTGGCCTCGACCATGTGCCCCTGCACCGCGCGGGTGACCAGGAACGCTCCGCGCAGGTGCACCGAGAGCACCGTGTCCCAGTCGTCGTCGGTCATCTTGAAGATCAGGTTGTCACGCAGCACGCCGGCGTTGTTCACCAGCACGGTCGGCGGCCCCAGCTCGGCCACGACCCGGGCGACCGCGTTCTCGACCTGCTCGCGGTCGGCCACGTCGGCACCGATGCCGACCGCCCGGCCGCCGGCCGCGATGATCGCTTCCACAGTGGACTTGGTCGCGGCCTCGTCGAGGTCGAGCACCGCCACCGCGAGGCCGTCCGCGGCCAGCCGCTGTGCCGTCGCCGCGCCGATCCCGCGCGCCGCCCCGGTGACGAGCGCCACTCGTTGCACCATGTCTCCGCCTCCCCTTTGGTTACCGCACAGTAGCGGACGCCGCGCTCAACCGGCAGGGTTGCGATGGAGGCGGATCCAGCGGTAGCCGTAGCCCGCGAGCTTCAGCTCGGACAGGTCGCCGACCGGCGGGTACTCCTGGTCGGCGAGCACGTCGTTGGGGTTGTCGGCGCTTTCCGCCAGCTTGCTCAGGTCGACGGTCGCCGCGCGGCGGCCCAGGTTGTGCAGGAAGAGCATGCAGCCGGCCGGGCCGTCGGCCCGGTGCGCCAGCACGCCGGCGGGCACCGCGACGTCGACGTGCGCACACGAGCCGGCACCGACCTCGGGCGCCTCGCGCAAGGTGCGGATCATCCGCTCGAACCAGGAGAGCAACGAGTTCGGGTCGTGCCGCTGCGCGGTGACGTTGACCTGCTCGTAGCCGAACTCGCCGCCGGTCACGACCGGCCGGACCAGGTCGTCCGTCGCCGCGCTGGAGAATCCGCCGTTGGGCAGGACAGACCATTGCATCGGGGTACGGATCGCCTGGCGCCCCGTCAGCGCCAGGTCCTCGCCCATGCCGATCTCATCGCCGTAGCGGAGCACCGGCGTGCCGCGCAGCGAGAACTGCAGCGCGTAGGCCAGTTCCAACCGGCGCCGATCGTTGCCGAGCATCGGCGCGAGCCGGCGGCGGATGCCCCGGTCGTAGATGCGCATGTCCTCGTCGGGGCCGAATGCCTCGTACACCTCGGCGCGTTGCTCGGCGGTGAGCCGGGAAAGGTCGATCTCGTCGTGGTTGCGCAGGAACGTGGCCCACTGGCCGCCCGGCGGCAGCGTGGGGGTGTCCCGCAGCGCGTCGATCAACTGCTCCGGGTCTTCGCGGGCGAGGGCGAGCACCAGCCGCCCGTTAAGCATGAAGTCGAAGAGCATGTGCACCCGGTCGTTGGCCCGGGGACCCGTGCCGAAGTAGTCGACCAGCTTCGCCGGCTCGACGTTGGCCTCGGCCAGCAGCACCGCGTCGCCCCGCCGCCACTGCGCGTGCTCGCGCAACTCGGTCAGGAAGTCGAAATCCTTCGGCGAGTCCGGGTTGCCGGGCTCGGTCAGCTCGATGATGAAGGGCAGCGCGTCGATCCGGAACCCGGCGACGCCGAGCTGCAGCCAGAACGCGATCACCCGCTTGATCTCGTCGCGTACCTGGGGATTGGCGAAGTTGAGGTCGGGTTGGAACTTGTAGAACCGGTGGTAGAACCAGGCCTTCGCGGTGCGGTCGTAGGACCAGGTCTCGTCCTGCTCGCCCGGGAAGACCATGCCCTGGTTGCGGTCGCTCGGTTCGGTGTCGCTCCAGACATACCAGTCACGGAACGGCGAGTCCGGCGACGACCGGGCGGACTGGAACCAGGGGTGCTGGTCGGAGGTGTGGTTGACGACCAGATCGATGATCACCTTGATGCCCCGGTTGGCCGCCTGGTGCAGCAGTTCGGCGAAGTCGCCGAGGGAGCCGAGCCGGGGGTCGACGCCGTAGAAGTCGGTCGCGTCGTAGCCGTCGTCGCGGCCGGGCGTGGGATGGATCGGGTTCAGCCACAGGCAGGTCACGCCCAGCCGGGCCAGGTAGTCGAGGCGCCCGATCAGCCCGCGTAGATCGCCGACGCCGTCGCCGTCGGAGTCCTGGAACGTGTCGACGTCGAGGCAGTAGACGACCGCCTTCTGATACCACCGGTCACTCATGTGCTCGAAAGTTAACCCCGGGGCGGCCCCGCCAAACCGGACCGCCCCGCGGGGCTCACATGGTGCGCATGTCACTCAGCTGATCACCGCCGCCGGATCACCGCTCAGCGCGGCCCGGACGGCCCGGGTGACCTCGTCGGCCAGCACCTCGTCGGCGCCGGCCTCGATGCCGTCGGCGGCGGCCCGGGTGATCGTCCGCGGCTCGCTCTTGGGCAGCGTGATGTGCGCGGCCATGTCGGTGTCGACATAACCCATGTAGAGCCCGGTCACCCCGATGCCGCGCGGCTTGAGCTCGGCGCGCAACGCGTTGGTCGCAGACCAGAGCGCCGCCTTGGTGGCGCCGTATCCGCCGCTGGGCAGCCAGGACAGCACGGATGCGACGTTGAGCACGTGCCCGCCGCCGTTGGCGACCAGCGCCGGGACGAACGCCCTGGTCACATCGAGCGGCCCGAACACGTTGGTCTCGAACGCCCGCCGGATGTCCGCCGGGTCGGCCTCGATGAAGGTGGGGCCGGCGGTGGAGACGCCGGCGTTGTTGACGATCAGGGTGACATCGCCGGCTTCGGCCGCCGCGCGCGCGATCGACGCCGCATCGGTCACGTCCAGGGCGATCGGGACGGCGCCCAGGTTGGTCACGCTGCGTGGGTCGCGCGCCGCCGCGTAGACCTTCTTCGCCCCGCGCTCGAGGAACTCTTCGACGAAGGCCTTGCCGAGCCCTCGGTTGCCGCCCGTTACCAGGACCGTGGCGCCGTTGATCTGCATATCTGTTCCTCCAGGAAGCGTGAAACCGATCGGTTTCCAACACCGTAAACCGATCGGTTTCCCATCGCAAGAATTGGAGCTACGCTGTGGTCATGGCAACGGGGACAACTACACCACGTGATCGCCTGCTCACGGCGGCGGCCGATCTCTTCTACCGCGAGGGGGTCACCGCGACCGGCGTCGAGCGGCTCTGCTCGGTGGCGGGCGTCTCGAAGCGGACGATGTATCAGCTCTTCCCGACCAAGGACGCGCTGGTCGCCGAGGCCCTGGCCGCGACCGGGCCGGCGACGAACGCCGCGTTCCTGCCCGACGACGCCGAGGTCCGCCCCCGCGAACGCATCCTGCACATCTTCCGGGTGCTCGAAGAGACCGCCGAGCGCACGGAGTTCGCCGGCTGCCAGTTCATCAACATCGCCTCCGACCTGCGTGACCGGACGCACCCGGCGGCCGTCGTGGCCCGGGAGTTCAAGCAGCAACTGGTCGACTGGTTCGCGGCCGAGGCCCGCGCCGGTGGCGCCGCCGACCCCGACCTGCTGGCCCGGCAGCTCACCGTGGTCTTCGACGGCTCGGCGTCCCGCGTCGTGGTCTACGGTAGCGACCTCGACGGCTTGAGCGTGACCACCGCCGCCGCCCTCCTGGACGCGGCCGGTGTCCACTGACGACGGTCGCCGGACCCGGCCCGTGCGCCGCCTGCTCGTGCCCGGTCGCGGCATTCCGTCGCAGACACACTGGATGCACGACTGGGCCAGGCGATCCGGCTACATCTGGGCACCGGAGCCACCCGGGCCGCCCTACGACCTGGCCGAGCGGGTCGAGGCGTTGCGGGTCACGATCGACGCCGACGACACCCCCGCGATCCTCGTCGCACACAGCGCGGGCTGCCTGACCGTCGCCGGGTGGGCCGCTCGCCACGAGGGCCCGGTGCTGGCCGCCCTGCTCGCCACGCCGCCCTTCATCCCTCCGGAGTGGATGGATGTGCCGCGACAGGCGTTGCCGTTCCGGTCGATCCTGGCCGCCAGCCGCACCGACCCGCACTGCACGCCGGCGCAGGCCCGGGCCTACGCCGCCGACTGGGGCGCGGAGTTCTTCGACGCCGGCGACGTCGGGCACCTCGACGGCGCCACCGGGTTCGGGCCCTGGCCCGACGGCGAGGCGCTGGTCGAGCGGCTCGGCGGTCACTGACGCATCACCTACCACAGCGGCGCGGCAGGATCCGCCGAACGCCGGAACTGGCACCGGGGCACCCGTAACGTCGGAAGCAGTTGTGACCGACGTTCCCACGGGGGGAAATTCATGACCACCGGACATGTCTCGACCAAGGACAACAACGAGATCTTCTTCAAGGACTGGGGTAGCGGGCAGCCCGTCGTCTTCAGCCACGGCTGGCCGCTCACCGCGGACGCGTGGGACGACACCATGATGTTCGTGGCCGACAACGGCTTCCGCGGCATCGCGCACGACCGGCGCGGTGGCGGCCGGTCGAGCCAGCCCTGGGAGGGCAACGACCTGGACACCTACGCCGACGACCTGGCGACCGTGATCGAGGCCAACGACCTGCACGACGTGGTGCTCGTCGGGCACTCCACCGGCGGTGGCGAGATCACCCGCTACGTCGGCCGGCACGGCACCGACCGGGTGGCGAAGATGCTGCTCGTCGGCGCGATCCCGCCGCTGATGGTGAAGACCGACCAGAACCCCGAGGGCACTCCCATCGAGGTGTTCGACCAGCTCCGGGAAGGCGTCAAAGACGATCGCTCGCAGTTCTACAAGGATCTTGCTCCGCAGTTCTTCGGTGCCAACCGCGATGGGTCCGACGTCTCGCAGGGCATCCTCGACGACTTCTGGGAGCAGTGCATGACGGTCGGCATCAAGGGGGCCTACGACTGCATCGAGGCGTTCTCCGAGACCGACCTGACCGACGACCTCAAGGCGATCGACGTGCCGACGCTGTTCATCCACGGTGACGACGACCAGATCGTGCCGTTCGCCGACGCCTCCAAGAAGGCGTCGAAGATCGTCAAGGACGCCGAACTCAAGGTCTACCCGGGCGCGCCGCACGGGCTCTTCGAGACCGAGCAGGCCAAGTTCCAGGCCGACCTGCTCGACTTCCTCAGGTCCTGAAGATCCCGAGCTTCTTCGGCACGTACCCGGGGAAGATCTTCTTCGCGTCCTTGACGCCCATCCGGGCGCCCAGCAACTCGCTGACCACGTCACGGTAGTCGTTGGCACCGGCCAGGTCGCCCTGGTCGAGCGAGCCGGCGGACAGGCCCGGCCATCTGCCGTGCACCTTGCCGCCGTTCATGCCGCCGCCGAGCAGCAGCATCACGCCACCGTGCCCGTGGTCGGTGCCGGAATTGCCGTTGGCCTCGACGCGGCGGCCGAACTCGCTCATGGTCACGATCGAGGTGTTGTCGAGCGCCGGTCCCAGGTCGGTCGCGAACGCGCCGAGCGCGCCGGCGAGTTCGTTGAGGCGGTTGCGCATGTCGCCGCCGTCGGGGCCGCCGATGTTGGTGTGCATGTCCCAGCCGCCGATGTCGACGGCGGCGACCCGCAGGCCGACCTTGGCCTTGATCAGCCGGGCGACGTCTTTGAGTTGGTCGGCGAAGCCACCTCCGGGCCACTGCGCGGTGGTCTGGTATTCACTCTGGGCGATCTTCCGGGCGGTCGAGATGGACTTGAGCGTCTCGGCCGCCTGGGAGCCCAGCGGGTGGTCGCCGACGCCGGTGTAGAGCGCCTTGAGCGCGGTCAGCGTCTTGTCCCGCATGCCGCCGCCGGCGTTGAGGTCGAACTCGCGGATGCCCTGCAGCACCAGCTTGCTCTGGCCGCCGACCAGCGACCGGGGCAGCGCCGCGCCCTCGGCGACCGCGCGGAACGTGGTGCCCGGGCCCAACTGCTCGAGCACCCGGTCGAGGAAGCCGGTGTGCACCGCCGTCGACGCCGCGCCCCGCTCGAGGCAGTCCTGCGCCTGGAAGTGCGACCGGCTGGCGTCCGGCGACGCGACGGCGTGCACCGCGGCCATCTTGCCGGACTTCCAGAACGGCGCCAGCGGCGCGAGCCCCGGGTGCAGCCCGAATCGGTCGTCGCCGGCGAGCAGCGCGCCGGGCTGCACCGCGATGTTGCGGCGGGCGTTGAGATAGTTGCGATCGCCGCGCGGCACGATCACCGACAGGCCGTCCATGCCACCGCGCAGGAAGACCACGACCAGCGTGCGGGTGGTGGTCGACGGCGCGCCGAAGGCGACCCGGGTGGTGGCGATCTGGTTGGCCAGGCTGGCCACTCCGACCGCGCCCGCGCCGGCCAGCATCCGCCGCCGGGTGAAGCCCTTGCGCCACTGGTCGCGCTGCGCCTGGAGGTCGGCGGCGACGGCCTCGGCCTGCACCCGGATCGCCGCCTCCGGCAGGTTCGGGCCGAACCGGGCCAGCTCGGCCCGCGAAAGTCCATTGTCGACAGTCATGGCCTCACCGCAGTGCGTGGTAGATGGAGTCGAGCAACAGCGGGGCCAGGCTCTCGACCTTGCCGCCGAGGCTGGCGTTGCGCACGGCGGTGCCCTCCTTGGCGCTCAGGAAGGTGAGCAGCGCCTTGCGGTGTGCCGGCGCGACCTTCTGGAACACCAGGCGGGCGGCCAGGTTGTCGAGGTAGGGCCCGGTGGTGGCCGGTCGCTTGCCGACCAGCCCTTCGGCCTTCGGGTAGGACAGACCGCGTTCCCAGCCCTCGATCAGCGACCGGTGCGCGTTCCACAGCGCGAGCGTGGCGTGTGCCGACCGCCAGGCCGCCGCGACGTCCGGATAACCGTTCGGCGGCACCCAGGCCAGCGGCGCGTTCCCGAACCGCTGTGTCATGTAGTAGAGACCCTCGATGCCGGCACGGGTGTCGGAGCCGGGCGCGATGCCGATCGCCCGGGCGGTGGCCACGAAGTTCTCCAGCGGCCGGCGGGTCTTGAGACCGGTCGCGATCCAGAACTCGCGCGAGCGGAACAGCACCCGCATGACCGGCGCGATCGCGGTGCCGTTCTCCAGGTAGGTGTCGGCGAGCCGTTGCACCAGGCCGTTGGGCGGGGTGTCGCAGACGAACCGGACCGCCAGCTTGCGCGCGATGTTCTTCGCCGTCGCCGGGTGGGTGGCCAGATAGGTCAGGTACTTCTCGCCGACGGCGAGGCCCTTGGAGCGCGACGAGTTCTTGTCCTTGAAGCCGAGCACCCTGACCGGGTCGATCCAGTGCCGGCCGGACTCGTAGCGGAACTCGCCTTCGTTGGTCACCGTGCGGCCGGTCAGGATGTAGGCGCTGTTGCGCACGTCTTTCTCGTTGTAGCCGCCGTCGATGCCGACCGTGTGCAACTCGAGCAACTCGCGACCGTAGTTCTCGTTGACCGAGCGCCGGTCGGAGTCGGCATTGTCGAGATAGCGCAGCATGGCCGGGTGCCGGGCACTGGCCTTGAGCATGTCGACGAACCTGCCGAGCGCGTGCTTGCGGATCACGTCATTGTCGTACGACGTCCGCACGTCCCACCCGCCGTCGAACGGGTTGGTCACGTTGAGGTGGTTGGCCCAGAAGTCGACCATCACCTCGAAGAGCTGGCGCTCGCTCCAGAACTGCCGCGCGATGGTCGCCTGCCCCAACTCGAACTGCGCCTGGAAATCGCCTTCCTTGACGGTGCGACGGATCTGCGCGGTGCTCATCGACACGGTCGGGAACGCGCTCAGCGCCTTGGCCGACACCGGGTCGTCGATCTTCTCCGGGTTGAGCTGCCGCTCCAGCCACTCGTCGACGCCGAGCTTGGTGGCGGCGTCGACCAGCCCGCGGGTCGGCCCGAACGTGGCCCGCCGCAACATGTGCAGGATCGGGTCGCGGCTGAGCAGGTTGGGGCTGGTCGGCGTGGCCTTTGCGGCGGCCGCGGCGGCGGCGCTGAAGGTGTCTTCGAGGCCCGCGGCGCCGAGGTTGATCGAGTCGCCGAGCGACTGCGTGTAGCTCGCGTCGCGGTCGGCGAACGCGCCGGCGTCGCGCGGCGACCTGGTCGAGGTGGCCGCGTCGCCGAGCGCGGCCGAGAGGCCGTCACCGCCACCCATGACGATGGCGGCCGAGCCGACGGCGCCGGTGGCGACGACCGCCGCGCCCGCGCCCATCAGCACCTGGCGCCGGTTGCGGACGAGCTTGAGCAGCGTGGGCTCGCCGGCCCGGGCCAGCCGGGCGACCTTGGGCGCCAGCGGGTCCGGGGCCCGATGCCGCGACGCGCCACGCGGTTGCGCCATTGCCCCCCACCTCACCGTTCGGCCACTTCAGGCCGGACCATAGATGGACGGGTGCGGTTCTCTCAACGTGAGCCGCTGTTTGTTAAGCCGTCCCTAAAGAACCTTGACCGCTTGCGGTGGAGTGGTTGACTGGTCGTCGTGCGGCTGGTCATCGGGGTGTTCACCGGGGCGATGCTCTTCGCCCTGGTCGACGCGTCCGGCCCGACGTCGCCGCTGGCGTTCCTCGCCGCGTTCGCCGCCGCCCTGCTGGTCGCGGCCGCGCTCGGCGGCCTGGTGGTCGGTCGGCACGACCGGTCCGGCAGCGCCGCACACGGCACCCGGTCGCGGGCCCAGTCCCGCCGCACGCCACGCGCGCTCGATCCCGACGGGGCCGGTCGTCCCCGTCCGCGCGCACCCGCGTTCCGCCTCGCCTGATTCCCGTCACCCGTTCCGCTTCGCCGCGCCCCGCGCGGACATCATCAGTCGAGGAAACGACCATGCTTGCCTTCGCACCACTCGACGGCGCCGTGGGCGCCGCCACGTCCGTCCTGTCCGGAATCGCCGCCTTCATCGCTCCCGTTGCCGGCCCCGCGGCGATGGCTCTCGCCGTCGTCGTGTTCACCGTGGCCGTGCGGCTCGCGGTCTCCCCGCTCAGCCTCGCCGCCGTCCGCGGCGAGCGCCGCCGCACCGCACTCATGCCGAAGATCCAGGAACTGCAGCAGCGGTACGCCAAGCAGCCCGACCGCATGCGCACCGAGCTCGCCACCCTCTACCGCGAGGAGGGCACCTCGCCGCTCGCCGGCTGCCTGCCGGCCCTGGTGCAGGCACCGTTCTTCCTGGTCATGTACCGCACCTTCACGATCGCGCCGCCGGCCGGCGAGCTGTGGGGCGTGCCGCTCGGCCATCACCTCGCACAGGGCGTCGGCGGTGCGGTCCTGCCCCTGTTCGGCGTACTCCTGCTGCTCCTGGTCCTGCTCGCGGTGTTCTTCTCCCGCCGATCCCGGCGGCAACTCGGCCCGCAGGCCACCGGGTTGGCCAAGCTGATGCCCTTCATGTCCTTTCTCACCATCCCGACCGCGCTGGTGCTGCCCCTCGCGGCCACGTTGTACCTGGTCACGACGACCTCGTGGACGGCGCTGGAGCATCTCGTGCTGCGCCGCCCAACCCATTGACATTCGTGAGTATGTCCGATACAACCCCTCTGAGAGCGCTCTCACGGCACCGTCCCCCCGCAGGAGAGAGGCTTAGATGAACAGACGCGTCCTGCTATCGATCGCCACTGTCACGATCAGCGTCGCGGCCGTCGCCACGGCGGTCACGGCCAACGCCTCCGTGCCGGCCACGCCGTCGGGCTGGAGCCTGGCCTGGAGCGACGACTTCACCGGATCGGCCAACAGCCTGCCCTCGTCGGCCAACTGGATCATCGACACCGGCACCGCCTATCCGGGCGGCCCCGCCCAATGGGGCACCGGCGAGATCCAGACCTACACCAACAGCGCCTCCAACGTGAGCCTGGACGGCTCCGGCAACCTGCGGATCACGCCGATCCGCAACGGATCCGGGCAGTGGACCTCGGCCCGGATCGAGACCACCCGCAGCAACTTCAAGCCGCCGTCCGGTGGCGTGCTGCGGATCGAGGGTCGCGTCCAGATGCCCAACGTGACCGGCGCGCAGGCGGCCGGCTACTGGCCCGCGTTCTGGGCGCTCGGCGCGCCGTTCCGGGGCAACTACTGGAACTGGCCCGGCATCGGCGAGTTCGACATCATGGAGAACGTCAACGGGATCAACTCCGTCTGGGGCGTCCTCCACTGTGGAGTCGCGCCGGGCGGGCCGTGCAATGAGTTCAACGGTCTCGGCACGTCGCGGGCCTGTCCCGGCTCGTCGTGCCAGTCGGCGTTCCACACCTACCGGTTCGAGTGGGACGCGAGCGTGAGCCCGCAACAGCTGCGCTGGTACGTCGACGGCACCCTCTTCCACACCGTCACCCAGTCGCAGGTCGGCGAGCCGCACTGGACCAACATGACCAACCACGCCGGCTACTTCATCCTGCTCAACGTCGCGATGGGCGGCGCGTTCCCCAACGGCGTCGCCGGCTCCGGCACACCGACCGCGTCCACCGTGTCCGGCCGGCCGATGCTGGTCGACTACGTCGCGGTGTGGACCCGCGGCGGTGGCGGCACGACGCCGACCGACCCGCCGCCCACCAACCCGGGTGGCGGCGGCAGCGCCTACAACCAGATCCAGGCCGAGTCGTTCAACGCGCAGAGCGGCGTGATCGTCGAGGCGTGCAGCGAGGGCGGCCAGAACATCGGCGCCGTCAAGTCCGGCGACTGGGTCCAGTTCAACAACATCAACTTCGGCTCGACACCGGCGCACGACTTCGTCGCCCGGGTGGCGTCGGGCGCCGGCGGCGGGGTCAGCGGCCTGGTCGAGGTGCGCCTCGACAGCCGGAGCAACGCCCCGATCGGCAGCTTCGCCCTGGCCAACACGGGCGGCTGGCAGAGCTGGCGGTCCGTGCCCGGCAACATCACCGCGACCACCGGCACCCACACGGTGTTCCTGACCTTCACCAGCGGCCAGCTGAACGACTTCGTCAACGTCAACTGGTTCCAGTTCCGAAACTGAGTTGGCTGGGCCCTAGGTATTGACAAGTATCTGTAAACAGTCTTAATAATTGGCCATCTCATCAATGTAAGCGCGGGCCTGGGGAGGAACTTCATGCGCTTGCGGACAGCGATGGTCACCGCGGCGGTCACCCTGCTCGGTGGGGTGGCCGCCGTGGCGGTGGCGACACCCGCCATGGCCGCCGGACCGACCGCGACCTTCGTCAAGACCTCCGACTGGGGTTCCGGTTGGGAGGGCAGATACACGATCAGCAACGGCGGCACGACCACGATCAACGGGTGGACGGTCGCCTTCGACCTGCCGGCGGGAAGCTCGGTGAGCAGCTTCTGGGACGCCGACATGACCCGCTCCGGCCAGCGCTTCAGCTTCATCAACAAGTCCTGGAACGGCACCCTCGCGCCGGGCGGCACCGCCTCGTTCGGGCTGATCGGCGCCGGCGCGGGTGCACCGGCCAACTGCACGCTCAACGGCGCCTCGTGCGGCGGCGGCACCGACCCGGGCACGCAGGTGCCCGGTGCACCCGGCACGCCGAGCGTCACCGGCGTCACCCAGACCAGCATCTCGCTGGCCTGGGGCGCCAGCACCGGCACCGTCACCGGCTACCGCGTCTACGAGGGCAGCACGCTGCGCGCGACGGTCACCGGCACGAGCGCGACGATCAGCGGGCTGACGGCCAACACGACGCACACCTACACCGTCGCCGCCTACAACAGCGCCGGCGAGTCCGCCCGCAGTGCCGCCGTCACCGGCACGACCAGCGGCTCCACCGGCCCGCAGGCACCCGGCACGCCGGGCAACGTGCGGGTCACCGGGAGCACCGGCACGTCGATCTCGCTGGCCTGGAACGCGTCCACCGGCACGGTCACCGGCTACCGCGTCTACGAGGGCAGCACCCTGCGCGCGACGGTCACCGGCACGACTGCGACCGTCGGCGGCCTCGGCGCCTGCCAGAACCACAGCTACGCGGTCGCCGCCTACAACACCGCCGGTGAGTCGGCCCGCAGCGCGGCCGTCAGCGGCACCACCACCGGCTGCTCGACCGGCCCGCTGCCGGCGCACTTCCTGACCGGCTACTGGCACAACTTCGTCAACCCGGCCGTCGAGTTGCGGCTGCGGGACACGCCGGCGGCGTACGACCTGATCGCCGTCGCCTTCGCCGAGTCGACCGCCACACCCGGCGCGGTCACCTTCGCCGTCGACGCCGGACTGTCGGCCGCTCTCGGTGGCTATTCAGACGCCGACTTCCGCGCCGACATCGCCACCCTGCACTCCCGCGGCAAGAAGGTGATCCTCTCGGTCGGTGGCGAGGCGGGCCGGGTCTCCGTCAACGACGCGACCAGCGCGACCAACTTCAGCAACTCGATGGTCAACCTCATCTCGTCGTACGGCTTCGACGGCGTCGACATCGACCTCGAGAACGGCCTCGACCCCACGTTCATGGGCCAGGCGTTGCGCAACCTGCGCAGCCGGGTCGGCGCCAACCTGATCATCACGATGGCGCCGCAGACGATCGACATGCAGAACCCGGCGGTCTCCTACTTCAAGCTGGCCCTGGACATCCGCGACATCCTCACCGTCGTACACACACAGTTCTACAACTCCGGCTCGATGCTCGGCTGCGACCAGTCGTTCGCGTACTCGCAGGGCACGGTCAACTTCATCACCGCGCTGGCCTGCATCCAGCTCGAGAACGGGCTTCGGCCCGACCAGGTCTCCCTCGGCCTGCCCGCCGGGCCCGGTGCGGCCGGTGGCGGCGTGGTCTCGCCGAGCCTGGTCAACCAGGCGCTGGACTGCCTGGCCCGGGGCACCAACTGCGGCAGCTTCCGCCCGCCGCGCACCTACCCGGGCATCCGCGGCGCGATGACCTGGTCGATGAACTGGGACGTCAGCAACGGCAACCAGTTCGCCAACACCGTCGACCCCCACCTCGCCACCCTCCCCTGAGGAGCATTCGTGAAACTTCGCAGAAAGGTCGTCGTCATCGCCGGCCTGGCCGTCGCGGCCATGACCCTCAGCGTGGCCGTCGCCCCGGCGGCATCCGCCGCCACCGCCGCCTTCGTCCGCACCTCGAGTTGGGGCTCGGGCTACGAGGCCAAGTTCACCGTCACCAACAACACGTCGTCGACGATCACGTCCTGGAACGTCCAGTTCGACCTGCCCAGCGGCACCTCGGTCGGCAGCTTCTGGGACGCCGACATGGTGCGCAGCGGCCAGCACTTCACGTTCACCAACAAGGGCTGGAACGGCACGCTCGGCCCCAACGGCACGGCCAGCTTCGGCTTCGTGGCCGCCGGCAGCGGTGACCCGACGAGTTGCACGGTCAACGGCTCCTCCTGTGCGGGCGGCCCGCCGACCAATCCGGGCGCCCCACCGACACCGGGCAACGTGCGGGTCACCGGCACGACCGCCAACTCGATCACGGTCGCCTGGAACGCCTCGTCCGGCACGGTCACCGGCTACCGGGTCTACGAGGGTACGACGGTCCGCGCGACCGTCACCGGCACCAGCGCGACGATCGGCGGGCTGGCCGCGTGCACCTCGCGCTCCTACACCGTCACGGCCTACAACGCGCAGGGCGAGTCGGCGAAGTCGGGCGCGGTGTCCGGCACGACGACCGGCTGCACCGGCGGCGGGAGCGGCGCGATGGGCGCGGCGCCCTACATCTACTCGTGGGGCAACGTGCCCAACGTGACCACGGTGATGTCGGCGACCGGCATCAAGTGGTTCACCAAGGCGTTCGTGCTCTCCGGCGGCGGCTGCACCCCGGCGTGGGACGGCAACCGGCCGATCAACAGCGCCGGTGACGCACAGCAGATCGCGGCGATCCGGGCCGCGGGCGGCGACGTCATCCCGTCGGTCGGCGGCTGGAGCGGCAACAAGCTCGGCCCCAACTGCGCCTCGGCCTCGGCCCTGGCGGGGGCGCTGC
This sequence comes from Asanoa sp. NPDC049573, assembly GCF_040676615.1. Lineage (NCBI taxonomy): Bacteria > Bacillati > Actinomycetota > Actinomycetes > Micromonosporales > Micromonosporaceae > Asanoa > Asanoa sp. NPDC049573. The sequence goes on from NZ_JBFAPI010000029.1 coordinate 15,975, forward strand.
AATCGGTCATCAACGCCTACGGACTCAAGGCGATCGACATGGACGTGGAGAACACCGACGAGTTCGAGAGCGAGGTCGTGCAGGACCGGATCCTCGGCGCGCTGAAGATTCTCAAGCAGAACAATCCGAACCTGAAGACCATCGTGACGATCCCGACCGCGACCACCGGCCCGACCTACTGGGGCACCCGCCTGATCAACCAGGGCGCCGCGCTGCAGGCCAATGTGGACGTCTGGACCATCATGCCGTTCAACTTCGGCGGCGGTGCCGACATGTACGCCTCGACCGTCAGCGCGTCGGAGGGCCTGAAGAATGCCCTCAAGACGGCGAACGGCTGGTCCGACGCGACCGCGTACGCCCATATGGGCATCTCCGGCATGAACGGCCGCTCCGACCAGGGGGAGATCACCACGACCGCCCAGTGGGCCTCGGTGCGCGACTGGGCCGAGTCACACGGCCTGGCCCGGCTGGCGTTCTGGTCGGTCAACCGCGACCGCGGTTGCGCCGGCGGCCCGCTCAGCTCCGACTGCTCCAGCATCGCCCAGCCCGACTGGGAGTTCACCCGGATCACGGCCCAGTTCGGCTGATCGACGACCCGCCGCCGCCACTGCCTCAGGGCGTGGCGGCGGCGCGGCTTGTCTGCTTCCCGACCAGCCGCAGCGACGTGGGGCCGGCGTCGGACACCGTCATCAGCGGTGCACCGCCCGCTTCTTGCGGATCTTCTTGTTGACCCAGAGACCGGCGCTGACCACCACGAGCGCCAGGATCGCGTAGTCGAACCAGCGGGAGTACTGGTCGACCTGCTCCCAGCGCGCGCCCAACGCGAACCCGGCGCCGACGAACAGCGCGTTCCACACCGCGCTGCCGAGCGTGGTGAACGCGACGAAGCGCGGCAGCGGCATGTGGTTGGCGCCGGCCGGGATCGAGATCAGGCTGCGTACGACCGGCACGCACCGCCCCAGCAGGACGGCCGTGCCGGCGTGCCGCTCGAACCACTTGTCGGCCTTGTCGAGGTCGTCGGCGTCGACCAGCGGAATGTGGTCGAGCCAGCGCTTGAGCCGGTCTTCGCCGAGGCTGCGGCCGAGCCAGTAGAGCACCAGCGCCCCCACCACCGACCCGGCCGTCGCGGCGACGATCACGATCGGCAGGCTCATCCGCCCCTCGCTGGCCAGGAACCCGCCCAGCGCCAGCACGATCTCGCTCGGGATCGGCGGCACCAGGTTCTCCAACGCGACCAGCAGCCCGACGCCGGCCGCGCCGAGGGAGTCGAGCACCCCCGCCACCCAGCCGGTGAGTCCACCAAGATCGCGGGGGTCGCCTTCAGCGGCCAGCGTCATGCCTCATCTCCTCAGGTCTGCGGTGCCGTGATTCCTACCCGAGGTACCTGAAAACATGCTGATGATCAGCCGGACGCGGGCCTGATGTTGTTGTTGACGCGGAACATGTTGGTCGGGTCGTACTTTGCCTTGACCTCGGCCAGCCGGCGCAGGTTTTCGCCGAAAGCGCGGTCGACACCCCCGTCGGCCGGCTCCTTCTCGCTGCCCGTGAAGTTGAGGTAGACACCGTCGTTGCCGAACCGGGCCGATTCGTCGAACGTCTCGCGTACCCACGCGATGTTGGCCTCGTTGTCGGCGGGGTCGACCCAGTTGCCGTCGATCGACAGCAGGTAGGGCGACGAACGCTGGGCGAACGCGGTCGCGCCGGGCGGCACGTCGGCGATCGCACCGCCCATGTGGAACACGTTGACCAGCGTCATCGGGCTGGGCCGCGCGGCCGCCTTGGCCGCGCAGAAGTCGATAGCCGCGTCACTGAACTCCGACAGGTAGCGCGACTTCCAGTAGGCCTGCATGGTGTTGCGCGGGAAGAAGGCGTCGAACCCCTGCTGGACGGCGGTGAACGGAGTCGGTTGAGACAGGTCCATCAGCGGCGTGCCCAGTTCGCGCAGCGGTTGCAGGACGTCCATCCCCCGCTCGGTCTCGCCGGCGTAGACCGCGGCGACGACCAGGCACCCGCGGTTGTGCACCGCCTCGGGAAGGGCCGGGTCGGCCGGCATGGTCACGCTCATCGTGTTGGAGGTGATCTCCGGCGGCGCGATCTCGACGTAGTTGCGCCAGCCCCGCCACACCTGCGCCGCTTCCTCGACCGGGTAGAACGTGCCGGCGAAAGCGACGGTCGGGCCGATCTTCTCCAGCGCGAAGGTGAACCAGGTGACGACGCCGAAGTTGCCGCCACCGCCGCGCAACGCCCAGAGCAGGTCGGCATTCTCGGTCTCGGACGCCACCCGCACCTGGCCGTCGGCGCCGACCACCTCGGCCGAGACCAGGTGGTCGCAGGCCAGCCCGTGTTGCCGGCGCAGCCACCCGTAGCCACCGCCGAGGGTGAGCCCGGCGACCCCGGTGTCGGAGACCACCCCGCCGGGCGTGGCGAGCCCGAACGCCTGCGTCTCCCGGTCGACGTCGGCCCAGACGGCACCGCCCTGCACCCGGGCGATCCGGGCGGCCGGGTCGACCTGCACGGCATGCATGGGCGCGAGGTCGATCAGCAGCGTGTCGTCCGATGCGGACAGTCCGGCGATCGAGTGGCCGCCGCCGCGGACCGCGACGACCAGGCCGTTGTCGCGGGCGAAGGAAACCGCGTCGATCACGTCGGCGGTGCCGGCGCAGCTCACCACGAGAGCCGGGCTACCGGGGTGCATCGCGTTGTAGACCTCGCGGACCGCCTCGAACCCGGCATCTTCGGGCGCCAGCACCGGGCACCCCACCCGGTCGCGCAGCTCACTGATGATCTCGTCGGTCAGGGTCGCCAGACCGCCTTGGACGGTCGTCGCGCTGATGGTCATCGCGCACACCTCCGAACCCGAACATTTTACGCATGTCGCCTCCCGCCGCGGGGGCTGTTCGCCAGGCTTTGCTCTGCTGCCGAATAGGCAGCGCTCCCGCTGCCTATATGGGTGCAGAGCAAGAGGCGGCAGATCAAGCCCGCCGGCGCGGCGTTTGCTGACTGCGCACCGCCGCATAGATCAGCCACGCCGCCACATTGGCCAGCTCGACCCGCTGCCAGAGGCCCTCGTGCGTCCCCTCGCGAATCAGCTCGACCAGCAGCCCCGCGTTGACCACGACGCTACCCACCGCCAGCCCGCCCGCCCAGACCCGATCCGCACTGTCCGGCCGCGCCGCCACCCAGAAAGAAACGATCGAGCCGATCCCGCCCAGCGACGCGAACACCGAGGTCAGCGTGTGCGGGTCGACCGCGACGTCGGCCAGCGACCCCGACAGCTCCGGGCAGTCCGGGTCGATCGACGGCGCACAGGACAAGGCCGTCAGGCTCGCGTCGAACACCGTTGCCACGCCGAACGCCGCCGCGAACAGCCACGCTGAGCGTTCGGCCGTGCCAAGGCGGTGCCAGCGCAGCCGGCGATCCCGGCGGCCGCCGGCCAGCATCCGGGCCGAGCCCAGCAGTGCCAGCGACCCCGACGCGAGGTCGGCCGCGCGAAACAAGCCGTGCCACGGCTGGTCGGTGGCGGCCAGGTCGCTGGCCAGGCCGGTGGTCAGGCCGAGCCGTGGGTTCAGCCACGGCCCGAGCAGCCACGAGCTGTAGAGCGCCGACGCGGCGCCGAACGCGACTGCGGGCCAGCGGGCCTCGGTCACGACGCCGCGCGGACAAGGGGAAACGGCAGTGTCTCGCGGATCGAGCGGCCGGTGAGCAGCATGACCACCCGGTCGACGCCGATGCCGAGGCCACCCGTCGGCGGCATCGCGTACTCCAGCGCCTGCAGGAAGTCTTCGTCGAGTTCCATCGCTTCCGGGTCGCCGCCCGCGGCCAGCAGCGATTGCTCGGTCAACCGGCGGCGCTGCTCGACCGGGTCGATCAGCTCCGAGTACGCGGTGCCCAGCTCGAAGCCGAAGCCGACCAGGTCCCAGCGCTCGGCCAGCCGCGGGTCGTGCCGGTGCTGCCGGGTCAGCGGCGACACCTCGGTCGGGAAGTCCTTGTAGAACGTGGGCAGGTCGGTCTTCGACTCGCACAGGTGCTCGTAGAGCTCCAGCAGCACGGCGCCGCGACCCCACTTCGGGTCGTACGCGATCTCCGCCTTGTCGCAGAAGCGGCGCAGCGTGGCCACGTCCGTGTCGGCGTCGACGACCTCGCCGAGCGCGGTCGAGATGGCCTCGTTGACCGTCCGCACCGGCCACTCGCCGGAGATGTCGACCTCCTCGTCGGTGCCCGGCCGCCGCGCCACCGCCCGTCCGTAAGCGGCGATCGCCGCCTCCTGGATCAGCTCCCGGGTCAGCCGCAGCATCGTGTCGTAGTCGGCGTAGGCCTGGTAGGCCTCCAGCACGGTGAACTCCGGGTTGTGGCTGTAGTCGGCGCCCTCGTTGCGGAACGTCCGGCCCAGCTCGAAGACCCGTTCCACCCCGCCGACGGCCAGGCGCTTGAGATACAGCTCCGGTGCGATCCGCAGATAGAGCTTCAGGTCGTACGCGTTGATGTGGGTGACGAAAGGTTTGGCGTTGGCACCGCCGTGAATCCGTTGCAGGATCGGCGTTTCCACCTCGAGGTAGCGGCGGCCGACCAGCGACTCGCGCAGCGCGAAGATGGCGTCGCTGCGCGCCCGCAGGATGTCCCGCGCCCGCTTGTTGGTGACCAGGTCGAGATAGCGCTGCCGGACCCGGGCCTCCGGGTCGGCCAGGCCGCGGTGCTTGTCCGGCAACGGGCGCAGGCACTTGGCGTTGAGCTGCCACGAGGTCGCCTCGACGGTCAGTTCGCCGGTGCGGGTGGTGATCACCTCGCCGGTGACGCCGACGTGGTCGCCGATGTCGATGGTGTTGTCCCACCTGTCGACGGCGGTATGGCCGAACAGCATCACCTGGAGGTCGCCGCTCCAGTCGCGGATGGTCGCGAACAGGATGCCGCCGTGGTCGCGCATCAGCACGACCCGGCCGGCGACGCCGACCTTGTCACCGCTGCGGCGGTCGGGCTCCAGGTCGCGGTGCGCGGCGGCCACCTCGGCGCAGGTGTCGGTGCGCGGATAGTTCACCGGGTACGGGTCGATGCCCGAGTCGACCAGCCGCTGGCGCTTGGCCAGCCGTACCCGCATCTGTTCCGGTGCCTTGTGGTCGATCGCGCCCGGCGGCGGCGGTGCGGCGGCGGCGTCGATCTCCTCGGCGGAGGCGGCCCGCTCGGCATAGTCAGGCGGGAGGACGTCGAGCTGCGAGCCGGTACTGCCGGGGATCGCGATGAAGCCCTCGGCGATGGCCGAGGCGATGCCGACCCGGGCCAGCTCGCGGCGCTCGCCGAAGCAGAGGAACCGCGGCTGCCAGGTCGGGTGGTACTTGGCGTTGGACCGGTAGAGCGACTCGAGTTGCCACCAGCGGGAGAAGAACAGCAGCAGCTTGCGCCACAGCCGCAGGATCGGGCCCGCGCCGATCCGGGCACCCTCCTCGAAGACCGCGCGGAAGACCGCGAAGTTCAGGGAGACCTTGTCGACGCCGAGCCGCGGCGCCGCCTCCATCAACTCGGCGACCATGAACTCCATCGCGCCGTTCTCGGCGTCGTGCGCGCGGCGCATCAGGTCGAGGGACAGCCCGCGGCTGCCCCACGGGCTCAACGAGATGATCGCCTTGACGTGGTTGTCCTTGTCGATCGCCTCGACCAGCACGCAACGGCCGTCGGCGGGGTCGCCGAGCCGGCCGAGCGCCATCGAGAAGCCGCGCTCGCTCTCCGTGTCACGCCACCTGGTCGCGAGCGCCGACAGTTCCTTCATCTCCACCTCGGGGACGTCGGAGTGCCGCCGCACGGCCGCCGTGTAGCCGGCCCGCTCGACCCGGTTGACCGCTTGCCGCACCGGGCGCATCTCCCGGCCGTCGAGCGTGAAGTCGCGGGTGAACAGGATCGCCTCGTCGCCGAGGTGGATCACCTTGAGGCCGGTCCGGGCGTACGCGATGGCGCCCTCCTCGCTGGCGCCCATCACCGCGGGTGTCCACGCGTAGTAGCGCGACTGGGCCAGCCACGCGTCGATCGCCGGTCCCCACGCCTCCGGGTCGCCGACGGGGTCGCCACTGGCCAGGCTCACTCCGTTGACCACCCGGTAGGTGATCGCCGACTTGCCCGTCGACGAGAAGATGGCCGACTTGTCGCGCCGGGTGGCGAAGTAGCCCAGCGAGTCCCGGTCGCCGTACCTGGCCAGCAGCATGCGGATTCGCGACTCGTCGGTCGCGTGCAACTCGGCGTTGCGGCGTTGCGAGCGCAGCAGGGTGGCCAGCGCCGCGAAGACCGCCACGGCGCCGAACAGGCCGAGCACGAAACTGACCCAGCCCGGCGCCTCGCCGACCCGGGTGATGTCGAAGCTGAAGCCACCACCGAGCACCCGCTCCGTCGCGTACGCGAGTTGGTCGCCGGTCCCCGAGAGGCTGCCGGGGAACGCGGTGACCAGGCTCAGGCCGAGTCCGACGCCGACGACCAGCAGGCCGACGAAGACCACCAGCGCCCGCCATACGCTGCCCTTCGCCACGTGCGCGTAGAACTCGCCGCGGAACAGGATCAGGGCGGCCAGCGCGACGACGGCGACGCCCAGGCCACACCAGAGCAGCACGAGTTCGCCGGTGGTGTCGAACAGCCGGTTGCCGGCGTCGTCGATCAACTCGCCGTCCGGCACCAGCGTGACGATGATGCCGATGATCGTGTTGATCAGGACGCTCAGGCTGAAGTAGATGGTCAGCAGCCACCAGGCCACCCGTTTGCGGCGCAGGGTCGCGGTGGCCAGCGCGGCCAGGAACACGGCGTAGGCGATGTTGGCCGGCGCCGGGATGATCAGGGCGTCGATCGTCTCCCGGACGGGCTGCACACCGGTGCGGAAGATATGGCCGAACGCCGCGATGCCGGAGATGATCGCGACGATCCACATGATCATGCCGAAGATGCGGGGTACGTAACGACCCCACGCCAGGCCGCGCGGGCGGGCTATCGGCAACGCGCCGCTGGACTCGGCGGCCTCCTCGACTGTCATGGTCACGGCGGCGACCTCCCGGGTGTCGGCAGAACCCAACTCCGACCATAGGCAGCTACCTAGAATGATTCTCATAAAACGGACTTAAAAGACGGCAGGAGGTGGGTACGCCGATGGGAGGTTGGTTTACCCGCACGATCGTCGATACGGGGCGCCTGCCGTTGTTCTGCTTCTTCGCGGGGTTCATCGTCACGTTCGCCTTCATCCGGTTCTCCGTCCGGATGATCCGGGCCAACGTGAAGTGGTGGCCGGGCAACGTCAGCCCCGGCGGCACCCACATCCACCACGTGGTGTTCGGAGTGATCTTCATGATCATCGCCGGCGTCACCGGCTTCGCGCTCAACACCGACAACGGGGCCGCCAACGCGGTGTTCGCCGGCATCTTCGGCCTCGGCGCGGCGCTGGTCCTCGACGAGTTCTCGCTGATCCTGCACCTCGACGACGTCTACTGGTCGGAGAAGGGGCGCACCTCGGTCGACGCCGTCTTCATCGCGGTCGCCTTCACCGGCCTGCTGCTGGTCGGCGTGCGACCGATCGGCGTCGAGAACTTCACGCAGGGCTCCGACGGGTCCACGGTCAGCACCTGGCTCGTCGGATCGGTCGTGCTGGTGGCCAACTTCCTGTTCGCCGGCGTCACCCTGATAAAGGGCAAGATCTGGACCGGCCTGATCGGGCTGTTCATCCCGATCCTGATCCTGGTCGGCGCGATCCGGCTGGCCCGGCCGCACTCGCCCTGGGCCCGCTGGCGCTACCAGCGCGACACCCCGCGGTCCAAGCGCAAGATGGCCCGCGCGATAACCCGGGAGCGGCGGATCCGGACACCGATGATCGCCGGTAAGGACTGGCTGCAGAACATGATCGCCGGCCGGCCGGACCTGCCCTCCTCGGAGGGATGACGCTCGGGATCCGACGTCATCCGAGGGATGACGCTCGGGATCCGACGTCATCCGAGGGATGACGCTCGGGATCCGACGTCATCCGAGGGATGACGCTTACGCTTCGTGAATCGGAAGGCTGGGTAACGATGGTTGCATGTCGGAATTGGTGCACGAGGCCGCCGAGCGGGATGCCGACCGAGCGTTGCTGACCGTCGGCGTCGAGGAGGAGTTCCTCCTGGTCGACCCGGCGACCGGTGCGGCCGCCGAGGCGGCCGAGGCCGTCCTCGCCGAGGTGCCGCCCGACCTGCGCGGGCAGGTGCAGCACGAGTTCCTGACCAGCCAGATCGAGATCGGCAGCCCGCCGGGCCTGCAACTCGACGCGCTCTCCCGCTCGCTGGGTTTCCTGCGCGCGGGCCTGTCGGAGGCGGCCGAGCGGGCCGGATTCCAGATGCTCGCCGTGGGCACCGGGCCGGCCGGGCCGCCCGACGAGAACAGCCCTCCGATCTTCGACGACCCGCGGTTCCACCGGATGATCGAGCGCTACGGCATGGTCTCCCCCGGCCCCGGCTACAACGGCATGCACGTGCACGTCGGCATCCCGGGTCCGGAGATCGGCGTCGAGGTGCTCAATCACCTGCGCCCCTGGCTGCCCGTGCTGCACGCGGCGACCACCAACTCGCCGTTCTACAACGGCCGCGACACCGGCTACGCCAGTTGGCGCTCGGTGCTCTGGAACCGCTGGCCCCCGGTCGGCCCGACGCCGTGGCTCGAGTCGCACGCCCACTACCTCGCGCTGGTCCAGGAGCTGATCGACTCGGGCATGCTGCTCGACGAGGGGATGCTCTACTGGTATGCCCGGCTCTCCTCGCACCTGCCGACCGTGGAGATCCGGATCGGCGACGTCTGCCTCAGCATCGACGACACGATCCTGGTCGCGGCGCTGATCCGCGGTCTGGTCTCGGCCGCGCTCGACGACATCGAGGCCGGCCGCCCGGCCTTGCCGATCGACCACCACATGCTCGTCGCCGCGCACTGGCGGGCCGCGCACGACGGTCTCGAAGGCCTCGCCGTCGACCTCTTCGAGGGCGGTACCCACCCGGCCTGGCAGCTGATGCGACGGCTGTTCGACCGGGTCGGCCCGCACCTGGAACGGCACGGCGACCTGGAGACGGTGACGTATCTTCTTGGTCGCCTGCACACCCACGGCACCGGCGCCGCCCGCCAGCGCTCGGTCTTCACCCGCACCGGAGAGATGAGCCAGGTGATCGACTACCTCGCGACGCAGACCCGTGGCTGAGCGCCTCGTGGTCGTCGGCGGCGACGCGGCCGGCATGTCCGCCGCGTCGCAGGCCCGCAAGCGCCGACCGGCCTCCGATCTGTCCATCGTGGGCTTCGAGAAGGGCCGCTACACGTCCTACTCGGCCTGCGGCATCCCCTACTGGGTCGGCGGCCTGGTCGACGACCGCACCGAGTTGATCGCCCGCCAGCCCGCGGTGTTCCGCGACGACTTCGACATCGACGTGCGCACCCGGCACGAGGTGGTCGACATCGACCTCGACCGGCGCGAGGTGACGGCGGTGGCCCTCGACGAGGGCCGGCGGGAAGTGCGCGAACCTTTCGACCAACTGGTGTACGCCACCGGCGCGCTGCCCGTGCATCCGCCGTGGGCGGTGGAGGGAATCCGCGGCGTCTTCGGCGTGCAGACCCTCGACGACGGCGACGCCCTGCACGCCTGGCTCCTGCGCGACCCGAAGCCCAAGCACGCCGTGGTCGTCGGCGGCGGCTACATCGGCGTCGAGATGGCCGAGGCGATGATCAACCGCGGGCTCTCGGTGACCCTGGTCGAGCGCGGCCAGCAGCCGATGTCGACGGTCGACCCCGACATGGGTGCGCTGGTCACCGACACGCTGCGCACGCTCGGCGTCGACGTGCGCACCGGGCTCGCCGTCACAGGTCTGGACCACCGCGACGACGTGGTCACCGCCGTACGCACCGAGGAGGGCCCGATCCCGGCCGACATCGTCGTGCTGGGCCTGGGCATCCGACCCAACACCGCACTGGCCGCGACGGCCGGGCTGCCGCTGGGTCCCACCGGCGGCGTCCGGGTCGACCTGCGGATGCGGGTGGTCGGCAAGGACGGTGTCTGGGCGACCGGCGACTGTGTCGAGTCGGTGCACCGGGTCACCGGCCGGCCGGTGCACATCCCGCTGGGCACGCACGCCAACAAGCAGGGCCGGGTCGCCGGCATCAACATCGGCGGCGGCTACGCGACCTTCCCCGGCGTGATCGGCACCGCGGTGACCCGGGTCTGCGGCCTCGAGGTGGCCCGCACCGGCCTGCTGTCCCGCGAGGCCGACGCGGCCGGCTACGCGTTCGTCACCGCGACGGTCGAGTCGACCAACCGGGCCGGCTACTTCCCCGGCGCCGACCCGATGACCATCAAGCTGCTCGCGGAGCGGGGCACCGGGCGACTGCTCGGCGCCCAGATCGTCGGGCGGTCCGAGGCGGCGAAGCGGATCGACCCGCTCGCGGTGGCACTGTGGAACAACATGACCGTCGAGGAGATGGTCGGGCTCGACCTCGGGTACGCACCGCCGTACGCCCCGGTCTGGGATCCGGTCTTGATCGCGGCCCGCAAGACGGTCGAGGCGTTGGGCGTGCTCTGACGCGGGACCGGCGCATAGCCAGGCATGAATTTCGGCCACGATGGGTAACGGCCTCCGGGTAGCCCTTGATGGAGGTGTGCTGTGGTCAAGATTCCTTCGTTCGCCCGGCGCGACGAAAGCGCCGACGCGGACGAGAACCGCACCGCGAGCGATCCGGCCGTCGTCACCGACCGGCCCGCTGAGCGCCCCACCCTGTGGGGCCGCTGGGCCGACCGCGACCGCACCCGGGTCACCGATCCCGCGACCGGTGCGCCGGTCGCGACCGCACCGGTCCGGCCGACTTCCCCGGCCGGCCCCAACGCGCCGACAGCGGCCGAACGGCGCCTCGCCGACACCGATCTCGCCGACGCGCGTCGGGCCGACACCGACGTGACCGACGCCCGGCGGGCGGACACCCGGCGTGCCGACACCCGGTTGGCCGACGCCGACCTGACCGAGGCCCGGCGGACCGATACCGACCTGACCGACGCCCGGCTGGCCGACGCCCGGCGGACCGATACCGACCTGACCGACGCGCGGGGAGCCGAGCTTCGCCGGACCGACGACCGGCCGCTCGACCCCGACGCCGAAACCCGGCCCGAGCCGACCCCGGTCGTGCCGGCCGGTCCCCGGCCCCGGACCAGCGCCCTGGCCACGTTGAGCCTGGTGTTCGGCATCAGCGGCGCGTTCCTCGTGCTCAGCGGGGCGCTCGCCGGCTATGGCATCGCGGCCGGCGCGATCGGCGTGCTGCTGGCCATGTTCGCGTTCAGCGCGACCCGTAAGCGGCACGTGGCCGGCAAGCTCGACGCCATGCTCGGCCTGCTGATCGGCGGAGCCGCCGTGGTGATCGGCATCCTGGCCTTCTCCGGCGCCTTCGGCTGGCCGACCACCGACGGTGACTGGGTGGAGCGGCTCCGCGGGTGGCTTGACTCACAGTTTGACGGTTGGTTCTAGCGGGAATCACTGGTGCCGGAGCGGCACGGACAACCGCTCCAGCACAACCTGGGCGAAGTGGTTCACAGACCCCGTGGTTCTTATGGGGGGCAGCGGTGTGGCTGCCCCCCATACAGCTGTCTGGGCCGCGCAACGAATCAACGGTGCCGCACAGCAATGACGCAACGATCTTCCGCAGGACGCAATCGTTTCCCATGGCCCGGGTCCGACCTGCGCACATAGCGTTGCCGCATGACGATGGACTCGGTCGGCGGGCGGCGATACCTCATGTGTCGGCCGACGTACTTCGCCGTGAACTACAAGATCAACCCCTGGATGGACCCGACCGCGCCGTACGACACGGCGCTGGCGATCGAGCAGTGGACCCGGTTGCGGCAGGTCTTCACCGACCTCGGCCACACTGTCGAGGAAATCGACCCGTTGCCCGGTTTGCCCGACATGGTGTTCGCCGCCAACGGCGCGACCGTGGTCGACGGCACCGTGCTCGCCGTCCAGTTCCGTGACCCCGAGCGGGCCGACGAGGGTCCGGCCTACCGGTCCTGGTTCGAGCGCGCCGGCTACGCCGTACACGAGGCGAAGTTCGTCAACGAGGGCGAGGGCGACCTGATGCTCGCCGGCGACGTCGTGCTCGCCGGCACCGGGTTCCGCACCACGCACGCCGCGCACGCCCGGGCCCAGGAGGTGCTCGGCCGGCCGGTGATCACGCTGCAACTGGTCGACCCGCGGTTCTACCACCTCGACACCGCGCTGTGCGTGCTGTCGGGTTCGGACGGCGTCGGCCCGGCCAAGGTGGCCTACCTGCCCGAGGCGTTCTCGCCGGGCTCGCAGGCGGTGCTGCGCCGGCTGTTCCCCGACGCGGTGCTGGCGACCATCGCCGACGCCGAGGTGCTCGGGCTCAACGCGGTCAGCGACGGCACGACCGTGGTGCTGCCGACGCAGGCCGCCGGTCTCGGTGCGGCGCTGCGCGAGCGGGGTTATCGCACAATCGGTGTAGACATGTCTGAACTACGCAAGGCGGGCGGCGGGCCCAAGTGCTGCACGCTCGAACTGCGCCCGGGCGGAGGAGCCGACTCATGATTCTCGACGACGTGCTGCGCACGCCCGCCGCGATCCGCGACGCGGAACGCCACACGGCACACAACTACCACCCGATCCCGGTCGTGATCGCGACCGGCGAGGGTTCCTGGGTCACCGACATCGACGGTCGCCGCTACCTTGACTTCCTGGCCGGCTACTCGGCGCTCAACTTCGGGCACCGGCACCCGGCGCTGACCGCGGCCGCGCACGCCCAGCTCGACCGGGTCACGCTGACCAGCCGGGCCTTCGTGCACGACCAGTTCGCCGAGTTCTGCTCAAGCCTGGCCGACCTGTGCGGCAAGGACCAGGTCCTGCCGATGAACACCGGCGCGGAGGCGGTCGAGACCGCCATCAAGATCTCGCGCAAGTGGGGCTACCGGGTCAAGGGCGTGCCGGCCGACCAGGCCACGATCGTGGTCGCCGACGGCAACTTCCACGGGCGTACGACGACGATCATCTCGTTCTCCACCGACCCGGACGCGCACGACGACTTCGGTCCCTACACACCCGGTTTCCGCATCGTCCCTTACGGCGACCTGGCCGCGATGGCCGCCGCGATCGACGAGACGACCGTCGCGGTGATGATCGAGCCGATCCAGGGCGAGCAGGGCGTCGTGGTCCCGCCGGACGGCTACCTGCCGGGCGTGCGGGCCCTGTGCACCGAGCGCGACGTGCTGTTCGTCGCCGACGAGATCCAGTCCGGCCTGGGCCGCACCGGCGACACGTTCGCCTGCGACCACGAGTCGGTCGTGCCCGACGTCTACATCCTGGGCAAGGCCCTGGGCGGCGGCATCGTCCCGGTCTCGGCGATCGCGGCCGACAGCGACGTGCTCGGCGTGATCAAGCCTGGCCAGCACGGCTCGACGTTCGGCGGCAACCCGCTCGCCTGCGCCGTGGCCATCGAGGTGGTCAAGCTCCTGAAGACCGGCACCTACCAGGCGGCGGCGAAGGAGCAGGGCGCCTACCTGCACGCCGGGCTGCAGAACCTGGTCGGGCAGGGCCTGCTGGCCGTCCGTGGCCGCGGCCTGTGGGCGGGGATCGACGTCGACCCGGCGCTGATGACGGGTCGCGAGGCCTGCGAACGCCTGGCGGAGCGCGGAATACTGGCCAAGGACACCCACGGCTCGACCTTGCGCCTGGCGCCACCGCTGATCATCGACAAGGACGACATCGACGTCGCGGTCGCCGCCCTGAAGGCCATCCTCAAGTAGCGGACCAGGTCCCGGCCCCGCACCGGGCGGCCCTTTGCTCTGCACCCCTGTAGGAAGCGCCGCCCGCGCGGGGGCGCTTCCCGTAAGGGTGCGAAGCAAGGAGCGAAGCGGCGTGGTCGGCCGGGTGGCGCGGGCGGGCTTGGCTTGTGGACCGCGGATCTGGCAGGGCCGGGCCCCCTGGGGCCCGGCCCGGTCTCCGGCGGGAGCGACGGTCGCGCCCCCGGCGGACCCGGGACCGCATGGGCTCTTATCTGTCGAGGGCTCGCATCGACATCGTCGGGGCTTCGGCCATGACCGAGCCCGGGTTGGTGACGCCGCCGGTGGTCCAGGTGCGCGAGCGAGCGACCTGGACGCCCGGGTAGAGCTCGACCACGTCGCCCAGTTGCAGCGAACGGCTGGTCGATTTGAGTGTCATGCGGTTTTCCTCGTCGATCGAGCCGCCGGGCCGCAGGCCGGTGCCGTTGGTGCTGAGGTCCTGCACGATCAGGTCGGGGCCACGCAGCTCGAAGCGGACGTGGTTGCGGCTGATCCAACGGCGGGCCTCGTCAGTCAGCCACTGGCCGAGCATCACGCCACGGTCGGGTGCCCGGCCAACGGTGACCGGGTGGTCGGCGGCGACCACGAAGCGTTGCCGCACCACGCCGCCGACGCGCGCCGAGAGGACCTCGACCCGTGGGCGGGGGCCGCCGTCGCCCAGACGCTGCTCGTGGCGGGGGCAGGTGGGTGCGCCGGTGCGCAGGGTCGGTGGCGGCTGGCCGCCGGGGCGACCGGCCGGCTTGGCGCCGTAGGACGAGCAGCCCGGCTCGGGGCAGCGCCACAGCCGGGACAGCAGCTTCATGCCGGCCGGTGACGGGTCGCCGGTGTCGGGGTGGGCGCCGCCGCCGACGCGGGCGATCAGCGTCGGGCCGCCGGGGCCGGTGACCGGGGCGAGCAGCCGGCCGGGCTGGGCCAGCCAGCCGTAGCGTTGCCGGGCGCCGTCGAAGCGGTTGCGGCTCAGCACCGGCAGGCCGAGCAGCTCGGCGACCTCCAGGATGCGGTCGCCGGGCTCGCGGAGCACCTCGATGCGGCCGTCGTCGGCCCAGCGGCGCACCACCATGCGTTCGTTGGAGGTCAGGTCGGCGTCGGAGATCAGCGCGCGCGGCGCGATCACGTAGACCGGGACGTTCTCCTCTTCGACCTGGCGGCCGAGGGCGTCGACCGCGATGCCGAGGCGCAGCAGGGTCGCCGGGCGGCCGCCGTCGAGGTCGACGAAGCGGCTCACCTCGCCCAGGTCGATGACCGCCCGGGCCAGCGCCGGGTCGAGGCAGAGCCGGCTTTCGATCGCATCGAGTACGCGGCTGATCTCGAACCTCATGCCGCCTCCCGCACGATCGTGTCGATGCGGCGGGCCAGCTCGAGGTCTTTGGCCGTGACGCCGCCGGCGGAATGCGTGCTCAGCGTGAACCGCAGGCGCCGCCAGCGGATGTCGATGTCGGGATGGTGGTCGAGTTCCTCGGCCACCTCCGCGACGCGGTCGACCACCGCGATCGCGCCCGGGAAGCTGGCCAGCTCGGCGCCGCGGCTGATCCCCGACGGGTCACCCGCCCAGCCGTCGAGCCCGGCCAGCGCCGCCTGCAGGTCATCGGCGCCCAACACCTCTGCCACGCCAGAGACCCTACCCTCCGCCCGCACCCGCGCAACGGCGGTTGTTGGCAGGTCACCGAGGGTGGTGACGCGAGGTCTCACCGCGCGTCCGCCGCCAATTTGACTGCGCCGGTTAACTGTTACGCATGCGGATACGACAATTGTTCACGGGGCTTGCTGTGCTGTCCGCCCTGTCACTGACCGTCGCCGGGTGCGGTGCCGACGGCGACTCTCCGAGCGGTTCGACGGGCAGCGCCCCGGCCGCCACCTCGGCCGCTCCGGCCGACCCCACCGACGAGTTGGCCGCCGCGGCGCGCAAGCTCAACGACACGACGATGAAGATGAAGCTGGAGTCGGCCGGCAGCCACAGCACCGGCAGCCTCGACCCGCAGCGCAAGCTCGGCGAGATGACGATGACAGTGGCCGCCGCCGGGCGCGAGCTGAAGATCCAGGTTCGCACCATCGGCACCGACGTCTACCTGCAGGCCGACGGCATGCCGGGCGTCGAGGCCGGCAAGTGGCTCAAGATCGCTGGTGACCGGCTCGCCGGTTCCTCGTTCGACGTGTTCCCGGAGAGCGACCCGGCCGGCACGCAGCGGATCCTCGACGCGATCTCCGACATCAAGAAGGACGGTCCGGGCAAGTTCAGCGGCACCATCGACCTGACCAAGACCAGCACCAACAAGGCGGCCGCGGCCTCGCTCGGTGAGAAGTTCAAGGCGCTGCCGTTCACCGCGACGGTCGACGACCAGGGCCGGCTGACCAGCACGACGATCGACGTCAGCCCGGCCGAGCCGAGCGCGGGCAAGACCACGGCCACCTACTCCGACTTCGGCACGGCCGTCACGGTCGAGCCGCCGCCGGCCGGCGACACGGTCCCCGCACCCGACGACGTGGTCAAGTTGCTCACCGGCGGCTGATCGACGTTTGCCGTTGGGGTGGACCGGGCACCTTTGCCCGCATGCGGATACGACTAGCGACCACCGGGCTCGGCGTGTTCGCCGCGCTCTGCATCGGACTCGCCGGTTGCGGCAACACCGCCGCGCCGATCGTGTCATCCACCCCATCGGCGGGCGCCTCCGACGCCTCGCCTCCCAGCGCGGCCACGGCGAAGCTGACCGCCGCCGCGCAGAAGCTCAACGACGACACGGTGAAGGTCACGCTGGAGTCGGCGACGGTGCGCAGCACCGGCAACCTCGACCCGCGGGCCGACAAGGCCACCATGAGCGTGAAGATCGGCACCTCGTCGACCGTCGACCTGCGATCGATCGGCGAGGACGCCTGGCTGCAGGCAACCGGCGTCCCCGGTGTCGAGGCGGGCAAGTGGCTGCACATCGACGGTGCGCGGCTGGCCGGCACCACGTTCGACGCGCTGCCCGACGGCGACGCGGCCGGTGCCGGCAAGTTCGTCGAGCGGATGGCCGACGTCACCGACGCCGGCAACGGCACCTACAAGGGGACGATCGACCTGACCAAGGTCGCCGGCAGTGGCGTCTCGGTCGACGTGCTGGGCGGCAAGGGCAACAAGGTCCCGTTCACCGCCGCGGTCGACGACCAGGGCCGGCTGACCGAGCTGGCGATCGACCTCAGCTCGATCGACCCCCAGCTCGGCACGATGAAAACCACCTACTCGGACTTCGGCGCCACGGTAGCGGTCGACACACCGCCGGCCGCCGACGTGGTCGAGGCCCCGGAGTCGCTGCTCCAGGCCCTCGGCGCCAAGTAGGCATTGCTCTCCCCCTCCCGTACCCCCGTCGGCGCCCCCGCTCCGGCGGGGATACGGGCTGTTCCGGTCAGTCGGCGACGCTGTCCATGTGGCGCAGCGCCTGCCGGTAGGAGTCGACCAGCCCGGTCCACACGTAGGGCACGCCCTGCTCGGCGCAGTAGGCGCGGACGATCGGCGCGGCCTGGCGCAGGTTGTGTCGCGGCATGCTCGGGAACAGGTGGTGCTCGACCTGGAAGTTGAGCCCGCCGAGCGCGACGTCGACCCAGCGGCCGCCGAGCACGTCACGCGAGGTGAGCACCTGCTTGCGCAGGAAGTCGAGTTCGTCTTCCGCGGTCAGGATCGGCATGCCCTTGTGGTTGGGCGCGAACGAGAGGCCCATGTAGACGCCCCAGAGCGCCTGGTGGATGGCCATGAAAGCGAACGCCTTGCCCACCGGGAGCACGGAGAAGACCAGGGCGAGATAGCCGGCCGTGTGCAGCAGCATCAGTGCGGCCTCGGCCCGGCGGTGCCGCATCGGCACGCTGAACAGCGCCCGGAAGCTCGCCACGTGCAGGTTGAGGCCCTCGAGGGTGAGCAGCGGGAAGAACAGCCAGGCCTGGTGCCGGGCGGCCCAGCGACCGAAGCCGGTACGCTTCGCGGCCTGCTTCTCGGTCCAGACCAGCGCGCCCTCGCCGATGTCGGGGTCGTGGTCTTCGTGGTTGGGGTTGGCGTGGTGCCGGGCGTGCTTGTCGATCCACCAGCCGAAGCTGAGCCCGGTGGCCAGGTTGCCGAAGGTCAGGCCGGCGATGTCGCTGGGCCGGCGGCTGCGGAACATCTGCCGGTGACCGGCGTCGTGCCCCAGGAAGGCCACCTGGGTGGTCGCCACGGCCAGCACGGCCGCCACGGCGAGCGTCCACCACGAGTTGCCGACGACGACGAAGGCGGCCCAGGTGGCGGCGAAGAACAGGCCGACAAGGCCCACGGTCAGCACGTACCGGCCGGGTCGCCGCCGCATCAGGCCCGCTGCGGCGATCTCGCGGGCGAGCTGGGCGAAGTCGCTCCCGCGGCGTTCCTGGGCCCGTTCCTGGGCGATCACTGTCATGACACCAGCGTTCCGGCCCGGCGACCCGGCCAGAAGCCCATGGTCCCCCGAACCCATGGTGGTGCCAGCCCTACCCCCCTCGGCCCGATCAGGTCATCCGGGCCAACGCGCCGCGAACGCGACGCAGATCGCGCAGCCGCCTTTCGTAGGTGATCGCGACCGCGATCAACGCGAGCCCGCCCGCGGCGAGATAGGCCCACCGCGGCAGCAGGTCCCACACCGCCAGCTCGTGGATGATCAGCAGGATCAGGGTGGTCCCGCCGGCGACGACCGGCGCGCGCCACCGGCGGTGGGTGCCGACCAGCACGATCGCGACCGCGGCGGCGCCGAGCAGCAGCCGGCGGACGGGTTGGCCGCCCTCGACCAGGATCGAGGCGAGGCTGGGCAGCAGGGCCGCGGCCAGGCCGGGGCCGAGGGCGACCCAACTGCCGAGGCGGGCGTTGCGGTGCAGGGCGACGTAGCCGGCGACGATGGCCAGCGCCGCCGCCGGGAGGGTGTAGGCCTCCCGGAGGGCGACGTCGTTCGCGGCGAGCAGCAGCCACCAGGCCAGCAGTTCGCTGGCCGCCGCGGCCAGGGCCAACGGCCGCCGAGCCGCCTCGCCCGGCAGCACGGCGCGGACGGCCAGCACCGCGCCCCAGACGGTGGCGACCGCGGCCGCCGTCCGCAGGTCGCCGTTCCAGGCCAGCAGCAGGGCCGGGAGCACCGCGACGTGGCCGACGGCGTCCACGGCCTGCGCCTCCAGGCCCGGGCGGCGTCGGCGCAACAGGTAGCCGAGGGCCAGGGCCAGCACGCCGACCGCGAGCACCGGGAAGGCGGCGCGGCGCAGTGGCAGGTCGGCGGCGGCGACCGCCGCGACGGCGAACCCGGCGCCGGCACCGATCGTCGTCAGCCAGCCGGTGACGCGGGCTGCCGTCGTCGTTCCGGCGGCGCCGGCTGCCGCGCCGGCCGCGATCAGGGCGCCGAAGGCCGCGAGGGTGGCGGGTTCGGTGGGCAGCAGGCCGGACAGGCCCGAGCCGGCCAAGAGGAGGGCGGGAAGGACCGCGCCGGCGCGCGCCGGGCGGACCGCGGCGGCGATGCCGAACGCGATGCCCGCGGCGAGTGCCGCCGCCGGGACCGTGGGCCAGCGAGCGCCGGCGACCGCGAGGGCGGCCAGGACACCGCAGACGGCCAGGAATCCGGCCACGACCAGCGCCATGCCGCGCGCCACCGGATCCCGCAGCACGAGGGCGAGCGGCCGGCCTGCGGCTCCCGCTGGCGGCGTGGCCTGATCGCTCGCCGCTTGCTCCGGTTCGTCGGCGCCCGCGGTCTCCGGGGCGTCGCCGGCGCCGGGCCCGGCCCCCTGGCCGTCGATTGGCGCAAAGCCACCGTCACGCGCCGGACCACCGGCAGAGGCCGCACCACCAGCGGGCGCCGCACCACCGGCGGGCGCCGGGCCGGCGGGGGCGGTCGGGGGTTCGACGGGCGCAGGGCCGCCGTCGGATGCCGGTCCGACAACCGGCCCCGCGCCCGGGTCAGGGTTGGTCGCGCCGTCGGTCGGGATCGGCGCGCCCACCAGCGGTGCGGTGCGCACGACGAAGGTGGCGCTCACCGCCGCCAGGATCAGGAGGGTCGCCGCTGGGCCGGCGGTCAGGTCGAGGGGGCCCGACGGGGTCAGGCCGACCCCGGACGGCGCGCCCGACCAGCCGTGTCCCCACCACGCGTAGGGCTTGGACAGGAGCGACACCAGGGTCGGCGCCGTCGCGACCACCGCGATGCCGATGAGCGGCCAGGCCGCGATCCGGGTGGCCACCCGCGCGGGGCCGCGCACGCCGAGCGCTGCAACCGCGACGACGAGCAGCGCCGCCGAGGCGTAGACGCCGGCCGGCTCGCCCAGGTCGGCCAGGTCTGGCCAGGCGCCCGCCACCAGCGCCGACAGCGCGAGCGCGAACGCCGCTGCCGACGCGTAGCCGGCGAAACGCGCCAGCCGGCCGAACAGGAAGATCGCGCCCAGCGGCACCGCGACGGCCGCGAGGGCCGCACGGGCGGGCCAGGGCCCACCGGCGCCGGCCGCGTAGACGGTCGCCGCCATCGCCGCCGGGAACGCCGCCAGGCCGAGCGCGCACCACTGGGCCGCACCGCGCCGCGACCGGACCGCCGCAGCCAAACCGAGCACGCTCACCGCGCCGAACACCATGGCCGTCGACCATGGGCGGGCCAGGCCGACCACGACGGCGTGCGCGGTCAGCACCCCGGCCACGACGTGGATCTCCGCGGCGGGGCGCAGCGCCAGCAGCACGACGGCCGCCGCCACCAGGTCCATCGTGGACACCGCCCACCACGGCAGTGGCAGCCAGGTCGGCAGGGCCAGTACCACCAGCGCGGCGCCGGCGGTAAGCACCGGGTTTCGCAACCCCCGCGGGACCAGCGACGCGAGCGCCGCCGTGCCCAGCACCAATGCGGCGGGAAGCTGCCAATCCGAGGGCAGCGCCGCCGGCTCGGTGCTGGCAGTGAACGGCGGCATCGAGTCGACCATCGTGGAGGCGGCGACCGTCAGCGCCGCCACCCCGGACAGCAACACGAAGACCGCGGCCGTCAGCAACGCGCCAGGGCGGCCCACCGGCAGGCGCAGCGCGGCCAGCGCGATCACCAGCACCGTCGCGGCAGCAACGATCAGCAGGACGGACCCGTGCGACTGCGCCACCGGGCGCAGGATCACGATCGCCAGCGCCGGTGGCACGGTGGCCGCACCGACAGCGCGTAGCCAGCCCACCCGGCCGAGCGGGCCGGCCGCCGCCAGGAGCACGGCCACCAGCAACACCGGTACGCCGGTCAGCAGCGTCGGCGTGTCCGTGTCGAAGACCAGCACGGCGAGCGCGAAAACGCCCGACGCGATCAACGCGCACCCGAAACCGATCCAGCCGATCACCCGGGCCGGGCCGGCGAAGAACCGCACGACCGCCAGGTTGGCCGCCGCGGTGCCGGCGAACGCCGCCGACCAGCCGAACGCCGACGCGTCGAGCCACTGCGCGATCAGGGGTAGGACGGGTTGAGCCGCCACCAGCGCGGCCAGCGCCGGCGCACCGAGCCGGGTCAGCCGCCCGTACGCAGCGCCGACCGCCGCCGTGAACGCGCAGACCAGCGCCGCGTAACCGGCGCCGTCGATGGCACCGATGCCGAACAGGTTCGCGTACCAGGCCGCATAGCCGTCGAGCACCACCAGCAGCATGCCGATGGCCGCGAACGTCTCCGCGGTCGAGCGCAGCCCGCGCCGCGCGGTCACCGGCGGCACGGCGAGCACCAGCGCGGTGACCACCGCGAGGATCACCGCCCGCGCGGCCACGCCGTAGGTCGCCCACGCCACCCCGGTGAACACGATCGCGGCCGCGCCGACCAGCAGTCCACCCAGGACGAACAGCACGTTCTGGGCAGTACGCGGTGTGGTCTCCCCGATCGGCGCGGGAACGGCGGGGGCCGCCACGACGGGAACCGGGGCCGGGCGCAAACCCAGGAACGCCGTCGCCCGGACCCGGGCGGCGGCCTCCTCGCGTCGCCGGTGCGCGGCGGCCAACTGAGCCGACAGGTCGGCGTACACCTGGCGGGCCCGCTCCGCCGACACCGACAGTTCGGCGATCTCGGCATTGAGGCGAACCACCTCGTCGGCGTCGGGGTCGGGTGCCCGGCCACAGGTGGGACAGCCGGTTTCCAGCGACGCGGGCGCCTGGCAGAACGGGCAGGGATAGCTCACGCTCGGAATCCTGGCCGGGTTCCGGCGGGCGCGATAGAGTCCGCGTACTCAGGAAGCGGTCAGGTGGTGTTCAGGCGCGACGATCAGCGGCCGGTTCTCCTCGATCCACGCGTCGATCCTGGCCCACCAGTCGTAGAGCCACTCGATCCGCTGCTCGCGCCCGAGCGGCACCTCTTCCGGCGGCACCGACCAGAACCGCATGGTGATCCGCTTGTCCATCGGCAACTCGCGCCAGACGTCGCCCACGGTGAGCATGCGGTCGAGCCCGGTGTGCGCCACGAAGATCACTCCGGCGTCGGGTGCGGCGTCGAGCGCGGCCAGCAGCCCGCCGGGCCGTGGCGCCAGCACGTTGCGCATCTTCTCCGCCTTGGCCGCCATCCGGTGCAGGCCACGGGCGCGGAGCAACTCGATCGCCCGCAGCCGGCGGCGCGGCGTGAAGTTGCCGCCCTCCGGGAAGATCACGAACGCGTCGTTCTCGTCGAGGCCGATCGCCAGGTTGCCGACCAGTTTCTCCAGGCCCTCCGGGTCGCGCTGCGGTGCGATGAACCGGTTGGGCAGCCGGTTGAGCATCACGTCGACCGCCGGGTCCCACTGCAACGTGTCTTTGAGGACGATCCGCGGCTCCCGATCAAACCAATTGACCAGCGCGTGTACGAGCACGAACGAGTCACCCGGCCCGGCGTGCCGGCAGACCACCAACTCGGGCCGGCCGGGCAGCGCGGTGTCGGGGTCGCTGCCGGAGATGTCGAGCCGCAGCTTCAACGTCCACCGGGCCTGCGCGAACAGGAATCGCAGGAACGCGCCGGTCAGCACGTAGTGGGCCCGCTGGAACGCCGGCGCCCGCACCTTCCATCCGAAGCCGGACGCGACCCACAGCGCGAACATGGTGACCAGGGCGACCGCGTCCCAGACCACGTAGACGGTGCCGAGCCAGATCACCCGCAGCGGCCGCAACCGGCCCGGGACCAGCGGCGACGCGGCGGCGGCGAGCAACAGCCAGACCGGCAGCGTGGTCAGCAGCACCAGCGCCAACGCGATGACCAGGGGCGCCAGCACGATCCGCCGGAGCCAGCGGGGCGGCGGGCCCATCAGTCGCCGTCCCGGCCGGCGCGGGGGTGCTGAGCGAGATAGCGCCGCGAGGCCGTGTAGGCGCGGCTGATCCGGCGGCCGACCGCGGCCATGTCGCGGTAGGCCCAGGGTGTGTCGTCGCGGGGCTCCAGGCCCCCGGTGGGCAGCACGTGCACGGTTACATCGTCGGGCAGCGCCGCCAGTTCGCGCGCGAAGCGGTGCCGGCGGGCGATCTCGAATGCGACCTGGGCGACCTCCCACGGCCGGCGCGGCGGTGTCAGCGGGCGCTCGATCCGGCCGACCTGGAGCACGAAGATGTGCCGTGCGCCACTGCTGACCGCCTCGCCGATCGGGATCGAGTTCACGATCCCGCCGTCGACGTAGTGCTCCTCGCCGATCTCCGCCGGCGGCAGCAGGCCCGGCACGCTAGCGCTGGCCAGCACGGCGTCGACCACCGGCCCGGTGGAGAACCAGTGCTCGGCGGCCCGCTCGATGCTCGCCGCACAGCACCGGAACGGGATCTTCAGCTCCTCGAACGTGGTGTTCTCACCCAGTTCGCGCTCCAGCAGCCGGCGCAGCGGGCGGGGCGAGTGCAGGTGGGTGCGGGCCGCGAAGCGCCGCAACTGCCGGGCGACCGAGTCGCCGTAGACCTCGCTCGCCTCCGGGCTGGCCCACAGCCGGACCAGCCGGTCGGTCACCGCCTCGGTCGGGTCGGCCGCGACCAGCGCGCCGTTGACTGCGCCGATCGAGGTGCCGATCACGAGGTCGGGCTTGATGTCGGCGCGGAACAGCGCGCGCAGCATGCCGACCTCGACGGCGCCCAGCACACCGCCGCCACCCAGCACGAACGCCACCCGACCGCCACCCACGGGGTCCATCCTGGCATGGCGACCGGTGGCGCTCCCGGTTGACAAGCTCACAGGCATCGCCGAGATTGAATCGATCCCCCACCGCCGGCAGGTGCACCCATGTCCACGCTCACTCCGGGCGCCCTCCTCGCCCGCCGCTACCGGCTGATCGACCGGGTCGGGGCCGGCGGCATGTCGGTCATCTGGCGGGCCCGCGACGAGGTGCTCGACCGCACCGTCGCCGTGAAGGTGCTCGCCGCCTCGCTGGCCGCCGACCCCCGGTTCCGCGACATGGTCCGCGACGAGGCCCGGGCGGCCGCGCAACTGGTCCACCCCCACGTGGCGACGGTGCACGACTACGCCGAGACGGTCGCGCCGGACGGGACGGTCACCGCGTTCGTGGTGATGGAACTGCTCACCGGGGAGGAGCTGGAGGCCCGGCTGACCGAGGGCCCGCTGCCCTGGCGCACCGCCGTCGAGGTGTGTGCCCAGGTCGCCGAGGCGCTGGCCGCCGCGCACCGGCTCGGCATCGTGCACCGCGACGTGACGCCGGCCAACATCATGATGACCGCGACCGGCGCGAAGGTGCTCGACTTTGGCATCGCGACCCGGATCGGCGCGCCCGACGAAGACGCCGACGGGGAGACGTTCGGCACGCCGGCCTACGTAGCGCCGGAGCGGCTCGACGGCACGCCCGCGCAGCCCGCGACCGACAGCTACGCGCTCGGCGTGCTGCTGCACGAGACGCTGACCGGGCGCGTCCCGGTGCCCGCCGACACCTGGGAAGACCTGACCCGGGCGCTGCGGGCCGGCGTCGTGCCGGCGCCGCCCGAGGTGCCGGGCCTGCCGCCCGCCGTGGCCGACCTCTGCCTGCGCTGCCTGGCCCGCGACCCGGCCGCCCGACCAACCGCATACGCCGCGGCGGCAACCCTGCGCGCCGCGACCGAGACACCCCCGCAACCAGCTCAACCCACGCCCCCAGCCCAACCCACGCCCCCAACCCAACCTGCGCCACCGGCCCAACCCACGCCCCCAGCCCAACCCACGCCCCCAACCCAACCTGCGCCACCGGCCCAACCCGCGCCGCCCGCCGAACCCGCGCCCCGGGTCCAATCGGGGCCGCTCGCCCAACCCGGGCCCCAGGCCGAGCCAGCGCCGTCAGCCGGGCCAGCGCCGCCAGCCGAGCCTGCGGCGGCGGCCGGGCCTACGGCGGCAGCCGGGCCTACGGCGGCAGCCGGACATGCGGCGGCAGCCGGACATGCGGCGGCAGCCGGACATGCGGCGGCAGCCGGACATGCGGCGGCAGCCGGACATGCGGCGGCAGCCGAACCGTCGCCGGCGCGGCGCCGCGCCGGACGGCAGGCGATCCTGATCGCCGCCGCGATCGCCGCGTTGCTCACTCTCGGCACGGCGGCACTGGTCCCGCTGCTTCGCGACGACAAACCGCGCAGCACCGCCCAGCCCGCACCGACCACCGCCGCGCCAACCGGGCCGACCGCGCCGACCGCGTCGACCGCGCCGACCGCGCCGACCGCGCCGCAGCAAGAGCCACGAGCAGAGCCGACCACCCCCGCCGGGTCGTTGGGCGAGGCGATGAGCCACCTCGAAGGCGTCATCGACGAGGGCCAGCAGGCCGGTGCCATCCGCCGCGACACCGCGGTCGACCTGCGCAACCTGGTCCGCGAGCTGCACCGGACCCAGGCCCGCGAAGACCAGGTCGCGATGCTGCGCGAGAAGGTCGCCGTGCGCGCGGGCGAGGGCGCGATCAGCCGCCCGTACGCCGAACGCCTCGATCTGGCCCTGGCCGGCCTACCCGGCTGACAGCCGGATCCGCGCACCCGTGCGATCGAAGAGCAGCAGCCGCTCGACGTCGACGGCCAGCGTGAGCGTCGAATCCCGCGCGGGCAGCCCGACCGCCGGCACCCGCACCACCACCTCGCCCACCGCCGGGGGCTCGCCGGGCAGCTCCGGGTCGTACACCGGATAGAAGCCGTATTCGGTGC
The DNA here is from genome assembly GCF_040676615.1 of Asanoa sp. NPDC049573. Lineage (NCBI taxonomy): Bacteria > Bacillati > Actinomycetota > Actinomycetes > Micromonosporales > Micromonosporaceae > Asanoa > Asanoa sp. NPDC049573. Next base: position 41,813 of record NZ_JBFAPI010000029.1, read on the forward strand.
GGGCCGTCGGCGGTCGTGCGGCCGGCCGCATCCGCGCCAGCGTCGGCGCGTCGGGCACCTCCAGGCGGGACCGCTCGGTCGAGGTGGGCAGCGCACCGGTGTCGACGTGCACCAGCGCCTCGTGCCCGAGGTGCTCGACCAGCCGCACGACGCCGGACAGGGCCGGGCCGGTGTGCCCGGGCGGCGCCGGCGTGAGCGCGTCGGCGCGCAGCGCGAGGCTGACCCGGTCGGTGTGCCGGGCCCGCACCGGATGGTCGCCCGGCAGCTCGATCACCTGCGAACCGAGGTCGATCACCACCCGGTCGCCGTCGGCGTAGACGGCGCCCTCCAGCAGGCTGGTCCGTGGCGTGCCGAGGAACGCGGCGACGAACAGCGTGGCCGGGTCGTTGTAGACCTGCTCCGGCGGCCCGACCTGCTGCAGCACGCCGCGGCGGAGCACGGCGACCCGGTCGGCCATGGTCATCGCCTCGGACTGGTCGTGTGTGACGTAGAGGGTGGTCACCCCGAGCCGGCGGGCCAGCGCGGCGACGTCGGAGCGCAGCTCGGCGCGCAGACCAGCGTCCAGGTTGGACAGCGGCTCGTCGAGGAGGAACCCGAGCGGCTGGCGTACGATCGCCCGCGCCATCGCCACCCGTTGGCGCTCGCCGCCCGACAGCGCGCCCGGCAGCTTGCGCAGCAGCGGGGTGATGCCGAGCTGGTCGGCGACCTCGTTGACCCGGGCCGACACGTCGGTCGCCGTCTCGTGCCGCACCCGCAGCGGGAAGCCGATGTTCTGCGCGACCGTCAGGTGTGGATAGAGCGCGTAGTCCTGGAAGACCATCGCCAGCCGCCGCTCGCGGGAGGGCAGGTGGTCGACCACCTGGCCGTCGATCAGCACGTGCCCGGACGTCGGCGCCTCCAGGCCCGCGACCAGCCGCAGGATCGTCGACTTGCCGCAGCCGGTCGGCCCGAGCAGCACGAGGAACTCCCCCGCGCCGGCCGCCAAACTGACCTGGTCGACCGCCACGGTGCCGTCGTCGAACACCTTGGTCAGCGAATCCGTGGCGATGGCCACCACCGCGAACACCTCCCTTGCCCGCAATGGTGGAACGTCGATGACCATCGACGCCAGAGCAAAGTCGGTCGGGTATGCCCAGCAATACCCAAGGACTATCCGCAGCGGTATGGGACGGGCACCCGCCGGTCACTAGCGTCGTCGCCATGAACGCGTTGCGTGCCCTGGCCAGACCCACTTTCCTGCGTACGGCGTGGCCCTGGAGAGCACTGGGCTACCTGCTGACCACCGCTCCGATCGGTTTCGTCGCGACGATGGTCTTCGGCACCGTCGCCCTGCCCTGGGTGGTCGCCGGGGACCGGCTGGTCCGGCATGGCTTCGACCAGTCCGGGGCGCAGTTCGCGGTGCTGGTCTGCGCCGGCACCTTCCTGCTGGCCACGGTGGCGCCGGTCAGCGCCGTCGTCCTGGCCGCCGTCGAACGGTTCCGGCTCCGCCTGGTCGACGACCGGCCGCTGCCCGGGCTGCCGCCGCCCGTGCCCGGAATGTGGTGGCGCTGGCTGGTCGACCGCTACACCGACGCCGCCACCTGGCGTGCCGTGGTCTACGGTTTCGCCCTCAGTTCGCTGGTCCCGCTGGTCTACTTCGGCACCGCCGTCGCACTGCTGATCATCGTCGCGCTGGTCTCCAGCCCGTTCGTGGTGCGCGCCGGCGACCCGATCACGATGGGCCGGGCCCCGATCGACACGCCGAGCGAGGCACTGCCGTACGCGCTGCTCGGTCTGGTCCTGCTCCCGGCCGTGCCCTATCTGCTGGCCGCGGTCGCCGGCGCGCACGGTGCGCTGGCCCGGGCGCTGCTCGGCGACGCCGACGAGCAGGCCCGCAGCCGGCTCGCCGAGGTGGTCAGCTCGCGGGCCCGGCTGGTCGACGGGTTCAGTGCCGAGCGCCGCCGGATCGAGCGCGACCTGCACGACGGCGCGCAGCAGCGGTTGGTCAGCCTGACCCTGCAGCTCGGTGTCGCCCAGCTCGACCTGCCGGCCGACAGCCCCGCCGCGCGGAACGTCGCGGTCGCGCACGACCAGGCCAAGCAGCTCATGGGAGAACTGCGCGAGCTGATCCGCGGCATCCATCCGCAGGTGCTCACCGACAGTGGACTGGCCGCGGCGGTGGGCGAACTGGCCGACCGGTCGACGGTGCCGGTGACCGTGGCGATCGATCTGCCGGAGCGGCCGCCGGAGCATGTCGAGTCGACGGCCTACTTCGTCGTCGCGGAGGCTCTGGGCAATGTGGGCAAACACAGCGACGCGACCGCGGTACAGGTGTCCGCCGAGCGCGCCGGCCGCACGCTGGTCGTCGAGGTCGCCGACAACGGCCGGGGCGGCGCCGACCCCGCTCGGGGCAGCGGGTTGACCGGCCTCGCCGACCGGGTCGCGGCGGTCGGCGGCACGACCCGGCTGTCCAGCCCGGCCGGCGGGCCGACGCTGCTGCGGGCGGAGTTGCCGTGGCGGTGACCCGGGTCGTGCTGGCCGAAGACGGCACCCTGCTGCGCGAGGGCCTGACCAGCATCCTCAACCGCTTCGACTTCACCGTGACGGCCGCCGTCGGCGACGCGCCGGCGCTGGTCGCCGCCGTCGACGCCGACGTGCCCGACCTGGTGGTCACCGACATCCGGATGCCGCCCGGGTTCACCGACGAGGGGCTGCGGGCGGCGGTCGAGCTGCGGCGCCGCCATCCCGGGCTCGCCGTGGTGGCGCTCAGCCAGTATGTCCAGCAGAGCTATGCCGCCGAGTTGCTCGACTCGGGTGCCGGCCGGGGCGTCGGCTATCTGCTCAAGGACCGGGTGGTCGACATCGAAGACTTCGTGGCCGCGCTGCGCCAGGTCGCCGCGGGTGGCACGGTGGTCGACCCACAGGTCGTCGCCCAACTCGTACGCCGCCGGCGCGACCCGCTGGCCCAGCTGTCCAACCGGGAGCGGGAGGTGTTGCAGCTGGTCGCCGAGGGCCACTCCAACGCGGCCATCGCCCGCCTGCTGGTGGTCTCCGAGGCCGCGGTCGGCAAGCACGTCGGCAACATCCTGGCCAAGCTCCACCTGCCGCCCGACGACGACCGCAACCGCCGGGTCGTCGCGGTGCTCACCTACCTGCGCAGCGGGGCCGCTCAGGGGTGATGCGGCACGGTGCGGTCCATCCAGCCGTCACCGTTGTCGTCATACATCGTCTTCTCGAAGAAGCCGTCGTTGTTCTTGTCGTAGTCGGCCGAGTCGACCAGGCCGTCGGCGTCGGTGTCGTGGCCGACGAAGTCGATCCGGCCGTCGTGGTTGTTGTCGACCAGGATGTCGACGCCACCGTCGTCGCGGCCGAGCAGCACGTGCTTGTCCCAGTCGCCGTCGCCGTCGACGTCGACCCGGGTGTGATAGCCCTCCGGCGGCCCGGAGCTGACCGCCTCGGGCGGTGCCGCGCCGAGGCCAACATGGTCGCCGGGCGCCGCGCCGAGGCCCGCGTGGCCGCCCAGCGCCGTGTGGTCGGCAGGCGCTGCGCCGAGGCCCGCGTGGCCGCCCAGCGCCGTGTGGTCGGCTGGCGCCGCGCCGAGGCCCGCGTGGCCACCGGGCGCCGCGCCGAAGCCGTCGACCGCGATCGGCGCGTGGCCCATGCCCGCGGTGCCGGCCGGCGCCGTGTCGGAGAGCCCCTGCCCGATCTCGTCGCCGAAGCCGGCCAGCCCGCCCATCCCGCCGTGGGTGCCCTCGGCCTGCGCGTAGGGCCCGAAGCTGGCCGCGTCGTGCCCGGCCGAGCCGAGGCCGCCGTGGCCGGCGGCGCCGAGCCCGCTGGTCGCCGCGTGCCCGATGCCCGACGAGCCGCCGATGCCGTCGGCGAGCAGCCCGCCGAACGAGCCCAGCAGGCCGAACGTGCTCGACTGGTTGGCCCGCGTCTCGACGCCGTGCTCGGTCGAACCGGCGCCGCCGACCTGGGTGTGCAGGATGGAGAGCTCGTCGTCGCTCAACGAATAGCTGGCCAGGGCGAGCCGCGGGTCGGACGCGAGGGCGCTGGCGAACCCAGGGTCGACGACCAGTCGTTCCAGCACCTCGTCGAAGTCACTCATCGCCCGGCCTCCCATCGACGCGCTCCTACCGTAGCCCCGTCAGTCGAGCTCCGGCATCGGCACCGGCTGTGGGCGTGGCCGGCAGGTGCCACATTGCACCGCGTCCTCCACGACCAGGCCCTCGGCACGGCCGCGCGTCTCCGAGCGGTGCACCTCCAGCAGGAACGGGCCGAACCGGGCGTGGTCTTCGCACACCCCGCGCCCACAGAACCGGCACGACCCCCGCGCCGACTTCTGACAAAACCAGCAGAGCACCAAATCTCCTTAGCCGATAATTTGCGTGCAGGGTTCGAGCGGAACCGAGATCGATCGCGTGGTGGCCTGCTTGATCTCATCGACAGCCTGCACAGTGATCACGACCTCGACGCCACCCTGCGCGTTGTCGCCGGTGTAGGGAACGGTCACTTGGCCGCCGTAGAACGACCCTTCGTTGCCAAGGTCAACACCGCCGCTCTCGCCGAGCTTCGGGATATTCCATGAGGCGTTCACCGAAGCCAGATCGTCGTCGACGACCTGGAAGCTGATGTTGGTGCTGCCGCTCGACCGGCACTGCCGGGTGATCGAGTCAGGGTCCGCGGACAGTCCGGTCACCGCCGGCGGGTCGTTCGGGTCGGGCGGCGGTGACGTGGGCGGGCTCGTCGTCGGCGGCCGGGTCACCGGCGGCCGGGTGGCCGGGGGCGGGTTGCCGCCCGGCGGGTTCCCACCCGGCGGCGGGTTGCCGCCGTTGCCGTTGCCGCCACCGTTGTCACCGCCGTTGTCGTCGACCGGCGGCGTGGGGCTCGGCGTCGGCGTCGCGGTCGGTGACGGCAGTTCCGACGGGGTCGGCTCGTCGCTCGGCGTCGGCTCCTCGGTCGGCCCGGCCGGGCGCGGCACCTCGCGACCGTCGCCGCAGTCGAGCGCCGCGTCGGTGGCCGGCTGTAGCTGGTCGTCGACCCGCACCCGACCGGTGGAGACGGTGCTGCCGCCGCCGGTGCTGGCCTGGTACCAGGCCGCGCCGTCGTTGGTCAGCTTCGCGCCGCTCGCGTCGAGCAGCAGGGCCAGCGGCCGGAAGGTGCTCCGGGTGCTCGCGGTGTCGACCAGCACGCGCCCGGTGGAGAGCCGCAGCTCGCCGTGTGGCACCGTGCGCCGGTCGCCCTCGCTCCACAGCGGACCGACGTCGAGCCCGCTGCCGGCGCAGAGCACGGTGACCGCGCCGCCCCGGAAGGTCAGCGTCGCCCGCGACCGGTCGCGCAACCGCACCCGGTCGCCCTCGGTCACGTAGACCTTGCCACCCGAGGTGAGCTTCAGCGGTCGCCCGTTGACGTCGACGTCGGCGGTGCCGCGGGTGGTCGCGAGCAGCGCCCGGTCGGCGGGCATCTCCGCCCACGCCGGCCCGGGGATGAAGTTGGTGGCGGTGAGCAGCAGCGCCAGCAGCAGGAGCAGCGAGACCAGCCACCAGAGCCGGCGCTCGAACCGGCCGTCGACGTTTTCGTCGATCACCGGCGGCGGCCCGGGCGGCGCGGCCAGCGGCGGATAGCCGGTCACCGGGTGCACGCCGATCCGCGGGCCGGCGCCGGCCGCGGAGGCCCGCGCCAGCGCGGCGGGATCGGCGCCGAGCAGCAGCGGCGTGCCCGGCAACGCCGGCACCGACCAGAGCCGGGTGGGTGTGCGGGCGACCGCCACGGTGCCGCCGGGCCCGTCGCCGATCGGGCCGATCAGCGTGCCGCGGCGCAACTCCGTGCCGTCGGGCAACGTCACGGTGCCGGCCTCGATGACGACCGCGTCGGTGGGGCCGCTGAGGGTGACCGGGTCGCCGGGTGCGAGCAGGGCGGGGCGGGCGGCGGAGACCAGGCCCATCCGGTCTTCGGGGCTGAGGGCCTGCAGCGCGGGCGCCTCGCCGAAGAGCCGGTCGGCCTCGTCCCACTCGCCCGGCGGCGGGCCGGGGATCGGGCCGATCGCCCGGGAGACGGCCGACGGCGGGATGGACAGCAGCGTGGTGCCGGCGGTGTGCCAGCCCAGCGCGGCCGGTGCCCCGCTCAGCGCGCTGGCCAGCCCGACCACGCCACCGGCGCCGAGACGCTGGCGGACCAGGCCGGACGGGTCGTCGGGGCGGCGGGCCTCGACCGCACCGTCGACCACGACGTAGACCGCGCGCTGTGCGGCGCCGGCGAAGACGAGTTGCTGGCCGGTGCGCGGCCGGACCCAGGTGGCGACGGCGGCCAGGTCGGCCAGCGCCGCACCGGGCAGCCGGCCGAGCGCCGAGGACCGCAGTGCGTCGAGCCGCCGCGGTGCGTCGAGGTCGCGGCGGCGCGACTCGATCCGGCGCTGCAGCGCCCGGATGCGGCCGGCGGCGAAGCCGAACGCGAGGTAGACCAGCGGCGCGGCGAGCGCGCAGACGACCACGAACAGCAGGATCCGGGCGGGCCAGCCGGACCGCCACAGGCCGATCGTCAGCCCGGCGACCCGGTCGGTCCAGATCCGCCAGCCCAGGTTGACCGCGATCGCCAGCCAGAGCACCGCGACCGTGCCGTAGAGCGCGACCAGGCGCCCCTCCCGGTCGAGTTCCGACCAGCGCGGGGGTCGGCGGCGCAACCGGCTGACCACGAACGTGAGACCCCGGGCGCGCAGGTTGGGGATCTCCAGCCAGTCCATCAGCAGGTAGTAGCCGTCGAGCGCGAGGAACGGGTTGAGGTTGAACAGCGCGTTCAGGTACCAGGCGAAGGCCAGCTTGAACATCCACGGCGCGGCCTCCGGCACCAGCAGCCCGACCAGCGAGGCGGTGCCGGCCAGCACGAGCCCGGTGGCCGGGCCGGCGGCGGTGGTGGTCATCCGCGCGCGGCGGCCGGCCATCCAGACGTCGGTGGTGTCGACGAAGACCGACGGGATGCCGAAGTAGACGAGGAAGCCGGCCGCCGGCACCCGCCGGCCGGCGTGCTTGGTGGCCAGGGCGTGGCCGAACTCGTGACAGGCCAGCGCCAGCACGTTGAGCCCGAGCAGGACAGCCGCGCCGGTCGCGTAGGAACCGCCGGTCAGGAAGATCGACTCTTCGCCGTGCCACCAGGTCCAGCCGAAGGCGCCCAGGCCGACCAGCGCCACGGTGGCCAGCAGCGCCACGGCCACCGGGTGGAAGAACAACCGGCCACCGGCCCGGTAGAGGAAGCCGACCAGCGGGTCGATGTCGGCGACCACCGTGCGCCGGCCCTGGGCGAACGCCAGCAGCGACCGGCCCAGCCGCACCGGCCACGGCCGGCGGTGCACCTTGGCCAGCGGGCGGAACGCGTCGACCGGCAACTCGGCGAGCATCCGGTTGGCGGCCAGGTCGGCGACGACCCGGGTGACCTGGTCGGGTGCCAGCCGGCCGCCGATGCGGGCGAACTCGGCGACCAGGCGGGCCACCGTGCGCGTGCCGTCCATCAGGGTCGCGAGCTGCCACTCTTCCGGCGTGAGCCGCAGGTAGCAGGCGGCGCCGCGGTCGTCGGGCGAGCGGAGCATCACGTAGGGCACACCGCGCACCGAGACCAACTCGGCCTGCTCGATGCCGGCGCGCAGCACGGGCCGGGCCCGCGCCGGGTTGAGCCGCTCGACGACGGCCGCCCACATGCCGGGGTCGTGGGGACCGACCGGCTGCCCGGGCGCCCGCCCGGCCAGCGCCTCCCACACACTCACCCGGGTCTCGACGACCGTCACAACCCCGCCACCCTCCCCCTTAACCACCGAGGGAGCACAGTAGGCCGGTCATAGATCGGAATCGACCTCGCGTCCGTAACCCGACAGCGACGCACAGGGAACGTCCGCCCGCGGTCACCAGCCGGTCACCGAGGGCGGACATGGGCGGTGGCGGGCAGCACGACCAACCCCCGAGGGCCGTGCCACCCGCCACCATTTGGGAGGAGGACCGTCTCCGCGGGTCACGCGGCTCGCGAGTCCTTGGTGTGCGCGTATCTAGGAGTTAAGACGCTTCAGCGAGCGTCACGGTTGCGGTCTTTTCCGCGCCGTTCCGGGTGTAGGTCAACTGCACCTGGTCACCGACCTTGTGCGACTGCACGGCCGACACCAGATCGTCGGAGCTGTTGATCGCCTCGCCGCCGAAGTTGGTGACGATGTCGCCCTGCTGTAGGCCCGCCTTGGCGGCCGGGCTGTTGGCGGTCACGCCGCTGACCAGGGCACCGCCGCCGTTCTCGTTCTCGGTCACCGAGACGCCGAGCGCCGGGTGCGAGATCTTGTCGCCGTTGCGGAGCGCCTGGGAGACCTGCTCGGCCTTGGCGCTCGGGATCGCGAAGCCGACGCCGATGCTGCCGTTGCCCTGGCCCGAGGTGGCGATCGCGGTGTTGATGCCGATCACCTCGCCGTTGGTGTTGACCAGCGCGCCGCCCGAGTTGCCGGGGTTGATCGGCGCGTCGGTCTGCAGCAGGCCGGACAGCGAGTTGACCGTCTGCTGTTGCTGCTGGCTCGGGAACGGGCTCTGCTGCTCGTCTTCGGACTGGGTGCGGATCGTGCGGTCCTTCGCGCTGATGATGCCGGCGGTCACCGAGCCCTGCAGGCCCAGCGGGCTGCCCAGAGCGAGCACGGTGTCGCCGACCTGCACCGCCGCGCTGTCACCGAACTTGACCGTGGGCAGGCCGGAGACGCCGCTGGCCTTGACCACGGCCAGGTCGGTCTTCGGGTCGGTGCCGACGATGTTGGCGGTGGTCCGCTTGCCGTTGTCGAAGACGACGGTGACGGTGTCGCCGGTGGCGCTGGCCACGACGTGGTTGTTGGTCAGCACGTAGCCGTCGCTGGTGAGCACTACACCGGAGCCCTCGCCGCTGCTGGTGGTGATGGAGACGACGCTCGGCTCGACCTTCTGCGCGATCTCGGCGAGCGACGACCGGTTGATCACCGGAGCCGCCGCCGCGCGGGCCGCGGAGTTGTCGGTGTCGTTGCCGTTGATGGCGGCGCCGATGACGCCGCCGACCAGGCCGGCGCCGAGCAGCAGCACGAGCGCCACGGCGACCGCCGCGATCCAGCGGCCGACCCGGTTGGGCCGGTGCGGGCCGGGCGCCTGCTGCCAGGGCTGGCCGGGCGGCGGGCCGCCCGGGCCGGCGGGACCGCCGGGGCCGACCCACGGGATCGGTGTGCCGTGCGGCTGCTGGGACCCGTGCGCCGCCGGGTAGCCGGCCTGGCCGTAGCCCGGCTGCTGGCCCGCGGGGTAGCTGTAGTTGGGGTATCCCGCCTGCGGGTAGCCCTGGCCAGGCTGCGGGTAGTGCGGCGCCGGCGGCTGCCACGGGCTGTGCGGCTGGCCGGTGACGGGCGTGCCGCTGACCGGCTGGGGGACGGTGGGCTGCTGCTCGGTCGGCCGCTCGGCGGCCGGCTGATACGCCGTGGGCTCCCCGGCCGGCTGGTACGCCGGTGGCCGCTCCGCCGCCGGCTGATACGCCGGTGGCCGCTCCGCCGCCGGCTGGTACGCGGTCGGCTGCTCGGCGCCCTCCGGACGCGCCGGCGCGGTCGCGTCGGACTCGGCTGCCGGCTCGGCGCTCCACTCGGGGTCGGATCGCCGGGGGTCGCTTTCGTGCTCGGTCATGACATTTACCTTTCCCCACCGCTCTGCGACGGGCCTGGGGCCGGGCTGAGTGTTGTCTGAGAGTGCCGGCCCGGATCCGCGCCGTTGCCGTTGTGGCTCTCGGGACCACCGTGGTGATCGGCGCCGTCGGGGCCACCCTGGTCCTCGGGACCGCCGTGTTCGTCGTGGTCGTCGTCGCCGGTGGCCAGCGGTAGCCGTACCCGGAAGGTCGAGCCCTGCCCGGGCACGCTGTCGACCTCGACGTTGCCGCCGTGCGCGCGGACCAGGGCCGCGACGATCGCGAGCCCGAGCCCGGTGCTGGTGGCCTCCCGGTCTCGGCGGCGCGCCGCGTCGGCCCGGTAGAACCGTTCGAAGACGCGTTCGGCCTGGTCCGGCGAGAGGCCCTGGCCGGTGTCGACCACCTCGACGATCGCGTAGCTGCCGTCGGACCGGAGCCGGACGCTGATCTCGGCGTCGGGCGGCGTATGGATGATCGCGTTGGTCAGCAGGTTGCCGAGCACCTGGCGGAGCCGGGCGTCGTCGCCCCGCACCACCAGCGCACCGGCCCGGGGTGCCACGTCGATCCCGATCTGCCGCTGCGGCGCCATCGCGCCGGCCGCCTGCACCGCCTCGCTGGCCAGCACCCGCAGCTCGACCGGGGACAGCGACAGTGGTCGCTCCCGGTCGAGGCGGGCGAGCAGCAACAGGTCCTCCACCAGGAGGCCCATCCTGGCGGCCTCGTCTTCGATCCGACGGACCAAGCGTGCGGTGTCTTCCGGCGGGCCGGCGGCGCCCTGCCGGTAGAGCTCGGCGAAGCCGCGGATGGTGGTCAACGGCGTACGCAACTCGTGCGAGGCGTCGGCGACGAACTGCCGCATCCGCTCCTCGGACCGCAGGGCCCGGGCCTCCGACGCCTGTGCGGCGAAGGCCGCGTCGCGGGCCGCCGTCTCGGACTCGGCCCGGGCGGCGAAGGCGGTCTCGATCTGGGTGAGCATCGCGTTGAGCGCCCGGGAGAGGCGGCCGAGTTCGGTCTTCGGCTCGTCGACGCCCGGCTCCGGGTCGGGCACGCGCTGGCTCAGGTCACCCGCCGCGATCGCCACCGTGGTGCGCTCGATCTGGCGCAGCGGTTTCAGGTTGCTGCGGACTATCGCGGCGCCCAGCGTCGCGAGCACGATCAGCACCGTGCCGCCGGCCAGGCCGTCGATCCAGAGCAGCTGTTTGACGGTGTGGTCGACGTCGGAGAGGTTGAAGCCGACGGCGACGATCGCGTTGCTGTCCTGCGGCTGCACCATCAGCACCCGCCAGCGGGTCTGGCTGCCGATCGCCTTGATCGTGTAGGGGTCGTTGTGGTGCTTCTGCAACTGCTGCTGCAGGCCCGTGTAGTTCTGCGGCAGGTCGGGCCCGTCCGGCGTGAAGAGCTGGCTGGTCGGCCGGCTGCTCAGGTCGTTGAGGGTGGGCTGGGCCGGGGTCGACGCGACCGCGAAGGCGTTGTCGCCGACGGCGAACTGGATGTTGTCGCGCAGCAGCGCCTGCACGTTGTTGTTGAGGCTGCGCAGGTTGCCGTCGACCTGGTCGAGCAGATAGTTGCGCAGGAAGAAGGTGCTGGCCGCGCCGATGACGAGCAGGGCGGCCGTCACCAGCGCCAGCACGGCGGCGACGAGCTTGACGCGCAGCGGAGTGCCGCGCAGGGGAGCCAGCATGAACGGCTGCGCTCCTAGGAACCCGTTGGCTTGCGGAGCACGTATCCGACGCCACGCAGGGTGTGGATCAGCCGCGGCTGTCCGTTATCGATCTTGCGACGCAGGTAGGAGATGTAGCTCTCCACGATGTTGTCGTCGCCGCGGAAGTCGTAGTTCCACACGTGGTCGAGGATCTGCGCCTTGGACAGCACCCGATTGGCGTTGAGCATCAGGTAGCGCAGCAGCTTGAACTCGGTGGGGGAAAGCTGGACCCGCTGGCCGGCGCGGTAGACCTCGTGGGTCTCCTCGTCGAGCTCGAGGTCGGCGAAGGTGAGCCGGGAGGCGCTCTGGTCGCCGGCCGTGGTGCGGCGCAGCACGGCCCGGATGCGGGCGGTCAGCTCTTCGAGGCTGAACGGCTTGGTGACGTAGTCGTCGCCGCCGAGGGTCAGACCCCGGATCTTGTCGTCGGTGGCGTCGCGGGCGGTCAGGAACACCACGGGCGTGCGGGTGCCGCCCTCGCGCATCAGCCTTATCACCTCGAAGCCGTCGAGGTCGGGCAGCATCACGTCGAGCACGACCAGATCGGGCCGGCGGTCCTTGGCCGCGCTGACCGCGGAGCTGCCACTGGTCGCAGTGCTCACGTCGAAGCCCGCGAACTTCAAGCTGGCGGAGAGCAGCTCGAGGATGTTGGGGTCGTCTTCGACGACGAGCAGTCTCGCTTCGGTCTGTGGAGCGGCCATGACACCCATCATTTACCCGTACGCTGTGTCGCCGCTGGACTGAAGCTGAAAGTCGGCTGTGCGCGATGTGCGAAGTCAGCGCTGCATCCGGCGCAGCCCGTCGAGCACCCCGTCGAGCAGGCGCGACGCGGTGCGCAGCTGGTCGTCGCTGAACCGCCCACGGCGGACGATCGCACGCACCTCGTCGGCGAACGCCACCAGCCGCCGGTCGAAGTCGTCGGCCGGGTCGGCGGCGGCCGGCCGACCGAGCTGGACGTCGACCAGCCAGCTTCCCCGCCGGGTCTGCCGGGCGGCCTCGCGCAGCTCGCGCTTGAGGTCGCGGGTGGCACCGCGTACCTCCGCCTGGATCTCGTCGGCGAGGTCGGCGACCGAGGCGTTGATGTCGTGTTCGAGCTCGGCCAGCTCGCCGGCCCGCTGCCGCAGCTCGGCCCGCCCGTCGTCGGTGATCGAGTAGGTCTTCCGGCCACCCGCCGCGGTGTGCGTGACCAGGCCCTCGGTCTCCATCCGGGCCAGCCGCGGATAGATCGTGCCGGCGCTCGGCGAGTAGGTGCCGTGGAACCGGTCGGCCAGCAGCCGGATCAGCTCGTAGCCGTGTTTCGGCCCGTCGTCGAGCAGCTTGAGCAGGTAAAGGCGCAACCGCCCGTGGCTGAACACGGCCGTCATTCCGGCGTCTCCTCGTCGTCGTCGACCGGCCGGGCCAGCAGGGCGATGCTGCCGGAAACGGTCGTCGCCCAGAGTTTGCCGGTTCCCAGCCCGAGAACCCCGCGCCGGTGCTGCGAAGCGCCGTGCTTCTCCGCGCCGAGCCCGTGGAAGGCGGTGGTGATCTGCCCCGACTGGGTGTGCAGGTCGACGGCCAGGTCGGCGTCCTGCCGGACCCGCACCGTGACGCTGCCGGAGGTGGTGTGCAGCCGCAGCTCGCGGTGATGGGCATTGTCAAGATCACACGTGACCGAGCCGGAGACGGTGGTCATCTCGACCCGGTCGGCGGCGCTGTCGGCCAGGACCAGCTCGCCGGAGACGGTCTTGAGGCTCAGGTCACCGTCGACGCCGAGCGCCTCGACCGGCCCGGAGACGACCTTGGCGCGGGTGCGCCCGCCGAGGCCCATCAGGGTGATCCGGCCGGAGGTCAGGTCGACCTCGGTGTCGGCGCGCAGGCCGGCGGCGACCACGGCGCCGTCGACCAGCCGCAGGTAGGCGGCGGTCGAGCGGGGCACGCCGATCGAGACGTCGACCCGGAACCGGCGACGGAGCTGACCGAGCCACCAGAGCACGCCGGGGAACCTGGGTAGCCGGTTGTGCCGGATCACGAGGGTACGGTCGACGACCTCGACGATCACCGGGGTGCGCCCGGCGCGGTTGATGTCGACCCGGGCCGGACCGTCGTCACCGCCGACCAGGTTGACCCGGCCGGAGACGAGGTTGACGTCGACCCGATCGATGGGCGCGTCGAGCACGATCTGACGCGGCTCCTCGACAGTCCAGCGATTGGACACGGCTCACCTCCCGAAGCCGCTTGAGCATAACGCGATACATCGCGATATGCCAGCGCCCTCGGGATCGTGGCTAGGCCGCGAGGGCCAGCGGCACCGGCTGGGGCTCGGCCTGGGCGAGCGGCGTCACCGGCGTCAACACGGGCATGCCGACCGCGGCCTGCGCGACCCGGGCCAGCGCCCGGCGGGAGGCTCCGGGCTCCGGGTGCAGCGCCGGCGCGACCGTCACCGACGCGACCAGGCGGGGCATGGCGAGCACCCGGCGTACGGAGTTCCAGAGTGTCTCGTCGCCGACGAACGAGGCCGCCGGGCCGCCGTAGTTGAGCACCACCGGCACGACCCGGGCACCCGCGTCGATCGCCGACTGGAACATCGCCGGGCGGAACGTGCCGACCGACGAGCCGCAGCCGGTCGTGCCCTCGGGGAAGACCGTGACCACGGCGCCGGAACGCAGCGCGTCGGCCACGTCGGCCACCGTGCCGGGCAGCGTCTTCGGGCGGGACCGGTCGACGAAGATCGTCCCACCGGACGCCGCCAGCGCGCCGAACAGCGGCCAGCGGCGCACCTCGACCTTGGCCAGCATCGGGCCCGGCGCCACCGCCTGCAGCGCGACGATATCGAGCCAGGAGACGTGGTTGGCCACGACCAGCGCGCGGCTCTTCGGGGGCCGGCCGCGCAGCCGCACCCGCACGCCGAGCGCGGCCAGGGTCAGCCGGGCCCAGGCCCGCCCGGCCCGGTCCCGGCCGCGGGCGCCCAGCAGCGGCAGGACCGGCACGAGCAGCCCGCCGACGAGCAGCGCGCCCATCAGCCGCACGAACCGGAGGACCTGCACCGCCTTCGGCGCCTCGGTGGGCTCGGCACCGGTGAGCAGGCAGTCGGTGCCGCAGTCGTTCTGCGGCCGCCACAGGCTCACTGGTCCTCGCCGAGGAAGTGCCGGCGATAGCGCGGGTCGATCCGGTCCGTCGAGAGCAGCACGTAGAGGTCGGCGACGTCGAAGTCCGGGTCGTAGGCCGGCGGGCCGCAGACCCAGGCGCCGAGCCGCAGGTAGCCGCGGAGCAGCGGAGGCAGGGCCGACGTGGTCGACGGCTCAGCCGGCTGGAGCTGCCACGGGTGCAGCGGACGGACCCGCATCCGGGGCGGCGAGAGATGCTTCTCCCGGGCCCGTTCCCAGACCGCGGCGGCGGTCTTGCCGCCGTCTTCCAGCTCGATCGAGGCGCAGCCGCCGAGCCAGCGCTTGTTGTGCAGATGCAGGTAGCGGGCGATGCCGGCCCACATCAGGTTGATCACGGCGCCGGAGCGGTGCTCGGGCGCGACGCACGAGCGGCCGGTCTCCACCAGCAGGTCCCGCAGCGGGTCCAGCGCGGTGAGGTCGAACTCGGTCTCGGCGTAGCGACGTGGTGCGCGCCCGGGCAGCAGCATCCGGTAGGTGCCGACGATCTCGCCGGACTTGTCGTCGCGGACGATCAGGTGGTCACAGAACTCGTCGAACTCGTCGACGTCGTGGCCCGGCACGGTCGTGTGCAGGGTCGCACCCAGCTCCCCGGCGAACACCTGGTAGCGCAGCCGTTGTGCGGCGGCGACCTGCTGCGCGTCGTCTGCGATCAGCAGGGTGTAGCCGCCGGTCCTGGTCAGGAGGTCCATGCGTTCTGTGTAAGTGTGCCGGCTACCACACGCGTGTCGCACAACAGGTGCAGGGATGTCGATTGCGTGAACGCCGGACGCGGGGCCCCCATGTGGAAGGGTGTGCAGCGTGGACGGGCTTTCGATGATGATCGCGGGTCGCTTCAACGGCCCGCCCGGCACGGGCAACGGCGGGTATTCGGCCGGCACCTTCGCGTCACTGGTCGACCGCGGCGTCCCGGAGGTCACGCTGGTCAAGCCGCCGCCGCTCGACGTGCCGCTGGCCGCCGACGGCGACCGGGTGCTCGACCCGGCCGGCGCCGTCGTCGCGACGGTCCGCCCGGTCGACCCGTTCGAGGTCGGCGCACCGCCGGTCGCGTTCACGTCGGCCGTCGAGGCCGCACAGGGCTACGCCGGTTTCACCGACCACCCGTTCCCGACCTGCTACGTCTGCGGCCCGGAGCGCGCCGACGGGCTCCGGATCTTTCCCGGCCCGGTCGGCGACGTGGTCGCG